>CALIDI010000036.1 GCA_938023035.1 uncultured Leptolyngbyaceae cyanobacterium | reverse complement strand
GACTCAAATGGCAGAAATTTCTGGACTAGCCTCAGCCATCCGCATAGCCCTTGCTTGAATGCCCGCCAGGGCTATGCCCCTGCTCCCATCAGGGCAAAGCGGGAAACAGCTCAAAGCCCCTCTCCTGCTCTGAGAAAAAATCAGCCCCAGTTGCAATCGGAGTAATCGACTCAGGAAAGGGTTTAAGCCCCCTTTCCCGCTCTGGGAGAGGGGTTGGGGTGAGGGTAGCCAGACTGATGCCTTCGTCCACTAGAAGTCAGGGTGGACTGAATAAAGGTGATACCGTTACGGTCGCGACGGATGGAGTTGGTGCTAATAGATTGAAGGCACCTAGTGAAGCGATCCTATTACAGGCAATGCGACGAACAGAGAAATGCTGCAAATTGACCCTTTAGACTGTGCCCAGGGTAAAGCGATGCATCGCCAACCACTCTACAATCTTCCTTCGCTTAAAGAGAACTGAGGGAAATCGGCTCAAAATGGGATTGGTCGCCTTCTCAAATCAGGAAAGTTGTTGGTTATTGATATACTGCCACCAACGATTGAGGGGAAAGTAAACAACTGGTGCCCAGAGGCTACTGAGAATGGCAGAGCTAAGGGCAATCAACTGGTGATAGCTCCAGATCTCAACCAGGGAGCGCTCCCGATTGGCCAGCAGGCTATATTGAATGGCCGTGACTGTTTCAGCGATGACAGCCATGCCAAAGGTGATGAGGGCGATCGAGATGAAGTCTTCCTGGAGGTAGCGCTCTTTGCGAATCAGAGCCGTTAAGACACCTGCCAAAGCGAGACTAAAAACATGAGTAGGGTGAGCAGAGGTCATGCCATCCTGAATCAGCCCCAGGGTAACGCCCGCTAGAGCGGCCTGTAGGGGCGATCGCTTGACACTCCAAACCACAACCCAAATCAGCAACCAGTTTGGCCCAATTCCAGCCAACTCCATACCTGGCAGCCGAGTTGGAAGAATCAGCAGACACAACAGAACTGAGCCAGCAGTCACCAAACCATTTAATACCGTTGGAGTGAATATTTTTTTTCTCAGGGTGCTGTTAGCAAAGTCACTTTTCATCGCTGCCAGATAAACTTCCTTAAAACCTTGGTGGAATCATTGCCTGGAAAGAAGGTCAGTTCACAGTGTTACTTTTATCAGATCGCCCCAAGTGAAATAAACCATCATTCGCTGGTTTGCTAGAAACCTCCTTAGCCTGGCGATCGCGGAGAAACCGTCGCATCACAGGAAGCCTCTGACGACTGAGACTGACTGCGCGGGTAAATCATCGCCCACTCCAAAGAACTCACTGGTGATGAGAGAGTAATCACTGCCTCTGGAGCTGGGCTTTTACTCAGATCCACAGACTCGACTCGACCAATCGGTAAGCCTGCCGGAAAAAGGCAACTAAACCCTGAAGTTACGATCATATCGCCGCGTTGCACATCGGGAACCTTATCAAAAAACTCCATCACCGCCCGGTTTGCTGATGTGCCTCGCATATAGCCCATAAAGCGACTGCGGCTAATCGTCACGCCAACCCGACTAGAAGGATCACTCAACAACAGCACTCGCGAAGTCCCCTGAGTGACCTCAAAAACTCGACCGACCAGTCCCCCTGGAGCCATCACCACATCCCCAACCTGGACTCCATCAGACCGGCCTCGCCCTAATAGCAACTGCTGCCACCAATGATCCGCACTTCTGCCAATCACTTGGGCGGTAATTCCTTGCTTAGGAATCTTGCCCTTAAACTCTAACAACTCTTTCAGTTGCTGATTCTGACTTTCTAATTCTTCCAGGCGCTGCTGATACTCTTGCAAGCGGGCATCTTGTAAAACCAAATCCGATCGCGAACCTGCATGAAATGGTTGCGCCAAAAGTCGATACACTTCGTAGATAATACCGCCACCAGTCTGTTGCAGAAAAACTCCAGTACCTAGTGCCAGACTAGCCAGCACTAAAAAGGTTCGATGTCGATCCCACCAGCGGCGTAGGGAATACATTAAAAAGTCACCCTATATCAGGAAGAGTAAACAGGAAGACTGAGCAGGCCATTCCTTACTGATAGTAGCAATCAAAATTAATCGCTTGTCTAGAGAAATCACTGACAAGCTCGACTTCAACCTGTGGTTCCCACACAGGATTTCTAGAAATTGCGCGATCGCCCACTGAAGACGCGCTCCAGTTGCTTAAAGTTTTCCAGAACCCGACCTGTACCCAAAACAACACAGCTCAATGGATCGGCAGCCACATGCACAACAATGCCAGTTTCATGGCTGATTAATGTATCCAGACCCTTCAGCAAAGCACCACCGCCGGCCAACATAATCCCCCGATCAATGATATCAGCCGCCAGCTCAGGGGGAGTCCGCTCAAGGGTACGCTTCACCGCATCCACAATTACGGCCAGAGGCTCTGCCATACTCTCGCGAATTTCTGCACTCTTCACCGTTACAGTTCGAGGTAAGCCAGACAACAAATGCAAACCGCGCACTTCCATCGTGGCATTGTCATCCACTGGGTAGGCAGACCCAACAGTAATTTTAATATCTTCAGCAGTGCGTTCACCAATAACCAGGTTATGAACCTTCTTCATGTATTGGATAATGGCATCACTCAATTCATCACCCGCCACTCGCACAGACTCACTCAATACCGTTCCTTGCAAGCTCAACACAGCCACTTCCGTGGTACCACCACCAATATCAATAATCATGTTGCCAGTCGGTTCGGCGACCGGCAAACCAGCGCCAATTGCAGCAGCGACAGGTTCATCAATCAGATAGACATCTCGCGCACCCGCCTGGGAAGCTGCATCCATTACCGCACGCCGCTCAACTCCCGTAACGCCACTGGGAATACCAATCACCACTCGCGGTGAAACCAGAGTCTTGCCATCATTCACCCGCGAGATAAACTTTTTGAGCATCAGCTCTGCTGTGTCGAAGTCAGCAATCACGCCATCTCTCAAGGGTCGCAAAGCCACAACATTACCTGGAGTACGCCCCAGCATACGCTTGGCATCTTCGCCAACAGCTAGGGGCACTTTTTCATCCTGGTCAATCGCCACAACAGAAGGCTCTTGCAATACAATACCCTTGCCCGAAACATAAACCAGGGTATTAGCTGTGCCCAGGTCAATTCCCATGTCGCGGGAAAGATGGAACCGATTAAATAAGCCCACGATTTTTTGCCTCAGGTAATCAAATGATATGACTGCGATCCGAATGACCCGTAATCAAATGTGAATCTTATTATGATTCTGAACCTCAGTCTAGTATGCTTTTAAAACTTTAGTTAGAAAATATTACTCCTATTAGAAGCACCGCTCCGGAATGATACGGATGTAGGGTTGATTGGCTTGAGCGGAACCGTGAGCATCGCAGATTGTGTGAAAGGTTTTTCTCGCGAGGGAAGTTTAGCTCTCAAGGAACCAAGGGTATAAGTCAGCGGTATCGGCTGAGTTGATTGGGACACAAATGTCACGGCCCCTCGCTCACGTCACGATTTTTTAGATATTTCTGGCTAGAGGTTCCTCATTTATACCACTGGGCACGTCGAGAATTCTGGTTTCTGTAGGGTCGGTCATTTTCATTTTAGGAGAAAGTTGTTGAAACTCCTGGCATGTCGGCATCATATGGACGTCTGAATGAACCAAAACAGCCAAACCTGTTGATAAAGCAGGGATGGCTGCCCAAACCGTGGGTACTTTTCGCCCAGTATTGTCAGCGCTACCGGACAAGCACACGGGCACAAATACTCGCTATGGAATGGAAATGTCGCTTGATTCAAGTCGGGAATTGAAGCAAACGCTAGATTTCGTAAGATGGCTCCGTTATCCTCATGGCTTGGGCTAACTCACGGGCCACCTCTGGGCGAGAAAACTCTGGGGGCGGAGTCTCTCCCCGACGCAACATTTCTCGCACCTTCGTCCCAGATAGATGCACTCGTTCTTCGCGAGTGCTGGGGCTGGTTTTTGTCGTCGCCATTTGCTTGGTGCGTAAGCAGTAGAAGGCATGTTCAAATTTGAGGGGGGTAATGCCCAATTCCCCAGGACTAAACTCATCAAAAATATGTTGAGCGTCATAGGTGCCGTAATAGTCACCGACACCGGCATGGTCTCGCCCCACGATGAAGTGAGTACAGCCATAATTTTTACGCACCAGCGCATGGAAAATCGCCTCACGGGGGCCAGCATAACGCATCGCTGCCGGGTTGATTGCCAAAATCACCCGTTCATGGGGAAAGTAATGCTCTAGCATAATTTCATAGCAGCGCATGCGGACATCGGCGGGGATGTCATCTTCTTTGGTGGCCCCCACTAGGGGGTGCAAAAATAAACCATCAACTATCTCCATGGCGCATTTGATGATGTACTCATGGGCGCGGTGAATGGGGTTACGCGTTTGGAAACCGACAATCGTTTTCCAACCCTTGTCACGAAAGAGCGCGCGGGATTCCGCTGGGTCAATCTGGTAGGTAGGAAAGCGAGGATCTGCCTCCCGTTGTAGCAGCCAGATTGGGCCTGCCAAGTTGATATTGCCCTGGTTATAAACAACGGCGACCCCAGGATGCTTTTCCTCGTTGGTGCGATACACCATTAGAGCCTCGTGGCGTTTGTCGTAGGTGTATTTTTGGGTCAACTCCAACACACCGATGAATTGACCAGTCGGGTTATCTAACCGCACTAGGCTGCCGATTTGCAGAGGCTCGGCAATGGCTTCTGTGACGGACAGAGTCACTGGAATCGACCAAGGTAACCCATTGACCAGATGCATTTCGTTGACGACGCGGTGATAGTCCGCCTGCTCCATAAACCCGGTTAGGGGACTAAACCCCCCGATCGCAATCATCTCCAAGTCCGATACGGCTCGTGCATCCAACGGTACGCGTGGTAAGAAGTCCGCCTTGCTGAGGAATTCTTCACGCTGCTGAGGGGATGCGATCCGTTGAATCAATGTGCCACCATGGGGCGCGATGCTATCGGGATGACTCATAGGACTGAGAGAATTTTAGATTTTCTTTACAGTTATCCATCCTACAGGGCTGGGGGACAATCAGCGTAGCGGTTTTTTAACCGTTTGGGGTCCCTCGATGTGGTGAGCGCCACGAAAGCCGCCTACGGGACAATCAGCGTAGCGGTTTTTTAACCGTTTGGGGTCTTGCCTTAGCATCGTGTGGAGATTGAATTATCTGCGAAGCTAGGAACTTTACTACAGAGGCCTAGAGAACACTAAGCTATGCTTTGGCGGCATCTGTCCTTTGGGCAGGTTTCGCAAACGGGTCTTGTGGGGTATTTTGCAATGCCTTTAGGCAGCAATTTCTAGGGTCTCACCAGGGGCAGGCAGTAGCAATTGCGTTTCTAGGCCGGAAGCCAGCAGGCGATCGCGAAACTCTGGGATACTGCCAACCGTTTTAATCAATCCGGGTAGTAGGCCAGTGGCCTGGATATCGCCCAGTGTGGTCGGCACATAGTAGCGCGGCTGCACAATCTGCGCCAGTTGGAGCGCCTGCTCTGGCCCCATAATCACCTGCCCCAGGAGGGGAAAAATTTGGCCCACAATGGGCGCGATCGCAACCGTGACCCCACCCAATCTTGCTTTCACCTCGGCAGCGGCTGCTTGGTGGGGTTCATAGTAGAGACGAATGGAGCGACCTGCATCAATCAAATAGTAACCGTTTTCTACCTGACCTGGCTGAATTTCAGCACCCCGCACAGCGGTAATTTGCAACGCATCAAGATGAAATGTTTGCCAGGGGGCCAGTTCGGTTACCCGGGTGTAGCCGAGTCTGCGCACTGTTTTAGCAGCAGTTGCAGAGGCAACAACAGGAATGGCTCGGTCAAGCTGCTTTAGCGTCGGTTGATGGCAGTGGTCATCCAACCCCTGGGAAAGCAAAATCAAATCGACGGAAGGCAGGGATGTGGGGGTGTAAATGGGAGGAACCGTATGGTAAGCCTTAAATAGCCAGGGAGCACCCACAACCAAAGGGTCAACCAGCCAAGGATCGACCAGAATGGTCTTGTCAGCGAAGTAAAAGATCCAGCTATTCAGGTCAATCCGAGTGAGCTTCATGACGCAACAATTTGTAACATATTCCTTCTATTCTATCGAACCGGTTCACCCACTGCTGGCTTGGGTACGGTTGCCAGCTTGGGATAAGCAATCCGGCGGTGGTTAAACTGTTGCCAAACATCGACAAAAATAGTCGCGATCTTTGACAAATCCTGGCGGGTTAAGCCAGAGTTGACCAGTTGATCATCCTGCCAACGGGCTTTCAAGATTTTGTTAATCATGTTCATGGCTTCATCATAGGTGCCATCTTTGAGCGATCGCAGCGCGGCCTCGCAGGAGTCTGCCAACATTACAATACCTGTTTCCCGCGTTCGCGGAGCGGGGCCGTCATAGCGGAAATCGGCTTCCCGCAGGGGCGGCAGGTTTAAATGCTGTGGATTTTGTGCCACCCTTTGTTGAGCTTGGTGATAGAAGTAGGCGATTAGCATCGTCCCTTGATGCTCTGGGATAAAGGCCTGCACCGCACTGGGAAGCCGACATTTGCGCGCCATCACTAACCCCTCGGTCACGTGCTTTTTAATGATCTCTGCACTTTTCCAGGGGTCATCCATTTCGTCATGCTTGTTAACGCCACCCATTTGGTTTTCAATGAAGCCCTGGGGGTCATGCATTTTGCCAATGTCGTGGTACAGGGTTCCAGTTCTTACCAGCTCAACATTGCAGCCCAGTGCCCGAGCAGCTGCTTCGGCCAGGGTTGCCACAAACAAGGTGTGCTGAAAGGTACCCGGAGCTTCTGAAACCAGACGCTTGAGCAGGCGGCAATTGGGGTTTGCCAATTCCACTAGCCGAATCGTGGTAGCAAGGTCAAACACTTGCTCCAGGTAGGGGCTGATGCCGATCGCCACAATGCACCAGGCTAACCCCATCAGGCTGTGCATGGCGGCATTAGCCGGGAGTTTGCTCAACTCTTCACTTGCCAGCAAATTCAGCACCAGATAGACAACGCCTTGCAAAATCGCGGCAGTCGCTCCTAGCCATGCTAACTCTTCCCGCGATCGCACGCGACTGCCCAAAAAGCCACAGAGAATTCCCGCGAGGGCACTAGAGACCAGGCTAGTCCAGGGCACCGTCATGCCAATTGGGAGGAGAATAGCCAACAGCAGTGGCACTGCAATTCCCAAGGGTGCCCCATAGAAAGTACCCACCAGCAGACCAACAGCAGGTAGATTCGTTGGAGGCAACCGGAGTAGCATTGCCATAGGGGTACTCAGGGCTAACAGCACCAACAGCACTTGATCCCGCTGACGTTGGGGTAGACGAAATCGCCAGACGACAACGGCGTAGGCCCCAATCGCCGCACCGACCAGCCCACCCAACCCAGCTAGCCCTGGCCAGTCAATGCCACGCCGACTCATACCAAAGTGGTCAAGCAGGGCAAATTCACCGGAACCGATGACTTGCCCACTTCGAATAATTGGTTCCCCCCGACGAACCGTTACTGTCACAGGCGGAATTTGCTGGGCTGCTTTGTCTGCCGCTTGGCGGCTCTTTTCCTCGTCGCGCATCAGGTTTGGTTGTAGGACAGCGGCCAAAAGCTGAGTTGCCAGTGGCTCGACGGTTCTGGGCACCTCATCCCTCACATTCAGGCGAATGGCATGCTCCAGGGCATCTCGATCTAACCCAGGGGTAATGCCCTGGGCAAGCATACGCTGAGTAATCCGTTGCAGACGGACTTGCATCTGCTGCCAATCTTGATCGCTCAGGTTTAGCATGGCTCCGGTTAAGGCCGCTCCGCGATCACCTTCCAACACAAGAGGGGCACTGACAGCCAGCTCATAGTTTTGTCGAGCCTGAGAAACAACCTGCAAAAGGGCGTATAGCTTGGTCAAACCCTCCGTTCGGCGATAATTTGCCAGCTCTGACAATATCCGCTGCTGTTCCGGTGTCAGGTCATTATCGGGGGATTGTCTTGACAGGATTGCATCGCCTAAAGTCGCGATGCGCTGTATCTTATGCCACTCTTCATTCGGAGCCTGTCGCAGATAAATTTGGGAAGTCGTCGATAGCAAACTAGTATTCGCGAAGGGAAAATCAGCGGTGATCTGACGAATCTGACTGCCCTGATTGAGTAACTCTCTCAATTTTTGCAGCACCGTCTCATTCGTTTCAGGGTTCGCAATCCAAATAGAGGTCGCATCCTTACGAGCTAACTTCCGCTTTTCTTCAGTCGCCCGAACGTCTTCTACAACGACACTCTCAGGTGCATAGAGGGTTTGGGGTGATTCCTTACCGACATCTAGGCGAGGAGCGTTATAAAAACGATGCCCTAATGCTGCCGTCAATAAAATAAGCGCCAGCCAAAAAGCAAACTGCGCTTGTAGCAACCTACGAGAAACAGATTTACTCAAAAAGCGACTCTGGGTGAGTAGCCGAGCAGGATGCCAGAGCAGTCGCATAGGCAATGGGGCGTTTTAGGGACACAGAATATTTGTGAAATAGCTGACTCAGAAGTATTCTCCACGGTGCCAACTACTTAACCCAAGAAGGCAGCAATTGCAGACAATCGGCGAACAATGGCAACCAATAACAATAGCGACCGACTAAATTCGCCCACCTAAATTATAGAAACCTCTTCAGGAACCTTTCTGATTTCTACCGTTTCTTTTACAGATGCGCTTATGTAAATCCATGGAAATGTGCGCTGAACTGTTGATTATTGTAGCCATACCCACGCTTAACATCTGACTCAGGAGTTGATCAATAACAACGAAGTTGGCCGCCGCCGACCCTCTACCCTTACCGAAAACCCACCTGCGTGGGTCTTACCTCTGTAGGCGCGGCTTCCAGCCGTCAGTAAAAAAGTTTTGCCAGTCAACACGCCTCATTTCTGTTTTCCCGACAGGGAGTGTCACCATTCCCTGTCCTTCGGTATGAGTACGTGCGGCCAGGAGTGATGCACTTAATACTACTCAGCGAGGGCGGATCCCGTTGAGAGCGGTGACGGCGAGGGTAGCCTCTGCTTTGCCCCCCTTGGCAATCCCAGCCCAGGCGCAGAAGAGTTGCTCTGCCAGGTCTCGAATCTCTGATCGGAGAGCACTCCCACTGCTAGATGCCTGCATGCCCATGGCCCAGTGCAAGGGTATGCCAGCAAGGCCATTCCAAGCCCCGGCAAGCACCCCGATAAGAGGGCAAAGAAGGGGTGCGGCTTCACTGGTGGCGGCCCGTCGTAGGGCGATCGCTAGGTCAGTTGGGGTTTGCAAAAAGTAGTGAAGTGCCAACCCTGTGGTTTGGGCATCCTCAGCCTTCAAGGCATCGACAAAGTTTTGATCGGGCAGTTGCTCTTCCAAGAGCAGAGCAATCGCGTGACTTAACTTATGCCATCCGCCTTGCGACTGGAGTGGCACCTGCCACTGAGTCGCTGTCTGGCTAAGATGCCGTTGCAACTGGTCAATCTGATCGTAGCAAAACAGGGTGAGTGGCAAGGTTGCCAGCACCAGCGCCGTGGGACTTTCTAAGTCAGCAGGCGGCTGACTCTGACTTGGCACCCATTCACCCAACTCTAGCAACCGTCGGGCATTTTCTTGCAAATTGGCGTTGAGGGGCATCTGCACTGCTGCCCCCCGTGGGTCAGGGGAGAAGTAGAGCCGTGGATATGAGCATATTCGCTGCATTTCAGGGGCGATCGCTCCCAGCGTTTCTCCAAGTGCAGCCCCCCAAATTGCCCCTTCAAATCGACTCACCACCCGATATTTCATAGGTTGTGCCCTCAGTAGTTCAGCCAAAGGCCAGATTGAAACCCAGGGTTTCTCCCTGGACAAAGCCCTAAGGCTGGCCCTTGGACAAGGTGTCTGTTCACATCCCGTGAGAATTTTAGCGACTCTCTAAAGCTAAAGCAGCTCAAACGAGATTAGCCCACTTGCCGTCCTCCAAAAATTCAATGAAATTTAAGGAAACCAGACGTGTTTTTGCAGGCAACTCACATATAGTATGGCTAGCCTGGTTTTTTGTTTTGAAGCACTACTCCTAGCGTAGCGATCGCTACCTCGTGAAAAATTTTTCTGACTTTCCGGGGTTAGTTCTGACTTTCCGGGGTTAGTATCGTTAGCATTTGAACCCAGCCCTGATTCATCCCTCGAACCCTATCCAGACCAAGGATGCCACCAATGTTGACTTCCCTGAGACGACCAACTCTGTCAAATTCATCCTATCGATTTTGGCTGGTCTGTTGTACTCTTTTAGTTGGATTGGGAATTTGGGGCCGCTTATTAGGCTTGATTGCCAGTGCTCAGCCAGCGGCAGTGACGCCAGCAGGATATCAGATTCCACCGATCGCGAACCTGCCGACTCGACCCGTACTGAAGTTGGGAAGTCGCGGTGAAGCCGTAGTAGAGTTACAGGCCAGCCTCAAGCTGTTGGGATTTTATCCAGGAACGGTCAACGGGGTTTATGATGCAGCAACGGCTCAAGCTGTGAAACAATTTCAGCGGGCGGCGGGTCTAAAAGCCGATGGCATTACAGGGAATGCGACTTGGGGGCGGTTGTTTCCAGCAGCACCCGACGATCAGGTAGCGACTTCGCCCAGCCAAGCACCGCCAGCCTCTTCTTCAGGGAGTTCGGTAGATTTTCCAATGCCAGGTATTGAGCCAGCCAATCCCGCGATCGCTCAGCCCCAACAGCCTGCCCCAGTTTCGCCCGCAGCCCCTGAGCCAGCAACTCCCGCAAAGCCAGCCCACAATCCAACCACAGCTCCAGCTTTCCCAATTCTCAGGCTCGGTATGCGCGGCCCTGCTGTTGTCAGTCTGCAAGAGCGGTTGAGGGCAATTGGGGTTTATCGTGGGGCGATTGACGGCATTTTTGGTAAGGGAACTCAAGCTTCTGTGAAAGAAGCCCAACGGCGCTTTAATCTAAAGGTCGATGGAGTTGTTGGAACCGAAACCTGGAGTGCTTTGATGCGTCAACCCCGCTAGGTACGGCTGTGTAAAATTTGAAACAAGCCTTTTTCAGTAGGCTGGGGCTTCAGTGCACCTGAACGGTAGGCGACTCTTCACTCTGGCACTGTAGTGATGTTTTGCGGGTTGGGGAGCATTTTGCTCCTACAGCCAAGGAGCCTTTCCCCGACTTTCAACTGCGAGGAGTACATCCCAATTTTCGTAACCCACTCTGCGGGAAGCAAGCTACACCCTAAATCCTTACCCATTTTGGGAGAAAGGATGTAGACCTGCCGGGCATTCAAACAAGGAAGATGGAGTGCTCTATGCTTCCTCCAGGGTAGTGTAGCTGGCAAAAGTAGGGTACTCCCACCGTGAAAGAAATTAACCAGGTATCAAGCGATCTCACTCAACGAGTAAATCAGTGCCAACCTCAGAAGGGAAGACCCAAATCACGGTTTCAGAAGATGATGGGCTAGTAAAGGTGTGAGTCGGGTCTGAAAAATAAGCGAGGCAGCTACTAGTAAGAAAGTAAACAGCCATCATTGCTGCCGCTGAAAAAGCAACTAGAGTACCGGCAAGCATCAACGAAAATTCACGTTGCTCGATTGCCTGCTGCATCAAATGCAGCGACCAAGCAACTAGGGAAATGACAATCGCAACAATAATTAGCAGCATATGTTGAGTATTGTAACATTCCCCTCAATCTTGGTGCTCTCTCTTCAAGATTTTGTTGTATTTGCTACGCTTCGGCGGTTAATCATCCCCAGTTATAGGCGCACGGGTACCTGCTGTTCGGCCAGGTAGGACTTGATTTGCCCCACGGTAAGTTGCCCGTAATGCAATAGGGAAGCTAGTAGAGCCGCTTCGGCTTTGCCTTCTGTGAGGGCCGCATGGATATGGGCGCAGGTGCCAGCTCCCCCCGATGCGATTACAGGAATCTCGACCCGCTCGGCGATCGCCCGCGTCAGTTCTAGGTCATAACCGGCCTGAGTCCCGTCGGCATCCATGCTCGTTACCAGCAGTTCGCCAGCGCCTCGTTGGGCTGCCGTCTCTGCCCAGGTAAGCGCATCAATGCCGGTATTCTCTCGCCCCCCCCGCACGAATACATCCCAACCAGGGTTTTCTGGCTCACGGCGGCGACGGGCATCGATGGCGACAACAATACACTGCGCCCCAAAGCGATCGCTCGCCTGATTGATAAAATCAGGATTGCGCACCGCAGCCGAGTTGATACTTACCTTATCGGCCCCAGCCCTTAATAATTGTTTAACCGTTTCTAAGTTTTGGATGCCTCCCCCGACCGTCAGGGGAATAAAAACCTGCTCAGCCGTGCGATACACCACATCAAAGATAATATCCCGGTCTTCATGGGTCGCCGTAATATCCAGAAACACCAGCTCATCTGCCCCAGCATCGTTATAAGCCTGGGCTAGCTCCACTGGGTCACCAGCATCGCGCAAATCAACAAAATTAACCCCCTTAACCACACGCCCTGCTCTCACATCCAGGCAGGGTAAGATCCGTTTTGCTAGCATGGCGCTTCTGCTCCCTATCAGTCTTCCAGCATTTGTAACTTGTAAAGGCTGGCATAAAGGCCTCCCAACGCCAAGAGTTCCTCATGGCTACCCGCTTCGACTAATTCGCCCCGCTTCAAAACGAGAATTCGATCAACATTGCGAATCGTGGAAAGGCGATGGGCAATAATAATCGCCGTGCGGCCCACCAGCAAGTTCTCCAGTGCGGCCTGCACCCGTGCCTCTGTGGCTACATCTAGGCTAGCCGTAGCCTCATCTAACACAAGGATACGCGGCTCTCGAATGGCAGCTCGGGCAAAGGCAAGGAGTTGCTTTTGCCCAGCAGAGAGGTTAGTGCCCCGTTCTCGCAGGAGGGTGTCATAGCCCTGGGGGAGTCGCTCAATCAAGTCGGCAACATTAGTGTTTTGAGCCGCGAGCTTAACTTCCTCCAGGGTATAGTCTTCGCCCAGCGTGATATTGCTTTTAACGTCACCAGCAAAGATAAAGCCATCCTGCAAAATCACGGCCATATGCCGACGTAGCTCTGTTTGGGGCAAATGACGAATATCCACACCATCTACTAGAATGCGCCCCTGGCTGGGGTCGTAGAGCCGGCTCAGCAAACGAATGATGGAACTTTTACCGGCCCCCGTTGGCCCCACTAGAGCGACCTTCTCACCGGGATGAATCGTAAAGTTGAGATCTCGCAGAACATATTCATCCGGTTTGTAGGCAAAGGAGACATGCTCAAAGCGAATTTCGCCCGCAGCTTGTCGAGCATTCAGAGTTGCC
Source organism: uncultured Leptolyngbyaceae cyanobacterium (assembly GCA_938023035.1). Classification (GTDB taxonomy): domain Bacteria; phylum Cyanobacteriota; class Cyanobacteriia; order Leptolyngbyales; family Leptolyngbyaceae; genus DSRU01. The sequence continues at coordinate 42,248 of CALIDI010000036.1, read as the reverse complement.
GGATGTTCGGCATCACGAATTTCAATCGGCTCATTGAGAATGTCGCTGACGCGCTCAACGGCGGTTAAACCCGCTTGAATAGCGGTAAACTTCTCAGCAAATTGGCGTAACGGGTCGAACAGGCGCTGGGCAAAAAGAATGAACTCGGATAGCTGCCCAAAGGTGAGCGCTTTGCCAACAATCAAAGCGCCCCCTACCCATAGCACTGCCGCGATCGCTACTAGAGAAATCCACTCTAGGGTGGCCGAAATGGCCGAGTCATAAAAGATAGTACGGTCTACTTGCTTAATGTAGTGCTGATTTACCTGGCGAAACAGGTTGGCATTGAACGCTTCTCGCCGAAAGAGTTGCACCACTCCCACTCCCACCATATTTTCTTGCAGCATGGCATTCAGTTGGGACAGCTCTTCGCGGGCTTTATAGTTGGCCTTGCGAAACTGTTGCTGAAAATAAATTACTAACAGAGTGACGGGTATCAGCATGACAAGCAACAACAAGGCCAATTGCCACTGGCGAACAAACATGGCGATCGCCAAAATCAAAATCGAGAACAGATCGCCCAAAATGCCAATGGCTCCTGTTGAGAAGACATCGCCTAACGCCTCCACATCACTGGTCAAGCGGGTAATCAGCTTACCAACGGGGGTGCGATCAAAAAAACGAACGGCTAGAGAAGTCACATGGTCGAACAAGTCCTCTCGAATTTCCGCCGTAATATTTTGTCCCACCTTCTGTACCAAAAAGCCCTGGCAAGCATCTAACAAACCTCGCACCAGCAGGGTTAACAGCAATAACCCCGCTAGAATATTGATGCCAGCACTGAGGGTGACCGTTTGCAAAAACTCCCAGGTGGTCGGTTCCTGCCGAATAAAGGAAACGGCCTGCCCAACCAGGATGGGTTGCATCGCTCCTGCAACCGACACGGGTACTAACAGCACCATCGCCAAAATCAGCAATTTCCGATTGCGTAGCCCATAGGGAGCCAAACGCAGAAACAAGCGCCAATCGGTTTCCCGAATGGCACGATCTTTGGCAGGGGCTGGTGCGGTGGGAAAGGTCATGCAGGTTAAATAGAGAAAAAGCAATGCCTTTCAACTGTAGCGCGTCCCTTTCAACCGGCAAACCCTGGGGTTGACTGCACCCCTTTCAGACAGTACAGAACTAATCGCCCTGAGGGCATTCAGAAAGCCTGAAAAGGCTAGATTGGTCGGGATGAGCAACACAACCCTGAGCCTTTAACTGTAGCGACACAGCGCGTATAGAGGAATAACTCTGGTTTCCCTAGGGCCTCTGGGATGGCACCTTCAGTTCTGCCATTTACTTAATCCACGATCTTGAGCCAGATTAATGGGGGATTTAGATGATTCTGACAAAAAGATATGTCAAAATGTAAAGCGTGTGGATGACTTCATCACTTCAGACAGCATTAACCCCAACGGCCCTTGCCCTGGGTAATTTTGATGGTGTTCATCGCGGTCACCGGCAGGTTATCGACCCGATTACGCAGGTGTCAGGATCTCACAGCACAGTTCTCACCTTTTCGCCCCATCCTAAGGAGTTTTTCACCGGTCAGCCCCGCAAATTGTTAACCCCTACCCACGAAAAAGTGTTGCAGTTGAAGCAGCTTGGAGTTGAGCAATTGGTGCTACTGCCCTTTGACTGGAAGTTAGCCAGGCTATCGCCCGCAGAGTTTGTTGAGCAGATTTTAATTGGTGGGTTGCAAGCAACTCATATTAGTGTGGGGGCTGATTTTTGTTTTGGTCACCAGCGCACAGGCACAGCTCAGGACCTGCAAGCGATCGCGGCGAGTCATGGGGTTGAGGTAATGATTGCAGGGTTGGAGAAGCAATCGGGCGATCGCATTAGTAGTTCAGCGATTCGCCAGGCATTAGAGCAGGGCAACTTAGCCATAGCTAACAGCCTTTTGGGGCGTCCCTACTCGCTCATGGGTGAAGTAGTCGTTGGCCAACAACTTGGAAGAACTCTGGGGTTTCCCACGGCGAATTTGCGCCTCCCCGACAATAAGTTTTTGCCCCATACCGGTGTTTATGCCGTCCAGGTTGAAATCTGTACTCCTGCCCTAGACGAGGCCCAGCTTCCGCGGCAATCAGCCATCGGCGTCATGAATGTGGGCTGTCGTCCCACCCTTAATGGCACGACTCCGGTAGCCGAAGTCCATCTATTTAATTGGGATGAAAATCTCTACGGTAAAACGCTTATCGTTCAGCTAGAGAAATTCTTGCGGCCAGAGCAGAAATTTTCATCTTTGAATGACTTGAAAGCCCAGATTCAGGCAGATTGCGAGACTGCGCGATCGCTACTCAGTCGTCTTAGCTCCGTCTAAGCCTCCACACCAGAGCGCCACCTAGAACCCCTTGGATAGGGTTGGCAAATGGATCAATCAAGATCCATGCTTTGAGGGCATTTTGAGAGAGCCTGTCACCTTTGCAGGCCCTCATCCCCCAAGCCGAGCCAGCTCAGAGTGAGGGCAAAAGTGACAGGCGCCCCATTCTGATTTTGTCGCCCAATCGAGTCGAAATCTGGGCACACTAGAAAAAGACTGCCACGGAGAGGGCTATGCGCGATCGAATTCAGCGGCTATCAGACAACTTAGGTAAGGTCATTGTCGGTAAGCAGGAAGCCATTCGACTAGTAATTGTGGCCCTGTTATCGGGAGGAAATATTTTGCTAGAGGATGTCCCCGGCGTTGGCAAAACCCTATTGGCCAAAACTCTGGCAAAGTCGATTGATGGCAAGTTTCAGCGGGTGCAATGTACTCCCGACTTAATGCCTACCGACATCACCGGTACAAATATCTGGAATCCCCGCAGTGGCGAGTTTGAGTTTATGCCAGGGCCAGTGTTTGCCAATGTGTTACTGGCCGATGAAATTAACCGGGCGACTCCTCGTACCCAGTCCGCTCTTTTAGAGGTCATGGAAGAACACCAGGTAACCGTTGATGGCATTTCTCGCAAGGTGCCCAATCCTTTTTTTGTGATTGCGACCCAAAACCCAGTTGAGTACCAAGGAACGTTTCCTCTCCCCGAAGCCCAGATGGATCGCTTTGCCCTTTCCCTCTCCCTGGGTTACCCCACCGAAGCTGAAGAGTTACAAATGCTCCAGCGCTTACAAACAGATGCCTCGGTACAAGACTTGCAGCCTTGCATTTCCTTGGAAGAGATTCACCAGTTGCAACAATTGGCAGCCCAAGTCACCGTAGAGACATCCTTGCAGCAGTATCTGCTTAACTTAGTTCGAGCCACGCGCGATCGCCCAGAAGATGTCATTTTAGGAATCAGCCCACGGGGAGCGGTTGCCCTGCATCGGGCTGTACAGGCCTATGCGTTTATGGAAGACCGGGACTATGCCATTCCCGATGATGTGAAAACATTAGCCCCCTATGTTCTACCCCACCGGATGATCGTTTCTGGGGGTAAACGTGCTAAGGCGATTGTGCAAAATCTATTAGATACCGTTCCCATTCACTAGCAAAGATTGGATCACCCCAACTTTCACCCTCGTTGACTGACAGAGCGTTTTTTGCTGACGGCTGGAAGCCGAACCTATAGAGGCAAAACCCACCTACGCAGGTTTTCGGTAAGAGTAGAGAGGCAGCGGCAGGCGACTTCATTGAGGTCTCAGCGGTTTCAGCCCCCCGGTGTCCAGATTGTGTCAATCAATCAGGAAAAATGGCTTCGGGGTTCTTGCGTCTCTATGGTCGTCCTGCATCTTTTGGCACTGCCGTACCAGGCAAAATCATCCCCCAAAGGAATCCGATTGTTTTCTCTTAGCGTACACGCTTATAGATGACAAACGATGACATCGATGGTGTTGCCGATTAGTCAGCGATGCTGTTCCTCACTTTAGGAGACCTAAGACCGTGGATTTTAAGCCATTTGACTTCCCATCCAAAGCAGGGCGTCGTTCTCGAGGTTTTTCTCGCCGCGAAACTCTGGTCGCTGGCACAATCACAGGAGTTGCGGGGGTGTTAGGCGTGCCATTATTGGCCAATCAAGCCAACGCACAATCACGCAATCAGCAAAATAGCCAAAGTGACATTAAAGTTCTCAATACGGCGTTGTTCTACGAACATCAAGCGATTTGGGCTTATAGTTTTGCCGCAGGTAAATTAACCAATACCAATGTGGGTAAAGCTGTACTGGCAGTTGCTCTGGCCAATCAAAATGATCATAAAAACATCGGGATTTATTGACCTCAGTGATTCAAAGTTTAGGGGGGATGCCAGTCAAAGCGGAGCAAAGCTATGATGTGTCTTCCTATATCAAGGCAGGGGAGGGCAACATTAATAGCGATGTGAATATTGCCAAGTTGGCACTGGCTTTAGAAGTGGATGCCGCGATCGCCTATACAACCGAAGCCGCCCAGCTAAAGACCCCTAATCTGGTCGTTGCCGCTGGCAGCATTGGAACCAACGAGTCTGCCCATGCGACGGCAATCCGGGCGGCATTTAACGCCCTGGGTGTCTCCATCCCTGTTGTGCCCGCCTCCTTTGTAAACAAAGAAAACCGTAACGCCTGGATTATTAAAGTCTGAGCTTGACCCAAGGTTGGTCAAATCAGGATATTCGAGATTGACCGCTTGCTGTGCCAATTTTTGGTTTGGGGGCCAAGCCAAAACCTCAATCAAGCGGAGGGTGGCAAAGTTGCCTTTGGGTAGCGCCTTCCCAGGAAGAGGAAACGGGGAGCTTTCGTCTTCCCGGAGGATGCAAGCGGTCACTCCTTTGTCTCATCCCTTTGCAGACGCTTTTAAGATACCAGCCAGAGAGCCGGGGAAATCCTAGGGAAGCCCCTAGCAGCCCGCTGACGACTTCATCATTTTGGATGCAAATGATGCATCCGACCCATGCGTCGGGGCAAAGCTAGGGCTAAGTCTTGAGGGTCTGCGAACCTGTCATAAGTTTCCTGACAGAACACTAGGGCCGACTGGGAACGTTTGCAGCAGCATCAGTAATGAAGGGACTCTATCACAATTACAATTGCAATAAAAATGAGGAGCAAGGCCGCCAATCGAACGATTAATTCAATCAGCATGGGCAGAAAGGGCAACAGCAGTGGGAATAAATCCATCACAAAAGCCACAGCGCACACAACCGCAAAGCCGAAGACTCCCAGCAGATAGTACTTAATGAATCGACCCACCCAGCGAAACATAAAACCGCGGCGATTGTTCAGGCTCATAGTTTTTCTCCCAATTCTCGTCGATGCAATGAACGAATCTGATTATCAAAGAGAGCATGTCACCTTTGCAGGCCCTCATCCGCCAGCCCTTTCTCCCAGGTTGGGAGAAGGGGAGCCGAGCCATCTCAAAGTCCCTCTCCCAAATTGGGAGAGGGATTTAGGGTGAGGGCAAAAGTGACATGCACCCCTGTTAAAGGCATTGAGCAATCCTGGTTTTCTACGATTGACTGTTGATGTTCTTTAGCGCTTGAGGTTTTTCCTGCTGTAGCCACATCTTTATTTAGGCGCCTAGATTGAAGTACCTGGAGAAAGCCCCCACCCGCTTTGAATTTGCGTCAGTCTTCACCTTGTGTGCATAGGTTGTGAATTGGGGATCACCCGGCCTTAGCCAATCGTGAAGTGTATTTAGCCCCGTCTGGGGTTTTGAATCTATTTGGGTTTATTCCCCGCCTTTTGGGGCAAGATACCTGCTGGGGCTTGCCCTGTGGGTTCTTACCATTGATTAGCAGAAGCCTAGCAGCGCCAAGTGCTTAATCGGGTATTTACTGGATTCTTTGTTGAAATCGGGAGCAGCCGTTGGTGGCTGAATCCTGTATGGATGGTTCTTAGGTCGGGCTAATCGGATCTCTACTACTCGAACAGAGCGTTGAGGAACCCGAACAAGCGAATCGCCGCAATTTATCCGTTATTTCGGATTTGTGGCGTGATCGAAGATGTCCAGTCAGCGTGCTGGATGGATAAGTTGTCAGTGCAATCAAGACAGGGGTTAGCATTAGAGCTTGCAATAGGAATGGCAACATTAGAGAACTCCTTAAGGTGTCTTTGTGACACAGGCATTAGTCTTAACTAGAGCGCGTAATGGCAAAATCAGAATTTTTTCTTTAGGGCTGCATTACGGCTCTAGACCTACTCTGCCAAGAAATCCAGGGACTTCCAATTCAGTTATGTCAAGGATCGGCCCAAATCTGGCAAAACTGAATTCAGCCCAAACTACAGCAAAGTTCAGGAAAGTTCAGCCTTAGACTAAAGAGGTGTATCTACCCCTGAACCGCAAATGAATATGGACGAGGCCCTTCAGTTTGTCGAGACCTTGCTTGCTCAGCGAGGTCATCGACTGAATGACCTAGAGCGCAAAATTTTTCAAGGCGCGTGGCAAGGCAAAAGCTACAAAGAAATTCACCGGGTCTATGATTTGGGGATTAGCCTTGAGCACATGATGCGAAATGTGGGGCCAACTCTCTGGAAGCATTTGCGTGATGCAGTCGGGGAACCAATTCGAATGAAGGATTTACAAGGCCCGATTCAACGGGCCTATGCGGCCAAGGCTCAGGCGGTGCTGCCAGCGATCGCCTCATCATTTGTGCCTTCTATGCCCTCGCTGCCCGTATCAGAGCCGCGGGGGTTGTCCTTACCGCAGCATAGAACTCAGACTGATTGGGGAATGGCCCCCGATGTCGGTATTTTTTGTGGTCGCGATCGCGACATCGCCGAACTCCAGGAACGGATTGAGCTAGACCGCTGCCGCCTGATCTTTCTGCTCGGGATCGCCGGGATTGGTAAAACCTGCTTGGGGATTCGGCTGGGGCAACACATTGCGCATCAGGGTGATTTTGATGCGGTCATCTGGCGATCGCTAACCAATCAGCCCAGTTTAAACCTGCTTTTAGAAGATTTATTACAAACCCTCCAGGAGTTGCTGCCTGGGAACCCCCCCTGGTCTTCCAACCTGTTGCTGAACCTCTGGTACTATCTGCGAAATTATCGCTGCCTGATCCTATTAGATGGGCTAGAACGGTTGCTACCAAGTGGCTCAGAGGAATACTCAGCAGAATATGAGGCCTATGGTTCTTTTCTTCGACGTTTAGGCGAAGCCTATCATAACAGTTGCGTGATTTTGACCAGTCGCGAGCGGCCCCAAGCAACATCGACCTTAGCAGGCAGTGGTGATAGTTCGCCAGTGTACTATTACTGGTTAGAAGAACTAGGGGAAGAGTCGGCCAGGGAAATGCTGGCAAGTAAATTTGACCTGTCGGGTAGTGATCGCGACTGGAGCTTACTGATTCGTCTATACGTGGGCAATCCTCTAGCGTTGAATGCGGCTGCTAGCCAGATTCAAGATCTCTATGCGGGAGCGATCGATCGATTTTTGGCCGTTCACGCCACAGAAACCGCCATCTTTGGTGAGATTCGCCAGGTGCTAGAACAACAGTTGGCCCAACTCTCTCGCCAAGAGCAAATCATCGTCGATTGCCTTGCCCGCATAGGCGAACCCATGCCCCGTACCCGAATTTTGACTGAAGTGACAGCCCCTCTCTCTAACGAACAACTGGATCAATGCTTGCAAAAGCTGCTCTGGCGATCGCTACTGGTTTTAGAGAACTTTTACTATATGCTCCATCCACTCGTACAGAAATATGCGCAAGGGCGGTTGGGGTTATAGTCGCGCCACCGACTTGCCACTCACTTAAAAGAAAAACCCGATTCCACAACTACCGTTGAATCGACTTGACCAGGCGCTATCAACCGGGCTGAAGCCAGGCGCCAAGCCTCAGCCGCAAAGGCTTGACGAATCACCCGCTCTAGTTGATAACCCCAACTGTGCTGACGGTTGTAAAAGGGGCTTTGCACAGTCAGACAACCTTGCCGCTTTTGCTCATAAAATTCTTTATCCTGATAAAGCTTGAGCAAAGCCTCAACATACTGGGGCACATTATCAGGCTCAACCTCGACAACCCCTGGCCGAACGTAAGACAAAGCCGGACAAACGCGAGAAGTTAACACCGGACGCCCAACTAAAATTCCTTCAGCAACCACCTTGCAAAACCCTTCCACAAATCGGGTAGTAGTAGGAGCAATCACCACATGAGACTGGCTAAACAAACGCCGCAGTTGAACTTTCTGACAATAGCCATGACAAGTAAAAGCAGCCTCCAACCCCAGCGCTTTAACAGCTTGCTGCAATCGATTCAGATCTGAGCCAGTTCCACACACATCAAAATAAATCGGGTAGCGCCCCTGGAGTACAAGCTGCTCTGCCATTTGCAGCAGATCAAAAACACCTTTATCTCGTTCAATGCGCCCAACAAACAAAACCCGAAAGGGCTGCCGGTGAGAATTAACTGGTTGAACATCATTAAACTCATGAACGCGATAGAGCGGGAGAAACTCCACCAACTTAGGAGTATTGACCTGCCGGAATCCTTTATTGGCCGGAATAACGGTTGCTACCTGCTGCAAAATCTCAGCAGAAACTGCCAGAATCGCTGTACTTTTTTGAAACAGATAGCGATCAAGCACCAGAAGAATGCGCTGACTTTTTTTAATCGGTTGATGTTTTAGCCACAAAACACAGTGCAACGAGGGCACAATTTTGATGCCAAAAAGGGGCATTAATAACAACACAAACCAGTGCACTGTACCATTTGCAACTACCGCCAGATCAATCCGCCAGCGCAGAGCAGAAATAAGAATACCAAGACTGTACCAGAGCAATCCTAGATGATAAAGTAAGCCTCGCGCATGTATGAGAGGCCTGGGGCGATGCTCAAGAATGAAATTTCCAGCTTTATAAACTGCTTTTTGGGGTCGAGTCGCAATCGCATATCCAGTAGCACCTAAATTCTGGCAAACATCATAAAACTGTCCAGAATACGTCACTGAAACCTGGGCAGGATCATCCTGTTGTTTTTCCCAGTAACGGTAAGTCCCAATAATATCTCCTGGGCCTGCTACATAAAGAACCCGTAGAGGTCTAACAGGTTTTCCACTCATTTTAAGTCATCTCCAGTAGTGAATGATAAAAAGTAAGGCAGGCGACTGAAAGCATTCAAAGTTTCTGAAATTTCAGTCTCTAGACACCAGAAACAAAGAACCTCAATCGCTTGAATTTGGGTCTAAACCAAATCTAGACTGGGAATCAACAGCTTTTCGGAGATAACTTTGTAGATTAGGAAGTACCAGGGTAATAAAATACCTGCGGATTGGTTGGTCTTATTAGAATGCAAAGCTTAACACTCTATAGGTTCATAGCTAACCAATAGATCTCTGGGCATGTAAATCTCAGCTTAGACAGACTTGAGTTCAAAAATTCCTTTACCTTTGGGAAAACAGCCTGCTTTATTTTGAGCGAGAAATCAAGGTAATGGCAACCGCACGGACTTCGTCATTGCTCTTTGCAGGGGAGGCACCAATCCAAATATTTGTTTCAAGATTGCCCTGCATAAAAAGTGCTTAACTGGCTTAATTTAACTCATCACTGAGACTGGGTAAGCTTGCCCCAATCCATATCTACGAAATTTTTAGGAAAACATTTGCAGAGAAGAATTCAATATTGTCAACCTTATACCAATCACAAATGAGCACAAGCATAACCCAAAACTTGAAATCCTTTTCCTACAAGGATTGAGAGGAGTTGCTAACCATCATGCTTTATCCTTGATTGGTATTAAGCTTGAGGCATCAGGGCGGCACGACCCCACAACTTTTCTCAATTGGCAAAAAGGATGAGCTATTTTTACTAGCAAAAACCCAACGCAATAAAGGAAAACTTTGCATGATCACTCAGGCAACCTCCTATCAATAATTCTGCCTAGATTCATTAGCCCAGTACAGAAACAGGTGAACACTAATAACGATATAAATTGTCTTAATCCAGGAAATTAATCAACGTGTGGCAAAATCTAGAGTGGCACTCTCAACCCCAAAAGACTTCAATCTTAACTCAGCTAAAAGGGGATCGCCTCAGGGTTAAATCTCAACTCTGAGTAAGATTGGGCATGAATCAAATTGGAAAATTATCAATTAGAACGACCTCAATAAAGAGTCATACAGCTAAAGTAGCGACGATTTCAGAATACCCACCAGTTCCATGCAAATCGCAGTTGAAAAGTACAAGAAATTACGTAGGATTTTGTAGAAATTGATTCAGAAAAATCGCGATCGCCTCAGCAAAAACACATGGAACTTACACCTCATATCCACACACTCATATCCACACAAGGTCTACGACCTCGACTTGACTCAACAACCAGCTAATAAAGGCACTTTCATCTGCCAGTGAGAGAGCTTCCTAGGCAAGTCTTTCATGCCCAACAAAACCTCAGAACAGTCAAATCTGCTTCAGCAATCGCATTGACTTATCACCCTCATCCTAGGAGAGCCTAATGACGCATCAGGAACCAATCATGCCAGTGAAATATGCCAAATCGGCACGAACCTCAAACAGAAGCAATAAGAATGCATGTCACCTTTGCCCTCACCCAAACCCCGCTCCTACAATTGACGGAGAAGGACTTTGAGATGGCTCGGCTCCCTTTTTCCCAGATTGGAAGAAGGAACTGGAAGATGATGGCCAGGCAATATGCTCTCGAAGCGATAAAGCTCGGCAGCGGAACTCAACTATCAGTCTGATTTTTCTATTTGAAATTAAAAAAATGAAACTCCAAAATCTACCCAATGGAGTAGAGGTGTCTCAAAGTACATTAAACCTTACTATTTGCTGAGAACTACTCAGCTTCTGTATATGAAATAACTTATCAAAGGGAAAATATTAAACATTGAGCGCCCAGCATAATCATGCAGCCCTCTATCAGACACGCACCCTTTGCTAGTCGGCTGGCTATTTTTAGGGCGATCGGCTACGACATTTACACCAACTTCTGCACGTAGAGCCTTTGACAAAGCGAGCCAACCTATTCCCTCCGCATTGCAACCCTTTTCCCCAGTCATTATTCCTGGTCAACGACAGCGCGCTAGCTTGAGGAAATTAGACGAGACTAACACCATGCAACCCACAAAATAAAGCAGAGCCTTAACAGACTCTGCCGAAACTAACAAAAAGCTCGAGAGAATGCTCTCAAAGCCCTCTACAACACATCAATTGTGGATGATTAGTAAGTTTCAACGTGCCAACGACCAGCTTTTTTGAGTTGACTGCGGTACTCTTTCCAATCAATCCCGGCCTTAGCAGCCTGCGCACTGAAGGCTTCGTCAATGCCATCTTCCATCCCCTTCAACCCACACATATAAACATGGGTCTTTGGACTTTGCAACATTTCCCACATTTCCTCAGCATGTTCTGCAACCCGGTGCTGGATATACATCCGTCCACCTTCGGCATTTTGCTGTTCACGACTAATCGCATAGGTTAGTCGGAAGTTATCAGGATACTTAGCCTGCATTTCTTCCAGCTCTTTCTTGTAAAGAATATTAGGAGTCGTGGGAATGCCAAAAACCAACCAAGCTAAGCCCTTGAATTGATAGTCAGGATTCAGCGCCCGTTCTCCATCCTTAAACATGCGCCAGAGAAAGGCTCGGAACGGAGCGATCCCTGTACCAGTGGCCAACATAATAATGGTGGCATCTTCATCATCAGGAAGCAGCATTTCTTTACCCGTCGGGCCTGTAACTTTAACTTCGTCACCGGGCTTCAGGTTACAGATATAGGTTGAACAAACGCCGTAGACGGTCTCACCCGTTTCAGGGTGCTTATACTCCAACTGACGGACACATAGGGAAACTGTGGTGTCGTTCAGGTCGTCCCCATGACGAGTCGACCCAATGGAGTAAAGACGAAGCTTTTCGGGTTTACCGTTCTTATCAAGACCGGGGGGAATCACACCAATGCTTTGGCCCTCTAGGTAGCGTAAATCGCCCCCTGATAAATCAAACTTAACATGCTGACAAATACCAATCCCTCCTTCCTGAACCAGAGGCTCATTCGAGATAACGCGAGCTACAAAGGGTGCATTCGGGCGGTAAATATTGATAGGAACATCAGCTCTTTTTTCTTTCGCTTGAGTCATAGGTTGTTTCTCTGGTTTTTGGGCTTCCTGTTTAGTCTCAGGGGTCGCACCACCGTTTTTCTGTTCAGCGGTAACGTTTGCCGTTGCACCATTGGGATCGAGTGGATTGATGCTGACGATTTTGCCACCCATGCGCGTAATTCGCTGCATGACCTCGTTCATGCGGCTGTACGGCACATTAATAAAGGTACTGCCACTGCTACGAATGGAATAGCCCAGGTTGTCAGTGGCGGCATTTTGACGCAGACCAATGACTTCGTAACGATACATCCGGCTTCCAGCCGAGGTATTCGCGGCAGCGCCTAGGGCGGTTGAGTTATTCATCGACGTGATCTCTCCGAGGTTGACTTAACGTAACATTTTGCAGCAATCCGGGTTCGAGGGCTAGGGTTGGGTGGGGGCTGAAGGAGGCAAGAGCTTTCTATCAGTCCTATAGCCAATACTAATAAGACTACTGAATCAGGATAGGCACGATGCTGAAAACATTGCAAAAAATGCAGATTTTTATTTTCTCTTAAACCTGTAACCAATTCCCGATGATGGCTTGTTTGGATGATCCCGTTTTTGATAGAATCACTTTACGCGGTAGTATTAAATACCTATCGGAGATCTTGCATCTAGGCTTTGTTAGGTGCAAACGTTTTCTCTGTTGGTGAACGGGGTTTTATGTATTCTGCTTAAATCCCTGGGAAGATGACGGCGTAAGGCTTTCTTAGCGATGGGGTACGTTTGTGCTTCCTTTCTTCGGCACAGAATGGTGCTTACGCCAATCAGATGGCCCGTAGACCGCAGATTTCGCTTACTTAAATGAAACGCAGACCAGTTAGTAGATATCGTTGCTAGAGGGAACCTATGACCAGTAAGCCAGACCGCGTGGTTCTGATTGGCGTTGCCGGAGATTCTGGGTGCGGCAAGTCCACGTTTTTGCGCCGAATTCAAGATTTATTTGGTGAAGAGCTTGTCACGGTGATTTGCCTGGATGATTACCATAGCCTTGATCGAAAGCAGCGTAAGGAATTAGGCGTTACGGCTCTAAATCCCAAAGCGAATAATTTCGATCTCATGTATGAGCAGATTAAGGCGCTCAAGAGCGGGGAGGCTATTAACAAGCCAATCTACAACCATGAGACAGGCATGATTGACCCACCAGAGGTGATTGAGCCTAATCATATTGTTGTAATTGAAGGGTTACATCCGCTCTATGATGAGCGGGTACGGGGTCTGCTTGACTTTAGTGTGTACTTAGACATTAGCGATGAAGTCAAGATTGCCTGGAAGATCCAGCGTGATATGGCAGAACGCGGCCACACCTACGAGGATGTGCTAGCGGCGATTAATGCACGGCGTCCTGATTTTAAGGCTTACATCGATCCTCAAAAAGAATTTGCTGATGTGGTATTGCAGGTTTTACCTACTCAGCTCATTAAAGATGATAAGGAGCGTAAGGTTCTGCGGGTTCAGATGATTCAGCGGGATGGAGTTGAAGGGTTTGAGCCAGCTTACCTGTTTGATGAGGGGTCAACTATTGATTGGATTCCCTGTGGTCGTAAGCTGACCTGCTCTTATCCAGGTATTCGAATGCACTATGGGCCAGATTCTTACTATGGTCATAGTGTCTCTGTACTGGAGGTCGACGGTCAATTCGACAAGCTGGAAGAAGTGATTTATTTGGAGCAGCACCTTAGCAACACTTCGACCAAATATAACGGTGAATTGACAGAATTACTTTTACAGCATCGGGAGTATCCTGGTTCTGCGAATGGAACAGGACTGTTTCAGGTCTTAACGGGTTTAAAAATGCGAGCAACTTATGAGCGGTTGACGGCAAAAGAGGCCAGGGTTGTGGCCAGCGTTTAGATTGTTGTAAGGGGGGAGTAAGCCCCCCTTTACTTTTGGTAAGCCTATTAGTTGAGACAATTAGCTGGATAAGGAATTCCAGTGATTGATAGGGGGCTTTGTGTCTTCTTCTACCCTTATAATGTGTGACGAAGGCTTCGTAAAAACTGATAGATAGGTGTAACAAAGGGGTTAGGTCTTGTTCTATTCGAACGACTCCCTCTAAAGGTTTAGCTAATTGCAGGTGGGTTAGGTATGGGAACCGGTAAGCCGACAGGGACGAGCTCGACAGGTGGTCGTAGGCATACGAGTAGTGCCCGTGCTCGCTCAACTGCTCAGTCTGAAACCTCTGCGTCAGAAGAAAAAGTGATTGATAAAGCTGAGGAAAAACCTATGGGTAGTACTGCTGCAAGTGATGAAAATGGCTCTGCCGCTGTTAGTGAGCCTGCACCGGAGTTGGTGAAGGTCGAAGCAAAGCCAGCGCAGAAGGTCGAGTCATCTTCTGCTGCTTCTAAGAAAACAGCGCTCCAACTCCATCAACCAACGGCTATGATTATGAACCGTCCTGTTATGCCAAGTGAAATTGAAGTTTTTAATACAATGACGATCGCGGGAGTCCGCCCTGTGGCTGCAAGCCATTTGGAATTGGTTGGCTCTTTTCTGAATGGTCGCCCGATTTCAGCGAGTCACTTGACTGTTATGGAGCTATTACCAGGCGATCGCCCGATTTTTGCTAGTGATATTGTCATGGTTGGCGAATCTGGGCTGCCGGGTCGTCCTGTCATGGCCAGTGATCCGGCATTGCTCGAAGCCAGTATTTTGCCGGGTAATCGTCCTATTGCTCCTAACGATATTGTTGACCCTGAGCCAGCGACGCTGATGGGTTATCTGGATTAAGTTGCTGACAAGTTGGAGAACTAGCTTCAAGGATAGTGGGCTGCAATGACTTGCGGCCCGTTTTATAGGATGGTCGCGATTTAGATTTATGGTGCGATCTCCTTTTTTAGTTGCCTTAATTGCCGTACCTTCCCTAACGAAGAAAGCTGGTCAACAGATACAGTACAATTACTGAGCCAATAATGGACGGAATGATGGGAATATTCTGCACACTCCAGTGCAGCACCAGAATATCGGAGCTGGCTTGCTGGCGCAGAAGCCGATAGCCTAAATCACCGAGCAAAACACCAACTAAGCCAACTCCAAATAAGCCAGCAACCTTACCCGGAACCTGTCGGGGTATTAAGATATTAGCGACTAGACCACAGGCAAAAGCAATCAAAAACTGAACAACAGTGCGAATCGGCTCAAGATCCATAGATTCCTCCTGGTTAGGGTTATGGGGCTAGAACATAAGCTGCACCCAGATGGAGGTCGGATAGAAGCTGATGATATGGATGGCTCTAGTAAGAACATTTGCAGCAGGGCAATGTCTAAGCACCAAGCCGAGGTTAGCTTTTTACTTGGGTGCGATGCCATGACTAAGAATTTAGTTGCGCCACATTGAGTTTGAAGTTTTTTGTTTGCTCATGGGCGAAATGGGCCGTCTACAACTGGAGCAATATTTTATTTTTACTAAAAGTTAAGACCCAGGATCCGGATAAAACGTTCAGTTGTCACAATTCGTTCAGTCAACCGGGATAAAACATTCCAGTTGAGCGGTTGCCAATAACTTTGGCGTCGTCACCCAGATTTACCAGCATTCTGCTTCAATTGGTTTGACTCCTAACTCAGGTCAGACTCTATAACCCCCATGATTTCTATGATAGGTAGCTTTGGTCGGAAAGCCTACGGCTGAAACGGGGGGCAGAGGTGCTCCTCGCTACATCCGAAGTCATCTTCAATTTAATTGCGCCCGGCTACTTACTGTAATCAACTGCCCCTTTTGAATTACAAAGAATTCAGCGCTCTTCAGGAGAGCAGTATGACCTATGAACCCGGCAATGAAAGTTGCGAAAAGAGGGCTGGAATTGCTGTAGGTTTCAGCGGCAAAAGTGCACGCTCAATTGCTGCCGGAGCAATAGGATAGTCGGTGGTTATGCAGAGCGGTACAACAAGGCTATTCTGGTGTTGCTTTTGTGAAGACGGCTGAGTCTCTCAAGCGATCGCGGCGGGGAGCGTGTATGAAAGAGTTGGCAAGGTGAATTATTTAGTTTCTACCCCAGCTCAACAATCCAGCCAGACGATTAAAAGAACCAGACCTGTCAGATGTATTACCCTACCTTTTCGAGATTTTTATGATTTCCCCCGTTTTACCCAATCCCGCGATCGCGGCTCCAGTGGATATGTTTCGCCCCTATGAGCCTTCGGCGTTTGCAGTCATGCCATCTTTGGATGCAAGCACTTCCCTGAGAGCGTCTTCTCTCCTGTTTATTGACGCTGCCGTCGCCGATGGCTGGGCTTTATTAGATAGCGTCAACGAAGCGATTGAGGTGTACCAGCTCGATCCATTGGGGGATGCGATCGCCCAGATTACGCAGACGCTAGTAGGTCGCCAAAACGTCGAGAGCATTCACATCTTGTCTCACGGTACCCCAGGAGGTCTACAACTGGGGGGAGCATGGGTGACCGCCAATGACTTGCAAACCCGTGTGGCAGAGCTGGCAATTTGGCAACAGGCGCTGACAGAGGCGGGGGATATTCTCCTTTACGGTTGTCATGTTGCCGCAGGGGAATTGGGACAGGCTTTTGTCCATCTTCTGAACCAACTGACTGGGGCCGATGTAGCTGCCTCCGATGACTTGACCGGGGCTAACGGAAACTGGCTACTGGAGGTAGAAGCAGGGGCAATCGAGACAAACAGCCTGGTTTTTCTAGATTACCAGCATAACCTGAATGACGCGCCGCCAAGCCTGACCCTACCAGGAGATGGAATTAACTACACCGAAAATGCTACAGCGGTTGCCTTGACCTCAGGGGCGATCGTCACCGATTCCGACTCGCTGAACTTCGATGCAGGCAGTCTCAGAGTCAGCTTCACCAGCGGCGGGTTGGCCTCTGACCGGCTGACGGTGAGCACCACAGGAAGCGTGACCCTAAACGGTCGTCGAATTTTAGTCAATAGTACAGAGATTGGCACCTACCAGGGTGGGATTGGGAGGGATGATTTAGTCGTCACCTTAAACGCAAGTGCAAACCCGGCGAATGTGGCCAATTTGCTGGATGCGATTCGCTATGACAATGTTTCGCAAAATCTGAGTGATGGCAGTCGTACCATCACGTTTGTCTTAAACGATGGGGCGGGTGGTATCAGTACCCCTGTTACCAAAACCGTCACGGTTATCGGGGTGAATGATAGGCCCTTAATCGGTGTCCGCACGGTTTTACTCGGTGGCACCCAATCGCCTGCCAGTCAGAGTTGGACGGCATTTAACGCAGCTAGTAACAGCACCGTCATCGCCTACAACACAGTGGGGGCAGTAGGTTTCCCCTTTGATCGGGCTGGGATTTCGCGCACACTTTCCCCGGACACCCTGGATACGGATCGGGGCTTTGTGATCAACTTTACGACTCAGGTGATCAGTGAGGTGTTGTCAGGAGCCGATCGCAACGGGGATGGAAAACCGGATCGAGCCGGCTTCAGCGTCATTGTCGTGAGTAACGATGCTAGTCGGGCGATTGAGCTAGGCTTTAACCGCGTGAATGCAACGACATTGAGCATTTTTGCCCAAGAGGATGGTACCACCCAGGTTAACCCAGGACTAGAACCCGATGCTTCGCCCGCCGATAATACCCGCACCCTGTTTACCCAGGCAGAGAGTGGAATCTTCGTCGATAATGGCAGTCTGGTGACCTACAGCCTGGCTGTTAAGGACAATACCTATACCCTCTTAGCGAATGGCGCGACAATTTTGGAAGGGCGGCTAAGAGACTATCGCGCAGCTTCCGTTTTTCCAACATTTTTGGATGTTTACGAGATTCCGAATCTGCTGTTTCTGGGTGATAATACTGCTGACACAAATGGTGCAGCCGCGATCGCTAATGTCACCCTACAGGTTAGTGGATTGGGGATTGCCGACCAAGCGATTGAGGAAGACAGCACCACAGAAACCCTCAACTTTGGCATCTTTGACTTTGAGACAGGTGCCAATCTTCTTACCATGGAGGCGGAATCTAGCAACCCAACCCTAGTACCTGCAAATGGGTTAACGCTGACGGGCACAAATGGTAATCGGGCGATCGCAGTGACTCCTGCACCAAATGCCAACGGCAACACCACCATTACCCTGACGGTCAACGACGGAACAGCCAGTAATACAGACAGCTTTACATTAATGGTTGCCCCAGTGGGTGATCCCCCCAGTGGGTTGGCCCTGTCCAAACAAACCATTCAAAACCGCTTGCCAGGAGCAACTATTGGGATTCTGACTATCCAAGATCCCGACTTAAACGACACCTTCACCTTTGCCATAGATGATAATCGATTTGAAGTCATTGATAACGGTGCGGGTGGTTATACCCTCAAGCTCAAGCCAACTGAAAGCCTGCTGCTAACCAACGGCGACAAGTTGACCCTCGCGATCACAGTGACCGATAGTACTCTTAACACCTTTACAGAATCTTTTGAAATCACCGTTGTCAGTCCTCAAGATGTGACCGGAGATGGCAGAGCCGATCTAATCTGGACAAACAAAGCGAATGGTTTAATTGCAGTCTGGAAGTTCAATGACTTCCATCTTAACAAACAACTGACAATTCTGCCGCTCCAACCATTACCCATCTGGAACCTACAAGCTACAGGAGACTTTAACGGCGACGGCAAAGCTGACTGGTTCTGGCGCAATACCGTTACCGGAGAAAATGTAGTCTGGTTGATGGATGACCTCAACCGCCAGTCAGTCATTTTTCTAGATCCAGTGATTAACTTGAACTGGGCGATCGCCGGGGTTAAGGATTTTACCGGAGACAATCAAGTCGATATTCTCTGGCGCAACCCTGAAACAGGAGAAAATGTTGTTTGGGAGATAGACAATCAAATCCGCAAAAGTGTTATTTCTCTACCATCAGTCATTAACTTAAATTGGTATGTCGCTGGAGTTGGAGACTTTAATCAGGATGGGTTTACAGATATTTTGTGGTATAACCCGGTAACCGGTGAAGTGGTCACCTGGGAAATGGTGGGCACAAGCCGCGATCGCGTAGTATCAGTTTTACAGATTCAAGACCGACGCTGGCGCTTAGCGGGGGCATCCGACATAAATGGAGATGGCCGATTAGACCTCGTCTGGCGAAATCAAGAGACCAGAGAAACAATTGTGCGCTACGCCGATAGCAGTTATTCATTCCCTGGCATCGGCTACTTTGACCCAGTCATCGACCTTAATTGGGAGTTAACTGTTTAGAAGATAGCCACTGTAACCTATCGTCATAGCCACCTGATTAGCGTAAAAACTCATCTCGCCGGTAGGGGGCGTCCGTTTTTCGTGCGGTGGGAGCCTCTAGCAAATAGGGGTTTTGTGGTTCGCCTGGCATTAAATAGCGTCGCCCCCACCCGCCGTTTTCTGCTTCTGGCCGCAACATAGGTGGGCGTGTTTGCCCAACAGGTAAAGCAACCATTTGGCTGTGACGCACCAGAATGTATTGCTGCCCTTCAGGAGTGGTGTAAACAAGCTTGCCATCTAGCTTCAGCTTTTTCTCGCGCAGTCGTTTCTCAAGGAGGGGCAACTGATCTACCTCACTACCGGGATTGAGCATCGCTAAAAAGAGAACCTCCGCCTGAGGCTGCAAAGATAGCTTGAGTTGGGCCTGTTCTGCTTGCCAGGCTTCCTGGTATTGGCCACTCGGCCCTACTTGCCAGAGATTGAGTTGAGCTTGCCATTGACCACGGCTAACCTGAGCCGTCTGGTAGGCCAGAATCGAGTAGGTTGGCTTGGTGGCAGCGGCTGGAAGTTGCTCCTGTTTTAGGGATAGATAGCGAACCGCCGCAACGGCCACGCGGGTGTTTTCTGGAAGGTTGGTATTGCCCGCGATGGTATAAGTACCCGGGGCTGTCTGGGTAACACCCAATTGCAGTTCAATGCTGTCGTCTCTCAAACCAAGGAGTTTGAGAGGCTGACAACTCACATTCGTGACAAAAATCGCACATACCAACAAGATGGTTCGCAAGCAAATTTTATATGGTTGAGAGGTACATTGGAACATAACACAGCAAGTAGGTTAGCAAGTAAGAGAATAGGGCAAAGATGATTAGATGAGCTGATTTATATAGTGTTTTACTTAGAAAGTTAAGGACAAAATCAAGTGATCAACTACTGATGTTGAGAAAGCTTTCTATCTTATCATTATCACGAAAACCGTAGCAAGTAGCTGGGCACAAATCAGCTTCAGCTGAAGCTGATTTCGGGGATGAAGGAGCCTATGGAACTTTATGGTTGCTGCACTAGTAGGGTACGGTTCCCTGGTAGGTGGTGCCATTGGGCAGGATGGCAAACTCCATCTGTGCATTCATAAGATTGGTGCGGGTGAGATTAGCTTCGAGAAAATTGGCGTAGCGCAGATCAGCACTGCTTAAATCCGCGATCGCCAAATCCGCCCGAATCAGAATGCTCCCATACAAACTCGCCCGATGCATCTTTGTCTGCTTTAAGTTACTTTCTACCAGACTGGCAGCGCGTAACTCTGCCCGATCAAGGCTGGCCGATTGCAGATTAGCCTGATCAAGGCTGACGTGCATCATCTGGGCCTGGCGCAGATTGGCTGACTCCAAATTAGCCTGTTGTAAATCAGCCCCTTGGAGATTAGCCTGCTGTAAATTAGCCTGGGTCAGGTTTACCTGGGTCATCACACTATTAATGAGAAGGGTGCGTTGCAAGTTTGCCCCCATTAGATTCGCTCCCTGCAACTCCGCACGACTCAGATCTAATCCACTTAAGTCAGCGCCGCGCAAATCACATTTCACACACCTTCGGGTTTGTTTTAATTCCTCCACAGCACTCATAGGCCGGATTTGCTGAAGGGGCTTGAGGTCAAGCACCTGAGTTGGAATTTGGCTGGTTACCGCCTGCACATGGGGGCGTATCTGTGGCAGTTGGGTAGCCGCAAGGGTCACTCCTGTAAGGGCGATCACCAAAACTAAAAATGTTCTCTTCATGACGGAATGATTCCAATTGAAACAAATCATACGGCAGATATCTGGTTGAATGCCTGGCACGGCAGGGCGTTGCCCCACCAAAACTGCACATCATTTGACAAGCTCATCACCAGTCCAAAATCCCTTAGGGTATGAATTGAGATGGCGCAGGCTCTACAGGATTTCAGGAAAGCCTATATGGCTACAATCAACGTTGCAATCAGGGACGTGTCACTTTTGCCCTTACCCTTTTCTGGTATGCCCGGATTGCTCTAATCTCTCTCCCAAATTAGGAGAGGGCTTTGAGATGGCTCGGCTCCCCTTTTCCAGGTTGGGAGAAGGGCTGAGGGATGAGGGCCGGCAAAGGTGACATGCTCTCTTGCGATCGCGCGCATCAAGCATGAACTGGAAAATTCGCCTATTAAAGAATGCAGTACCAATCTAAGACTGACCGGAGAAAGAAAACAAAATGTGTGTAAAGTTTTCCAGGGCATTCATCTTGTTTTTATTAGGTTGAGTAGCAGATGAAGATCAACCAAATTTCTTTGATTTCATTGGGTATAGAAATTCTGATCTTTTTAGAATAAATGCAAACTTAAGTGAAGTTTCGACTTTCACCTCAACTGCCTGTTCTCGCTAACATTCCTGGTTTCTCCAGCGCGACGCAAGCGTGTTGGAGCCTTTAGGTAAAGGGAGAACGTTGCTGAACTAGATAGGAATTACCCAACTCGCCCTCTCCCATTAGGAGAGGGGTTGAGGATGAGGGCAATTCATACCTTCGTCAAGCAACATCCAGGATGAATCCTCCCATAATCAATCCGTTAAACTCTCTAACAGCAAAACCAATGAATGCTTCCCCTGTAAAATCCATTTTATTGCCCGCCATGCTTACAGGCGGATCGGTCTTTTATCTACTCACGAGTGTTGTTATTAGTCGTCAGATTAAGCCAAACGTCATTGGCGAGACGATGCCTAGCACACTACCGCAATATGCCCTGCGAGAGCAGCAGCGCAATGTGGCTATTCGTAACGTTGGGTTTTGCATTTTAGCCGGTACCGGTTCGGGCCTAGTCGTTGCGGCAGGCATTCGGCAGTGGTACTTGTACCGTAAGCAGACTCGGCAAAAGCAGCAGGCCTTCTCAGGGCAAATTTCTGAATTTCTGTCTAGCCGCCCTGAGTAGCTAAGCAAGTTTTACCTGAGGATAGAGGCCGTTAAGAGGGATTGGAAGATCAAGGTAGAGTCTAAATTGACATGATTTTCTGAGTTCGCACTATTACCCATAGCGCTGTGCCTAGTTACCGCTAACGGCTAATCAGCCCCCCCCTTTAGAAATCCTTTGGTACTGAGTCGCAGCTTAGAAGTTGGCTATGGGGGTATGCCTTTTGCAAGGCTGCCCAGCGACTTCTGGCTGAACGCCCATAGGTTGAGAGCATGGCAATTGCTTCTGGAGGCGGTATCGAAGCTAGTTCCTCTTAGCCAAAATTACTGAACACGATAACTTTTGATAATCGTGTCTTTTTCTGATGATGTTGATGGTAGAGCTTGGCGTATACTTTAGCAACGACCTGCCATTGCTCTGAGGGGCAATAACTTCGATCAATTCATATGGTCTGAGGTGATGATGCAAATAGTTTCTGATGAGTCACGCCTATAATGATGAAGCAAAGCCAACTTAGATAAAGAAGTTGGAGCATTTTATGATTGCTCTTTGGATTAGAACGCAAGCTCATAGGGCAGTTTGAAAAAAGTCTTTCAGGAGGTTTTGCAAATTTTGAGGTGTGCCAGATTTGACAGTAGCTTCTCGTAGAGCGGCGATCGCCTTCATTTCTTGCTGGTTGACTTCACCATAGGCGACTGGATAGAGGCGTACACCACTCTCAGTGAGAATCCCCTGCACCTGCTCAAATCTAAGCCCTCTATTGACTTCACCGTTCGATAGCAGGAGCAGATAAAAGCGGCCATCAAGGTCTTTTTTGCGGTAGTTCATCAGTTCGGCCAGACCCACAATCACCCCATCGTATAGGGCGGTGTTTCCATCTGCTCTGAGATGATCAATCGCAGCCAGCAAGCGCTGATGCTGGGAGGTGTCAAAGGGGGCGAGCGACACGATTTTGTGGGGGCGATCGCTAAAGCTCAGCAATCCCACATAATTCCCTAGATTAATTTCTTGCAGTGCTCGTTGCAAACTCTGTTTCAGGGCATTGAGCCGCTCTCCTTCCATAGAGCCACTAGTATCAACTACTACCATCATGTAGACACTTCGCCCTCCGTCCTTGCGCTTTTTCCAATAGGATTGAGCTGCTTGCAGAACCTGCCCCGATGGCAAAGGCGGAGTGAGGATGTTTTGAGTTGAGGCAGGCAGTTGATAACCCAATGCTCTAGCACATCCCTGCATAACCGGGGAAAGGGCAAACTGACTGAATTGCCGAAGCGCTTCTACTTGTTCTGGGGTGTTCCAGTCAAAGCTAACAAGAGTTCCTTCTTGAGGAATGCCAAAGGGGATAAATATCAAGTTTTCCATATCAGGAAGCTTCCTCAAGGTTTCATAAGAGGGTGAGTCAGAGACAATGATCTGGAGTTTATGATAGTCACGAATAAAAACTTCTTTTAGCTCTAGAGTTGTTGCTGAAGTTACTAAAACTTGATTTTGGAAGGCACTAAAAGTTGAATTAATCTGGGGCAACTGTAAATCACTGACAGTCAAAGACTTGCCATCTTTGGCATGATTTGCGCTATACCAAAACAGGGTGTAGAGAAAGTTGAGAGCAGTGGAGCTACTGTAAGGGTTGGTATATCCCACCTGTAACTTGCCTGCCAGAATCGCGTCTAATACCCGTTCAAAGTTGACTTCTCCCGCTTTAGCGAGATCTCGATAGACCTGATCTTGCAAAACAAAGCCAGACATACAGGGAGCCAGCCGTTGAGCAATAGAAGTAAATTTGATACCCTGCTGACGCAGCATTTGTAGCCATAGGGCATTTGTTGGGATGTAGGCCGCAGGTTTTGCCGCCCCAGAAGTCAAAAGACGGGCCGCAATTCCGGAGGGCAAATTGCGCACACCGATCTGAATAACCTTGCCAGAACGGGTCGTCGCTTGCTTCTGGTTAAACGCCTCAGCCACATCGACCAGCCAGCGCTCTTCCTGTCGTTTGGCATTACTCTTATCGGCTGAGCCAAAGATTTCTAGATAGAGGGTGTTGCTCGCTCTATCTGGTGGCTGCGCCCCATAGAGGGGGAAATCTTGCAGGTTGGGCAATGGATCAGCTACTGGTTGAGTCGTGTAGCGCTGGGCGATCGCATCTGGGATATGAACAGTTTCTACCTGAATTTTGGGCAGGAGTTGCTCCCGAATCACCCGATCTGCGGTCTCAAAAGAATCAACAGTAAAAGTAGAACCACTGACACAGGCAGCCAGGAAAGCCAGACATAAACCACTCATACAGCCTAAGATGATCGGGCGATTAGACTTTATATACTGCTGTAAATAACAGACTAGCCGCCAAATCTTGTGTAAATTAATGACTCTGATGTTTAGAATTTTCATGGCTTCTATTCTGGAAAAGCAGAGACGTAGTTTTGTGATTTAATTGGTGCAAGTGTGGTGAATCAAATCAATCAAAGTTAGACAAATCGAAGGTCATTCAGAAATTCATAAGACAAGATATCGCCATCGCTAGAAGACCAGTCCATTGAGGGTTAAGGGAGTTAGGGGCAGGGTTCCAACCCTGTGCTCTGTGCTTCATCACACGGCTGCCATAACACGCATATTTTGAACAGTGGGTTGATTGCCATCGTAGGGTACTAGAGTGATTTCAAGGTTGGCGATCGCAAAACAGTCTGGTTCGCCTCAATAATCAGGCAGAGGCGCTAGAGTAGGCCCATATCAGAGTCACTATCCAGATGATTCAACTGAGCCAGAAGAACTTGGTCACGTAAATCTTGTAGTTGACCATGGGTCACTTCTAAACGTCTACAATTAGCGACGGCTTTGTTGCATAATGAATCCGACTTTTGGCTGAAAAGCCTACTACACAAGACTTTGTCAATAAATGAGATCAGTTGACGATCCTTGCTACACAAGGGATTCAGGTATTCGTGCAACAAAGCCATTAGCGACTAAAAATTCACCAGCCAATTGTCGATAGCTCGTTGACTGTACAGTATCTAAGGCTTGGAGCGTCTGTCCAACCTTTTCTACCAGGGCTAGAACAGTATGCAGTGCCTCCAGCAGGTCAGGAATGAGACTAGGTTCCTGAGCGGCAATTTGAGCAGCAAATGCTTGGCTTTCTCTCGCTTGTTGGCAAACCTGAGGCCAAGGATGCTGCTGAGCCGAGACAGATGGCCCTAGTTTGAATTGGGCTAAGTGGGTTTGAAAAGTACTCTGATTTAATAGCGTTGCAGCTACAGGTAATGGATAAATTTGCCAAAACCAGAGGCACAAAGTACCCAGGGAAATTATGCCTCCAGGGATGAGCACAAGGGTGCCGAAGCCCAGCCAGTAAACCAGCATGCCATACCCAAGGCTGACTCCAAGCATGAGTCCATAGGTTTGAGGCAGGCTCAGGATTTGCCAAAGATCGCTTTTTTTCATTTGCATCTATCGATTCCCCTGAGGCTAAAAGCTGATCAAGCGCTTGGTGGGCTATAGTCTCTATACTTGACCTCAAGCCCTGTCCATTCATTGAATTCATCACAAAGCCAGTGAATCTCAGAACGACTTCCCTGAATGTGTAAGGAGCTATTCTCACAATAAAGGCCGAGACAATACATCGGCACATTCTCATGGCCTGCACACAGGGAATTGAGCCTGCCGAGACATTGGTTTGGAGGAGTAATTGTTTTATCTGGTAAGCTTGGCAAGAGATCAAGGATAAAAGAGTGATTCTCCCGCTTTAATGTCAGTTTGTAAAAAGACGGACGAATTAGATGTCTTCTGGGAAACCATTTAGCAATAATATAGGAGAAGATTACCGATAGGCAAAGAGTAATTCCAACCCCTCCCCAGCCTAGATAAGTGATGAGCGTGATCGACACAAAGAGATGACCAAAACAACCTAAGCAGGACCATGGCCCTGCCTTGTCTGGGTCTTTGGGAAGTTTCACGCTACCAGCAGGGACAATCAGTTCAAAGAATGAGGATATTTTTTGGAGTTTCAGCCTAGAACTGAATTGATGTGCCCCGGCTGCAAAAGGGAAGCACGATCGCTGAATCGGAAGGGAATCATTCAACCCCTGTGCTAGTGGCTGTAGAGCCTGCTGGGCAGAAGTAGGGCGTTGGGCTGGGTTAGGTTGGGTTAACCATTGCAGCCAACGGGTAAACGGGTAGCTCAAAGTTGCAACTGGCTCAAACTCAATCCGCATCTCTTTTTGAGGTAGATCTGCTGGGTCTTGTCCAGTTGCCAGATAAATTAAGGTTGCACCCACGCTATAGAGGTCAGAAACCGGCAGCGATCGCCCCCCAAATTGCTCTGGGGGCATATAACCATAGGTGCCGACCACGGTCACTGTGCCGCCATGCTGGACGGTTTGTACAGAGCCAAAATCAACCAGATGCACCTGTCCTGGACTGTTGCCACTGCGATCGCTGAGCAAAATGTTACTGGGCTTAATGTCTCGATGGATGACCGGGGGTTGACGACAATGGAGATATTCCAGAATGCTTAGCAGTTGTTTGGCAATATCGATCAGGTCATTTTCGCTAAAGCTGCGATTAAACTGTACCCGCTCCCGCAGTGATCGCGCTTCAATATAACTTTGCACCAAGGCAAACCCTCTGCCCAGTTCCGTCTCCACTTCAAAAAAGTCGAGGTATCGAGGAATGGCTGGGTGGTCAAGGGATTTTAGGGTCTCAGCTTCCCGCTCAAATAACTTCAAATCTTCCCTTCCCAGGTAAAGTCAGGCCCAAACAACAGCAACTTAATCACCACTGGTGAAATCGTTTCTTCATCCTCCGCCAGAAAGGTTCTACGTCCAGTTTGCCGACCCAACAAAGATTGAATCTGGTAGCGATCTCGCAAAACTTAGTTAACCATCTGATCCATAACGAACCTCAACTTCAGTGATGGGCAAGTTTAACCAAACACTTAATTCGTAGGCTATCCATTCGGCTTCCTGTTGAGACAGCCAGAAGGAACGGTTACCAACGAAGAGATTTTTTTCAAAGCTTGTGTCCGCACTTTTGCCAGAGATACAAACGTGGTAGCTCGCGCTCACGCCCTTTTTGTATACTAATTTCAATTTTTGTATGGCGCTGCGAGGAATTTTCGCTAAACGTCGTTCACGATATTGGAACGGTTTCATCTGAAATTGCTCCCAAATAACCACACTATATCGGTCTATTTTGAGGATAGTTTTGACAGATTCGTGACGATTTTTCTTTGAACGAAAGCTCCAGTAGATGAACCCAAGCATAGGAGCAATGCTTGAAAGTAAAATAATGATTAATATTGGAATCAGCAATTCTGGTATGGCTGCGGTAACTGTATTTAGCCACGGGGCGATCATCGGTAATATCACTCTTATAAAACAGATCCACAGCGGGAAGAAACCGAAACACTCTAGTAAGATCCCGAGTAAAATGGTATTAAGAAGAGTTTTTTTAGAGTTAAACAGAACAAAAGGTGTATCAATTTCAAGTGATTGTTCATTTTTTTGGATTTTACAGATAGCATTATCTGGACGATTGATTTCAGCTAGTTGCTCACGAGCCGTTGAGCACCATTGTCTGTTTTCTGTAGAGTAGCAAAACTGGGTTTTTACATCGCTTGCAGCAAGAGCCACTGGCTTTTCTTGATTAGTGCTAGCTCTGCTATCATCACTTATCCTTTTGAGCGACACGTCTAAGTATTGGCATAAAATCTGCACTAACCAATCAACTTCTTGCTCGGTTAGCCGACCTATCGAACTGAAGGAATCATTACTGAATTCAAGTTTTTTGATACCTGCCCAAATGTTAATGCGAGGTGGCACAGCAACCGTTGTTCCTTCAGAACCTTGTCTATATCGAATATGAACTGGCTCAATTTGTGTGATCGCTGAACGAGCCATAGCACGTCTGAATGGAACCCGGATTCCAAAGAGTTGATCCTCTAAAAAAATTCTTTGGGGCGCAATGTGCAGCTTCTGATGCGAAATAGAACGAAGCACTCCTAAAATTACGCTCAAACCTAACAGTAAAAAAATGCTCCCACCTATAGTCGCAACTAAGACTTCTGCTGAGCTGAAAGTACTCCAATTAGACAGAGCGACACTTCCTAGACTGATCCCCATCCAGCTCATTATGATTCCGAAACATCCGAACATCAAGGCTGCGATTCGCTCAACAAAATTGAGCTTTGGTGGGATAAGAATCTCCAAGCTCTGCCGGGAATGGGTAACTTTTACGTTGCTGTAGAAGGGTTTGTTGGCGATCGCTGGGATATGTTCTCGGAAACTTGAGTTTTTCAGTGCCTCCAATGCCTGCTTTGCCGACTGAAAGCGTAGCTCTAGGCTCGGTTCTACCATCAATTGCAACCAATTGATCAACGCTGGGTTGAGACAAACCCGTTCCTTAAACTGAATTTTCATCGCCTGATGGGGCAGATCACAGGGATGCTTTCCAGTTGCCAAATAAATCAGTGTGGCTCCCAGCCCATAGAGATCAGAAGCTGGGATAGTGCGTCCCCCAAATTGCTCTGGGGGCATATAACCATAGGTGCCGACCACGGTCACTGTACCGCCATGCTGGACGGTTTGTACAGAGCCAAAATCAACCAGATGCACCTGTCCAGGGCTGTTGCCACTACGATCCCCGAGCAAAATATTCCCAGGCTTGATGTCTCGATGGATGACAGGGGGTTGACGACTATGGAGATAATCGAGGATTTCTAGCAGTTGGCTGGCGATCGCCTGCAAGTCCTCCTCGCTAAAGGTACGACCAAACTGCACCCACGCCTGGAGAGATCTGGACTCAATATAACTTTGCACCAAGGCAAGCCCTTTGCCCAGTTCTGTCTCCACTTCAAAAAAGTCGAGGTACCGAGGAATTGCCGGATGGTCAAGGGATTTTAGGGTCTCAGCTTCCCGCTCAAATAGCTTCAAATCTTCCCAGGTAAAGTCGGGACCAAACAAGAGGAGTTTGATGACAACTGGCAACTCAGTTTGTAAATCCTGTGCCAGATAGGTTCTCCGCCCCGTCTGACGACCGAGTAGAGAGCCGATTTGATAGCGATCGCCTAGTTTTTGCCCAATGAGTTGTTCCATAGGTCTGACTCGATCATTTTTGAGAATGAATTTATGCCCTGAAAGTGAAGATAGCTTTGAGTTAAGACAGCGATCGCGCACATACGAGACCGGGTCGGTCAAGGAGGTTGCTCCTTCTCGGCAGCGGTACCGGAGGCAGCAACTTTATCCGCGATGGTTGCTGGCTCAAAGATCGTTGAGGAGAGGACAGTGGAGAAGGGGAAGGGGAAGGAGAATACTGGTAAGCTTGCATAGGTGATGTCCTTTGAGTGATTCAGAGCAGAAGAAGAGGAGAGGGTTTAGCACTCTCACTTTAGGCGCAGACTTGAATTCTAAAAATCTCCTGGAACGACCCAGACATAGGCATTTTTGACTTGTAGAATCAGTATGCGAGCGCCATGCTCAAAGGAATGGGGATAATCCGTCAGGGCAATGCACTCTCTCATGGAATCGCTGCTGTAAACTCTGACTTTGCCCTTTGAGTTGTAATCAAACGGAATTTGAACAACTCCCAGACTGCCAACCAGGGTATGAGTCTGGCCAAAACTATTGACTAGGATGTTTTTGCGGGCTGCAAAGATCAGAAAAACAATCAGTCCACCATACAGCACCCCAGTCAGGACTGAGATAACGACAAGCACGCTGCTATTCATGAGTCTGGGGAAGTTAGAAAAGTTTTTTAATGCAAGGATTTCAATGCAAGGATCAGAGTCACCGTTGAGGGTACCTTGCCGATGTCTTGAATGAGTAAATCCTACTTAACTATTGCCTTTGCGTCAAGTTAACTTTGCTTAAGTTCCAGAAACGAAGCGTTGGCGAATGGGCTGGTGCAAATCCTCCAAGATGGCTGCGTGACTCTAAGGGGATGTTCTAACCGTCTATCGCCTGGTAGCTCTGACAACTCAAGTTACAGCTATCGGACAAAACCCTTGCCCCCGCAGGTTGCGGCAGGCGGATGATAAGGCCATAGACACCTGATTGAAGACGGAGTGCAGAGGTGGAACCCTTAGCTGGGAGCAGCGCTTCTGCACCCCTTTAACCTTGAATCAACTCACAACCTGGCAATCGCTAAGTTGCTATTATGCACAGCCACACATTCCTCTACAGCACTTGTTGCAGAGCCGCGCCCCGCAACAGCGATCGCGTCTAATAGCTTTGGCAGTTCCTTTTTCGTCAACTTGAGGCTGACTGACGCTTTCCCCAGGTTTGCCGGCGCTGATAGAGCCAACGGCCAAAGGCAAGAGTGCCTACAATGGTCGTCGGTTCAGGAATCGCCTCCGCCGGCGGCGTTGTCGGAAAGGGTAACTGCCCCGTCAGACTAGAGGGCACCTGCCCTAGCAATACGGCATCAATAAAACCGGCGTAGCTAGAAACCCGCACCTCTCCAGATAGCTCTCCAAAGGATCCAAACCCATCAAAGAAAATGTCACCAACAACATCTGTATCAACCCCTAAAAACCAATCCAGGCCGTAGGAGGTAATGCCTGCAATCTGGTTATTGACAAAGGCAGGCCCGCCAGAATCGCCCCGTGCCGTGTTTACCTCAAAAGTGCCTAGCCCCAAACCACCCAGAGCATTGACCACAGTAGAGCCGTTATCAAAATCAAATAGAAGCTGGCTACCAGTGACCGGTATGGGAACTTCGTTAAAAAATGAATTTGCAAAGATACCCGGCAGAATCGCCTCTGTCGCATCAAATTCATTCAAGCCATAAAACCCCAAGTTAAAGATGTTAGACAGCGCATTGCCAAACTCATCAAAACCTTCTCCGAAAACGCCTGTGCCGATTTCGCCATAACCAACTTTGGTAAAAATTTGACCAATCTCATCCGTGCCTCGGTAAATGTTATATTGAGCTGCCGTATCAGGGGCCAACCCCGCAAGAGCTAGCAGGGCAACATCATCACCAATGAATACATTCCCTGTCCAGTCGGGGTGGATGAAGACATCATTGACGGCGATAGAAGTAGGGCCAGTGGGGAGGTCAAAGTAGGCAAACGTGCTGGTGGGATTGAAATCCAATGAGCCGCTTCCATTGGTTAGACAATGAGCAGCGGTGAGTAAATATTGCCCACCTGTTAGCAGGGAGGCTGTGCAAAAACCACTGGAGAAGGGGTCGGGGTTGCGTCCTAATTGCACAACACCACTGAAGTCTCCAGGGAGTAGAACGCGGTTAAACAAAGCGTTTGAGTCGGTGGCAATAATGGCTTTTCCTCTGCTTCCGGTACCAAGAACGAGTAAAGCGGCTCCAAATAGCGTGAGTGAGAGCTTTCTAAAGACGAATCGCATAGTCACCTCGTTGGGCGTGTG
Organism: uncultured Leptolyngbyaceae cyanobacterium; assembly: GCA_938023035.1. Lineage (GTDB taxonomy): Bacteria > Cyanobacteriota > Cyanobacteriia > Leptolyngbyales > Leptolyngbyaceae > DSRU01. The sequence goes on along the minus strand of CALIDI010000036.1, from coordinate 10,814 downwards.
GTTGTGGAGTCAAACGTCAATCAACGGAAGCTGAAAGGAAATACGAGTCTGCCCAGCAACTTTACGGAAACTTCATAAATTTCAGGCAGTTGTAAGACCTGGGATACCCAATAAAAGAATGAATTAATCCTAAGTAATGAATTTTATTTTGTCAATCACTTAGGATTTAGTGGATTTATTCCCGTGTTTAGGGGTGATCGATAACGAAAGTCCTGTGAATATTAGCCTAAATGCTTCAGGCAAACGAAAAACTTGCCGTTTGTTCTAGATAAAGTCTAAGTTAAGTCAATTCACTGAGGAAGATTCTGCCCCAATGCCGATAGAATAGGTTAAGTGATTTCTAGTTTCTGCATGGCTAAACCGTCATTGAAAGCATCCCCTCAGGGGGCTCAGGTGGCCAAGCAAGCCCTCCTTCGATCTGGACTCACTCAGCAAGAGTTACGATCGCAGGTAGGGTGCAGTCGCCAGCCGCTGACTAACTTTTTTAAGGGAGACGCGATCGCCCAAACCCTGTTTATTCGCATTTGCGAACACTTGGGTCTCAGTTGGCGCGAAATTGCTGATTTGCCGCCCTCCCCAGCAGAGTTTGTGGCCCTTTCGACTGAGAACCCTACCGCTGACTTGAGGTCAACCCCGTTTGACCGGGGAGCCGACATCGCCTTACCCTACCCACCGCCCAGCAATGGGACGGGTCAACCAACTAAAATTGACCTGGGGACAGCGCCTAACTTGACCACTTTTTATGGACGTGAGGCAGAGCTGAAATTTCTGACTCAGGCCATTCTGCAACGGCACACGGCTTTAGTGGTGCTCCTTGGTTTACGTGGCATGGGCAAAACCACTCTGGCTATCAAATTAGTGGAGTCCATCAAGCAGGAGTTCGACCATGTGATCTGGCGATCGCTCGCCTACAATCCTCCCCCTCCTCTAACTCAGCTATTGGCAGATTTACTTCAATCCTTCTCCAATCGAGACATTGGTTCTCTCTCTCAAGCAGTAGATGATCGGATCTCACAATTGCTTACAGATTTACGCCAAAATCGTTGCCTATTAGTGCTAGACAATGCCGAATCTCTGATGCAAGACCACGCCCTCGCCGGGGCCTATCGACCTGGTTACGAGGACTATCGAGAGTTATTCAGACGCATCGGCACAGAGCGTCATCAAAGTTGCTTGATCTTGACGACACGAGAAACCCCTAGGGAGATTGCCGAGCTAGAAGCCAGGGATTTTCCTGTGAGCTTACTTTCTGTTATGGGACTAGCCGAGAACGATGCCTACCAGCTTCTAGAAGCTAAAGGCTTAGGCGATCGCACCTACTGGAATACCTTAATTGAGATTTTTCAGGGTAACCCCTTGGTCCTGCAAATCGTTGCTGCGACGATTCAGCGCTCCTTTGGCGGTCAGGTTTCGCTGTTTCTCAAGCAAGCCACCATTACAACTCGTCAAATTGTGGATTTGCTTGACCAGCAATTTGACAGCCTCTCTCCTCTAGAACGAGAAATTATGTATTGGCTGGCGGTTCAGCCGCAACCGCTGGCCTTTGCCGAGCTAAAAGAGTTAATTGATGCCTCCGGGGCTGACTTACTCGATGCGCTGGAATCATTGCTACGGCGATCGCTGATCCAGGGCGAGGCGGCCTTTACCCTCCAGCCGGTCGTACGCCAATATGTCATCAACGAGTTTACGCAACAACAATTGTCGTTAGAATTAACTCACGTGAGGAATAGTATCCAGCACTTGCTAGTGCAGAACAGTAGAAGTGCCCCTGCCACAGAGCAATGAAATTTAGTTCTGAAATTTAGTTCGGGCAACTGAATGAGTTATTGCATCAACCCAGAATGCCCCTGCCCCCAAAACCCCGACCATTTAGAATATTGTCGGGCCTGTGGCTCTGCCCTGGTTTATGACGAGTTTTTATACCGTGTGATTCAGCCTCTAGACCTTCTCACTGATACTACCCAATGCATTATCCGTGATGTGCGTCTTTACGAGGTTATAGATGCCACTGGCAATCACGCCATTTTAAAAGTCCTGAACAATCAACGGGCACGATCAATGGCCCGATTTGAGCAAGAAGTTACGGCTTTGCAGCAGTTAACCCATCTGGGCATCCCCCGACTTGAGCGCGCCTTTACCTTTATAACCAGCGAAAGTGTGAAGTTGGGTTGCCTGGTGATGGAAAAAGTAGAGGGCGTTACACTCGAGCAGTTTCTGCAACAGCAGGGTGTCATTTCCGCAACCACTGCCATGGAATGGCTCAAGCAACTGGTCGAAATCCTGTACGTCGTGCATCAAAAGGGCTTTTTGCATCGGGATATTAAGCCAGCCAATATTCTGCGGAAACCAGACGGGCAATTGGTTTTAATTGACTTTGGCAACGGGCCGGATACCGTCTCAGCCGGTTATACTCCCCCGGAGCAGGCAGATGGGAAGGCCGTGCCGCAATCTGATTTTTTTGCCCTGGGGCGCACATTTGTCCACCTGTTAACAGGCAAGCATCCGATCGATCTCCCTAAAGACTCGCAAACCGGGCAATTACTCTGGCACCCCTATGCTCCTCACGTCTCTCAGGCTCTGATCAGCTTAATCGATGACTTAATGGTGATCTCGCCGAGCGATCGCCCTGGCAGGGTGCAAACCATCCTGGCTAGAATCAACGCCATTATGCAACCAGGCTCCACCGGATCTCCAAAAGAAAAAGATCCGACGATGCCCCAAGCTTCCCCTCCAGCCATTACCACCACTCAAGCGTCTCAGCCACCTTGGCGTGGGATCTTGCTCTCAACGGGATGCCTCCTGATCGCACTGGTATTTGGATGGCGATCGCTCCTATCGTTGCGCAACCCGCTACCCGATGATCCACCCACAACCTGTCAACCGACTCTAGAAGATTTCCTCAGTTGCGGAGAAGAAAGCCTGTTTCCAGTTATCCCAATCGTTGAAAAACAACAGGGAATCGAAAAATTTCAGCAGGGCAATTATCAGGGCGCGATCAGTTGGCTGGAAGCCGCAAGAAAGCAGCAAATGGGCGACCCTGAGACGCTGATTTACCTGAACAATGCCCGACTGGCCGCTCAGCCAGTTGTTCCATATACGATCGCAGTAGTTGCCCCGATTAAGAATAGCCCCGAACTCAGCGCCGAAATTCTTCGGGGGGTGGCCCACGCTCAAGATCAAGTCAATCATGCCAAAGGCATTCATGGCAGAGGCTTACGGGTTGTCATTGCCGATGATGCCAATGACCCAGTACGCGCAAAGCAGGTGGCAGAAGCTCTGGTAAAAAGGCCAGCGATTTTGGGTGTGTTGGGACACTACACCAGCGAAATGTCGCTCCGCACATTAAACATCTATCAAACCCATCAGCTTGTTCTCATCTCCTACGGTAGTACCTCGACCGATCTCACTCCCTACGGTTTGGTGCCGGGTCACGTCTTTTTTCGAACGGTGCCGACCACACAAGTGAGCGCTCTAGCCTTAACCATTCACCTGATCAAGCAATCTTCTCACCCCCAACGGGTGGCTGTTTTTTACAACCCTCAAAGCCCCTACAGTCGATCCCTATACGACCAATTTAAGATCAGCATCAGAGCAGCTGGGGGAGAGATTGCTGCCACGTTTGACTTGTGTCAAGTGGCCTTCAATGCAGGGGAGCATCTCAACCAGGCCCAAGCTCAAGCAGCAACAGCGATCGCCCTGTTTCCTGATGGACGAGTTTGTGCCGCCTCTTTTCAGAACGTGGTCGCCACCATTAGAACCAATAACCGCCGCTACCCGATGCTAGCCTCTTGGAGTTTAAGTCGGGCTGACACCCTGGAAAACATCAGAGAATACGGAGTCGAGCAGTTAGTGGTGGCCGCCCCCTGGCATCGCCTCGGCCCCACCCAGCAAGATTTTCTGCAGAGTGCCGAGCATCATTGGGGAAAATCGGTTTTGCAGGGAGAGGGGGTCAACGCTGCCACCGCTATGGCCTACGACGCAACAAAAGCCCTGATTGCGGCACTGGCTCATCCTAAAAAACCCACTGACCGCCCAGTGGTTCAACAAATCCTAGCGGATTCTAGTTTCCAGGCCGAAGGAGCAACCGGCCCCATTCGCTTTTCAGGAGGCGATCGCGAGCAAGCAACCACACACGTGTTGCTGAAAGTCGTCGCTGCCAAGAACTGCAACCATTATGGCTATGCCTTTGTCCCCATCAACCATCCGGCTGCCCAGGCTAAAAACGGCCTCCTGGATTGCCTTGCTCACTAAGGCTTGCCACAGACCGATCCTGCGCAGATTGGGGACTGAGCAAACGCCCTACCCTTTACCCAGCCGCGATCGGCCTAAGACCAGTTAGGCGAGAGGATATCCGTTACGGTTGTTGCAGTTCGGTCACCTCAGGTAGAGGCTAGCGAGGCAACATTAACCCTTTTCTTGACTCAGCAATCAGCTTGAACCCCTTAGATGCAGGCTTTTGGCCTAACTTTTGGGCTGAAACAGGGTGGCACCTTACCTTCTGGATTAAGGAAAACTTAAGAAAATCAGCTTGATTGGCACCCTTATTTTTGCTAAGACATACCTCTTGGGTAGATCCAGTGGGGTGGCGCTGCGATTGATCCCACATCCCCTTCCGCCAATTGCCATTCGGTAATCCCTAATCAAACCTGCTGTACAGATTGAACAGCCGGACAGTTTCTCTATGCTAAAATCAGCAGTACCGGCACGCAGCAGGTGATAGAAACACGCCATGTTTGAACGCTTCACAGAAAAAGCCATTAAGGTGATCATGCTAGCCCAGGAGGAAGCCCGCCGCCTGGGTCATAATTTTGTGGGCACGGAACAAATCCTCCTAGGGTTGATTGGTGAAGGAACCGGTGTCGCTGCCAAAGTCTTAAAGTCGATGGGCGTTAATCTCAAAGACGCTCGTATCGAAGTCGAAAAAATCATTGGTCGCGGTTCTGGTTTCGTTGCCGTTGAGATTCCGTTTACCCCTCGCGCTAAGCGGGTACTAGAGCTATCTCTCGAAGAAGCTCGTCAACTGGGGCACAATTACATCGGCACGGAACACCTGCTCCTGGGCCTAATCCGGGAAGGGGAAGGCGTTGCCGCCAGAGTTCTAGAAAATTTGGGAGTGGATCTGTCAAAGGTTCGCACCCAGGTTATTCGGATGCTGGGTGAAACCGCAGAGGTGACTTCGGGTGGTTCTCAGGGTCGGACAAAAACGCCGACCCTCGATGAGTTTGGCTCAAACCTGACTCAAATGGCCGCAGAGGGCAAGCTTGACCCTGTGGTGGGTCGCCAAAAAGAAATTGAGCGGGTGATTCAGATTTTGGGTCGCCGCACCAAAAATAACCCGGTTTTGATTGGGGAGCCGGGGGTTGGTAAGACTGCAATCGCCGAGGGTTTGGCCCAGCGCATCGCTAACGATGATGTTCCAGATATTCTCGAAGACAAGCGTGTCGTCACCCTGGATATTGGGTTGCTAGTGGCAGGAACCAAGTATCGAGGGGAATTTGAAGAGCGCCTCAAGAAAATCATGGATGAGATCCGCTCAGCGGGCAATGTCATTCTGGTCATTGACGAAGTCCATACCCTGATTGGTGCCGGTGCAGCTGAGGGTGCGATCGATGCGGCGAATATTCTGAAACCTGCCCTGGCAAGGGGTGAGTTGCAGTGTATTGGGGCAACCACTCTGGATGAATACCGTAAGCATATCGAGCGAGATGCAGCGCTTGAGCGGCGTTTCCAGCCTGTGATGGTGGGCGAGCCTAGCGTTGAAGAAACCATCGAAATCCTTCGGGGTCTACGCGAGCGCTATGAGCAGCATCACAAGCTAAAAATTTCTGACCTAGCTTTGGAAGCAGCCGCCAAGCTCTCAGATCGGTATATTTCTGACCGTTATTTGCCCGATAAAGCGATCGACTTAGTTGATGAAGCGGGTTCTCGGGTGCGTTTGATTAACTCTCAGTTGCCTCCAGCCGCTAAGGAGCTAGATAAGGAGCTGCGTCAGGTTCTTAAAGATAAAGATGATGCCGTACGCTCCCAAAACTTTGACCGCGCTGGCGAGCTGCGCGATCGCGAAATGGAAATCAAAGCTGAGATCCGGGCGATCGCTCAAAACAAGAAGAATGAAGGTTCGGGCGAAGAGCCAGTCGTTACCGAAGAAGATATTGCCCATATCGTGGCATCTTGGACAGGGGTACCGGTGAACAAGCTCACCGAGACCGAGTCTGAGAAGTTGCTGCATATGGAGGAAACCCTGCATCAGCGGTTAATTGGTCAGGATGAAGCCGTCAAAGCCGTCTCTCGTGCCATTCGCCGGGCACGGGTGGGCTTAAAGAACCCCAATCGGCCCATTGCCAGCTTTATTTTCTCTGGCCCTACGGGTGTTGGTAAGACAGAGCTGACCAAAGCATTAGCAGCCTACTTCTTTGGCTCAGAAGATGCCATGATCCGGCTGGATATGTCGGAATACATGGAGCGGCACACGGTTTCGAAGCTGATTGGGTCACCTCCAGGTTATGTGGGCTACAACGAAGGCGGCCAGTTAACTGAAGCAGTGCGACGGCGGCCCTATACGGTGGTGTTATTCGACGAAATTGAGAAGGCCCACCCCGATGTCTTTAACATGCTGTTGCAAATCCTGGAAGATGGTCGTCTGACTGATGCCAAGGGTCGCACAGTAGACTTCAAAAACACCCTTCTGATCATGACTTCGAACATTGGCTCGAAGGTCATTGAGAAGGGTGGCGGTGGTCTGGGCTTTGAGTTTGCCTCCGATGACCCGAATGAATCACAGTACAATCGTGTGCGATCGCTGGTGAACGAAGAGTTGAAACAGTTCTTCCGGCCTGAGTTCTTAAACCGTCTAGATGAGATCATTGTCTTCCGTCAGCTCAAGAAAGACGAAGTAAAAGAGATTGCCGACATTATGTTGCGCGATGTCTTTAAGCGTCTCCAAGAGCAGGGTATTACCCTGGAGGTCACGGAGAAATTCAAAGATCGTCTCGTGGAAGAGGGCTATAACCCCAGCTATGGTGCTCGGCCCCTCCGCCGCGCCATCATGCGACTGTTAGAAGATTCTCTAGCGGAAGAGATTCTTTCAGGTCGCATTAAGGATGGAGATACGGCGGTGGTAGATGTTGCTGATGATGGTAATGTTAGGGTTTTGCCGGGTGAGCGGCGAGAGCTGTTGCCTCAGGCGGTAGAATAGCTCGCCTGGAGGATGTTTTCCTTCACAAAACTCAACTAAAACAGTACGGTAGGGATCACTCCCTACCGTTTTTGTTATATGAACAGCTTAAACTCATGGATTCTGCCTCAAGCCCTTCTCCCAAGCGTCGCCCTAATTCCGTCTTTAAACACCTGATGGATATCCACTGGGTGATGGCCGCCTTCTATTTCATTTTGTTTGCGACCGGTGCGGTGATGGTGCGTTTTCCAAGGGAAGTGCCCTTTCGAGGTAATTTCTACGATGTGCATAAATCTCTGGGAATCTTGGTGATGGGGCTATTGACTTGGCGAATTTTGGTGCTGTTGCGGGTTTGGTGGAAGAAATACACCCGACGCTTGCCAAAGTTTTCGGCAGATTGGTGGAGTAGGGTGGCGCTCCATTCTGCTCTTTACTTTTTTATGTGGGCCGTGCCAGTGAGCGGCTATTTTCTATCGAATTCCTTTCGCAGTCATAACGTTAAATTTTTTGGAATTTTGCTGCCAGATATTTTTCCTCAGAATAATGCGGCGATTAGCCTGGGTCGTAGTCTCCATTTTTGGTTGGGCTATACTTTTCTAGCCTTTGTGATTTTGCATGCGATCGCCCAATGGAAAGTGATCCGCGCCAATTGGCGACGTCTGGTGAACTTTTGGCAGAAGTGGGCTGAAGTCAGGTAGTGATAAAGACTGAGCAAGCGATGTAGCCACGCCAATACGTCTGTATATAGGCATTCGGTGGAGTGCGGACGAGCTTAGCGCAAAATCATCGACTCAAGGGGTTTATCTTGGTCTTGCCAGAAATTGGTTAATGGCGTCTGCTAAAGCAAAGTGATCGTTTCTGGCTCCCGTCAGCTTAAGGGGAATTTTTTCTCCTGATCGCAAAATCAAATAGGTGGCATAGGTTGGATCCCCATCGCTATCTCTGCCTTCTACTGCCTCTACAGCTTGAATCTCATGGAGCGGATACTCTTTACGTTTGGTGCGGAAGCTGTTTTTGCGTTCTAGATACAGTTGTCCAGCAGTTTTATCGATAATGCACGCACTCAAAAACTGAGCGAGCAGGCCGCCAGCCGTAACCCCACCGCCGACAAGCATAAAAATGCCGCCAAAGATAAAGGCCAACCAGCGGTCATCTTGCTGAATCACCAGGTTTTCCTGGTCAGCACGACTTAAAAAAGCATTAATCTGGTTCACATTTTGCTGGTGGTTTGTCCCCAGGCCAGCAGAATAGGAATCTGTCAGGGGGAGGCGACCTTGACGGGTAATCAGAGCAACCCGATAGGTGGCATCTCCATCACTGTCTCGACTGGTTTCGATTTCGGCTCCCTGGAGTGCCCCCACCGGAATCTCAGTTGTGCGGGTGTTGAGGATACCAGAAGAGACCAACTGACAGGCGACCTGGGTCGGTTCCAGCCGGTTGCATTTGAGTTGAGTCAGTTTGCCTAAAAATAGGCTGACGGCTAACCCAACTAAAAAGAAGGGGAGGCCAAACAGAGTGAGAAAAAGGGGGAGGCCTAAGTTATTTGCCTTGAGTCTAATTTTTGTTGGGGTTTGCTCAACGATTTTCATAGGGGATGCGCTGAATAGGAGTGAACGGAGATTCGATTTTGGATGGTGCCAACGTTCTGTGAAGTGATTTTGGGTGATGGTGTTTACCATTTTGGCTTTTGGCCTTGCGATTTTGGCTCACAGTAGTTGTGCAAGGTATGCAATCGGGTATTTGCCGCCTTCTTTGTTGAAATCAGTGTTGGTTTTGACGCCATCTGTTTCTAATCCACCATCTCCAGGGGCTTCTGATGATATGAGATGCACGCCCTGCTTTGGAGCTTTGCTGACAGACTGCAGATACAGCTATCTGGAGAGTAAGGAGTGTCGGGCGCTGCACCCAGCCAGGGAGTTCCACCCCGGCACCCGTCTTGAATCAGGTGGCGATGTCAGCCAATGACCTTAAAGAGAGATTCAGTAGCAACCGCTACTAATTCGGAAAACCTCTCAACCAAACCTTACAATCGAAGGCGAGTCATTAAGTTTTGCTTAGATTGACCCTTTCAATGCGGGCGATTGCCCGCTTACCTTTGCCATGGTGCACTTTTTCCTTTCTCCCGCAATCCGCACAGAAATCCGTGAATTTACACGGTTGACGATTCCCCTGGCTAGCGCCCAAGTGGCCCAGGCCGCAACAGGCTTTGTCGATACCGTGATGATGGGTTGGCTGGGGCAGGAGGTTTTAGCCGGTGGTGCTCTGGCCGCGGCAACCTTTGGGATGTTACTGATTTCGGCGACTGGCCTGATTACCGGTGTCAGCCCCCTAGTTGCCGAAGCGTACGGAGCGGCCAACCCAAAGCGAATTCAACAGTTGGCCTATCAGGGCCTCTGGCTCACTGGCTTAGTGTCGTTGCCGGTGATGTTGCTGTTATCTCAAATGGGTTGGTTACTCCCCTATTTGGGGCAGGCAACAGCGATCGCTCACCTGGCAGAATCCTATCTCAAGGTAATGGTCTGGGGATTTTTTCCAGCACTACTCTTTGCCCTTCTCAAAAATGTGGTCTCTTCCCTGTCAGAACCTCGTCCAATTTTTGTGATTGTGGCGATCGGGAGTGGCTTTAATGCGATCGCGAATTACATCTTGGGCTTTGGTGCCTTAGGCTTACCCGGCTTTGGTTTAACGGGCATTGCTGTGGCCAGTGCCCTGACCCACTGGGGGATGGCTGCAAGCCTGCTGCTCTTCACCTTTTGGCAGCCCCGCCTCAAAACCTATCGGTTATTTAGCCAGTTTCAGCCCCTCTCCCTCAAGTACTTGCACGAACTGTTTAGCCTGGGTTTACCCATTGGCGTGGCCTTTGCATTAGAAGTGGGGCTATTTACAGCAACCACTTATCTCATGGGATTGCTGGGGACAGAAGTGTTAGCAGCTCACCAAGTTGTATTTCAGACTATTGTGGTAATTTTTATGGTGCCTTTGGGAATGTCGTTTGCGACGACGATCCGGGTAGGTCTGTGGAGCGGGCAACAACAGCCAGCGGGAGTACGCCGCGCCGCCTATGTGGGGATGGCGCTGGGAGGGATTTTCATGACGCTGATGGCGATCGCCTTGCTGGCCTTTCCTACCCTCGTCATTCGTCTTTATCTAGACGTGCAGCAGCCCGCTAATGCCAAGGTTGTCTCCTTGGCAGCCTCAATGCTGGGCATTGCTGCCATTTCACAAATTTTGGATGGGGTGCAGACTACTGCGGCGGGTGCCCTGCGTGGCCTCAAGGATACTCGTATCCCCATGGCTCTCAGCTTCTTCGCCTTTTGGGGGGTGGGTTTGGCTAGTGGCTATTACCTGGGATTCCACGCTGGGTGGAGTGGAGTCGGTTTATGGGTGGGTCAGTGCCTGGGGGTCGCTACGGCTGCCGGGGCTTTTATCTGGCGCTTCTATTGGCTGATCAACCATCCTCAATCGCCTTGCGCGGAGAAACCATCAGGGCCGCGGGGGTGATTGGGCCAGGATCCGATCCACCCCGTCTGCTTGCAGCGCCAGTTCTCCCTTCTGCCGCTGGTAATGAGCCAACGCCTCCGCCACCGCCAGCATTCGTCGCCGCTGGTCTCGGCGAATCCCCCGCTCCGTATTGCCTAAA
>CALIDI010000035.1 GCA_938023035.1 uncultured Leptolyngbyaceae cyanobacterium | reverse complement strand
GGCTTGTTTACAGCAGCAGCCCCAGCCTTAATCCGTAACTTTGGCCCTATCCCTGTTTTGCTATTGACCAGTGCTCTACTAGCATTTTGGTTGATTTTCGGGTTCTATAACTTTCGCCAGATCAGGCAGGGTCAGGCTTCCTAGCCAGTTGAATAATCCAGTCAAGAGGTAGTTCTGATTCGCTGTAAGAAGGGAAGATGTGGGCTGCGCTCCTAGCCCCAGGTGTTCTATCCTTACACCCTGTCCTTAATCGGGCGGCTATGGCCATAACCCAGATTTTGACGTGACTCAACGCCCACTGTTTTGCGGTGAAAGGGATTGAATATATCACCAAACCCGCGCTCAAAAAGCTGAGAGGATGCTTTAAAAGCCCATCTCCCAGTAGCTCTGACGACGATTCGCAAAGCGTTCTTGCAGGGTTAGCACAGCTATTCGAGCAAAACCTGCGTCTGCAGGTGACAGAAGGTTTCTACTGTTTTAATCCTGCGGGGGTGAAGTTGGCTGATAGTGTCGCAGCTTTAAACGCCGGACATGGTTCAAACGCTCTCCCAGATCTTCAGATTTTCAAGTTGTGCAGCGCTTTTGGGCATCCATTTTTTTGATGTCAATTTTACTCTGCTTGCGATCTATTAGGCTTTCTAACAAAAATAGGATAAATGACCGATTTCTTCATGAAGAAATCGCAGAAAGTTTTATAAATGTTAAGACCCATCCATCAAGAGTACAGAGCTTTTGGTCTAACAATTTAGTTACCTAATTAACCAACTTTGCTCAGCAACTGAGTAAGATGGCGCTGTAAAGGCTTGCCCGAATATTGATGTAAGGCGTCAGAAAGATGCTGCCAACTCATTGCAGGCGTGTCACCAAGATGCTTCTACGGTCGCGTTCAGCCATCAATTAGGATGGTTCTATCTCGTTCAAGCAAAAACTTGAGTCTAGCTAATCTTTTCACTCAATGCTGTTTGCTTATAAACCGAGGAGGCGATGTATGCAGACGGTCTTCCTTTACGATTTGTAAGAATTCGGTGAGCTCATTGCTCAGTGGACATCAAACCCTACGGATGCCAATATACAGGAATTGCCGATGATCATTAGAAAACCAATGTTTAAGAAAACCTGATGAAAGTACTTTTGATTTACCCCAAATTCCCTAAAACCTTCTGGTCTTACGACCGCTTTATGGAAATTCTGGGTCTAAAGGCGTTACTCCCCCCCCTAGGAATGATTACCGTAGCGGCCCTCTTGCCAAAGGAGTGGGAGGTTCGCTTTTGCGATCGCAACATCGCACCTGAAACAACTGCAGATTGGGAGTGGTGCGATGTTGTCATTCTCTCGGCAATGCTGGCTCAAAAGAACGACTTCCATGCTCTGATTCAAACCGCTGTGCAACGGGGTAAGAAAGTAGCAGTTGGCGGTCCCTACCCCACCTCCGTGCCAGAGATGGCCCTACAATCGGGTGCCCACTATCTGATTCTGGATGAGGGCGAACTCACTATCCCAATGTTTTTAGAGGCGATTCAAAACGGAGAACCCAGCGGTGTTTTTCGTTCTTGCGAAAAGCCGGATGTCACCACAAGTCCGATTCCCCGGTTTGATTTACTTCAACGAGATGCCTATCTCATGATGTCCATCCAGTTTTCACGGGGATGCCCGTTTAACTGTGAATTTTGCGACATTATCAGTCTCTATGGTCGCAAACCCCGCACAAAAGAGCCAGCCCAAACGCTAGCAGAGCTGCAACGGCTCTATGACCTGGGCTGGCGCGGTACTGTTTTTGTCGTAGATGACAACTTTATTGGCAATCAGCGCAATGTTAAACGACTATTGCGGGAATTGATTTCCTGGATGCAGGCGCACAACTACCCCTTCACTTTTTTGACAGAAGCCTCGATTAACCTGGCAGAAGATGCAGAACTATTAGAGTTAATGGTGCAGGCGGGCTTTTATGGGGTGTTTCTCGGAATTGAGACCCCTGATCAAGATAGCTTACACGTCACGCGCAAGCTGCAAAATACTCGTAGCCCCCTGGCAGAAGCCTGCCATAAAATCAACCAGGCCGGGCTACTGATCTATGCAGGCTTTATTTTGGGCTTTGATGGTGAACGAGCCGGAGCTGGTCAACGCATTCAAGCTTTTGTCGAAGAAACGGGGATTCCCCAACCGATGTTGGGAGTTTTACAGGCGTTGCCCAATACGGCTCTTTGGACTCGTCTCAAGCAAGAAAAACGCTTGTTAGAAGCAAGCGGCGTCATGGCAACGGGTGACCAGAATGCATTGATGAACTTTATCCCAACCCGTCCGATTGCAGAAATTGCCAGCGAATATCTGCAAACGCTGTGGGCAATGTATGAGCCAAGCCATTACCTGCGCCGATGCTTTCAGCAATGTCTGGCGATCGCCCCACCCCCTCATTTTCGACAAACCATGTATTTACCACCAGGGAAAGCGCTACTGTTAGGGTTAAAACTTTGCTGGCGGCAGGGCTGGCAACAGGCCACGACACGCCTGCAATTTTGGCAACAGTTATGGGTGATCTGGCGACAAAAGCCCCAGTTTTTGCACCTGTATTTGGGGTTGTGTGCGGCAGGTGAGCACTTTTTAGAATATCGCGAAATTGCCAGACAGCGAATTACAGAGCAGTTGGGCTACGACCCCCTCGTCTCTGAATCTGCTCATCCATTGGTCAAACCAGATATCCTAGTGGGGAGCTATTCTTAAGGAGCTATTCCTAACTAGACTACGCTGAGCGTTTCAGCGCTTGCGTTGCCAGGGCTAGAGCGGATTGGTCAGATTTCTGATTTCATCTTTGTATCCCAGGGAACGGATCGTGAATTCACTGTGGCTGTAGTCAGAACACTTAGGACAAAACCCAGTGCTCAACTGCCAATGCTGGGTAGACTTAGGTAGCCCCAATGAACTGTAATCAGGAAAGCGTAGGGGCTGCCGCCCACGCAGGGGGGGGACACCCCGCTCACCCCCCGCAATCATCTTCAATTTCATTGCACCTAGTGACTTAAATCCCTGATCGCTGTTGCGTCAAAAATGCAAAGGCATTCGCAAAGTCTGCCATCCCAATTTGAATCGTACTGGGGTCTGTTAGTCCTTCGGCCCGGTAACGGCGAATCGCTTCTAGAGCCGCTTGGTTGCTGAGTAGTGCCAGGTCAGCCCCATTCCAGCCATCGGTTTGGGCAGCCCACGTTGCAAAATCAACATCGGAGGCGAGGGGGCGATCGCGGTTATGCACCTGCAAGATCGCCAGACGACTTTCGACATCGGGGAGGTCAATTTTAAATTGCAAATCTAGCCGACCAGCCCGCAACAGTGCCGGATCTAGGGCATCGGGACGGTTAGTAGCCCCGATTAAAAGCACATTGCGACAATTTTGAAGGCCATCTAGCTCGGTCAAGAGTTGCCCCACGACGCGATCGCTCACGCCCGAATCTCCGATAAATTGCCCCCGCACTGGAGCCAAGGTATCGATTTCATCAATAAACACCACACAGGGGGCTGCCTGCCGCGCTTTACGAAAGAGTTCTCGCACCTCTTGCTCTGCCGCTCCAACCCAGCGACTCAGCAGTTCTGGCCCATTCACTGCAATAAAATTGGCCCGCGCCTGGGATGCAACGGCCTTGGCCAGCAAGGTTTTCCCTGTGCCTGGTGGCCCCCAGAGCAAAATGCCACGGGGTGCCGTTGCCTTGGTATGAGCGTAAAGTTCGGGGTAGAGCAAAGCGCCTTCTACCGATTCCTGCAAGCTCCGCTTTGTACTTTCTAACCCTCCAATGGCTTCCCAAGGTACGTTGGGCGCTTCTACTTGAACAGAGCGCAAGACCGAGGGCTTGACTTCGCGCAAGGACTGGAGAAAATCCTCACGATCAACACTCAGGGTTGTGGGGGGCGGTGCTTGTAAGGAGGGCACCTGCCGTCTCAGGGCTGTATAAGCAGCCTTTTGACAGATGGCTTTCAAATCTGCCCCTACCATGCCTACAGTTAAATCCGCGATCGCCTCCAGGTTTACAGTGGGATCTAGCGGCATCGCCCGGGTCAGAATGCGGAGAATCTCCAGGCGACCCTCCCGATCTGGCACCCGGAACTGTACTTCCCGGTCAAACCGTCCCGGACGACGTAAGGCCGGGTCGATGTGATCGGGCCGGTTCGTAGCTGCCAACAAGATCACGCCCTGGGTTTTGGCAAAACCATCCAATAGGCTCAGCAACTGGGCCACCACTCGTTTTTCGACCTCTCCTTCGACCTGACTGCGATCAGGGGCAAGGCTATCAATTTCATCAATAAACACCAGACAGGGTGCCGCCTTCGCTGCCTTTTCAAACAATGCACGCAGGCGACCTTCGGCTTCGCCGTAGTATTTCCCCATAATTTCTGGCCCGGCGATCGCTAGATAATTTACCCCCAACTCTTCTGCTAAGGCACGGGCCGTCAGCGTTTTACCTGTTCCCGGTGGGCCGACCAACAACACACCGCGGGGAGGCTCTAGCCCCAATTTTTGTAATAGGTCAGGGCGCTTTAGGGGAATCTCGACTAATTCCCGGAGCTCTTTTAGAACCTCTCCCAAGCCACCGACATCCTTCAGAGAAGCACCTTCTCCAGAGCCATCTGCCGGAACCACTGGTTCATCCGTAAACCAGTCAGCCGCAGTGGATGCTGTATCGGGTGCCGTAGGCTTTGGCTTGCCGCCGCGTTGCACCGTGCCCATTCCGGTTGGACTGGCCGGACGGGGAATGTTGCCCTGGCGAGGAATATTGCTGGCTCTGGGACTGGCGTAGCGGGAATTCATTTGAAAATCGGCTTGCACCTCGCCGTTTTGCAGCTTGTCTTCTAAAGCATTGACGAGTTCGACAAACTGCTCAAATCCTTTGACAAAGTCATTCATATTGAATTGATAAAGTCATTCATATTGAATCTTGGCCCAAACGAATGTGCTCCGACGACAGCTTGCTAGCAGCCATTGCTTTCCGTAGCGATCGGGTTCGCGTTCTTTGGGGGCAAAAAGGGCAAACAGCCAATCAAATCGCGAAGTATACCTTCATCCTACCCTATGAAAAACAGGGCGGGATGGGGCACAGGCAACGGTTTGGGGAGACCACTGAATGAATTGAATCAACCCTGGCGATAGGCTGGGCCAGATGCAGTGATCTAAACACTTGCGAAGCCCTACCCAAGGAAGCCGTTGTCTAACTTGGAACCGGCAGTGGTTGGCACAGGTAGGCTTAGCTTCTGGGGAAGCTTACTCTTAAGTCTCGCTATCTTGAGCCTCACCACTATCTTGAGCCTCACTGTCGGAGCCTGTGTTCTCTGAGTTGCCTTCATTGGGAAGGCCCTCTTCTTCTAGGGGCATTGCTTCTGATGATTGGGGTACCAAGGCCACTGCTGCGATCGCATCATCTTCATCCAGTCGTTGCACCCGTACTCCCGTTGCCGAACGCGATTGAGAAGAAATCGCATTCACCACTTGGCGAATGATAATGCCCCGATTCGTGACCATCATCAGTTCGTCATCCTCATTAACGATGCGTAGGGCGGCGGTGCGATCGCCCTCCTTACGAAACTTGATTGCCACTAAGCCCATTCCCGCTCGGTTTTGTAACCGAAACTGTGAAACAGGCACCCGCTTGCCATAGCCGCCGGTTGTCACAATGAGTGCCCAGGGGCCGAGACTCGTGAGTG
The DNA here is from genome assembly GCA_938023035.1 of uncultured Leptolyngbyaceae cyanobacterium. Classification (GTDB taxonomy): domain Bacteria; phylum Cyanobacteriota; class Cyanobacteriia; order Leptolyngbyales; family Leptolyngbyaceae; genus DSRU01. The sequence continues at coordinate 4,819 of CALIDI010000035.1, read as the reverse complement.
GTTCAGTGCTGTCATCGTCGCTCTCGCTGGCTGATTCTAGCTCTTGCTGCAAATCTGCCACAATTTGACTGGGCAAAATATCCATCCCCACCAGGCTATCCCCTGAGCGCAGGTTCATCGCTCTCACCCCGCGGGTGGCTCGCCCCAGAGGGCGGAGTTGCTCGTGATTGGCCCGGAAATGAATCGCTTTCCCCAGGCTAGAGCCAATCAAGATGGTGTCTTGCTCTCGGGCACGGCGCACCCAACGGAGTTGATCCCCCTCTTCTAGGGAAATGGCAATCAGACCATTGGCACGAATGTTGCTAAAGGCGGTCAGTGCCGTCTTTTTGATATAGCCATTGCGGGTCAACATTACTAGATATTCATCTTCGGTAAACTCCGTCACCGCAATCACCGAAGTAATTTTTTCATTTAGAGGAATCGGCAATAACTGCACGATCGGAGTCCCCCTGGCCGTTCGCGAACTGACTGGAATCTGGTAGGCCTTGAGGCAGTAAACCACTCCGCGATCGCTAAAGCACAAAACACTATCGTGATCATGGCAAGTCAGAAACAGCTCGACCGCATCATCGTCCTTCATCCGGGTACCCGCCTTCCCCTTCGTTGCCCGATTTTGGGCTTCAAAGGTATTGACTGGCATCCGCTTGAGATAGCCCTGTTCGGTGAGTAAAATCACTGCCCGTTCGTTGGCAATCAAGTCGGCATCGCCTAAGTCATCCTCCGATTGCTCAATCACTGTCCGGCGGGGAGTTGCATGCTTTGCCTTAATCTGGGTGACTTCCTCCACGATAATGTCGAGAACCCGCTCACGCCGGGCCAGAATGTCACGCAAGTCGGTAATTTCTGCTTGCAGTGCTTCATGCTCTTGCCGAATTTTTTCTGCTTCTAGGGCGGTGAGCCGCCGTAGCTGCATTTGCAAAATTGCATCCGCCTGAAGCTCTGACAAGCCATAGCGCTCCATCAATTCTTGCTTAGCGGTAGGGGTATCTGCCGCATGGCGGATCAGGGCAATCATTTCATCCAGATTGGCAAGGGCAATCAATAGCCCTTGCAGCAAATGATCCTTTTCTTCTGCCTTGCGCAAGTAATATTGGGTACGGCGTGTAATCGCCTCAATCCGAAATTCCAGGAAGACGGTGAGAAAATCCTTAAGGGTCAATAATTGCGGCTCACTGTTGACCAAGGCCACCATGTTGGCTCCAAAGTTGGCCTGTAGTGGGGTTTGTTTATAAAGATTGTTGAGTACGACCCGGGGGTAAGCATCCCGTTTTAGCTCAATCACGATCCGCATGCCGTCGCGATCGCTCTCATCACGAATATCCGAAATTCCCTCTAGGCGCTTCTCATTGACCATCTCGGCGATTTTTTCAATCAAGGCCGCCTTGTTTGTCTGATAAGGTAGCTCGGTCACAATAATGGCTTCCCGGTCGGGCCGGCCCCGCTGCTCAATCGTCTCAATTTGAGCAACTCCCCGCATCACAATCGAGCCACGCCCGGTGGTGTAAGCATCGCGAATGCCGCTCCGGCCCAGAATTTGTGCCCCGGTAGGAAAGTCTGGCCCTGGAATGTACTGAAACAGCTCCAAGTTGGTGATATCGGGGTTATGAATTAACGCCACCAGCCCATCAATCACCTCCCCTAAGTTGTGGGGGGGAATATTGGTCGCCATCCCTACCGCAATCCCGGAGGAACCATTCAACAACAGTTGGGGAAACCGGGCTGGCAGTACTGTCGGCTCCTGCTGAGAGCCGTCGTAGTTAGGGATAAAATCAACGGTTTCGGCCTCAATATCTTGTAATAGGCCCTCGGTGGTAATAGACCGCAATCGACACTCGGTATATCGCATCGCAGCGGGGGGGTCGTTGTCTACTGAGCCGAAGTTGCCATGCCCATCCACCAAAGGCGATCGCATAGAAAAATCCTGCGCCATCCGCACTAAGGCATCGTAGACCGCAGTATCTCCGTGAGGATGGTATTTACCAATGACATCCCCAACGACGCGAGCACATTTACGAAAGGGGCGATCGGGGCTAAGCCCCAACTCATGCATCGCATACAGAATGCGACGATGGACGGGTTTTAAGCCATCCCTTGCATCGGGCAATGCTCGCCCCACAATCACGCTCATCGCGTACTCCAGGTAGGATCGAGACATCTCATTACTTAAATTGGTTGGGATAATCCGATCCTGGGGCGAATCCTGGGAAAAGGTCATACAGTCAACAACTCCAGTTGGGTCAGCATCTATACTAGCCGCACGGCCTCAGCGAAAAAGATTCCCCTCAAATAGGGGCGGTACTTGGTTTATCTATTGTATCATTGCTACACCGTTTTAAGAGCGGAATATCAACCCGCCAAAATGCCTTGCTGAAGGGCTTTTCAGCCTATAACAGAAAAGCCTAATAAAAGCTGAAGGCAAGACTCATCTGAGACCACCTTAGAGAAGGTTCGATCGTGGCCATCCATAGGTGTGGAGCTTGGTTCACTGGCCTCTGGAGGCGCGATCGTGAATTGGATCAGGCCGCCTCCCCTATTCATCCAGAAACGGTAAGCGCTGGGTGACCCAAGCGAGTTCATTGGTCTCAGAAACAACTGGACGAGCCAAACGCCAAGTTTTGTTTTCTTTTTGGCGTTGCAGGTAAAGCTCAAAGGGGTTTTGTTGCCGTGTGATCTCCCGTTTCGGGGACTTTAGGGTGTAATCGTAGGTGCCTCGCAGGCGATAACCAGGCAAGCCCTCAATGGTCAGAGGGCTTTGTTCGGTGACCACCAAATGACTGATGGTAAAGCCACTCCACTGGTCTGAAAGTTTTAGCTGCTGACCAAGTTCTGCTTGTACCTGCCCGATTTGGATCGAGAGCGCCTGCTCAACAACTCGATGACTAGGAGTCAGAGCTGTGCAACCCGTTAACCCAGTCAGTAAAATAGCTGCTAGCGAGACTTGCAAAAGGCTGATTGGGCGAAGCTTGGAGAGCCGCTCTAGATTTGAAAGGGCAAGCCGGATTTTAATGATCAAATAGGTAAAAAGATAATGCATCGGATGTCGCCATTTCATTGATTCTTGATGGTGAAATAAGATTGATGGTGAAATAAGAAGTCTTCTGCGGTTTGGGTGATTAGTAACGCTCATTCTTAGGAACAATCGAACCTTTCGGGGTGTTTTGAGCGTCAGACAAGTAGCACCAACTCCTTTGCTCACGGCTACCACGGGAAAACTCAGACAAGTCTGATTTAGCATTCAGAACGACCGCTTTGATCAACTAACTGAAGACCCTGCGAATTGCCAAAATGCTCAAGTCTGGGTAGACTTTTTAACCGGTCATGGCCCTATCCTGGATGGCAGCAACGCTCCACTCACTCTAGCCAGGTTTAGCCAGGGTTGCCTGAAAAAGCAACATCCCAAACTTGTTTGGATGCCGTGACTCGCTTGGCTGAATATGATTGGACTCAAAATATCCGTTTGGATACTAAGCAATCGCAGTACAGAGTGCAAGCAATTGCCCGACTGCGCCCTAATTTTATGACTGAATCTCTATTCAATGCTTTAGAACGTCCGGAAGAGGCAACGGCGATCGCCGCTCGTTTGTTGCGACACTACAGCTTTGAGTTGGGCCACAACTCCGTTGACCAACTACTGGCCGATTGGGCAGAGCAATTTACGGCTGCCTGGGTACTGTTGGCAGTCATTGAAGCAATGTACCAGGGACGCTACAAAGCTATCTCGGTTGAGCAAATTTTGGCCTTGTGGCAGCGACGCGGTAAACCCTTGCCCCACTTTAATCGGGACTTTGAACAATTGGTCAGCCAGAAATTGCCCCGCGATCGCACGCTCAATTCCAAAGAGTCTGTCAATCCCACTTCTTTTCCCCAGAAGCAGGGATCATTTCTTAGTCGCCTCCAAGAACTGATGACCCCGTTTCCAGCGCTTCCAGAACCGGCCAAACAAGCACCTCTGGCCCGGCTTACCTATCGGCATTTGTCTGATCATGCACCCGTGCCCTTTCGCCCCCAGTGGCTGACCTATACCTCGATTAAGCAACCCATTCAGCAATTTATTCCAGCGATCGCCGCTGTCGATTTTCATAGCAAGTTAAAGACAATAGCTCAAACTCCTGCCGATCCACCGGAGCAAACCTCTGTCACCCCAGACCCCGAACTTGAATAAAGATGGCAAACTCTTAAGAGGCAACCGCGATCACCCCTCTGACCCAAACCCTTTTCGCAGCCAGCGGTCAATGGCCACTAGCCCCAGACCCAACACAAAAAAGCCAGCTAGCATTAGCAGAATATTGAGAAACGCCTGGGGATAGCCTAAAACAGCGACATCTATAAAGGGATAGGGGTAAAACCCAAAAATCGCTCCCCAAAATAATGCCCAAAGACCGAACCCAATCGGAAAAAACAGCCAACGAATACCGTCTTTGCGCCCTAACCAGAGCAAGGTTGAGCAAACCCCATTGAGTTGTGTCAATAAGAAACTCCACCCTAAAATTTTGGCCTGATTTTAATTTGTCGAAACGGGTCTCTCAAGGAGAAGTTTCTGTGAGTAGTTGGGCGCGAATGCTGCGCCTAGCTTTACAGGTTCATCGCACATTGCTAATATAAAGTCATAACGACTACGACTTAAAAGGCTGGAACGTTCCCATGGCGACTGGTGGTTTGGCAGGAGGTTATTCCCTATGGTGATACCGATTTAAATTGGATATAGGGCAAATAGAGTAGACTGAGAGGGTAGTTTAGATTCCCTCTGCAATGGCTGGAGTCACCTCGGTTAAAGTCAAAGAAAGTCTCGATGAGCTAGTCCAACAATTGCAACAAGTGG
>CALIDI010000034.1 GCA_938023035.1 uncultured Leptolyngbyaceae cyanobacterium | reverse complement strand
GCGGCAGCGACAGGGGACTTTTCGGCGATGTAACCATGAATGAGTCCTCTCACAAAAGGCAGAGCAAAGCGTCTCTAAGCTTATTTTACTGGCTTCCCGATGAATACTGGTGACGTGACACGGTGATCGGGCATTGGTCAGGTTATCTGCCGGGGTAGGGTGAGTTCAAAACAGGCCCCTTTACCCGGCTCGCTCCGGACGGTAATTTGCCCCCCGTGAGCTTGAGCAATTTGTTGCGCGATCGCCAGCTTTAACCCAAATCCTTCTGCATGCGATCGGGTGGCATTAACTCGATAGAAGCGATCGAAAATATAGAGTAATGCATTAGTGGGAATCCCCGGCCCGTTATCTTCAACTTGAACCAATGCCCAGCGCCCTTGAGTCATCAGTCGTAATTTCACGTTGCTATCGGGAGGGGCATATTTCATCGCGTTATCAGTCAGGTTCGTGATGGCTTAACCCAGGAGATCGGGATCGGCAGCGACCATCACCGCTTGATTCGGCAACTCACAATCCACCGTGATGGTTTTAGTCTGTGCCAGAGCCACTGCATCCCAGGCTAACTCCTGCACCAGTTTGGTTAAATCATCAACTCAAGACTTTCGAAATTGAGTCGTCCTTCGTAGCGGGCAAGAAACAGCAAATCCCGTACTAAACGACTCATCCCCTTCGTGACAGTGACAATTTTCTCCAACCGCAAACGAGCCATAGCCTCTACATCTGAGGAGGGCATCAATCCGAGTTGGGCATGGCCTAACACCTTTGCTAGCGGGGTGCGAAGTTCGTGAGAAGCATTCGTGGAGAAGTAGTGTAATCGTTGGTAAGACTGTTGCAAGGGATGCATCGCCACCCCACCTAGTACTCTGAGGCGGAAGTAGATCTCCTATTGTTGAAGGATAGAGCGAAAGGACCTGAGTGGCTATGCCAAGACTCGCTGCTACCCCTTAACACGCTGACGCCCGAAGAACAGACTGCCCTGGAGAAAATAGCTCGGCGACCGAGCACCGCCCAGCAGATTGCACGGCGAGCGACCATCGTCTTGCGTGCTGCCTAGGGTGCCAGTCATGGTGAGATTGCCCGGGAATTCGGCATCACCAAAGATACGAGTCGGCTGTGGCGCAACCGGCGGCTAGAGTTGAGCGCTCGTAGGCTACCCGTCGAAGCCTGTCTCCAGGATGCACCTCGCCCTGGGTGCCCGCCCACGTTCATGTTGGAGCAAATCACTCAGTTATATGCCCTCGCCTGTGCCCCGCCCGAGCAGTATGGTCGCCCCATCAGCCATTGGACGGATCATGAATTGGCCGATGAGATGATGACACAGGGAATTGTCGAGACCATCAGCCCCCGACCTGTCGGACGATTGTTAGCCGAAGCTGAACTGAAGCCCCACCAGACTTATCATTAAATGCCCGGAGTGGCACGTTGCTGGTTGTCTGGGATCGCCCGCCCGCGATCGCCCCTCACTCAGGAAAGAAAAACTCCGCCGAATTCTCATCCACAGGCACACGATTTTGATAGTACGCCTCTAGCTCCTTTGGATTGATCGGATTTTCAGTCGGATTCTCAAAAAATGCCTTGACTCGAATATAACGCCGTAGTCCTTCCGCTCCGGCATCTTCTCGTGTGGCCTCTTTGAAATCTTCAGGAAAAGTTTCACTCACTTTGATCCAGGCTTCCTGCAAGATCACTTCAACTTCAGGAGTGGGAGCTTTTTCCATGAGTGTTTCCAGCACTTCCAGAATGTCAATCGTCTGAAGAATTTCGGGAGTCATGTCTGATCCAGCCATTTGCGCACTTCCATCAACTTCATCTGGGTGAGTTATTGAGCCAGTAAGACTGCAACTCTGCGATCGTTTTAGGCGGCGAGTGGCGATCGCGCCAAGCTGCCGGTAGTGTATACCAGCATTCCAGCAAGGTGGGTATCCCTAGCTGCAAGCGATGCAAAACATCCACTTGGGTGAAAACCTGTGCGGCGGATGCTGACAGCGCCACTTGTCCTGCATGCAGCACGATCACCCAATCGGCCCAAGCGTAGGCTAGATCGAGGTCATGGGTTGCCATCACAATTGTTGTGCCACGGGCATGGATGCGATCGAGTTCTGCCAACAAATGGCGGGTTTGCCGTCGGTCTAGATAGGCTGTGGGTTCATCTAGCAGCAATAACTCCGGCTGTAATGCCATCACGCCAGCCAGTGCCACTCGGCGCTTTTGCCCCAGGCTGAGGTGATGTAGGGGGCGATCAGCAAGATCTTGGAGAGAAAAATCAAGCAGCGTTTGATGCAAACGCTGAGCAATTTCGGCACGGGATAAGGACAAATTGCAGAGTCCGTAGGAAATATCTTCTGCAACGGTGGCGGCAACTAGTTGGTGTTCCGGATCTTGAAACGCTAGACCAATCCGTTGTCGCCACTGATTAAGCAGCGGCGCATGATAGCGCAGAGGCTCTCCCTTCCAGGCAATGACACCCGAACTACAACGATATAACCCATCTGCGAGCAATAGCAGCGTTGACTTGCCACAGCCATTGTGGCCCAGAATGGCGGTCTTTTGACCGGCAAAAATCGAGAGATTGAGGTTCGCAATTGCCGGTTGGGCCGCACTAGGATAACGATAGGAAACAGCTTGAAATTCCAGAAGGGCTGAAGGCATGGAATGATCGGGAGAAAGGAAAAGAGAGGAAGAAGAAGAGAGGAAAGAGGTCGGTAGATGGTTAAATAGGAATAGATTTTTGAATTCAAACTCTAGATGCTAAACTCTAAAAATACTAATCCGACACATCCAACTAGAGATTCAATCGCATAGCGTTTGGAGTAACGATAAGATGCATTGGAGTAGACTTGAAAATCACTGTTAAAACCACGAGATATGAGCGCGAGAGAAAAGTGATGATAGTGTTGTAGCGATCGCACAATGAGTTGACTGACTAACAGTCCGACACTGTACATCCACCGTTGGCGCGTGCGATATCCCCCTCTTGCCCTTTGCGCTAGTTGCAGTTGCGTTAAAACATCGAGAAACAAAAAGATAAATCGATACATTAGGAGCAGTAGATCAAGGAGCACGCCAGGAACACGACACTGACGTAAGACAGACAAGAGTTCTGCAAATGGAATCGTCAACAGAATAAATAATAAACAAGCCGTGCAAGCCAGCGATCGCATACCGATGACGATTGCCTGAAAGCATCCTGTGCGGCTGATGAAACCATACCAGCCCCCCATCACCAGACCGCCAAATGCATTCGTCTGGATCAGGAAACGTTGATCCGCCGGGACAACTTCCACCACCAACGCGGGAATACTGATCAACAGAAAGAAGAGCATCACCATCAGCAGTGAACCATAGACCCTAGCGGGAATGCGGGCATAGCCAACAGTCCAAACACTGAGCCATACAAAAACTAACCCCTGGTTCATAGGATGGGCAATCAACCCGATTCCTAAAACAACCAGGGCAAAAGTCAGCTTTTGTTGGGGCGGTAACGCACGGAGATGATTTGTGTAAGCATAGGCATCAAGATGATGATGCATTTATCCCACTAGTAATCCTTGAATTGCGAATGAGATGAACTCACTTCTGGATGCTGTTGAGCCACCTGGCGTTCGCGGCGACCTCGATATAACCCCATCACATATCCAATCAGGCCAGTTCCTAGCCCGGCTTGCACGGCGAAGAGCAGCGACTCAACTTCGCCACTGGCAGGCTCCAGCAGCGGGCGAAACCATGGCTGATAGGTGGGGCTGATCTCCTGAATGGCGGCTTCGGCTTCACCATCCGCTCCACCAAACTCTGCGTCACGCACTAAAAACAGTGGGGCGATCGCTAAGACTACCACGGCTAACACCACTAACCCGTTGTTCCAATGTTGATTTTTTCTGCTCATGGGTCAAGCCTCCTGCTTGATCAAATTCAGGATTTGCAATTCTTCCTGGTTATTGGTTTGCAACCAGTTCCATACCAATACCGTTAACAGCCCTTCTGCAATGGCAAGCGGAATTTGCGTCACCGCAAAAATGGCAGCAAACTTGGTAAAGGCAGCAAATACACCTCCACTTGCCGCGGGAAAGGCTAGAGCCAGTTGCAGGGATGTGACAACATAGGTCAGCAGATTTGCTAAGGCAGTGGCCAAAAAGATCGCCAAGGTTTGTCTACCGCTAGAACGCATCACCAGTTGATAGACCCCGTAGGCAATGAACGGACCGATAACCGCCATTGACACCGCATTAGCACCCAGCGTCGTCAAGCCGCCATGGGCAATGAGTAATGCCTGAAACAGCAACACCAAACTACCCATAACCGACATCACGGCTGGCCCAAATAACACGGCTCCCAGGCCAGTTCCGGTGGGGTGAGAACAACTGCCCGTCACCGAAGGAATTTTTAAGGCAGAGAGAACAAAGGTAAATGCACCAGCCAAAGCCAGTAATAGCTTAGTTTCAGGATGCTGACGGGTGATTTGTGTGAGCGATCGCAGCCCCCAGAGCAAAAACGGCAGATACACAATCCACCAGAAAACCGCCCAGCCGACGGGCAAAAAACCTTCCATAATATGCATGGCATGAGCCGGTGTCGGCGAGCCAATCACTAAATAACCACTTAGCCCTGCCATGAGGGCAAGGCGAACCCATTGAGACTTTTTCATAGTTGTCTGTACCTCGCAGACGTCTAAATCAAAACGATCACGATTCATCAGATTCGGCGGGCATCCTGACTTAAAGAGCGCAGCCTCTTATCACAGTTGCGGGACAGTGGCAGCTTTGCACTACGCTTTCCCCCTTACGTCTGGCGGCTGTTCCCCACCAGAACCGAGTTTTCCAACAATATCACCAATTCTCCAACAAACACCCTGGCGTAAAATAACGTTAAGCTTGAAACATCCCCATTATTCAGCAGCAACTGAGAGTTTCATCCATCGCTATTTCACCCAAGAATAAGCAGATGCCTGAGAGGCCGGTTTCTCGGTCACCCTAGCACCTGAAGTTACGGCTATACGGAGGAATCGGTTGTGGTTCACAACTCTCTACTTCCCTTTGGAAGCGCGCAGGATCTGAGCGTTGATGACTCTGGCGATCGCCGTATCAACCTTGCAACATCAACGCGACGTCTTTGGCAAAGTAGGTCAAAATCAAATCTGCCCCGGCGCGTTTCATGCTCGTCAGGGTTTCTAAAATCACCTTTTTCTCATCAATCCAGTCCTGTGCGGCAGCCGCTTTGATCATGGCGTACTCCCCACTGACGTTGTAGGCAGCGACGGGTAAATGGGTATGCTGTTTGATCTGACAAATAATATCCAAATATGCCAGCGCAGGCTTCACCATCACAATATCCGCCCCTTCAGAAATGTCTAAATCCACTTCTTTGATTGCTTCTCTTGCATTGGCGGCATCCATTTGATAGGTCTTCTTATCACCAAACTTGGGGGCTGAATCGAGTGCATCCCGAAATGGGCCGTAGTAGGCAGAGGCATATTTGGCAGAGTAGGCAAGGATGCCAACATTAATCCATCCCTTGGCATCCAATGCTCTGCGAATCGCGCCGACTCGACCATCCATCATGTCGGATGGGGCAACAAAATCGGCTCCGGCTTCTGCCTGAACAAGTGCTTGCTTCACCAGTACTGCAACGGTTTCATCATTGAGAATTTTGCCGTCGTGCACAATGCCGTCGTGCCCTTCACTGCTGTAGGGATCGAGGGCAACATCGGTAATCACCAGGATATTGGGAACGGCTTGTTTAATGGCTCGCACCGCCTGGGGAATTAAGCCATCCGGGTTGTAACTCTCGGTACCTGCATTATCTTTTTGCTCGTGGGGGATGAGGGGAAAGAGGGCGATCGCCCCAATTCCCAAGTCATAGGCTTCCTTCACCTCATCTAACAACAAATCTAAGGTGTAGCGATAACACCCTGGCATCGAAGGAACTTCTTCTCGTTGACCTTCCCCTTCCATGACAAATAGTGGATAGATTAAGTCTTCGACCTGCAACACCGTCTCCCGCACCATGCGTCGTAGTGTCTCTGTCCGACGCAACCGCCGGGGGCGATGCAAAATCCTTAGCACAGTGGATGCGGGTTGCTGCTCAGACGCCGTCGAGTCAGCTTCAGTTTGCGGCGTTTGGGGGAACGAGGGGGATGCTTCAGTCAGAGCCATAGGATAAAATGAGAAAGATTATCATTCGCTTATTCTACAGCACTTGCCGTGAAAAATGAGTCTCCTTCCCCTCAAAACCATCTGCATCCCATACCCTACCGACCTCGCTTGCCACGAAGCCAGCAACTGGTGCTAGATGTGCTGAGCCGACAAACTCAACCCATCTCGGCTCAAGTACTGCATCGTGTTTTGCAGCAGCAACAGGCGATTGGGTTAGCTACGGTGTACCGAGCACTGGAAACCCTGAAGTTACGGGGATTAGTCCAGAGTCGAGCAAGTGTTAATGGGGAATCGCTCTACAGTTCAGTGGAGCAGGATCAGCATTATTTAACGTGCCTGCAATGTGGTCAGTCCTTTCCACTGGACTACTGCCCTGTTCATGAATTAAAAGCACACTTGCAGTACTCAGTTCCATTCAGGATTTACTATCACACGCTAGAGTTTTTTGGCCTATGTGAGCCTTGTACGCAATCAACGCGCTAAAGTATGACATTTTATCTTTTGACAAGTTGAAATGCGTCACTTATCTTCTCAAGTCTGTGTCTACTCACAATACAGCTCAACCTATTGCCCGTTGAGCAAAGAAGCAGTAATAGGGGCGAGCGATCGCTTTCACCCAGTTGTCAACGCTGCTTTGATGCAAGACGGATGGATTGTGACTCGTGATCCGCTACAAATCAAGGTATGAGGTGTCAGTACTCGTTGACTGACAAAACTTTTTCCGCTGGCGGCTGGAGGTCGCGCCGATAGAGGCAAAACCTGTGCAGACGGGTTTTCGGTAAGAGTTGAGAGTCAGCGGAGGCTGACTTTGTTGAGGTAGCAGCGGTTTCAACCGCCTGGTACCTAGGTTTTGTCAGTCCATCAGGGTGTCCAGTATGGAAAGCGATTCTGTATGCACCCGTCAACCCTTTCAAGGGCACTACAAGTTAAGTAGCTGAAGCAGTTTGCTGGTTTGCTGGGGGCTGACCAGGGTATTGGCGCAGAGAATACCGGATGCGGCCACGGCAGGAACGCCAATTCCAGGAAGGGTGGTATGGCCTACCCGGTAAAGTCCCGCAATAGGGGTATGGCAACTGGGAAACATTCCCTGTTTAGCCGCGATCGCGGGGCCGTAGGTACCCTGATAGCAGCGGAGATAGCGGGCATGGGTTAAGGGTGTACCGATCAGTTCTAAGACGATGCGATCGCGCAGACCAGGAATCACTTTTTCTAGCGCTCGAAATAAGGGTTCAGCCCGTTCTCGTTTGCGGGTCGTGTAGCCAGCATCTCGTTGCCAACCGGCGTAGGGTTCTAGGGTGTAGGCATGGATGACATGGTGCCCTGGAGGGGCCAGGGTTGCATCCCACACCGAGGGTATCGAAATCATACAAGTGTTACCGGGGCTGGTTACATCTTGTTCAGTAGAATGCACGACAACATGATGTCCAGCGAGGGTCTCTAAGCCCTTGGCACGGATGCCCAGGTGCAGGTGCATAAAGCTAGCGATCGCGGGCGTTGCGAGGGCCTGCTGGCGGTAAGTGGCTGGTAAATCCTCTGGTTTGAGCAACGTTTGATAGGTATCCCAAACCGTTGCATTGCTAATTACCACCGGGGCCTGTAACTCCTCACCGCCTCGCAGGCGCACTCCTACCACTTTGCCAGACTTTACCAAAATCTTTTCCACATGGGCATTACAGTGCAACTGGCCACCCCATCGATGCAATCCTCGAATAAGCGCTTGAACAATGGCCCCACTGCCTCCGATCGGGTAATCCACAACCGAACGCGATCGCTCCCCAAACATAAACGCCATCTCCGGAGCGACTGTTCCTTCGGCTTTAAGGCCCGATAGCAAGAAACACTCCAAGTCCATTAATCGCCGCACCCAGGGGTCTTGCACATCCTGCATTAAATCGGCCATTGACCCTTGAATCGCGCCAAGTTGGGGTAAAAGTCGCAGCACCTGCAACGGATATCGCCCCAGCAGCAGCGGCAATAGTTGCCAGTCGGCCCGCAGCGCCAGGGTAGGGATGCCCTGTAAACCCTGATAAAGTGCCAAGAGACGCTGTTCAAGGCGAGCAAACTCGTTGGCACCCTGGGGAGTATGGCGGGCAATCTCAGCCCGATACTCTGCCGTTTTGCACCGAATCGGCCAAGAAACCTCCGGAAAATGGTAGTACCCCAGGGGGTCATAGGCGACAGCAGGTACGCATTCTCCCAATACCTGTAAAACCTGTTGCAGTGGATTGAGGGAAGTGGGGTCACTCAGCCCACAGTAAAAAGATGGCCCCGAGTCAAACTCAAATCCTCGTCGTTTAAAGCTATGCGCCGCTCCACCCGGAATACGATGGCTTTCACAAACCTGCACCTGCCAGCCATAACGCGCCAGCAAAGCTCCCACGGTTAAGCCGCCAATACCGCTGCCAATAATGATTGCTGAATTCATCCTGAATTCGTGAGTGATACCGACTAAATAAAGCTATCGCATTGATCGCTGTTATCCGGTTCTCATGGCCACAGCAAGTCAGAAAAATAACCCAGCATGAGCGGTTGAGCATTCGGTTTTGGCCTAAGCTTTTTGACCAAGGCTCTATTTTGGCTGACGTTTGCGGTACAGCAGCGTTAAACCACTGCCCGCTAAAGCGACTCCCAGCATTGTTGTCGGTTCCGGCACGACGGTAATCGTCACAGTTCCAGAATCTTCAATGAAGTAATTTTCCCCTGTTGCTGGAGGAAAAAAGTTAGAGTAGCTAGTTGCGGAAAAGAAAAAAGTTCCCCGTTGGTAGCTCGGCTGGTAGTCTCCAAACCGAGGGCCACAATAAGCCAATTGTCGAATCGATGGCCCGTCTGGTTGTTCAAACCGGTTACTGCACCGAAACACGTTGTCTACTGGGTTATAGTGAAGCACTGAAGGATTCCATATACCAATTTCAGGAATCAAGTCGGCCAGTACATAGGTTCTTGATAGGGGTGTTGTGACTTGCCAATCTGTTACATAGAAAAAAGAACGACCCACTTCATCCAACAGTTCATACTGTTCATTAATGCCAAAGCCTCCACTCCCCATAGGTAGATCAGGGTTTCGGGAGGTTAGCACCATGTTAAATCGAGTTGTAGCGAATGCTGCAACCTTGGTTGGCCATAGGGCGCTAAGTAACCCAGAGACTGCTACAATGCTGGCAACTGTTACTTTCAACATTGACTTTTCCAATTTGTGCCTTGCATTTTACGATCGCACCACTGTCTGAATAAATGAGTTGACAAAAATCTTTGAGTTGATGAAAAGTCTTGGCGCATCTTGGGTGTGGCCGTACAAATCACAGTGCCGGCACTCTTGACCAGGGAAACCGTAGGCTGATTCCAAAAAGAATCTTAACGGTAGCCGCGATGCGGGGCGATCGCAGCATACTTAAAATAAATTGCAGCACTCTGGGAGATTATGCATGTCGCAAGCAAAACTTGGGGACACAGTACGTGTCCATTACACTGGCAAACTCGACGATGGTACCGAGTTTGATTCATCCCTGAGCCGCAATGAACCACTAGAATTCACCATTGGCGCGGGCACAATTATCCCTGGATTTGAGCAAGCCGTCATTGGGATGACGCCAGGAGATTCAAAAGTAGAAACTATCGCCACTGAAAATGCCTACGGTCCTTATATGGAAGAAATGGTCGTGGTGGTTGATCGGCAGCAAATGCCCGTGGAACTGCAACCTGAAGTGGGCCAACAGCTTAAGATTCAGCAGCCGACTGGTCAGGTTATTCCCGTCATTGTGACGGATGTTTCTGAGGCAGAAGTTACTCTTGATGCCAATCACCCCCTGGCTGGTGAAAACCTGACTTTTGAGATTCAACTGGTTGAGATTGTCTAGGCCACCTACCTAGAACCTGCACTCAACGGCTGGTCGTGTGAAGATTCCATGCGTTGTTCAAGTCGCTCTATCCCTGTAATCGCTAGCGGTTACAGGGATACTGTTTGAGGGCTGGTGGCATAACCTAGAAAAGCTGACACTGCTGGGTTGGTTGTGCCCGGCTGATAGACATAGCCCAAGAGTTGCGAAGAGGGATACTGGGGGTTATCAGGTCGGGTTTGATACATCGATAGGATCCGGGCATCCTGCCGGTTGAGCACCTGATCGGCGATCGCATAGCCCAACCCATCTGGCCCTAGTGCTCCCACCACTGCATCTGTGCTGTCTTCAGCAACTCGCCGGGCTGGTGCCCCTGTTCTCAGAGGCCACGCCTGAGACACTGGATATTGCAGAAACGCTTGTCGTGTATCGCTACTTTCTGGGCGATCTACTAAGCGCACGGCCCCCTTCATTGCTGGATTAATCTGCGACCAGTCAGTAATCTCCCCACGAAAAATTTTAGCAAACTGCTCAATGATCAGACCTCCCTTAAACGGGCTATCTGGACTGGCCATAATCGCGATTTTATGGTGGGTCAGCGGCACCTCCGCCAATCCTTGGGCTTTTTTGGCCTGTGTCAGGGGGGCGACCAATGGCCACCAAATCCACTTTTCCTTCGATTGAATTCTTTAAGGCCGCCGCTGTTTCTTGCGGTTCTACTGTGATTTCAGCATTCTTAAACTAGGCTTGAAACTGGCTACGCAGCGCTTCGGTGATGGCTGCTATGGGGCTAGAGCCAGCAATACTAAGATGACTCTTGTCTGGTAGGGTTGGGGGAACCTGAAAGGTGGGCGATGCCGATTGTGCCACAGCCGCGTGCCCGACTGAACGATGGAGCCAAGGGCTGACCTGCGATCGCGGCGAGAGCCAGGGTAAAGGCGATCAATGCGGAGTTCTTAGAAAAACGTGTCCCAAAAGGGTTCACCATCTTAAAAACCTCAAATCTCGGTAAGAGAAGCCAATCCCCCTTCAAAGCCTATCGACACCGAATCTATCGCCCTGCTTTAGGTCGCTATTTTACAGTCTGAGTCCCCACCTAATCGCTGCCGCAGCCCGTTTGCTCAGAAATGAGGATTTCACAACCTAGAACTTCACCACTCAGATAGTAGGGAATGGCTCTGTCCTAAGGTGTGGCAGTACAAACTAAGATTAGGACGCAGCATTAGAGTAGAACCGATAGTTGGGGCAACGCTCCCGCATCCCTCTTTCACCCAAATATCCTGACCTACTTGCGTAGTGCCATCCAACTCTAAGGTTTTCAGTTGATTACACGCACACTCCTGAGAGCAGACCTTAAGGGAGCGTCCTGCTTTTGCAAGTTGCCCCACCTTGCGGGAGGCGCAAAGCGCTCCATCTTCCTTGCTGGGATACCCGGCAGGGCAATACCCCTCCTGCGCACGTCCTGCAATCTACTCCCACAATGGGCAAAGGGGAGCCGGGTTTAACGTCTCTCTCCTGCCTTAGGAGAGAGATTGCAGGGGAGGGTTACGAAGCTGGGATGCCCTCGGCCTTAAGACTTCTACTCACCCGAGAAAAAGGTTAACAGCTAAAAGAGCGTTTGGTCAGGATGTTTAGGAAAAAGGCCAGTGCTCAACCACCAATGCTGGGTCAGCTTTGTGGCTCGCCGTCACCACGAAAACTAGAGCGACGGATATAGCAGCAATTTTCGCCCAGATACAGCGACAGTTTGGACAAGGGGTTGATCCATCCAGCGGTCAATAATTCTTCCTGATAGTACTACGTTTTATCTTTTTTGCACGGTTTAATCTTGATCAAAGGGCGACTGTCCAGCTTTAGCTAGCTCCAAAGGTGGCCGCTAATTGCAATGATCGCAGTGATTTGCAGCGTTGCAACACATTCCGGGCATTGATTGCGGGCTGATAATCGGGCTTGCTGACAAGTGCTTGGTTAAAGCACTCAAGGGCCTCCGTATATTGCTTCAATTCACACAGTACTCGTCCTTGCCAATACCAGGCTAGATAATGGGAGGCCTGGCACCGGGTTGCTTGCTCAAAGGCGGCGATCGCCTCTGGGTAGCGTTTGAGCCGGGTGAGACAAGCCCCCAAACCAAACCAGTAGGACGCTTCCTGGGGGTTTAATTGAGTCGCCCGTAGATAGGCCTCTTGGGCCTTGCCATGGCGACCCAAGCCCACTAGGGCATCTCCCTTTGCTTGCCAGAGGGCGGCATCATTTGCGTTGAACTGTTGAGCCTGCTCATAGGCTGCCAGGGCTTCAGAATAGCGCTGTAGTCGCCCCATACTTTGCCCATAGTTAAGCCAGTAGGCATAATCCCTGGGCCGTTCCTCCCTCACCGTTTCCTCTGTTTCTGCTATGGCAAAACTGGGTAAGTCACCTAAAACTGTTTCTTCATCAAACCGTTCTTCGTCAAAGCTCTGTTCGGCCTCTACAGAGAAAATGGTGGTTGCTTCAACACCAGCCTTGTCGTTTTCCAGGGGGGTCACAATGGTTGGCTGCTCGACGGGTTGGGTGAGCTGTTTAACCGCATCGATTTCGCTATTGGCCAGGTTGTTCTGAGGCAGGGGGTTTTGTAACTGATAAAGTACCCGCCTGCGCCCTTCCTGAGCGGGTTGAAAATCAGGCTTGACCTGAATCGCGCGGTCATAGGCAGCCATTGCCTCCTCAAACCGCCTTAATTGCTCTAGCAACCGCCCCCGGTCATGCCAGGCCCAGTGGTTATCGGGTTGTAGCTGCACAACGCGATAATAGGAGGCGATCGCATCTTCATAACGGTGTAGCTTTTCCAGGGTGTTACCGCGCTTAAACCAGGCAACGTGATCCTCTGGCTGAATCGCCACCACTTGGTCATAGGCACTTAAGGCATCTTCGTAGCGCTGGAGGTTATCTAGAGCCATGCCTCGCATCAACCAAGTGAGGGAATCTTGGGGGTTTTGCTGAATCGCGCGATCGCAGGCTTCTAGAGCCTCGTCGTAGTGTTGTAGATGAAACAAATCATCGACTCGATGCAACTGGCTTAAAACTCGTTTACGACTTTCAATCGCTAGCTGAAAATCGGGCTTGAGCTGTATCGCCCTTTCGTAGGCCGCCAGAGCTGCATCCACCTGACGTAGCCCTTCTAGAACTTTACCTCGATCCTGCCAGGCCCAGTAATTCTCTGGTTGAATCGCAATCACTTGGTCGTAGGCCGCCAGCGCCTCCGACAATTGCTGCAACCGTTCTAGCACATTGCCGCGTCGATACCAGGCCAGATAATCTTCTGGATGAAGTCGCACCACTTCCTGATAGGCTGTCGCAGCGTCCTCAAACCGGCTGAGATTTTCTAGGCAAATCCCCCGCTTAAACCAGGCCAGATATTCGTCTGGCTTCGCTTGAATCACCCGGTCATAGGCTGCGATCGCCTCCCGGTGGCGTTGCTGCTGAAATAGCTCATCTCCCCGTTCTAGCCAGGCTAAGTAAACCTCATCCGCAACCGTCAGACACTGAGCTGAAGCAGTTGGGGTGGTTTCTACCGCCGTTAACGCCTGCAATGCAGCCAATGCCTCTTTCGCCGAGGGAAACCGTTGGCGAAAGTCATAACGCACCATACAATCAATCAAATCCGCCAATCCAGAACTGACTTGAACCTGATCTCGCCAGATAATTTCACTGGTAACAGGGTCTTCCTGCAATTTTTTCGGATAAATCCCCGTTAAACATTGAATTGCCAGCATCCCCAAGGCATAAATATCGCTACTAAATCGGGGCTTGCCTGCAATTTGTTCGTTTGGCATATAGCCTGAAGACCCGATTGCAATCGTCATTGTTGCCGAGTGATCGATGGCAGGTTCAAGGGGCATTCCAATTTGTTTGACAGCCCCAAAATCAATCAAAACCATGCGGCGATCGCGTTGACGGCGAATCAAATTCGAGGGCTTTAGATCCCGATGTACAACATTTTGCCCATGCACAAACTCTAGTACCTGGAGCACGTCTTGCAACAGGCTAACCACCTCTGATTCAGTTAAACGTTTCTTTTCTTGCAGTTCCTGACTAAGAACAGTACCTTCGATAAACTCCTGAACCAGAAAAAAACCGCCAGCTTCTACTTCCTCAAAGTGGGCAAACAGTTGGGGAATTTGATCATGATTTCCGAGGACATAAAGTGCCTGCGCCTCCATATCAAATAAACGCTGAGCCGCTTGTAGTGCACGTACATCATCTAAGCGTGGCTTAAATTGCTTGACCACGCAAAGAGGTTGACCCGGCAAATGGAGATCCTCTGCCAGATAGGTTTGCCCAAAACCACCGCCCCCTAAATGGCGAACAATTTGGTAGCGTCCCCCGAGAGTTTTGCCCAGCATAGATACCAATTGAGTGATAGAAGGATCGTCGGCGATCGCGTGAGTCAATCAGCTTCAGATCAGGTTATTCTACCCATCCCTCCGACCAGTTCCTCCAACCCACAGCAATGCTCTCTTCTGGGCTACTGCTCGCTTTACCATTCTGGGAGGCGTTATCTGTCCCAATGGTCTGCTGGGCCAACTTTGCCACCTCTAGTTGATTTTGAGCGAATGATTTTGGACTTGGGTGGATCTTCAAAATCCTCGGTCTCAAGTTCTCCGGGTGTTGAGCAAAGTTTCTTAGGTAGTTTCCTGAAAAGTCGCAACTATCGACTCAATTGACGCTGAATCCATCCCTATGATTGCAGCAAGGTCACCAAGAATGCTCAGGGAAAATACCCAGGCTAATGATTCCTTACGAAAACTTTCTATTTCCCTGCAAATACTGGGCAATCCCTTTTTATTTGTCCAACTCTGGTTACCGTTTTGATAGACTGACTCATCTTCGCCACACCGTGGTTGCAGCTATGGCAAGGAACAAAGGGCATAGCCTATCCTTAAAAATGAGGATGGCACAACCTGCAAGACTCATTACAAAGATACAAAGCAAGCTCTCTGTACCCTTGATGCCTCATGACCCTGTTCCAGGGCAACCCCTTCACTAGTTCGCATTCCTAATAAATTAGGATTCCATAGCCTAAGGCCTGACTATACAGGCAGATCTCTGCGCTCTCCGTGGTTCTTGGGGTAAAGCGCTTAGGTTGTCAGTCCCTTACATGCACAAGGCTCAAGACATAACCCAAAGCAACCCCCAGTCAACCCTGATGCCTAGTACCCTGTTATCAGCTTTACAGCTTGACTGAGCTGCGTTCTTGAGAATGCTTGTAGCAAGTAACCGATTCGCTGTTTTCAACGGCTTTCGACCTAGCACAAGACAAACAGATTAGTCAGCTTGCCAAGGGTCGTCGAAGGACAATTTCCAGAAGAGGGGGCCTTTTTCTGGGAATCTCCTCAAAGCCTCAATTGTGGAACCAGCCATCCACAAACATATACCGCCCTCAAGCACTTCACCACTCCAACCGAAAAGCCCCAACCCTACTGAATTAACCTCAAACAAAGAGCAGGCTGATGCACCCAGCAACCATCACTGGTACTCTAGATCGACTCTTATCACGAAATCTTAGGCATAAGTGGCTCTAACCAGGACTGGAACTGGTCTCGGCGAAAAACTTGAACCCGGTGCCGATAGTCCAACCGCATTAGGCTAGGAATGCCGTGCTTACGAACACAATCCCTCAACCAGGAAGCCACGCCCTGTCCCTGATCAGAGTGCATCTCTGCTTGAAAGGGGCCGTACATTAAAACCAAGCCCGTATGGCTTTTTAGAGGGGCGTCCTGTTCAATCAAGGCGGTTAAATCAATCCAGGGAGAAGACTGACCACCTGGATCATCTAATTCTCGCCATTGACGACTTGAACGATGCTTTTGCACTCTTGCAGGGCTACCTGCTCCTGGGGATTGCGGCTGGGCTGAGCGTTCTATTGGAAATCTCCGACGCGATCGCCTCTGAGTCATACAACTCCTAACTAAATTACTAAATGACTAGGTAAACCAGATGCAACCACTCATTCATCCGCGTGAAAGAGCTATCTGGCGAACAAGGTCACAGAAGAAAAACACCTGCAGAGCTGACGAACCCATCCGGGAGCTGAAAGCCGCAATCAAAATCTTCAAGACCCATCCGTAGCGAAGGTTGTCTCAATCTGGCTTTTATACCCAAGGCAAACCAATCAACAGCAGCTACCACCTTTGAGTCGTCGACTTTGCCTCGGTATGCTTACCATATTAATCATATTTAACGAAATTCTGCAAATTTCTTGATAAATATGGCATTCTCCTGAGTTGCCCAGGGCGATCGCGAGTTCGGCATCTATCAGAATTGATTTTGACAACCCAAGCGAAAAGCCCGTTTTCAGGGTTCTAAGGGGGGAACCCACCCCAATCGTCTTGACACCAGCGTAGGGGGCACCAGTTCCCAAAGCGATTAGATTCCACACCTAGAATCGCTCTCCACCGCCAAAGTCTCCACGGTCAAAGGGTGCAGCCAACCCAACGACTGAGTTTGCCAGCGGCCACCCGAGAACCTGGAGGCTGAGGCAGGGCAGTGGCTTTCTTCCAGAAAAACATTCCATGACAAATGCGCGTTATCATCCAAACGGTTTTTGGGCCTGTTTTTTGGCCAAATTCAAAATTCTCTGGATTAGAAAGATACAAATTTTGCCGCTCTGATCGGTTAGCCTGGTGAACTGTAGTTGTTACAAAGTGAAATTAAGACATCAGGAGTAAAGAAAGGCTCCATCATCTAGATCAGACCTTTGGCCAAGCGGATCAGCCTTAGGACAAAGCTTCTAGTCAGGAGTAACATTTTTACATTCCGCTTTAACAAGCTGGGTCATTGCTATCAGGGTGACTGGCCTGCCCTAACCTTAGGAGCAAGGAAGCGTTCGCAAACCAAAACATTTCCTGACTAACTTTATCAATGGCAGGCAGGCTCACGTTATAAGAAAGGTTGTCAATCAGTAGCGGTGGTGAAAACATGACGGCTGTCTGCGAATATCGAGCGGGTCTAGAAGGAATTCCAGTTACCCAATCCAGCATTAGTTTTGTTGACGGGCATCGAGGCATCTTGGAATATCGAGGGATTCCCATTCATCGACTGGCAGATGCTAGTACCTTTCTAGAGGTTGCCTATCTATTAATTTGGGGAGAGTTGCCCAGCAAGAATGATTTGGAAGCCTTTGAGCATGAAGTCATTCATCATCGCCGACTGAAGTATCGCATTCGCGACATGATGAAATGCTTTCCTGAAAGCGGGCACCCAATGGATGCTTTACAGGCATCAGCCGCCGCTCTAGGGCTATTTTATTCGCGCCGGGCACTTGCCGATCCAACCTACATTCGAGCGGCAGTTGTGCGGCTTTTAGCAAAAATCCCCACGATGGTCGCGGCGTTTCAACTGATTCGCAAAGGGAATGATCCAGTGCAGCCCCGTGACGATCTAGGCTACTCAGCCAACTTTCTTTACATGTTGAGTGAAAAAGAGCCTGACCCGATCGCCGCCAAAATTTTTGACGTTTGCCTCATTCTCCATGCAGAGCACACGATCAATGCCTCAACTTTTTCAGCTATGGTCACAGCCTCAACGCTGACCGATCCCTATGCGGTGGTTGCTTCTGCTGTTGGCACTTTAGCGGGGCCACTTCACGGTGGTGCCAATGAAGAAGTCATCCAAATGCTAGAAGAAATTGGCACGGTTGAAAATGTCGAACCCTGGCTGGAAAAACAACTGGCCTCGAAGGGAAAGATCATGGGCTTTGGGCACCGGGTTTACAAGGTCAAAGACCCGCGGGCTACCATTCTGCAAGAATTAGCCGAAAAGCTGTTTGAGCAATATGGCGGCGATGAGTACTATGCTATCGCCGTTGCTCTAGAAAAGGCTGTAGAGCAGCGATTGGGGCATAAGGGCATTTACCCAAATGTGGACTTCTACTCTGGACTGGTCTACCGCAAATTGGGCATTCCGGTTGACTTATTTACACCCGTGTTTGCAATTTCGCGGACAGCGGGTTGGCTCGCCCACTGGAAAGAGCAACTGGACGAAAATCGGATTTTTCGCCCGACGCAGATCTACACAGGCACCCATGAAGTGGAATATGTGCCCATTCACGAGCGTCACGCTGCTCATCCCTAGGAGTTGGAATTCAATCAGGCGAAGCCAAGGCAGCTCATGATGGGTCTCACCCCCCTTGCGATCCACGGTTTCCCTTGTCACATTTAGTTAAGTGACGATTTTCAGGAACTCCAGCCCTCATGATGCAAGTCTTGGGGGCTTCTTTCTTGGAAAAGATATTGCCCTCGCCATGCAGGTGGGGAGAGCCATGACAACAATGATAAAGCGCCAGGAAGCTAAACTTCCCAGCGCTGTCTCAGTGAGTAGAAACGACGACTAAGTTGAAAGAATCGTCAGAACCACCTGATTGAAGACAGGATGCAAGGAGGAAACCTCTGGCTGGCGGCGCTGCCCCCACACCCCCTTCATCCTTGTTGGACTCAGCAATAGGGCGATTACGATCGTTTCTACGCTTTCTTTGTACGGCGTCTGGCCCGGAGGAAGCCAGCCCCTGCTAGCAATACACCGGCGATTGTGGTGGGTTCAGGAATCGGTTGCACAATAATCACTTCATCCACTGGCCCAGCCACCATAGCGCTAATATCCCGCACTCGGATGCCTTCACCATTGGGAATGGCTGCCGCCGTCACGACACCAAGCAGGTCTTCAATGATGTAGTTTTCTAGCGCCTTTTGGTAGGTGACCCCTCCCAGAATGATTTTGCGATCATCAGGCATATTGGTGAAGACGGCAAAGTTATCGCCACCCCGAGCGGTAAAGTCGATGGTAGCCAAATCAAAGAGCACTTGGTCGGAAGGCAGTTGGAAACCACCACGGCTAACGTCATAGATGAATTGGCCGACGCGATTGTTATCTGGAGCCAGGAAGATGCTCTGAATGCGAGCGCCTAGGCGGGTAATTTCACCTGCTGCGGTCACCACCTGAGGAAGTTGGGTCACATCGTAGACAACTTCTAAGCCAGACAGCTGCAGGAACTGACCGCCACCACCAACATTGGCAGCGGTTTGGCTAGATACGGCCCGCTCCAGAATGCTCAGCAGTTCGGCCCCGGTGACGTCTTTAACGATGGTGACAAAGTTAGAAAAGGGCAGGATATCAAAGGTGTCAAAGGCGGTGATGTTATCACCGGGTACAAACCGGCGATCATTGCGAATACCGCCGCCGTTTTGAATTCCCACCAGGATATTGCTGGCATCTAGCCCTTGGGCGATCGCGCCATCCCGTGCCGCATCCCGAATTGAGTCTGCAATTAAGCTACCAGCCAATGTGCTTCTAGCCCGCACATTGGTGCGAATGCTGTCGAGGGGCACTTCAGTAGTGCCGATTACAGTTGCTTTCAACTGATCCACAAAGGCAGCGACAGGTTCTTGCACCTGACTGACCAGATCAGCTCGGGGCGTTAAACCATCGAGATTAGTGTTCCGTTTTGGCCCACTGGCATCAAGGATGCTGGAGATTTTGCCGTTGGTAAACTCAACTTGTAGGTTTCCTAAGTATTTGTACTCTCCATCGGCAGAAACCAGCAAAACGGGTTCTCCGGTGACTTCGGCGAGACTACTAACCTGTGCGCCCGTAGCCGAGTCATAAATCAGCGGATAGGAGGGCACAGCGACTTCACCCGCCAAGGGTAATAAGGGATCATCGGGGTTAGCCAGACGCGTGTCACTCCCTGCCGCAACAATAATATCCACACCGCGTACCCGACCGGCCAGGATCTTTTCTTCGCTAATATCTTGCAGATGGGAAACTAGGACGATCTTATCTACGCCTTGAGCTTGCAGGGCATCGGCTTCGGCTTGGATCCGATCAATCAAGATTTGGAAGCCAGGGTTCGCGGCGGTATCACCGACAGCTTGCACATTACCAGGGCTAGAAATTGACCGCAGTAAGGGAGTGGTGGCACCAATCACACCGACCCGCTCTTCGACACCGTTGACGGTTTTGGTAACGATGGTGCTGGGCTGAATCAGACCCTTGAGGGGGCTGCTATCAGGAATATCCAGGTTGGCTGAGACAAAGCTGCGGAAAGGTGTGCCCGACCCGGTGGGGTCAAGAAACCGGGCCAGTACATCGGGGCCAAAGTCAAATTCGTGGTTACCGATGCCGCCGACATCAATATTGAACAAATCAAGGGCGATCGCATCATAAAACTTTTCCCCAGCAGGCAGGCGCAGACTGGCTTCAAACTGAGGGCCGGCCAGAAAGTTGTCTCCAGCAGTTACCAACAAATCAAAATCGGTATCGCTAACATTCCGCTGCCGATCAATCAAATCGGCAAACAAAGCCACACCGCTATAGTCAAAAGGGGTGGGCGGCGTTGTAGGAGGGACGGTATTGGCAACGGTCCGTGTTAATAGCGAAGCCTCGCCATCACTAAAGTGCAGCAGATTGAGAGTAAAGGCCTGAGCCACTGCCGGTAACAGGGTACCAGCCAGGGTCAAGGTCGATGCTAGCAGATAACGCTGCACACGACCCACTGCGGAGGATGAGAAAACAGAATAGGACATAGTTTCACTTAGGTGAGAGGGTAACTCGGAAGGAAAGACAAACCAGAAAGTGACAATCGCCCCCTGAGTCACCACGCAGAAAAACGGGCGCTTTCTAGAGGGCTGGCAGCAAAAACTTCACAGACCCGCCATCTGATGGAGAGGAGTAATATTTAGCACCGTGCATTTACGGACAACATTGAGGTTATGGGGCCAAGATTAAGAATGGTTAAATAACAGGGAAGGAGAACTTAATCAAAAGGCTATCAAAGGCGGTCTTTACAGAAAATTCACTGGAAAATTCGGAAAGATTGACCAAAATTTTATAATCTCGAAAAGAGAAAATAGCGTGACGAAGTCGCTTGTGGTGTGGGCTTGACTGATACGGGTAGCGAAAAAGACGCATCGAACTGTGATGCCTCATAGCCGGCTCTGCTAGGTACGCGAGGACGCCCCCTTGATACCGTTTTGATTTTTTGGACAGGTGGTGAACCTGTCGAAGGATGAGCGATTTTGGCTTGTATTTTGGCTTGTAAAAGTCCGGCGACACCAAGCCTGCAATTGGGGATTTGCCACATTCCTTGCTGATAGCTATCACCAGGGTGCTGAGTTCATTGGGGGTTAAAAGAATGGGGGCACGCCCTTGGAGTGCTACTCCTCCTCGTCCTCAATCAGGTGGCGATGGCGCTCAATCGGTATCAGTACTCGCGGGTCTATCCTATTGTTATAAAAATGATTATAATTCTCAAATGCAATCTAGATAGGTCGATACAAGTCCCCTGGAAGGCGATAAAGTCCCCGGTGGGCGGATTATAAAACCCCCTGGCTTTTGCTTTTCTGAATGGTTGTGTTTGAGAAGCTTTAATGACGATACTTCTCAAATACTATCCAGACAAGTCGATGCAGGCCACCCCTTGGACAGCAGATCCCCAGTAGGTGGATTATAAAACCCCCTGGCTTTTGCTTTTCTGAATGGTTGTGTTTGAGAAGCTTTAATGACTATACTTCTCAAATGCTATCCAGGCAGGTCGATGCAGACCGCCCCTTGGACAGCAGAAAAGTCCCCGGTGGGCGGATTGTAGAATCTCCGAGCTTTTGCTTTTCTGAATGGTTGTGTGTGAGGAGTCTTGAGGAATTTATGAATCAGTATCGTTTGATTTTGTCGGCCCTGATCGTCAGTCCAGCTTTGGCGGGCATTATTTCAGGCCATGCCTGGGCGGGGGAAGCCACCCCTGAAGCGCTGACCCAAGACTGGGTTGCCCAGGAACTGGAGCAAGTCACCTCCGTTTCTCAACTGACCGACGTGCGCCCAACTGACTGGGCCTTTCAGGCATTGCAATCTTTGGTGGAGCGCTACGGTTGCATTGCGGGTTACCCAGATCGCACCTATCGGGGTAATCAAGCGATGACTCGCTACGAGTTTGCCGCTGGTTTAAATGCTTGCCTGGATCGGGTGAATGAGTTGATTGCCGCCAGCACTGCCGACCTGGTCAAGAAGGAGGATCTCGAAACAATTCGCAAGTTGCAAGAGGAGTTTGCCGCTGAGTTGGCCACCCTGCGGGGTCGGGTAGATGCCCTAGAGGCCCGTACTACGACCCTGGAAAAGCAGCAATTTTCAACCACGGCCAAGCTCGAGGGAGAAGCTGTCTTTGGCGTGGCCGGGGTGATCTCTGGAGATGATGCCGATGGCAACCGGGCACCGCGTAACTTTGTTCTGGGCTATCGGTCTCGACTCAATATCAATGCCAGCTTTAACGGAGAAGATTTACTCCTGGTACGGTTACAGTCAAATAACTTAGAAGCCTTTAAGGATACGGCAACTCTAACTCCAGAAGGTTCTTTGCGGTTTGCCGCTGGGGATGGTACCAGTAATGTGGAAGTGGATGCGTTGTTTTACCAGTTCAAACTGGGTGAAAAAACAACCGTAGTTTTAGCGGCCAATGCCGTAGCTTCAGATGATTTTGCTTCTACGGTCAATCCCTTGTTAGATGGAGATGGAGGCACCGGGGCGTTAACCCATTTTGCTAGCCGCAATTCTATCTACTATCTGCTGGGTGGAGCTGGGGTTGGAATTCAGCACAATTTTACTGAACAGTTGTCTTTGAGCTTGGGTTACCTGGCTAGTGAAGCCAATACGCCAACCCCAGGTACAGGGTTGCTGAATGGCCCCTATGGGGCGATCGCTCAACTCACCTATGAGGGCGATCGCTTTGCCGTTGGCGCTACCTACATTCGGGCCTATAACAATGATTTCTCCGTCGAAGGAGATGTGGGGAGTCGCCGCGCCAACGTGCGAGAATTCACGGGCCTATCTACCTCTAGCGATGCGTTTGGCCTAGGGGCTTCCTTTAAGCTCAGCGAAAGCCTGGTGCTGAATGGCTCGGTTGGCTATACCCGGGTTGGTGCCAATAATGGTTCTGGTCGAGCCAATATTTGGAACTGGATGGTGGGCCTGGCCCTGCCCGATCTGGGTAAAAAGGGGAGTATTGCCGGTGTGCTGGTGGGTATGGAGCCAAAGGTAACAGGGGCCAGTGGTGATTTTCAGCTTTTAGGGCTGCGCGATCGCGACACATCCCTCCACATTGAGGCATTTTACCAGTTTCCAGTGAATGACTTCATCTCAATTACACCAGGGGTGATCTGGTTAACCGCACCGGATCACAACAGAGCCAACAATGACTTGTTTATCGGTGTTGTACGGGCCACCTTTGCCTTTTAACTAGCAGAGATTGCAATCAACCACAGGGGCAGGCATTCTGGCAAGAGCTTCCCCGACAAAGGAACGCCGTTGAACCAGTTCCTGTGTTTCGGCTGCAATCTCAACTGAGGGACTCGATGAGCAATCGTCTATCCGCCGATTAGACTTTCTCCAATGGCAACGCTAAATAGCTAGGCGCAATGAAAGCGCAGATGATTTGGGTACCTCCCACTTTTGCAAGTTACGAAACTGGGGTAGACTCTATGTTTTTTTGGGTAGCCCTCCTGCCTGAAGGCTTAGCCTCACTCTATTTCTGCTTACAGTTGATATAGGACGAGTCCAGCAAGGCGGAAATTTTTGGACTCGTCTTAGCCACCCGCATCCCCTAGCTCCTGCCCCCATCGAGGGAAAAAGGTAACCAGATCGAAGCCCTTCTCCTGCCTGCTTTGGAGAGGGGCAGGGGTGAGGGCAGATCGACGGATGTCCTAGTCTACTAGCGACTCATGCGTTTCATGGCGCTCTGCGGAAACCATGCTTGAGAAACCCTAAGGTTGAATGAATCCTAACAGAGTTGAATTGCCGTTTTTCACCGATGACCCTGCTACCACATAGGGAGACTCGATCGCAGGTACTTTGCCAGCATTGACCATGGCCTGGTAAACCATCGCCGCAACCTCTGCCCGAGTAGCTGGGCGCAAGGGATTCAGCATCCCAGGGTTGGGATAGTTGACAACAACCCGGCGTTCAGTGGCGGCAGCCACACGCCCCATCGCCCAGGTAGGAATTTGGGAAGAATCTTGATACCGCCCCAGCGCATTAGGATCGCCGTCAGCATAGCCCAACCCTGCCGCCAGAGCCACCAGTACCTGGGTTCTGGGAATCGCCTCAGCCGGACGAAATACCCCTTCGGGGTAGCCCTGCATAAAGCCTCCTTGTACCGCGATCTGAATGGCCTCATAGCCCCAGAAACTCGTGTTGATATCGGCAAAATTGCGACGGGGCTGCTGGGGTGCTGGGTTAAACGCTTTGTTGATAATGGCAGCAAACTGCACCCGTGTAACCGGGTCATCGGGCTTAAACACCCCTCCCGGAAAACCGCTAATAATCTCAGTCTTGGCCATGGCCTCAATGTAGGGTTGTGCCCAATGCCCTGCCACATCCTGAAAAGCTCCCGGTTCCGTAGCAATCGGTGGGGCGATAAACTCAACCACTCCGGCAATCCGTTTTTCGTCCAGGGTATTCCCCACCGAATAGAGGGGATCTTTAGTGGCATTGTTCAAGTCATAGCGACCGTTGTTTCGCAGGATATTGCTACCAGAGGCTTCGCGATCGCCCAGGTTAGGCTTGGCAGCAATGGTTACCACAATCCCATCCCGCTGGTTGCCCTCAATCACGTTGTTACGCAAAATCGGGCGCGCACCATCATTAATGTAGAAACCGTCTACATTGCGAACCACCCGATTACCTTGTACAAGAGGCTCTGAAGCCCCACCGATGGCCAAACCAAAACCCGTGTTTTCAAAAATATTGCCCCGAATTTGACCCTTTGCCCGGTTTGCAATGGAGATACCATTACCGCCATTCTCCAAGAACACGTTATCAAACACGAGCGGCTGGGCATCGCCAGAGATAAACACCCCTTCGCGATTGTTGCGCACAAATGTACAGTTTTGAATCGTCGGATTACTGGTTTCTATCCACACACCAGTACCACGCGTCGTTGGGTTCGTGACCGTTATGCCCCGGACTTCTGTGCTTTTGCCCGCCACAATCGTGGCGCTCTGGCGAGCAAAGGTCGGGCTAATAAAATTGCCGCCCCCAATCACACTAGTGCTCGCGCCCTTATCGGCTTCGCTCCCCCGCAAAATTGTGCTTGCTGGCAACATCAGGGGAAAGACTTCTCCAGTATCGCGGGTGTAGCTGCCCGGTTGCAACTGAATCACTGTGACATTACCGGGCCTGACCTGCCGCAAAGCGTAGGTAATCGTGCGATAGGGGGTGCGCTCACTTTTTCCCGCACCGGATTCATCGACCCCAGCTAACGGATTAACGTAGAAAACCGTTGCCCCAGCAGGAATTTGGGCCGTCACCTGAGGAGAGGGAGGGGTGGAAACGAGCACATTTGCCAGGGCGCGACGCGGAGAGGCATAACCAACCCCAGTTGATAGAAGGATGAGGGTCGCCCCCAATCTCAGGGCGGCGGATGCATTGATGGAAAAACTCATATACCCTGCTCGCAATTTAGCAATTTTACGGTTTTACGGTTGACAGATCGACGCTACTTAGTGGGCACAGTATCCTTTTATCAGGACTGATCGAGTTGGTTCAGAGTTCCTCCGCCAGTGTAACTGATGTTTGCTTTTGTCTATCTCCCCAAGATTATCGATTGTTTCTGTAAAGGAATATTACGTTTTCCGGTTTTAGCAAGGAGCAAGGCTTTACCTTTATCCTTTGCGATCTGATTACAGCAGAATCTCTGCCAGAGGCCGGCTTGAGGGCTGCTCAGGGAAAGACTGCTAACAACCCCCGTTGGCAATCCTCCATTCAAAATGGGATGAATCCGTGCGCAGGGTCGGTTGTGCTGGAATAATGAATCCTGGAATGTTTGCCTGATCGCCCTGGAGCGATTAAGACGGTTTCATGAAGCTACGTGCGTTTGTTTCCACTCTGACGGCGCTAGTTGTTGTCTTACTGGCCATTGGCTTGGGCGGTTTTTTCTGGTTGTTTTCGCAAAACCCCCTAAGTTTGCTACAAGGAGCCAACTCCAATACTCCCCAAGCTGCAATCTTTGTCTCCCGCCAAGCTCCCCTTATGGCTTCTCTGTTGGTTAACCCAGATCGACTCGCCGCCTTGCGCACGGTCGTGGCCAAGGCGGGTCAGCGACAACAGGCAAAGGCTGAGGTGAAACGTCTCCAGCAAGCGCTCTTGGTAAATACTGGCTTGGAGTACGAGCGCGATTTGCAGCCCTGGTTGGGAGAGGAGATCACGCTAGCGATTACCACGTTAGATGTGGATCGTGACGCCACGAATGGGCGGCAGCCTGGCTACTTATTGGTGCTATCGGCCAAACAACCTGAACTTGCCCGCGAGTTTTTGCAGCTCTATTGGCAAAAGCGGGCGATCGCTGGCGTCGATCTCGTCTTTGAACCTTACAAGGGGGTGCGGCTGATCTACGGTAAAACGGCCATTAATCCAGCCGTCCAGGAGGCGATACCGGCAGATTTCCAGGGAACGACATCCTTGTTGCTGTCTCCGACCCTGGCAACGGCCATGGTTGGTGAGCAGTTTGTCTTATTTGCCAGTGATCCAAAAGTTCTGCGTGCAGCGATTAATAATGTGCAAGCCCCTGACTTGAGCTTGCAAACGGCTCCCTTCTACCAGCAGGCGATCGCTGCCTTAACCCAACCGCGAATTGGCCTGAGCCTGATTAATCTCGCCGGTGTCGCCCAATGGTGGAGTGAAGAAACAACCCCACCAGGGCTAACGCCCCCGACGACAGAAAAAATCCCCGCTGGTACCGTCCCTGAAACCCTGGCTGTAGCGCTGGGGTTAGATCGGCAGGGGCTATTAGCTGAAACTGCGCTTTTGGGTCGCAGCCAAGGCAGTGCCCAACCTCGCTTGCTCCAACCCGTCGATGCTTTGCAGTACATTCCCCCTCATAGCCCCATCGTGGCCGCAGGCATTGACCTCAATCAACTCTGGCAAGGGGTCGCCCAACCGGGTGCAACTGTGTCAGCAGCGCGCACTGGCTGGGTGAGTCAGCTACTAGAGAACCTAGAGCAGCGCTGGCAGCTTGACTTGCCTCAGGATATTTTTCACTGGGTGACGGGGGAATATGCGATCGCCCTACTACCCCCCACTCCCTCGACGGCTGCATCTCCTACACAGCAGAAACGGGGGAAAGCAAAGGATAGGGTAACAACCTTGTCAAGTGCCACTCGCTCCACACCATTGCAAGCCGACTGGGTGTTTGTGGCCCAGCGCCAAGGAGATGAAGCAACCACTGCGATCGCCCATTTGGATGAGTTAGCACGCAAACAAGGGTTAAGCGTGGGGCCAGTCCAACTAGAAAATCAAACCGTCTCTGCCTGGACACAGTTAAGCACGACATCAACGAATCAATCGGTTGCAGGGGTTGAAGCGGCGATTCTGGGGGTGCATGCAACGGTGGGAAATTACGAGGTATTTGCCACATCCCTGGCGGCCATGGAAGCTGCCTTAAAGGCAATGAAAGCCCCCCTCTCCACTAGTCAAGCCTTTGCCCAGGCGATTGCACCGCTGCGGCAACCCAACGATGGGTATTTCTATCTAGATTGGCCAACGGCTGACCCAATTCTGGAACGGCAGATTCCTTTTCTCAAAATTTTGCAGTTCGCTAATGAATCGTTGACGCGCCATTTGCGATCGCTGACCTTCACTAGCTACGGTAGAGAAGCTGGAATCCAGCGGGGTGGCGTATTTATCCGATTCGGCTAAATTCATGGATATCCGCAAGACAGTCACGGGCGAATCCCCAATAACGACAGATGTTGGGGAGGTCTTGGCTCAGCAAATCAAACAGAAAGCCAAAAATCTGGGATTTCACAAGGTTGGCATCACGGCAGTGGCCGATTGGGCTCCCGACAATCGCCTGCAACGCTGGTTAGCCGCTGGTTACCACGCCGACATGACCTGGATGGAAAATTCCAAACGTCAGGACATTCACCAACTGATGCCAGAGGCGAAATCCCTGATCTGCGTGGCGCTGAACTATTACACACCCGCTCAGCATCGCTCTGAAAAAGCGTACGCCAAAATTTCTCGCTATGCTTGGGGGCGCGATTACCACCGGGTTTTACACAAACGCTTAAAAGCCTTGACCACTTGGCTTGTGGCCCAAGGGGAAGGCATTGAGGCGCGTTACTATGCCGACACCGGCCCCGTCCAGGATAAGGTTTGGGCCGAGCGCGCCGGATTAGGATGGATAGCTAAAAATAGCAACCTGATTACCCGTGAGTATGGTTCCTGGGTGTTTTTGGGAGAAGTCTTGACCAACCAGTGGCTCCCCAGCGATCGCCCCCATACGAACCACTGCGGCACCTGCACCCGTTGCCTGGATGCCTGCCCGACAGGGGCGATTCCCCAACCCTATCAGGTAGATGCCAACCGCTGTATTGCTTACCACACGATTGAAAACCGCGCCGCAGCCCTGCCCAATCTCAACTTCCACGGCTGGGTTGCAGGTTGTGACCTTTGCCAGGAAGTCTGCCCTTGGAATCAGCGGTTTGCCCAACCGACGGATATTGCAGACTTTCAGCCCCATCCTTGGAATCTGGCACCCACCCTAAGCGAGTTGGTGACCCTCACCGATGCGGAGTACGAGCGCCGTTTTACCGGCTCCGCCCTGCGCCGCATTAAGCCCTGGATGTTACGGCGTAATGCCCACCATAATTTACGGTTCAACCTTTCCTCTAACCGTATGATGAATCAGCGTCATTATTGAACAGCAACTCAGTGGATTCTCAGCAATTACTGACCGCAGCCCAGCAGGGCCACCCTGAAGCGATCGCCCAAATTATGCACCTGGGCCTCGCTCCCTACGGAATTCGAGCATCGGTGACTTGCCACCAGCAAACCCTCCTTGTCCTTTTAGAAAGCCTTCAGGCTCTAGATGCTGGCGTTTATGGTGAAGTGATCAGAAAAGGGGTCAAACGACTCAACCCGCCCCATCTACAGCAGCTCTATGTCTATGGTCAGCGGTATGGTCACCCCCAACCTGACTGGCAACAATGCTTTGAGTTGCACCCCACAGCGACTTCTCTGGCATCTCCTTCCCATCCGGCACCTCCTTCCCAAAGGTCGCCCGCTCCTCCGCGTTGTTCTTCGCGGCAATGGGTTGCTCTCATTTTGCCGATGATCACCACTAGTAGCCTGCTGGGTGCCACTACCAGGGCAATCGTTCAACTGCGGCCTCTGCCCCTGACCAGTAGCATTTCTGTTGCCCAGGTACCAGTGCTGCCCACACCCACCCTGACACCCCCTTCCGAGCTTCTTCCGCAACCAGAACTACCACCCCTACCGCCCCCTCCAGCTCCGACGCCTATTACCATCAAAGCCGTGGGGGATATCATTCTAGGCACCGATTTTCCTGAAAATCGCCTCCCCCCTAACCAGGGCAAACAACTGTTGCAACCCATCAAACCCTATCTCAAGGGGGCTGACTTCCTGTTTGGCAACTATGAAAGTACCTTCACCACCTATCGCCATCCTGCCAAGGTGATGGTTCCGGGTAAACCCATCTATGCTTTTCGCACCCCTCCTGGCTATGTGTTTCGCCTGCGCGAAGCAGGCTTTCATGTGTTAAATGTGGCCAATAACCACTCCTTTGACTTTTTTGAGCGGGGGTTTCTCGACACGATTCGCTCCATTCAAGTTGCTGGCATGCAGGCCGTCGGCAAAAAGGGGCAAATTCTCTATACCCGCGTGCGTAGCCAAACCGTGGCATGGATCGGCTTCAGCTACTTGGACTATCACAACTCCGTGCAGGACTTGGCCACTGCCCAAACCCTGGTACAACAGGCTAAAAAAAAGGCCGATGTTGTTGTCGTGTCTTACCACGCCGGTACTGAGGGAGCGGATGCTACCCGCACCCTCAACCAGACCGAGTATTTCCGCCGTGAGAATCGTGGAAATGTCATGGCCTTCTCGCGCACGGTAGTCGATGCTGGCGCTGATTTGGTGTTGGGCCATGGCCCCCACGTGCCAAGGGCAATAGAACTGTATCGCGATCGCCTGATTGCTTACTCTCTCGGCAATTTTGTCGGCTACCAGACCCTCTCCACCGTCGGTAACCTCGGTCATTCCCTTATCCTCAGCGTTGAGTTAAACCCAACAGGGGAATTTCTCAAAGGAGAAATTATTCCCGTCCAGTTAAATGGGGTGGGCGTTCCCTTCTACGACCCTCAACATCGCAGCATCAAACTGATCCAGCAGCTCAACCAGTTGGATTTTCCCAAAACACCCTTGAAGATTGATAACAAAGGCATATTGACCCGCCTCCAAACGCCGTAATCGTTCTACCCTGCCACGCACTCCACCCTAACCCCGTCTTGACACTGGATAAAGTATACTACAAATGTAGTATGAGGTATGCGAGATCTACCAGGTCTCACAGCCATGGAGGTTACAACGATGCCCTACACTCCCCTTCAACTCACAGCAACGGCACCAGTATTGTCCTGGGCAAACCACGACCTCGGTGCCACCGAAACACAAATGGCAAAAAACATGGCATCCCTGCCCTTTGTCTTTAAGCACATTGCGCTGATGCCCGATGTGCATCTAGGGAAAGGGGTACTAGTGGGTTCAGTGATTGCTACCAAAGATGCCATCATGCCGGCTGCTGTGGGGGTTGATATCGGCTGCGGGATGTGCGCGATTCAAACCCCCTTCAACGCGACTCAGCTTGAAGGCAAACTCAAGCACATTCGCCGGGATATTGAAGCGGTCATTCCCGTCGGTTTTAGCGAAAACAAAACGGTCGAAAACTCCGTGCGTAATTGGCAAGGGTGGCAGGCTTTCAAACATCTGCATAGAGGGGTGCAGGATCTAGAAAGAAAGGCTCTGCGCCAGATGGGTTCTCTAGGGGGCGGTAACCACTTCATCGAAGTTTGTCTAGATACCACTGATCAGGTCTGGCTAATGCTGCATTCTGGCTCTCGGAATATTGGCAACAAGCTAGCCCAGTGCCATATCAACACGGCCAAACACCTGGCCAAATTAGCGGGCGAATCCCTACCCGATCCTGACCTGGCCTACTTTGTTACCCAAACCCCCGAATTTGATGCCTACTGGCATGATTTGCAATGGGGGCAGGAGTACGCCCGGCTCAACCGGGAAGTGATGATGGCACGGCTGAAAAAAGTGGTTGAAACCCATTTGGCTGGGGGAAACCCAACCAAACCCCTCCGAGCCGTCAATTGCCACCACAACTATGCTGAACGAGAAGTTCATTACGGGGAGCAGGTCTACGTCACCCGAAAGGGGGCCGTGCGTGCCCAGGAAAACGACTATGGCATTATTCCCGGCTCAATGGGGGCGAAATCTTTTATTGTCAGGGGTAAAGGCAATCACGAAAGCTATTGCTCCTGCTCCCATGGGGCAGGGCGAGCCATGTCGCGGAATCAGGCCAAGCGGCGCTTTAACCTGGATGATTTAATCCAACAGACAGAAGGCGTAGAGTGCCGTAAAGATAAGGGAGTGTTGGATGAAATTCCTGCGGCTTACAAGCCGATTGATCAGGTCATGGCCAACCAGGTCGATCTGGTAGAAGTGGTAGCCACCCTCAAGCAGGTCGTTTGTATCAAGGGCTAGAAGAGAGTTGTACCGAGTTTAAGCCGCCCCCACGGTTCAGTCAATTTTGGGGACGAGTGGGAGCACTTGCCCCCTACCTTACGAGCTTCTTTTTCTGCTTTTTCAACACTCGCAGGACTTACCCCCCACCAAGCGATTTTTTGCTGAAATGAATCCAATCGACTCGATTCAGGCTTTGGAGGTAAGGAATCCTGCCAATAAACTTTTGGCAATAACAAGCACTGACATTTTGACGCCTGTTGCTTTAAGCGTTCATTAGTTTTCTGAATTTTTTGCTTGATTAATCTTTCTTAAAACTTGCTTAGAATCTGGTGATTGCTTAGAGATAAGAGTTCGGTCACCTAAAACTTGACCCCAGAGGTATAGAGAACACAGAGCCGGATCTTGGTGCCCTCTGTATCTTTGTGGTGGAGCACTGAGTGGTAAAGCACTGAGGTTAAGGCTAAGCCAGGATTTTAAGCTATTTTTTCGCGGGAACTAGAAAGGCGGCACCCAGATTCGAACTGGGGGTGAAGGTTTTGCAGACCTCTGCCTTACCACTTGGCTATGCCGCCCCATCTTAAGCATAGTAAATGCTAACACTTTCTGAGCATGGTTGAAAACCAGTCTGTTGTTTTTCGGAAGTTTTCTGACATTGCCAGCGCCTGTGGATAGATAAACGATAGACGCGATGGCCCCCTGATTGAGGATAGGGTGCGGGGGTGGAACTTCTGGCAGGGAGCAGCGCCGCGTACCTGCTTAACCTCAGACTCAGCAATTGGGCGATCGCGATCAAACTAGTGGCCGGATGCAGGCATCTCGGTAAACTGGTTGCGTATGAGCACCTTATTCACTTTTGGTAAAGCATTTTGATCGATCCATTCGCGCAACGGTGCAGCAACGACTGCTCAATGGAGCTTGAAGGGAAGTTGAACGGTAAAGCAGGTCAATGCGTTGCGGCTTTCTACTCGGATGGTTCCCTGTAGATGCTCAACCAGCCGTTTTACCAGGGCTAGTCCCAAGCCGGTGCCGCCCTGCTTCCAGCGGTCGATTCTGGCAATCCGATAGAATTTTTCAAAGATGCGCGGCAACTCTTCTGGGGGAATTTCGACGCCAGAGTTAGATACCTGAAGTTGCACTTGACTATCGGTGGCCTGAGCGGCCAGGGTAATTTGCTCTTGAGGTGGCGTATATTTACAAGCGTTGTGTAATAGCTCTGTCACGATGCGTTTGAGCGCGGCGGCGTCGGTCGTGATCGACGGCAAGTTTGGGGGCAACTGGATATGGAGTTGTTGTTGCTGTTCTCGGGCACGGACTTCAAAAAGTTCTGAGATGGATAACAGCCAATGGTTGAGGTCAATGGTTTCTAAGTCCAGCGTCTGAACTCCACCCTCTAATCGTTGTAAATCTAACAGATCATTAATTAGGGTCAGTTCCTGATTGCAGCCTTCTTCCAGGATCTGGAGATATTGCGTTAGTCGCTCATCCTGGATTGCTTGTTGTTGCAGCCGCAGTTCTACCATTTGAATTGCCATTTTGATGTTGGTGAGGGGCGATCGCAATTCGTGGGAGACCGTGCTCAAAAAATCGTCCTTAAGCTGACCGAGCTGCTCCAGGGCTTTCACCTGTGCTTGTGCGGCCTGATACAAGGTCGATTGGCGCAGGGCGATCGCGGTTTGCAGGGCAATTTGCTGCAACAAGCTAATTTCCCAGGGTTGCCACTGACGCGGGCCAGCATGTTGGTAAGCCGATAGCAGGCCCCAGAGTTGTCCATCTAGAAAAATAGGAGCGATCGCGTAGGCTCTAATCTGAAATTGTTCCAATATGTCGAGATGGCAGGGGCTATGTTCAGTGGCATAAATGTCATCAACTGCCGAGGGTTCGTTCCGACAGTACTGCCCGCCTTGGTTTTCTTGTAAATAGGTATCTTCCCAAGCGGTTTTGATACCATCGCCGACAAGGGGCTGCCAGCCCTCGCCCACCGACTCTGCAACAAAATAACCACTCCAGTCAGAGGCGAACTGGTAGATGCTAACCCGGTCTGCCTGGAGTGTTTGTCGTGTCTCGTTTAGCACGGTTGCAAAAATGGCATCTAGATCGAGGGAGCGATGAATATTTTGAATGATGAGTCGGAGCAGGCGCTCTTGCTCAGCCTGCTGTTGTAATTCCTGAGTGCGTTCTTGGACGCGTTCTTCTAGGCGCTGGTTCAGTTGTTGGAGGGCGGTTTCTGCCCGTTGCCGTTCAGTTAACTCTAACTGAACCTGGCGATAGAGATTCGCTTGCTGAATCGCGATCGTCGCTTGGCCTGCTAGTTGTTGCAATAGGTGGATTTCTGCTTCACTCCATTGGCGGGGCTGGCTGCAATGGTGAGCAATCAATAGCCCCCACAGGCCCATCGGGCAGGTGATCGGCACAATCAAGTTGGCACGAACCTGAAACTGTCTAAGAAACTCCGCATGGCAGGGTTGAATGCTGCCATCATCAATATCGGCGATCGCCCAAACACGCCCTTGGGCATATTTATCCACGTAGTTGGCATGAAAGCAGGGTTCATAAATATCTTGCCCGAGCAGGGTTTGCCAGCCTTCCCCCACTGACTCCTGAGCGACATAACCATAACCCTGGCCGTCTGAGCGGAGCCGAAACAGAATCACGCGATCTGTCTGCAAAACCTGGTGAACTTCGCTCACAGTTCGAGCCAAAATTTCATCGAGATCAAGGGATTGGCGAATCCGCTCGGTTACCAGGCGCACCAGTTGCTCGCGCTCAGCAGTCTGTTGGAGACGAATTTCAGCACTCTTGAGATCCGAAATATCTGTGATCATGCCCGTCATCCGGAGGGGTTGCCCAGCCTCATCCCACTCCACCACTCGGCCCTGGTCTAAAACCCATACCCAGTGACCAGACGCATGCCGCAGGCGCAGCTCAAGCTTATAGTGAGGGATTTCTCGCCGAAAATGGCGCTCGATTTCTGACCACGCGATGGGTAAATCTTCTGGATGGATCAATTTTTGCCAGGTGTCGATGGTAATGGGTTCTAGCGCCTCCAGAGCGTAGCCTACAATTTCAGCCCAGCAAGTATTTAAAGTCAGGCTCCCCGTTTGCACCTGCCAATCCCATAATCCAATGCCTGCCCCTTCCACGGCCAGTTGCAGGCGGTTTTCGGCAACTTCCAGAGCGATCGCGGCGCGTTTGCGTTCTGCCCGCATTTTTGCTTCCCGCACCTCCCGCCGTACCGCCTCAGGTAAGCGAGTCAAATTATCTTTCATCAGATAATCATGGGCACCCGCCTTCATCATGGCTACCGCCAACTCTTCGCCAATCGTGCCCGACACAATAATAAAGGGCAAATCGGTTTGACTCTGCTTAACGATTTCCAGGGCTACCGATGCATCAAAGTTTGGCAAGCGATAGTCTGAAATGATGACATCCCAAGTGCAACTGGCTAGGGCTGATCGCAATTCTGCGGCTGTTTGCACCCGTTCCCACGTCAGGCTAAAACCGCCACGCTTCAACTCTCGCTGAATCAGAAGCGCATCATCTTCTGAATCTTCAATCATTAAAATCGCAAGGGAGTCACTCATGCGTTATTAGCCTCCAGGGAGTGGCTCATTAATAAGTGCCCAATATAGTCCCAATTGGCGCACCGCCTCGGCAAACGGGTCAATCTCGACGGGCTTACGCACATAACTATTTGCTCCCAGATTGTAGCTTTCGATAATATCGCGCTCTTCACTAGAAGAGGTCAAAATCACGACGGGTAAGAGGCGGGTGCGAGTGTTTGCCCGAATTTGTTGCAAAACCTCTAAACCATCAACCTTAGGCAGTTTGAGATCGAGCAGCACTACACAAGGCAACGATTCTAAACTAAAAAGCACATTGAGGGCTTCTTCACCATCGCGGGTTACCCGAATCTCATTGACAATATTGCCGCGCCGCAGCGCCCGCAGGGTCAGGCGTTCATCATCAGGGTTATCCTCAACCAAAAGGATTGAACGTAAAGTTGTCATCGCTTAAAACTAGGATGAAAAAAGCTTAAGGAAACGTCTTAAGACGTTTCTAAATGAAAAATGAAATTTCTGCAATTCACGTTATGACGATGTGCTTCCTCACCTCTTTGAGCACCTAACCACCGACTAATGCAAATCACTCAAGAGAGAATCTTTATGCTCGCGCCGTAGTAACAGAATTTTGAGGGGTGTATGTCACTTTTGCCCTCACTCTTTTCTGGTGTGCCCGGATTGCTCTAATCCCTCTCCCAAGTTGGGAGAAGGGGCTGGGGGATAAGGGCCTGAAAAGGTGACATGCTCTCATTTTCAGCCTTGGGTAATGTCTCTATGTATAAGGGTATAAGGGCAGAGAAACATAATCTCAACCTGGTAAACGGTTGCTGAAAAGGTGCTGGAAGCATCTGCTTATTCTTCATCTTGTCAGAAACAGGACGGCTGAATTTTGAGCTGATGATGAACTTGTCGAACGATTTGTGATTTTGGCGGGTTGAGGCTCTACGGCACAAGGCATGCGATTGGGTCTCTGCATCCGCCTCTATTGAAATCGGTATGTAGAGACGCGACCCAAATGACTGCCCTCAGCCCTCAATAGCCTTAGGGTTCATCATTCACGTGCAGATTTCTAGGGGATAAATTGGGAATCGTGAAATAAATGGTCGCTCCTTGCTCGATGGCCCCTTTTGCCCAAACCTGGCCCCCGTGGCGGAGAATAGCCCGCTGTACAGTAGCTAAACCAATCCCAGTGCCGGGAAATTCATCCATACTGTGTAAGCGTTGAAACACACCAAACAACTTGGAGGCATAGGTCATATCAAAGCCAGCTCCATCGTCGCGAATAAAATAGACGGGCTGCCCTTCCGAACTGATGATGCCAAATTCAATCTGAGCAGAGGGGTGATGACTCGTAAATTTCCAAGCATTGTCGAGCAGGTTGGTGATGACGATTCGCATCAGGGTGGGGTCTGCTAAGACGATCGCCCCTGGAGTAACTCTGAATTCAACTTGGCGGCTGGGGTCTGAGGCTTGTAGTTCTTTGATCTGGTCTTGCACCAAGGCACTCAGGTTGACGGTGTCGTAGCGCATTTCTGAGCGAGAGACCCGTGACAACCGCAGCAGGTCATCAATCAACAGACCCATGCGCTGGACGTTGTAACGGATCCGATCAAAGTAATCTTTGCCTTCGGCATCTAAGCGATCGCCATAGTCTTCGAGTAAGGCTTTACTAAACCCGTCAATGGCGCGCAAAGGTGCCCGCAAATCATGGGAAACCGAGTAGGCAAAGGCTTCTAGCTCTCGGTTAGAGGCTTGCAGTTGCGCCGTTGTTTGCAAAATTTGCGCTTCTGCGCGCTTGCGTTCTGTAATGTCAAAGGTAATCCCCACCATGCGGATCGCTTCACCCTTGTCATTGCGTTGCACAATCGCTTCTGCCTTGCTCCAGCGGACTTCGCCATCGGTGCGCCAAATCTGAAACTCGACTTTGAAGTCTTGCCCGTCGTGAATCGCTGCTTGCTGAGCTGCCTCGACCCTTTTGAGGTCTTCGGGAGGGAGCAGTTTGGCCCAGTCTTGATAGGTGGCGGGGCGACCGAGATGCTGTAGGCCATAGATTTCGTAGATGCGCTCATCCCACTGCACGTCGCTGTTCAAATCCCATTCCCAAACACCAATTTCTCCGGCCTGGAGCGCCAGTTTTAAGCGATCGGAGAGGCTTTGCAACTGAGCCTCGATTTGTTTCCGTTCGTTAATGTCAAGGGCGATGCCGGTTAGCTTAATCACCTGCCCGGCTGTGTCTAAAATCACTTCCCCCCTGGCCTGTATCCAGCCAATTGTGCCATCTGCCCGACAAATGCGACACTCGATATTGTAGGGTTGATGGGTTTCAATCAGGGTTTGAACGGCTTGGGCATGGAAGGCGCGATCGCGAGGATCAATCAATTGCTGGAGTTCATCAAAGGATTTGGGTTCACCCATGGCCGGGTCACGCCGAAACAAGCGAAATACCTGATCGGACCAGGTGATTGTTTCGGTCGCTAGTTCAAACTCCCAACTGCCCAGCTTGCCAATGCGTTGGGCCTGTTTCAGGTGGCGTTCGCTCGTTTGCAGTTGTGCTTCGGTCTGCTTTTGTTTTGTAATATCCACGTGGCACCCCACCATTCGTAAGGGTTGGCCGGTTTCATCCCACTCAATCACCTGCCCGGCACAGATGACCCAAATGGTGGAGCCGTTTTTGTGGCGATAGCGCACCTCGTTGTAGTAAGGCACCTTTCCTCGAGTTTGCACATGGTGGTCAAAACATTGCATCAATTTCGGTAAATCTTCAGGGTGAACCAAGCTTTGCCAGGTCTCTGGCACATGGGTAAGCTCATTATCTTCATAGCCAAACATGCGCTTTAACCCAGGACTCAGGTAGATCGTATGACCCGGCAGATCCCAATCCCAATAGCCGGCCAGCACACTGTCGAGGATGCGTTCTAGCAAGTTGAGTTCTAGGCGGAGTTTTTCGGCCTGGCGTTGTGCCTCTTCGGCTCGTTTGCGATCGGTGATGTCAATAGCAACGCCACCGACCCACAGGCGGCCATTGGCTTGGGGGAGGGGAAATTGCAAAACCAGGAAGTCACCCATGCTTTGATCTGAACGAATGCCGGGTTCAATGGTTTCGATGACTTGCCCTGTTTCAGCCACTTGGCGAGTATTGTGCAGATAGGTTGCGGCAATGTCAGGGGGAAATAGCTCTGCTAGGGTCTTGCCAACAACCGTTTGGGGAACTGCCAGGGTTTGGTGATAGGTTTGGTTGGCATATTTGATGCGCCCATTTGCTGGGTCTGTCACCCAGGTTGAAGCGGGGCTGTTATCCATAAAGGCGCGCAATCGCGCTTCACTGAAGCGTAGGGCGATTTCGGCTTGCTTGCGATCGCTCACATCTAGGTTGACCCCAATCATGCGCAGGGGGTGACCGTGGGCGTCG
The DNA here is from genome assembly GCA_938023035.1 of uncultured Leptolyngbyaceae cyanobacterium. Taxonomy (GTDB): domain Bacteria; phylum Cyanobacteriota; class Cyanobacteriia; order Leptolyngbyales; family Leptolyngbyaceae; genus DSRU01. Next base: position 34,458 of record CALIDI010000034.1, on the reverse strand, counting down.
CGCTGCACAATGGCATGGGCTTCGATGTAGTGAACGCTGCCATCCGGCCAAACGACCCGAAACTCCGCGTTATAGTCGATTTCTCCAGCGAGGGCTTGTTGCAAGACGGTTCGACACTGAGCCAAATCATCGGGGTGGAGCGATTTTTCCCAAGTCTGGTAGACTGTCGGCTGCTTAGTGGGTTGCAGTCCATAGATTTCGTACATCCGTTCATCCCAGGTGAGGCGATCGCGGCCGATATCCCAATCCCAAATGCCCATTTTGGCAGCCTGCACAGCCAGACGTAGACGATCGGTTAGGTCGCGCAGTTGGGTTTCAGCCTGTTTGCGCTCAGTGATATCCGTATGGGTGCCAATCATCCGGCGGGGGAGACCGTCTTCATCCCAGGCAACGATTTTGGCTAACGATAAAATCCACTTGTAATCGCCCGTTTTGGTGCGTTGACGAAACTCGACTTGATAATCGGCCCGTTTGCCCTGCGTGTAATCGAGAAAGGTCTGAAAAACTGCCTCCCGTTCGTCGGGATGGAGGCGATCGCGCCAGCCGGCAGCGGTGTCATCAAATTCATCTCGAGTGTAGCCCAACATTGCAATATATCCTGGGCTGAGCACCGCTGTCCCTGTTTTTAAGTCAATGTCATACGTTCCTTGGTTCGCGGCTTCTAGAGCCAGGCGTAACCGCTCTTCACTGGCTTGCAATTCAGCCGCGGCTTGCTTGCGTTCGGTCATATCCGTGTGAGTCCCCAACATGCGTAGGGGCTGCCCGGCCTCATCCCAGGCGACAACCTTGCCCAGGGACAAAATCCACTTGTAATCGCCCGATTGGGTGCGTTGGCGAAACTCAACCCGGTATTCTGGCAAGGCTCCGGCGATATAGGCACGATAAGTGGCAACAACGGGTTCGCGGTCGTTAGGGTGGAGTCGCTCAATCCAGCGGGCGTTGGTTTCCTCAAAGGTCGCTGGATCGTAGCCCAACATCCGCGCATATTCAGGGCTAACAATCGCTTCCCCCGTTTGAATGTTAAGGTCATATAAGCCTTGGTTCGCGGCTTCTAGAGCCAGGCGTAACCGCTCCTCACTCGCTTGCAATTCGGCCGCGGCTTGCTTGCGTTCGGTCATATCCCGCGAAATGCAGAGAATGGATTGGAGGGTTTGATCCTTGGCCCATTCAGGGGCGATCACCATCTCAAAGCAGCGCACCCCTTGCAGCGTCGGTGCGGAAAACTCAATGACCTGCTTTTGGCCTGTGCGGATCACGGCAGCAGCAGCATTTTCCCAAGTGGTAACGATGGTCTCATCTAGCTTTAGCTCCCGACAGGTTTTACCCAGACAGGCCTCTGCGGGAATGCCAGTAACGCGGGTAAAGGCTGGGCTAACGTAGAGCCGACGCAGTTGCAAATCAAAGCGCTCAATCACGTCGGGCGAGTTTTCCACCAGGTTTTGATAGTGCTGCTGCGACTCTGCCAGGGCAATTTCGGTTTGCTTGCGCGTTGTGACATCTAAAATCACCGTATCCCAAATCACATCGCCATTCTCTTGGCGTTCGGGTCTACCAGCGGCCTCCAGCCATTTTTCCCGACCCGATGGGGTAGTAATTCGCCATGCCCATGACCAGGGCTGTAGCGTGCGGGCAGAGGCCAATACTGACTGATACATGGCGGGTTGGTCATCTGGATGCACCATCTCCCAGAGAATGGTGGCATCTGCTTCGACTGCACTGGCGGCCACTTCCCAGAGTTGATCGCAACCTGGACTCATATACAGCACTGCATCTGAACCATCGGCCCGCAGCACATAGCGAAAAACCGCACCCGGAATATTCGCAGCCAGGTTGCGCAAACGGGTGTTGCTCTGTTCCAGCGCCCGTTCGACAGCTTTGCGATCGCTAATGTCGATCATGATGCCTTGTAGCTTCACCGGGCGATCGCCATCGGCAATCACCTCCACCTGATCCCATAACCAAGCCACCCGGCCATCTGCTGCAATCATGCGATATTCCATCTCATGGCTTTGCAACGCCTGCGTCTTACTGATACAGAGGTCTACAACCCACTCCCGATCCTCTGGATGGATGTGGTTTTGCCAAAAGTCAGGTTCGGTTAGCCACTGCTCCGCGGGATAACCCAGAATCACTTCAGCTTTGCGATTAACAAACGTAAACTTGAAGGCGGGTGCATCCAGTTCCCAAACAATCGCCTTAATCGAATCCAGCAGGTAGCGATACGGGTCAGGCCGGGTCGATAACACCTGAAGGTCACGCCCCTGCGGTTCCACATCCACCCTGGTGGCTGCTTGCTCACTCCAACGAGGCAGCAGCGACAACCGAGGCATCGCCGAAACCAGCCCAACCGCTGTGCTTAAAGAAAGAATCGCCGTCAACGCCTTTAGCCCCCCCAAGCCCCAATCCATTGGGTGCCAAAGAGTCCAAATTTCCATAGCATGGGTTAGCCCGTAGGCCGCAATCAATGCCCCAAATATTTGAAAAACCCAGACAGACGCCATACCTCGGTGATGCTGCACAAAATCAAACAGCACCCGTAGCATCAACAAACAAGCTAGAGTAATCAGGCCATCGGAGAAGACTTGCAGCCCGACCAAGATAGGCGACCAAAGATAGCAATGCCCACAGAGAGGCAACACCAAAGTATCCAAATGGCCGGGCAGTCCTAGCACCATGTTGTCCTCCTGTCCTTCGCGATCGCGAACTCGGAACTGTACTTCCTAGCCTGACCTTAATAACCTAAGCTTCCCTATCCTTAATTATGCAAATGTTCTTGTCATTCAACCAGCAAGAGAAAAGCTATTTCACGAGTGCAATCCTCTTTTCCTCTTTGGCGAAGAACTTAACCAGCAAGAGTGTCTTGACGTTCTCTTCAAGTGCACACCACAAAAGCTTTGCTGCTTTCTTTGCGTGCTTTGTGCCTCTGTGTAGACTGCTTAAACCGGCTGTCACTCAAGCTCGCAAGCGGTTTTGCTCGCAGCAACCTTAGCCAATTAGATGAAAGTAATGGGTGCTAACTCCCAAACCTAGCCCCACCAAGCAGACAGATAACAACATCCAAAACGCCTGGGTTACACTAAACCCTGCAAGCTGAATATCAATGCGGGCTAGGGCCTCAGCCGCCAGGATCGTCAAAATAAACAGAAAGACGTGCAGCCAAAAGAGAACAATAGCAGCCATCCCGGCGGCTATGAAAATAGAGAGAAAGGCGACCGTATCAGAATGAAAGGAGCGGGTAATCAGGCGGGTAAAGCTAGTCAAAGGCGAGCGAAACGCCAGAGATGAGAGAAAAATCCAGATAATTGATAGAACAACGGCAATCCAATTTTGCTCTACAAACTGCCGACAGTAGGACAATTCCTGAACAGGGGAAAGAAAATGAAGATTGACATACTTAGCTAGAAACCCACAAACACCCAGCAGCCAGCGCGATCGCGGCGAGTCAGGTGAAATCAACGACCAGCCAAAGCTCGTATAAGCTACCAAAAGCAATGAAAGGGACATGACGGGTAACCGCCGACTGCCTAAGGTTGTTTTGGTCATCGCACTCAATTACTTTAGGAGACATTAGCGCTGACTCCGGTTGCGAGCCAGAGGGCGCGCTTTGGCATCTTGATCACGCCGCCGGCGATCGCGCCATTCGGCCACTGTTAAGTAAACAATGCCACCACTCACCAGCAGCAGCAGCCCAAATGCAATCAGAACCAGGACACCAAATACCGAATTTTCCACAGTCTTATCGAGGCTAGTACCATCACTCAAATCATTAACCGCTCAAGCTGTTAAGGGCCTTCCCTCAACAGCCCTAGCATCGTCACTGACCTCTAGGAAGCTCTCCCTATTGAGTCAGCCAACCCCCTATTCCTAAAAACCGTTGCGGCCCCAAACAACGAGAGAAATCGAGAAGGTGAAGACAACCATTAACCCAACCCAACCCAGTGTCAAAATATCCATGCGCTTTACAAACGAGTCATACACTAAATTTAGCTGATTTGATCATAATTCAAACTGGCAGCAGAAGAAAGGTTGCCCCAGAAGTGCAGGGATCTTCGGGCCGCTATCGCCAGCCGATCAACCAGTCGTCTCAAATAGATAATAGATAAGGGAAGAGTGCCGGATGGTGAGTCCAGGCAAAACAAGGGCGATCGCCCTCCATACTTTAGTACAAGGGACCGGTTACCCGATCCTTTGTTTGCATGGGCATCCAGGGCGTGGCCAGAGTATGTCAGTGTTTACCAGCCATCTGGCCAACCGGTTTCAAACCATTGCCCCTGATCTGCGCGGCTATGGCCGCAGTCGGGTACAGGCACCTTTTACAATGACCGATCATCTCCTGGATTTGCAAACTTTACTCGATCAGCGGCAGATTCAACGCTGTTTGGTGTTGGGCTGGTCTCTGGGGGGCATTTTGGCGATTGAACTGGCTCTTCAAATACCTCACCGGGTGAGTGGGTTGATTTTAGTCGCAACAGCCGCCCGCCCCTGGGGAAGCCATCCCCCCATTTCCTGGCAGGATTATGCCCTCACCGGCATTGCTGGCACACTGAATTGGTTAAAGCCAGGGTGGCAGTGGAATATTGAGCAGTTTGGCCAACGATCGCTGTTTCGGTATCTGGTACAGCAGCATACCCCCGCAACCTATCAATTCTTAGCCTCTGAAGCCGTTCCTGCCTACTTACAGACTTCACGACAGGCCACCCAAGCCCTCTATACCGCCATGGGGCAGGGCTACAACCGGTTGCCAGATCTGGCCAACATTCCCTGCCCTTGCCTGGTACTAGCGGGCGCAGGCGATCGCCACATTTCCCCCATCGCCAGTGAAGAAATGGCCCGCCACCTCACCCACTCAGAATGGCGCTGCTACCCCCAAACGGCTCACCTCTTCCCCTGGGAAATCCCCCATCAGGTTATGACCGATATTGATCAGTGGCTGAGCCAATACCCACAAGTAGTCGCGGCAGACCGATAATCTTTCGGCAAAGAGAGGATAAATATCCGGCCAGTTCCGCAAGAATTTGATAAAGCCTCTAGCTGAATGCAACGACTCTCCGGCACAATTTAGGTGATCGATTTTTGATACAGTCAACACCGTATCTCCCACAACAGGGCACCTGTGCAACTGTATGGATAAGGCAATTACCCAAAAGCTGTTAGAAGACCTTAAGCATCCTGACCCAAGTGTGCGCGATTACGCCACCCAAGAGTTTTGGCGAGCCTGGTTTGAGCAAAAAGGGGTGCTGGGGTTAGAGGTCATTCGTCGCGCTCAAATGTTGGTGGAAATGGGAGATCAGTCGGGTGCGGAGTCAATTCTCACGCAGTTGATTGAAGCTCAGCCCGACTTTGCCGAAGCCTGGAACCGGCGGGCAGTACTGTACTACATCATGGGGCATTATCGCCAGGCGATCGCCGACTGCGAACAGGTTATTGCCCTTAACCCCATTCACTTCGGGGCACTCCATGGTTTAGGGTTATGCTACTCGGCCCTGGGGGAATATCGCATGGCCCTGCAAGCGTTTAATCGCGTTCTGGAGATCCAACCTCACTCGATTGAAAATCAACGTTGGTTGCTGGAATGTATGGCGAAACTAACCTGATCCCAATTCAACTGATCCAATAGAGGATGCAACAGATCCTCGAAGATATTTGGGAAGATATCCGGCTGATTCAGTTGACTCTGCGGTTTTCTGCGAGCCAACATCACCCATCCACAATAACCTGAGGACGAGATGCTAGCAGTCAGCCCTTCATCCTCGATACCCCCTAGTTGCAGTGTTAGCGTGCTGCCTCCTTACTGGGTCGCCTCATTGCATCCTTGTTTTTAAGTTCCCTGCTTCTGCTCAACCCCAAATCCTGCTAGTAGCACCTCTTGTAAAGGCTCACCCGGTGCAGGGCGCCGGTAATTAAGAATGCGGCGAATCCGCAGACGGGGGTTGATTAGGGTAATAGAGTCAACGGAAACGACTTGGGTATAGAAGGTCGTCATCAGAAGTTCGCGATTCTCGGTATTGAAACGAAACTGAGCAATAATTGGCTTGGCTTCTTCATAGGCGCGATCGCGGAGATAATCACCCAATAACAGATAGGAGTCTTCTCGCTGGGGCACAAATAGCATATTGAGTGCCTGGTTAACCCGCTCACCCTTATCAGAGATTGTATTGAACTCCAGATGAAACCCGGGCAACTGATCTAAATCAGGTTGGTCGGGGTACCCGTTATCCGTCAGTACCTGGGCTTTGCAGTCAAGGGGCACCGGCTGAATCATAAATTCTGTATGCGATCGCTCCACCTCTTGCCGAGTCAAGTAATGGTAGGTGCGTTCCGTCACCCAGTTGCCCACACAAGCATCAAAAAACTGGTAAAAAGCAGAATCATTCATAACAGCCAATGCTTAATCGTGCCGACTCAACCGAAACCTGATCAAAACCGAGCCATTTGCCACAGACGACCTGTTGTTCTGGAGTTGGCCCAAGAGGAAAATGGCAAAAGTGACCCCTAACCACTGGCCAAGGGTTAACGCCAGAGATTATTTTCTAGCTCACGCACCTGACGCTCGAGCCGATCAATCCGTCCACGCAATTCGTCCACCTCTGATTGGCGGGGCACTCCAATATCCTGCATCACATTCCGAATTTGGCGCTGAATGTGGGCCTCAAGGTGAACTTGTTCACTCTTGAGGGATTGCATCAAATCATCAATCACCTCTTTGGCTTGGTCAGGGTTGAGTTTGCCATCTTTGACTAACTCATCTCCGACTTCCTTGAGTTTTTCAGCCACTATCGACGTGGTACCGACCCCAAGCATTAACAGTTGCGTTAACCAGTTGTTGCTATCCATGTTAATGTCCCATATTGGGTGCTAGAGAGGCTTCAGGCGAAGTAGGTCTACGCCTTTATACTCAGGTATCTTAGAAGAAATCAATCAGCGTTATCGGCTTCGCCCCTTCGGCAAGCTGAACTCAAGTGACTGAGCAAGTTCTAGGCTTGAAAACCCATTGCCCGCCTTGTCCGAAGGAGGGTTGCAACTTCGGCAGATTCATCGAATCAACCTAGGATCCAGTACATCTGAGCGATCATTGTGCTGAAGCGTAGCTAGCACTGATTTCCTTCCTATTGTGCCAAATCGAAGTGGCCCTTCGGTTTGAGACAACAGTACGGTTTACCGCAAACATGACATCTTGTTAGGAGTTCCTATGGTAATTGAGTGGCTGCGATTTCAGGTTGACCCCGACCTCCGCGATCGCTTTATTCAGGTTGATGATGCCATCTGGACGAGTGCTCTGGCGACCAACGCGGGCTTTTTAGGGAAAGAAGTCTGGCTGTCACCAACCCAATCAGACGAAGTGGTTTTGGTGATTCGTTGGCGCAGTAGAGAAGACTGGAAAGCCGTTCCAGCAAAAATTTTAGAGGAGACTGAAAAATCCTTTGCCCAAGCTCTGGGCAAAGGGAGTTATATGCTAGTCGAGACAAAAGAATATCAGGTACGCAAATTCTCCAGAACAACCCCATAAGTTAAGTTACAGGGAAGATTAGCCTAAAGCTTGTTCTGAGGGGAGAAGCGTAGAGGGTTATGCCCCCAAGATTATTCTGGAAGTTTAGAAGGCGCGGCTGCTACTTCTGGGTTCTCGTGGTTTCGCCTTATTTACCCTAAGCTCACGACCAAGCCACTCCGCTCCGTCTAAATCAGCGATCGCAGCATCTTCGGTTGTTTCGTCTTTCATTTCAACAAAAGCAAAACCCCGTTTCTTGCCCGTTTCCCGATCTGTGGGGAGGCTAATGCGGCTCACTTCACCATATTCGGCGAAGACTTCCCGCAGGTCATCTTCGGTAGCCTGAAATGACAGGTTTCCAACGTAAATAGTCACGCTTCTCTCCAAACCTAATGCGCTGAACAAGTCCTTCTAAGAACTGAAGCAAAGCCAGGACTGACCAGCAAAGAGCAAGACAGAGGTTAGCCTGCATTCAATATCCAAGAACTGGACTTCTGTTGTGCAAATTATAGCTGAATTATTTCAACGCAACCAGCATACAAGCGAACATTTGTCTAGCTACAGATCGATGAAATTGGTAGCCTACAATGCATTGCCTTGTAGAAAAATAAATTGTTGCCAGCAATTCAGACCACAGTAAAAGTCGAGTGGTCTGCTTAGCCAACTTTACAGGGTCAGTTGGCCTCTGGGAAGGCTTTGCAACCTGAGAGCGCTCAGTATCCCAACTTTAGGCTGCTCCGAGGTAAGAGCATGCCTTTTTGGCAAAGGAGTTAGCCTAGATAATACCCGACTCGCTTCAGGGCGATATAGACACCACTGCACGCTTTATCATAGAAACAGCCAACAGGGCCGCATGCAAAGCGCAAGGGTAAGGTGTAATGGATACAAGAGCATTTAAGCGATTGCTGAATCATTCTGAGCATTATCATCGCAAAGGCTTTGGTTATGATCAAGCCGTTGCCGGCCAGATGCAAACCGAGTACCAAAGCTCTTTGATTCAGCAGATTCGAGAAAATGGTTATCGTCTAACGCGGGGCACTGTGACTATTCACTTGGCGGAGGCCTTCGGTTTTTGTTGGGGCGTTGAACGGGCGGTGGCCATGGCCTATGAAACTCGACAGCATTTCCCCCAAGAAAAGCTATGGATTACCAACGAAATTATCCACAACCCTTCTGTGAATCAGCGACTCCGGGAAATGGAAGTCGCATTTATTCCCGTCGTTGAGGGCAAGAAAGATTTTTCTGCGGTGCAGTCCGGCGATGTGGTGATTCTGCCTGCCTTTGGAGCGAGCGTGCAGGAAATGCAACTCTTAAGCGATCGCGGTTGTACGATTGTAGATACAACATGTCCCTGGGTTTCTAAAGTGTGGAATACGGTCGAGAAGCACAAGAAGGGCAACTACACGTCTATCATTCACGGTAAATATAACCACGAAGAAACGGTAGCGACCAGTTCCTTTGCTGGTACTTATTTGATTGTGCTGAACCTGGAGCAGGCCGAATATGTCGCAGACTATATTCTTCGGGGTGGAGACAAGTCTGAGTTCATGGCAAAGTTTCACAAGGCTCACTCCGAGGGATTTGATCCAGATCGTGACTTGGTGCAAATTGGCATTGCGAACCAGACAACCATGCTGAAGGGTGAAACCGAGCAAATTGGCAAGCTGTTTGAGCGTACAATGATGCGCAAATATGGCCCAGATCGGTTAAATCAGCACTTTCTCAGCTTTAACACTATTTGCGATGCCACCCAAGAACGTCAAGATGCCATGTTTGATCTGGTGCAAATGCCCCTTGACTTGATGGTGGTAGTCGGTGGCTATAACTCTTCCAATACCACCCATTTGCAGGAAATTGCGATCGAGCGCGGCTTCGCTTCTTATCACATCGACAGTCCTGATTGCATTGGTGTTGGCAATCGGGTTGAACATAAGCCTCTCGGGCAAGATCTGACGGTAACTGAGCCTTGGCTGCCTGCGGGGCATATTACGGTCGGTATTACTTCGGGAGCTTCGACGCCCGACAAGATTGTGGAAGAAGTGATTGAAAAGATTTTTGAGATTAAGGCGCTCGTCCTAGCGAATTAAGGCACGCTTCCCGCTGGGCAATGGGTTGAGGTTAGGCCATACTTTGTCACTGACTCAAGAGGGGAAAGAAATGGCCCACCGGGCCTTGACCGTTTCCGATCGCCAGGGAATGCTTGAGAGCATCCGTTACATATCTTTTGGCCAACTGTACGGCTAGCAGCGGCGCTTTACCTAAAGCCAGATTGGCGGCGATCGCCGCCGAAAGCGTACATCCTGTGCCATGGGTATGGGATGTTTCAACAGTTTCTGTAGTGAGAACCTCCAGGTTCTGTCCATCAAACCAGACATCGACTCCCCGCAAGGCCCCAGACATGCCACCACCCTTAACTAATACGGCCATCGTTCCGAGGCGCTGAATGCGAGTGGCAGCCGCCTGCATTGCTTCCAACGAATCAATCGCGTGACCGGCAAGAATTTGGGCCTCGTAGCGGTTGGGGGTCAAGATCGTTGCCAGGGGGATGAGCCGCTGGCGCAGAGCTGCGATCGCCCCATCGTCAATCAGTTGAGCACCTGTGCGAGATACCATCACCGGATCAACCACCAGTTGTGTAATCCCCAGCGCCTGCACCTGTTCCGCTACTACAGTAATAGTTGGCTGGTTCAACAACATTCCCGTTTTGGCCGCCTGCACCCCAATATCTCTTGCCACGGCCTGCATCTGAGCCGCCACAGCTTCGGCTGGCAGGGCATCGACTCGTGTGACCCCCACCGTGTTTTGAGCGGTCACACAGGTAAGCGCACTCGTGCCGTGGACTTGATGAAAGGCAAAGGTACGCAAATCCGCTTGAATTCCTGCACCACCGCCACTATCTGAACCGGCGATTGTCAAAGCCACAGGAGGCACAAGATGAAGCGATACAACCATGGTGAACTCGTGTCACTACGCGGACTTCAAAATAACAAAACTCACAGTGAAAAAGGCTCGGTGTCTCCGTGTTGCCAGAGGCCTGAATCGGCAACTCATTTCTGCCTTGCTGCACTAGTTCACCACCTGGCTACCATGGCTACGGGGGTCATCATTACTAGTCTTAGCGGGCGTCACCACCGCCGAGAACTCGCTGGTTTCCCCAGTGGCTTTAGCATGGGGAAGCGTTTGCTCCGCTAACAAGGCAACCAGGTTTTCTTGCAGGATCGTTTTAGGTTGTTTGCCAATCGTTTCCCCGACTGGGGTTCCATCCTTTGCCAGAAAAACAAAATGGGGAATGCCATCCACCTGGTAGGAAAGAATCTCTGGCAGCCATTTGCTATTGTCCACATTCAGCATGACAAAGTTAATGGACTGGCCATATTCCGTTTCAAGGGTAGCAATGTCGGGAGCCATTGCCTGACAGGTGGTACACCAATTGGCATAAAACTCGATTAGGGTCGGTTTCTCATTGCTTAGAGCAACTTCAAGGGGTACCGACCTTTCGGCGATCGCCCCCAGGGTCGCAGGGCCAGTATTAGTACGCATCCCCAGCGCGATCGCAACACTGAGTCCCACAGCCACCAGTACAATCACTAAATTGCGAAGTTTTGTGCCCAGGCCACCTGTCGCGACTACCAGCTCCGGTCGAGGGGTAGAATGTTCTGCCATGGTTTGATTACGAATATTACGAAATATCACTGATTCTCAGTTTACCGAACTGGCTACAGTTTAAGGCAAAAAACATTAAGACAAAAAACAGGCAGAAGTGCGGATACTGCAAAGCTCCTAACTTCTGCCTTTATCACGACTCCACTGCCAGACGGGTAACCCTCTGAGACACCTGTCCCACGAGATGTCACACTTTCACGTCAGAGATTGCCATAGCTAACTCTGCGATAGCTTGTAGCAACCGTTGCTGTCAATGCATCTAGCATACTTATCGCCTTTCCTAGAAAAATCAGGACTTCCCCAGCAACGGCTTGGCCCCCCTCTGGCAAATCTCTCTCAGAATGGACGAGCCAGTTTCCTAAACCGACTCTTCAACACCACTCATCGAGCGCTGCAAAACACTGAGTCCTTTTTTAACCCGGCGTGAAACAGTAACAGCGCTAATTCCCAGGCGCTCTGCCGTTTCTTTCTGGGTCAAGTCATAGAGGAAAACAAACTCCAGAATTTGACGAGTCCGTTTTTCTAGCTTAATCAACGCTTGCTGTAACCGAATTTGATCTTCCTGGGCGAGTTGAAAACTGCGATACCGATTATCAGGTACCAGCTCTCCCAGAGAGGCGGCTCCACCATCTTCATCCCCCAAAGGCGCATCCAGGCTCAACAGGGTTTGATTCTGACAGGCCAGCTTAATTTCTTGCCACTCCGCCAAACTGATCTCCAGACGCAGTGCAATTTCCTGGTCACTAGGATGCCGATTTAACTCTTGCTGATATTCCCTTGACAATAAAACAGCCTGACGCTTCAAAGCTTGCCAGCGCCGGGGAATCCGCATTGTTGGACTCTTATCTCGCAGATAGTGTTGAATTTCACCCCGAATATAGGGCACAGCAAAGGAACTGAAGGCATGCCCTTTGCCCAAATCAAAGCGCTCAATAGCGTGAATTAGGCCAATCGAACCAACTTGAATCAGGTCATCAAAACTTTCAGTACATTGGTTCATCCAGTGATGCGCTTCTTTGCGGACTAAGCCTAGATTTAACTCTACTAAGCGATTACGAACTTGAGGACTTGGCTCTTGCTGATATTTCCGCAATAACTCTAAAGTTTCACCTTTTAAATCACAACTTTGGGTGGTAGACATGACGAATTTCAGTTAGAACTGCATTTTAAGCGTTTCTGACTCATTGTTGGTTAAATCATTGCTGGATGCAGTGATTTAAATCCTTACCCTGAGCACAGATCAATTCAGACAAAACATTTTGATGAAGCACTTTAACCGAAACAATGGACTCTAACAGGGAAACAGACCTAGGGTCATACTGTTACTATCGAGTTGATCTGGATACAACAAACCTCGACGGATAACCTGTAGACACACCAGCCCTAAGAAGGGTATGTAGCAGGGTTCGTTTGATGGAACTAGGTAGCTATATGCTTTACATGATCCAAATTAGGTACTGACGATACCCGCAACAACGGCATTTCTACGGAGTCTACAATTCTTAACGTTTAATTTTCCGGATAAATAGGGTCTCTATCAGAATAAGTGATTTACTGACTGACAAAACTTTTTGTGCTGGCGGCTCGAAGCCGCGCCTACAGAGGCAAAACCCGCCTGCGCAGGTTTTCGGTAAGGGTAGAAAGCTAGCGGAGGCCGACTGCGTTGATGTCGCAACGGTTTCAACCACCCGGTGCCCAGTTTTTGTCAGTCAATCAGGAATAAGTGGTCTCTGTGATCTGGGTTACCAGAAGCCATCGATTTGGCTTGAGTAAAAGCGCGCTCTCGATGATTTTACAGGGTTACTCACAGGTTATCAGCTCCACTGTGCAGGCAGGGTTGCCCCTAAACAAATGAAATAAGGTATCGCCCTTCTGGTTTCTTGGTTGCGGTCTCGCGGTTGTGGACTTAACCAGCAGGGAGCCTCGATCTTAGGTTTTTTTGAGGGGTGCATGTTACTTTTACCCTCACCCTTTTCTGGTACGCCCAGATTGCTCTAAGCCCTTTCCCAATTTGGGAGAGGGACTTTGAGATGGCTCGGCTCCCCTTCTCTTAGGTTGGGAGCAGGGGCTGGGGGATGAGGGCCGGAAAAGGTGACATGATCTCTTTTAGAGTTGTGCTCTCTTGCAGCAAGTCGTTTCTGTCGCATCCCCTTTTGAGTTTTGGATAGCAGCCGCCCTTCAGCACCCAGTGTTCAGTCGGGTATCTGTCGTATTCTTAAGTCGGTATGCGTAGGGGGTTTGCGGTCGGATGGGAACTTTATTTTGGGCAGAACTGAAACGAGAGTGGATTTTGCTACGTCGCTATGCGGCTGAAGCAATTAGTGGCGTTATTGGCTTGGTGATTGTGTTTTATGGGCTATTTTTGAGCGCCCGTTATGTGGCTGGCCCAAATCTGCCACTAGGCGATCGCCTGGATACGATTGTGGTGGGCTACGTGCTCTGGTCTTTGGTGTTATTCATTTTGGGCGATATTGCTGGCTCCCTACAGCGGGAGGCGCAAACGGGCACGTTAGAACAGGTGCTGCTGTCACCCTATCGGATGTCTTCCCTGTTTCTCATTCGGGCGATCGCCAACCTGACCATTCAGTTGCTCCTTAACTTAGGGATTTTGCTAGCCATTATGGGCCTCACCGGCAGTCGGCTCACCCTGGCACCCGCGGCTCTCTTACCATTGCTGACTGTTTTATTAGGTGCCTATGGATTGGCCCTGGGCATGGGATCAGCCGCACTGTTGGTCAAGCGCGTGCAACAGATTCTAGGCATCACCCAGTTTTTGCTACTGTTTTTGCTCACAGTCCCGATTGAAACCTGGGCCGGGCCAGCCCAATTTTTAGGGCTATTGTTACCAATGACTCCAGGGGCCGGGCTATTACGGGCGATACTTGCTCGGGGTGAATCGTTGGATTGGCTGCAATGGGCGATCGCGCTGATCAATGGAGGCTTTTACTTTGGGTTAGGGTTGCTTGTCTTTCGCTGGGCTGAACGATTAGCCAAACGCCAAGGAAAACTCGCAGGCTATTAGGCTATTAACAGTCATCGGAAATAACTTACCAGAGAGGCTACGCTGGGTTCCTCGCCGCCTGCTTCAATTTTTTGCAACAGCTCTTGCACTTGCTGATAGCCAGCGGTGTTGCCCTGAGTGGCATAAAGTTGCGCAGCCTGATGCAAATCGCGGACACCATTGAAAGTTTGCCCGATCTTGGTGAATGCTATACCGCGATAGAAGTAGGCAGCGGCATCTTCTGGGTTGAGGCGCAGCACTTCGTTGAAATCTTCAATTGCTCCTAGCTGGTTGCGCAGATGAGTGCGTGCCCGTCCTCGATAGAGGTAAGCCGGGGCATAATCAGGGTTAAGGTGGAGCGCCAAGGTGTAGTCTTCAACCGCTCCTAGGCGATCGCCCAACTCTGCCCGCACGTAGCCTCGGTTGCAGAACGCGATGAAATTTTCAGGGTTTTGTTCAATCGCCAGGGAAAAGTCAGCGATCGCCCCGCGTCGATCCGACAGGTCATATCGGGCTAAACCACGATTATTAGCTGCCACATCATTGCCTGGGTTCATGGTTAAAACATGGGTATAATCCTCGATGGCTCCCTGACGATCGCCCAGATCGTAGCGTGTCAGTGCCCGCTTCAAATAAGCAACGGTATCTGTTGCCTCCAGGGTAGGGTCGTCAAACCGTTGCACGAGTCTTTGAATTACCTCGGTATCACTGGTGCGCAGCCCCACTGCCGCTTTTGGAAAAACAGTACTGGCCATAAAAATAGACTGTGCTCCTAAGATCGCGTAGCTGCGATCGCACACCAAAAAGTTCTCATCAGTGCCTAACACCTTAAAGCGAAACTGGTTTGGATATTGGCGCTTGAGTTGGGTGAGTTGATCCAGGGTGTCGTATAAAAAGCCCTTTTCGCTTGGATTCAGCCGTCGTCTACGCTCAATGGCGCGGCATTGGTGATAATCGCCAATGGCACTTAAGTAGCCCCAGCCAATATCCAGGCACCCCCGTCGGTCTAAAAAGGCTCGAAAGCGCCCAATCAGTTCGGTACTGAGGGTGTCAGGAGTCGGGTAGGGGTAGACAATGACCAGTCGGGCCGAGGCCGCTTCTAGTGCCTGCTCTAAAATTGCTGGGCTACTGCAACCATTAGCATCCTTGCTTTGACTTCCCCCTTTGATATCAAAGACCAACTCATAGGGTGCGATTGCTGGTTGAACCTGTTGGATCACTTCCTCAAGCTGTTGCTTGACTGTTGCATCAATCTGGGCGGCTATATCGACCCGATTGCTTTCAGCCCACTCTACCCGGTTAGCCAGTTGCTGCATTTGATTTTGCAGGGCGTTGGCATCCAGCAAATGGGGCAATTGCATTACCCACTCGCTAAGGCTTTGCTGCTGTTGTTCTAAATCTTGGGTCAGTGTCTGAACAGTGTGGAGTTGCTGGCGTAATTGGCCAACATGGGCCGCCACAATGGTTTTAACTTCGGTTTGCAGATGGGTGAGATTGGAGGTAGGCAGTTGATTGAGCCGGGTTTCGAGGGAGTTAATCGTGGCTCTTAAATCCGCGATCGCCTGGGGTTCTGCCTGTATGATGGCGGCAGAGTTCTGGGCAATCGTATGCAAGCGGTTAGACAGCACATCCACTTGCTTTCTCAGAATGGTCGTCGTTAACCGTAGGGGCGACAGCGATTCCTCTGTGATTTCATGACGCTGGCTTAACTGTTCCACTTGCCCTGCTAAACGCGATAGCTCTCGACGGGAGGCCATATCTCCCATCGCTTTGATGAGAGAATTCACATCCTGCTTCAAAGCTGCCGCATCAAAAGGAGCCGGGAGCTGATTTATACGTCGATTGAGCTGGTTAATCTGGTCTTGTAATTGGCGAAAATTCGCTTGCTTTTGATCTTGCTGCACCTGGTCAAGGGCGCCCCGGAGATTCACCAGATCGGCTCGACATTGGGCGATCGCGCCATCCAAGTCCTCCAGGCGCTGCGCGATATTCAAATCTCCGATTTGGGTTAACTGGGTCGCAATCAAATTCACCGACTCAGCCAGACCACTATAGTACTCTTGCAACTGCGTCATTGACTGGTGAATCAGTTGCCAGTTCGATTTTGCGACTTCCTGCTTCAGTTGAGCCAGTTGCTGAGTCAGAGCCGCCAGTTCTTCCTGGTGGCTACTCTGTAAGGTTTTACGAAAGCTCGCCAAGTCAAGAAAGCTGGGTAATACCTGCACCTGTTTTTGCAGTGACCCCAAATCTTCTGAAAACTTTTGATCTAACTGCGAAACTGAGTTAACAGTCGTTTCGTAGGCGGCAAGCTCAATCCGGCGGCGATTTACCAGGTTCAACACAAACAGGGCCGTCACTGGAGCTGCCGTATATAAGATCTGTTGTGATGCCGCTGTTGCGATCGATCCCACCCCAGAGCCAAGGAGTAACAAATATTCTGTTAAATTCAGCCAGTTTCGGTTTTTCACAGCATCCTCAAAACGGCCGATAGCCATTAAGAACAGGTTGTGCTCAAAGAAATTGAGGCAGGCAAATCAGCCACTCTCATCTAAATCCTTGAAAACGTCGCCTCTTCTTTTTTCTACGATGTCTGATCAAGGGAATCAGGAAAGCCCGTCTAGGGAATTCTGCTGAGTTTTTGCCCAGATCAGGAAAGCAGACCGGTGAATTCTCCAATAGTGGCTGAATCCACTTGATTGGAGTGAAGTGATTGAGGTCATGCCCGGTGGTGACCTCAATCACTTTGGCCGGATGGCCGGCTCACATTAAGCCAACGGCTGGGTCACGCCGCGATCGCCCTAGTGGTCACCCAACAATTCATTCACTATCACACGCAATCCCTGCGACGGTCACTGGCTGTAACCCCGCGAAACCCCATACTGATTGTCTGCTGACATAGGATTTCATAGAATGAACAGTCCATTAGAGTGGGTGATTGAGAAGGCAATAATGTCAGGGTATCTGACAATTGAGGCAGAAACAGTGATTCGGCAGTTGACCCGCAACGGGTGCAACCTGGCAGAAGTTGAGGCGCTGGCCCAACTCCAACTCGCTATTAATAGTGGCCGCATTAAGCGCCTTTCCCAAATGCGGGACGAATCGCCTTACTGTCCTTAACCCATCAATCGATGCCAGAGCCAAGCTCGAACCGGGCGATCGCCCGGCCCTCAGTATCGAGCAGCGTGAGCTGATTGCCACGAATCTGATACTGTGTGGCTGTGGTAAGCCGCTGCAAGTAGCGACTTTCTTGTTGCATAATTCCTTGCGGCTGAGCACAGCTTTTGCGCGTAGTGGCAGCAGGTTGAATGGTGATCTGGTTCCCCTTCAACGTAAAGGCCGCTCGATATTGGTTGCAGCCGGCATTGCCAGATAGTTCACCCGTGGCTGAGTCTGAGGTTTGGCGCAGTTGGAGGTCGATCCGGCTACCCGCAAGAGGTGGCTTCAAGCCAGAGGGGGTGGCTAGTTCTTGCAAGAGCCAAGTCTGACCAAACAGAGAAGATGGAGTCATTAAGCTGAGATTAACGAGGGGTTTTCCGGCCTGGGTCAATAAATTCATTTGTTGCCCATCCCATTGATACCGGCCTGCTTGCTTTAGCAAAAGATTAATTTCTCGGGCTTCCTGGGCTTGCATAGCCTTTGACTTACATGGGAGCGGGATAATTTTGCCCGGTTGAAAGGTGAGGCGATCGCCCACTTGCTGGTAGGTTGCTGAGAACCGATGGCAGGTAAGGCGCCCTATGACTTGCCCAGCACCATCAAACTCTAAAATTCGTCTGGGTTGAGGACGGGTTTGGCCGGGTTGGCCCACCGGCGATTGCCACTGCCAGGTTTGTTGAAACGGATTGAAGGTAGAAAATAGAGCAATGGTTGTACCTTCGTGGCTCAGCAGGCGCAGCTGGCGATCGCTCATGACAACCCGATGGGCACGCTGCAACGCCTCTGCAAAGTGGCTGGCCTGGGCTGCTTCAATGCCACTACAAGCCCGCAGAGTGCTGATCCAATCATCCCCAAGTTGCAAGCGATCGCCTTGCAACTCATAGCTCGCTGAAAAACTATTACAGCCGTCATACCCCCCCACACGGTCTTTTCCAAAGTTTAGGGTAATTTGTTCAAAGGGAAGAGCTGTCATCTCCTGCCCATCTTGGGTTTGGTAGCGCTCCAGGTACCAGACAATACCCACTAGGGGGGCTTGTCGTTGATCGGCTTGCTGAGCGAGCAACTGATTCGTGGTAAGGGGCACTTGGTTGACCTGCTCAGGAGCAAAGGCTTGACTAATAGAAGGGAGAAAGCTGCCACTGACGATCGCTCCGATGAAGGCCAGTTTCACCCAGTTGTAGCCCATCCAAAATTTAGAATCCATTCACTTCGATGCCTGGTTGGGGCGATCAATAACCAATTCACTACATCTTCCCTAGACGGAGAACCCTTAGACAGGTTCCATCACAGTACTTGGAATGCGCTAAAACGAAAGTAAGTTGTTGGTAATCTGAGATGGGCAAGCAATCCTTGCAGACATTAGCGCTGGCGGTCGCGGTAGCCAGCAGTAGCTTTGCGATCGCAGCACCGATTCAAGCGGTGCAATTTGCAGGCAAAACCTACTTTGAGCAGTCACCTCGATTGTTGGGGGCAGCCGTTACCCATAATACGGCCTACTTTCCAGGGGCAATTTACTCCTTCATCTTGACTGTACCTGAGCAGGCCGGAGAAGCACTTGGGAGCATTGTCATTCGACCTGAACCTAGTACCGATCGGATTCGGTTTAATCTGGAAACCGTGCAAGCCTATGTGGGTAGTGGGCGTCGAGGGGAACGGTTGCTGGTTCAGGCGGCTCTATCCGAGACTCAGGCCGATGGCATCGTAGTAACCTTTGACCCACCTATTTCCCCTGGCAAAACCCTAACCGTTGACTTGCGGGCCTGGCGCAATCCTTCGGTTGGAGGGGTTTACCTCTATGGGGTGACGGCCTTTCCGGCGGGGCAACAGCCCTATGGCCAATTTCTAGGGTTTGGGCGCATTCATATCTACGACAGTATTCACGATAGTCGCAGATTACTCCAAGGCCCCTTTGGTTGGTGAGTCAGCCAGGTAACCCTGGGCAACGGCCTCTGCCAAAAGCTGCTCGACCCATTGCCAGAGGTGGGGGGCGATGGGTTGTACGGTTGCCATGCGGTGCCAGACGCGATCGCGGGTAATGCCGTGGCGTTGCCAGCTATATCCCTGAGTCTGGTAGTTATTGAGGAGGGGTTGCAATCGATCTAGCGCCGCTGCAAACTGAGCATCAGCAGTTTGTTGAGCTTCAAACTCTTGCCAAAGGGCATGAAACTCCTCAGCCTGATCCGGCGGTAACAGGCCAAACAGACGCTCAGCCGCTGCGCCTTCTCGTTCGGCCCGGCTCTGGTTGCCCCTATCGTCATAACAAAAGGTGTCACCTGCATCAATCTCCACTAGATCATGCAGCAGCAACATCTTAATCACCCGCAGGAGATCAACCGGCACTGTGGCATACTCAACCAGTAGCATCGCCATCAGTGCAATATGCCAGGAATGTTCGGCACTGTTTTCCTGGCGGGAGTTATCCGTAATCCGAGTTTGGCGCAAAACTTGCTTCAGCTTGTCAATTTCGACAACAAACTGCATCTGCTGCGCCAGTCTAAGCAGCATCGGGACTGAGCGCCATAGAATCGACGCCAGGATAGGGGGTCAAAATTTCAACCCCGGTTTCCGTAACGGCCAGGGTGTGTTCGCATTGCGCAGAAAGCTTGCGATCTTTGGTGACAGCCGTCCAGCCATCCTCCAAAATCTCGACCTCATAGGTGCCCTCGTTAATCATCGGCTCAATGGTGAACACCATGCCAGGGCGCAATTTACGCCCCTTGCCGCGGTCACCATAGTGGGGAATTTGGGGCGCCGTATGGAAGACATTGCTAATGCCATGACCCACAAAATCGCGTACAACGGAAAACCCCTGAGACTCCGCATAGGACTGAATCGCCGCTCCAATATCACCGATTCTTGCCCCCGGCTTGACCGCGGCAATGCCTCGACGCCGACATTCTTCAGTGACCTCCACCAAACGACGGGCAATCGGAGAGGGTTCGCCTACAAAGAACATCCGTGAGGTATCGCCGTGGTAGCCTTCCACAATGAGGGTGACATCAATATTGAGGATATCGCCCTCCCGCAAAATTTGCTTTGCGTTGGGAATGCCATGGCACACCACTTCATTGAGGCTGGTGCAAATCGACTTAGGAAAACCCTTGTAACCCAGCGGAGCACTTTTCGCTCCATGGGCTTGAGTCCAGCGCTCCGCTTCATCATTAAGTTCAAGGGTACTCACCCCCGGACGAATCAACGTCCCCAGGTAATGTAACAACTGCGCTGCCAAATACCCGGCTTGCCGCATTTTTGCGATTTCGCGTTGAGATAGGAGCGTAATAATCTCTTTTTCCATGGTCATTTATGATAGGCTCACCGGAAGGAGCTAATCGGCACTTACAGGCCAGTCTCCTTTATTATTTTAAGCCTATTTTTATTATTTTAAGCCTGTCTGCAACCACCTAATACAGCATGGCAGAAATTGCTGGACTAGCTGAAGCCATCCGCATCCCCCTTGCTTGAATGCTCGTTAGGGCTATGCCCCGGCTGCGCGTACCCTGCGGTCTACTCCCAAGCTTGGAAGAAGGGAAACAGACTCAAAAGCCCGCTTCCAAATTGAGGAGAATTTATACTGAGGGGGGGTTATTAGGTGCAGCCTGCTTTGTAGGGTAAGCAGGCTCAGTCATCACACCTGTCAAAACAAGACTGGGCTTGAACCCGTCAGAGTTTGGGAAAGGCAATGAGACTGGGCTTGAACCCATCAGAGTCTGGGAAAGGCAATGAGACTGGGCTTACCCTTTCCCAGGGTAGGGCCAGAGCCATGGTTAAACAAATAGAGCGTTGCCGTTCCCATCGGGTTATGCCATTGTTAGAGGGTAATCCCCTCGTATCCTAACGATTTCCACTTCCAGGCAACTGATCAGTCGGCATATCCCAGTTTAGCTAGATCACCGTGCCATCTGGAATCACTGCCCCTTTCAAAATCACCACAATGCCGCTGCGGATATAAAACCCCAGATCTTCCCGTTGAGACTCCTCGACCCGGTCTTTATTAATAATACGAACATTTGACCCAATGCGGGCGTTCTTATCAACAATGGCACGGCGAATGGTAGTGTCAGCCCCAATCCCCAGCAGGGGAGTTGTGCGCTTGACTGTTTCATCTTGCCGTTCGACCAGCGGTTGGTAATAATCAGCCCCCATGATCAAGGTGTCTTCGATGATACTACCGGCTTCTACCCGGGTACGAATCCCCAAGACGGAATGGGTAATGGAGCAGTTTTTAAGAATGCAGCCTTCACTAATAATCGATTCTCGCACCTGGCAATCTAATAGTTTGCTGGGGGGCAAATGCCGATGCCGGGTGTAGATTGGGGCCTTCTCATCATAAAAGCTAAAGGGCGGGCGCGGTTGTTGGGTCAGGGCTAGATTGGCCTGGTAAAACGACTCGATCGTCCCAATATCTTCCCAATATCCTGTGAACAGGTAAGCTTGCAGGTTGTGATCAACAGCGGCACCCGGAATAATTTCTTTACCGAAATCAGTCTGCTCGAGCGATCGCTGCAATACCCGTTTCAGCACCTCTTTCTTAAAGACATAAATGCCCATCGAAGCAATGTAAGGATATTGCTTTGCCTCATCGGGGGATAGCCCCAAGGTAGTAGTATCTACCTGCATTTTGATGAGGGTATCGCCTTTTGGCTTTTCGCTAAAACTGGCAACCCGCCCTTGCTGATCAATTTTCATCAAACCAAAATCAGAAGCGCGGCGATTATCCATCGGCACCACGGAAATGGTAATATCCGCGCCAGTTTCTCGGTGACGCTGGATAAAGTCTCCATAATCCATGCGATAGAGGTGATCTCCTGAAAGAATCAGATATTCATCCACATCCCACTCTGAAAACAACCACAAGTACTGACGCACCGCATCAGCCGTACCCTGGAACCAGTTAGGATTATCGGGAGTTTGTTGCGCCGCCAGTGCCTCAACAAACCCTTCGCTAAAGCCAGTAAAGTTATAGGCACGGGTCAGATGGCGGTTGAGGGATGCCGAATTAAACTGAGTGAGTACATAAATCTTATAAATGCCGGAATTGATGCAGTTGCTCACTGGGATATCAATCAAGCGGTATTTGCCCGCAATCGGCACAGCAGGTTTGGCTCGTAACTTTGTTAAGGGATAGAGGCGAGTACCGGCGCCCCCACCCAGAATGATTGCTAAAACACGTTTCACAACTGACCTCCCGTCTGCTCCCACCTTGATTTTGACGGGGGATGTTACCGTTGGCAAGGGTTTAGCACGACAAACTTATGGGAACGTTAGGGGGGCGATCGCCCTTTGAGGATTGGTGATTTGCCGCGGCTTTGGGGGACTGTGGCACAAATGACTGGCTGACCGACGACCATGGGAGCGATCGCTGTACTCGTTTGAGATCCGGTTACTGGAGGTTCCTAAAAGTGGTGCTGATAGCCTGTTTTTTGAGCGTGAGGCCCGTGTAACGTCCCGTTAAATGAATCGCTAAACTAATTGCATTCATAAGTAAGACTAACCATGGCTGATCTGGTGTTTTCCCAGCCCCTACCGGCGGCTCTAGAAGGGTTTGCGGAACAAATCGAGCAATATGTGCAGGCTCGCACGGCAGCTTTAACCCAAGAAATTCAAATGTTAAGGCAGCGACAGCAAGCGTTGCTGCAATTCGTGGAGGAGGTTCAGGGTTTAGCGTGGGCGAGAGAAGCGTTGGGCGATCGCTCCCCAAGCGAGCATGGTGCCAGCCCTAGTGAAGCTTGCCATCGTCAGCGGGTAGAAAATTCGCCCAATCCAATTTTTGTTGTGGATGCCGCAGGCCGAATTTTAGATTGCAACCCAGCCTGCCAGGAAGTGTTGGGCTACGGCCCGGAAATGCTTGGGCAGCCCCTTGCCGCTTTACTGCTGGATACCCCCACTACTGAGCGGCTGAATACTCACCTGAAACAAGTGTTTCAAGGAGCGGCCCTATCAGGGGTTGAAATTACTTACCAAACGTCTGCCGGTGCCTGCCGGTTCATGATTTCCCGGCTTTACCCTATCTTTGATTCCCAGGGGCAGGTGACCAGTTGTGTCGTTGCCAATACCGATATCAGCGATCGCGTTTATGCCGAAGCATCCCGGCACCAAAGTGACGCCTGTTTCCGTGCTTTTTTTGAACATGCGGCAGTCGGTATTGTCCAAGCTACTGCTACCGGACAATTTCTCAAAGTCAATCAACGCTTCTGTGAAATTGTCGGCTACAGCGAAGCCGAGCTGCTACAGATGACCTTTCAGCAAATTACCCATCCCGAGGACTTGGGCAACGATCTGCACCATTTGCAGAAGGTGATTGCCGGAGAAATTCCGACCTTTTCGATCGAAAAGCGCTACATCTGCAAACGGGGTGAAGCGCGCTGGGTCAATCTGAGCGTATCTTTAGTGCGAGAGCAAACCGGTGCTGTGCAATACGTGATCGGAGTGATTGAAGATATTCACCAGCGGAAACAAATAGAGGCGGCTCTGCGCGAAAGTGAAGCCCGTTTTCGCGCTATCTTTGAGCAGGCCGCTGTGGGCATTGTCCAAACCTCACCCACCGGGGAGTTTCTGGCGTTTAATCAGGCCTTTCAAGCCTTAACGGGTTACTCTGAAACTGCGTTAAAGGGCAAAAACTTCCGGGAGATTACCCACCCGGATGATTTGGCATTGAATGAGGCCAAAAGTCGTCAGCTCTTCGCTGGAGAGATCTCCACCTTTTCAATCGAAAAACGCTACGTGCACCCAGATGGGCAACCCCAATGGATTCATCTCACCATTTCTCTGGTTCGCAATCCAGAAGGGCAACCCCTCTACACCATTGGCATTGCCCAAGACATTCACGAGCGCAAACAGATCGAGGCAGAACGGCAACAAGTTGAACGGGCATTAGCGCGCAGCCATACCCGATACCGCAATCTGGCGGCCAACATTCCGGGCATGATTTATCAGTTGCTATTGCATCCAGATGGGTCTTTCTCATTCTCCTACGTTAGTCCAGCCTGCCAGGCCATTTTTGCGGTTTCAGCGGAAGCGGCCATGGCAGATGCCATGCGGTTATTCTCTCTCATTCATCCAGATGATTGGAGGACCTTTGCGGACTCGGTTGCCGTCTCCGCTCAAACGCTACAACCTTATCACTGGGTGGGGCGCGTCATCGTTGATCAAAAGATCAAGTGGCTGCAAGTTGACTCAAAACCCGAACGTCAGCCCGACGGCAGCATTCTATGGGATGGTTTGCTGATCGACATTACTGCTAGCCAAGAAGCCAGCATGGCTTTGCAGCAACAAAAAGAGCTGCTCCAAACAATCTTTGACCATATTCCGGTGATGTTGATTTTGTGGGATGCGAAGCAACAGCCTTGTTTGGTGAATCGCGAGGCCGAGCGGGTGACTGGCTGGTCTCTGGCAGAAATCCAAGATCAAGATAAGGGCGTGTTTGCAGAGTGCTTCCCTGACCATGCTGAGCGCCGCAAGGTTTGGCAGCACATCCAACGAGCGGATGGAGAGTGGCTCGACCAAACAATCCGAATTCGCACCGGGCAATTAATTGATACCACCTGGGCAAATGTGCGGTTATCGGATGGCTCAATTATTGCGATCGGACAAAATATTACAGAGCGCAAGCGCGCGGAAGCGTCTCTGCGTCTGAGCGAGGCCCGCTTTCGCAGCTTGGTTCAAGACTTGCAGGTGGGAGTCATTGTCCATAGCCCCACGACTGAAATTTTGCTCTGTAACCCCACAGCTCAGCAGTTGCTGGCCATCTGTGAGGAGCAACTCTTGGGTAAAACCGTCTATGATCCAGATTGGCACATGATTCGAGAAGATGGTTCCGCCTTCTCAGGGGATGAGCACCCCTGCGCACAGGCGATCGCCACGAGGCAATCGATTCGCCATATTGTGATGGGGGTAGATCGTCTGGCTTTGGGCGATTTCATCTGGCTGCTGGTCGATGCTGAACCCCAGATGAACCCTGACGGTAGCATTTACCAAGTGATTTGCACCTTTCACGACATTACCGCCCGCAAAGCTGCTGAAGACGCCCTCAAACAACTCAATGAAGAATTAGAAGCCAGGGTGACTGAACGCACGCAACAGTTACAAGAACGGGAACATTTCATCCAGCGAATTGCCGACTCAACTCCGGGAATTTTGTACCTCTACGATTTGATTGAGCAGCGGAATGTCTACGCCAACCGGGAATTAACGACCCTTTTGGGCTACACCCCTGCACAAATTCAGGCCATGGGAGCCGACTTTTTACCCCAACTGCTGCACCCTGAAGACTTGCCCAGAGCCACTGAGCGGATCAATCAGTTTTTCAACTCTAAGGATGGTAATGAAGTGACGGAGTTTGAATTCCGCATGCAAGCTGCCGATGGGCAATGGCACACCCTATTGACCCGTGAGACGGTGTTTATGTGCACTCCCACGGGCAAACCCCAGCAAGTTTTAGGAATTGCGACCGATATTAGCGATCGCAAACAGGCCGAAGCCAAACTACAAGAAAGCGAAGCCAACCTATCTGCCGCCCAGAAGATTGCCCATATCGGCAACTGGAAATATGAACTGGCCACCGGCAAAATCACCTGGTCGGAGGAGGTTTTCCGTATTTTTGGCCTCGATCCAGCAGCGGGTGAACCCAGCTATGAAGCATTACAAGCCATCATTCATCCCGACGATTACTCCACATGGGTCAGCCTGGTGCAGGCAGCGATTGAACAGCAAATTCCCTACGAGTGGGATCATCGCATCCTGTTGCCAGATGGCTCATGCTGCTACGTAGAAGCCCGGGGGCAGGTGATTACCGATGCCACGGGTGCAGTGACCGCCCTATTTGGCACTGTGATGGATATTTCAGAGCGAAAACAAGTCGAAGCTCAACTCAAAGCTTCTCTAGAAGAAAAAGAATTATTGCTGAAAGAAGTCCACCATCGAGTTAAGAATAATCTCCAGGTGGTTTCTAGCTTATTTTCTCTGCAAACCCAGTACATTGACGATCCAAAAGTTTTAGAAGTGTTGATTGAAAGCCAAAATCGCATTAATGCAATGGCTCTCATCCACGAGAAGCTCTATCAGTCAACGAGCCTAGCCCAAGTTGACTTTCAAGAGTACATTCATAACCTGACCCAAAGCTTATTTGCTTCTTACCATACCAAGGCCCAAAGAGTGCGGCTGCACCTCCAGGTTGAACCACTTCCCATCAGTTTAGATACGGCGATTCGCTGTGGTCTCATTATTAATGAACTCGTTTCGAATGCGCTCAAGCATGCCTTTCGTGAAGATTGCCCAGGGGAGCTGAGGCTTGCGTTTGTCGCTCAACCAGCGGGTAAAATTTGCCTCGTTGTTGAGGATAATGGTGTGGGGATTGCCACAAACTTTGATATAGAACAGACAAATTCTTTAGGTTTACGCTTGGTCAAAATCTTGACACGTAAACTGAAGGGTGAGTTAACCGTGACCCGCACCCAAGGCACCCGCTTCCAAATCATCTTTCCCTACACTCCGGCTTTGCCAAAATGAGCTAACTGAGCTAACTGAGCTAACTCTGTAAAGTTGAGATAGTCACTGACAAAGGCTTTACGGAGCAACTCTGGGGGTATGTATTCATCGTATTTTTGCAGTTTTGGGGCTTCGTCTTCGGCTAGCAACGCTTCGGGGTGAAGGGGGCGATCGCCCACAGAGCGAATTTCCCAGTCCAACTGCTCCAGGGTTGCCTTGCCAAGATTTACCACCAGATAATAAGGCGACCGTCCTGATACCCCTTTAATCCCCAGAGCCTCGCGGCAGTGCAGCCGCAAAAAGCGCTCCAGGGTGCGATAGGCGGCAGAACCAACCCAGGGCAGAATACAGGCATAGCCTTCATCTACAGAAAAAAGCAATCGATGGGCAATGCCTTCCTTCTGAGCCAATTGACGGGCTGCAACCAACCGTGCCCGCGCGCCAGGTTGTAAGTAGGGGTAGAGGGTGTCCTCTATCAAAACCTGCCGCATCCGCTGCAAGATGCGGGTGTGAATCCTGCCACCACTGCCCCGCCAAGAAATAGTCGCCGTCCCCAGAGACAGCCGCACTTGTACTACTTTCCGCCGACTATCAACCTCTACCACTTCCCAAGTGCGCCCCGCCAGGGAGATTCTGTCTCCTACCTCGGGCGGCACGACAATCGTGCCAACTTCACGACCCTCGGCCCAAACGGCAAACTCCTCGTTATCAGGGAAAATCGCATAAAACTTAAAATTTCTGACTAGCTTTTCACCAGCCAATCCTAAAATCAGCCCCCCCTCACTAGTGCGTTGAATATGGTCTAGGCTAATCAGATGCTGGAGCAATAACCGAAAATCTTCGAGGCCAATAGAGCGCAGGGGTGGCAGGGTGAGGATGTGCTGCGCCAATTGCGGGGGTGAGAGTTCGCCCATAGCAGCCAGAGTGCTGAGGGTCTGATGGTAGAGCAGACTAAAAGGATAGATTTGGGGTGCGAGCGGCTCAATCCATTTTTCTTCTAAATAGAGTTGGATGACAGCAATGCACTGAAGCAATTGCCAGGGCAATTGTTGGGGTAGGGTTTCTGACCCATCGGGCTGATCTTCAATGCAGACAAAGCGCATATCGGCAGGGCTGCCGCGACGACCCGATCGCCCTAACCGTTGCAAAAAGCTGGAAACCGACGGAGGCGCTTCTAGTTGAATGACCCGATCTAGCTTGCCCAGATCAATGCCCATCTCAAAGGTGACGGTAGCTGCCGTAACAGTAGCGCTGGTCGGGTCACGCATCGCGGCCTCCGCAGCCTGACGTAGCTCTGCTGAGATGCTGCCATGGTGAACGTGATAGATATCAGGCATACCCTTTGCCTGAGCAATATGGCGCAGTTGGGCAATCACTGCCTCCGTTTCCGTGCGCCCGTTGGCAAAAATTAAGCACTTGCGGTTAAGGCTTTGCTGAAACAGATGCCAGTAGCAGGGCGGAAAGGCGGTATCGCGCGTCTCTCCTACTGCTCGTGTACTGACCCCAGAGTCATAAAAATGCTCGAGTGCTAGGTGGATGGTGCGTTTGCTGCTGGCAACGACAGGTGTGATCACGGGTTGAGGAGTGCCCGCCTGTAGCCAGGCTTCAGCTAGGGCATAATCGCCTAAGGTGGCGGATAACCCCACGCGCCGCGGCACCTTGCCGGTAATTTTGGCGAGGCGAGCCAACTGGCAGAGAATTTGGGCACCGCGATCGCTGCCGATAAAGGCATGAATTTCATCAATCACGACAAATCGCAGGTCTCCAAATAGACGGGGAATTTCGGCATATTTATTGATCAACAAACTTTCCAAAGATTCGGGCGTGATTTGCAAAATTCCCCTGGGTTGCTTCAGCAAGCGCCGTTTGACGCCCTGCCCTACATCCCCGTGCCAGGCCCAAACAGGAATATCGGTCGATTTCAATAAATCTGTTAGGCGATCGCACTGGTCATTAATCAGCGCCTTGATCGGCCCAATATAAATAGCTCCGACCGTCTTAGGGGGATTTTCGGAAAGCAAAGTCAAAATTGGCAAAAACGCCGCCTCCGTTTTACCAGATGCCGTCCCTGCGGCTACCAGCAGGTGAGCTTCCGTCTCAAATAAGACCCGGCAGGCCTCTCGCTGAATGGGGCGCAGTTCAGCCCAACCTTCGTTATAGACATATTCCTGAATAAATGGAGCCAACCGGTGAAATAAGTTAGACATAAGCGGTGCAAGGGTAAACCATCGGATGCTGGTAGCGGTGCGAGCAATGAACCTGGCAGGTAGGCAGAAGGATTTTCCATTGTTTCAGCAAATCAAGGGATTCATTCTGCCAATTCTGGGGAATAATTGGGGATATCCTCAAGTCAAGATAAATAGAGCGTATGACTGGGAATGTAAATCCGGCAGCAAGTGGTGCACCCGCAGGGGAACAGCGGCGCAGCAAATATGCCCGTACCCCTACCGAGTATGCCGTGCACCTGTTAATTGAAGGTGGACACCGAGAGGAAGTACGGTTTCCGACAATTCAAGAATTCCAGAAGTGGTACAGCGGTGAACTCGTGCCCAAGTCAAGCTCGGCAGACTTTATTACGGTTCCCATTAAAAATGTGCAGGGGGAGTATATGGTGCTGCGCCCCTCTAGCGTATTAGGGATTCGAGTTGAACCTGTCTATAGCTCTAGTGTTGAACGCTACTGAGGAACTGGGCACAAGTAAATTGAAGCTGATTTCGGGGGTTGAAGGAGTGGAACCCTCTGTCTGGGCGCACAGCTCCCTGCTCTTTCTTTCTTACAGTTCATTAGGACTACCGACTGAGTGCCAGCTACGCCTTCAAACAAATTAACCGCGATCCCCGGAATCGGTGCATTTCGGGGATCTCTTTGTATCCCATTTGCAAGTTTAAGCGATCGCGGGCACACCCTCCAGGCAAGCAGGGGCAGTCAACAACCCGATGGGGATAGCCAAACCATACCCAGCTCTAGCCGGCCAGGTTTTCTGTGGGCAAAACTCTCGGCCCGGACTTAGTCCAAGTCTATAGGGAGCGATTAATGGCTCTTTCATGTTAACTATTGATACAGCATTAATGCGTGTGGAGTGTGAGGAAAGAGGGAACAAGGTATGGGGTTAATTAATCATCGAAACTGTGGCCATGCTCCCATCGGCTTATTTGATAGTGGAGTCGGTGGTCTCACCGTTTTGCGCCAACTAGAACAGCAATTACCAAATGAATCGGTGCTTTATTTGGGTGACACCGCCCGCCTACCCTACGGGACAAAAACCCCAGAACAAATTCTGCAATATGTCCGAGAGATTCTTACCTGGATGACGGCTGAAGGCGCAAAACTCGTCATTATGGCCTGTAATACGAGTTCAGCTTTAGCTCTGGAAACCGTTCGCTCAGAATTCTCGATTCCCATCCTTGGGTTAATCTTGCCGGGTGCGAAGGCGGCCGTACAGGCTGGTCAGCGGATTGGGGTGATTGCGACCCAGGCAACGGTTGCCAGCCATGCTTACCCCAATGCGGTGCGAGAAATCAACCCCAATGTCGCAATTTGGCAGGTTGCCTGTCCTGAATTTGTCCCTTTAATTGAGCAGAATCAATTGAATACACCCTATACAATCCAGGTTGCGCAACGGTATTTGGCTCCACTCCTAGAGCAACAGATTGACACCCTTGTGTATGGCTGCACCCATTATCCCTACTTAGAACCTGTCCTGCGCCAAATCCTGGCACCAGAGGTGCAACTTGTTGACCCTGCCAAAGCCGTAGTGACCGCCGCCGCTCAAGAACTAGATTTGCTTTCTCTGCGTCATCTCCAAGCTTCTGCCCATCGGCGCATTGGCGTCACTGGAGACCCCCAATCCTTTGCCAGGGTGGCCCGTCATTGCTTGGGGTATACGCCTGTCGTTGAGCAAATTTGCTTACCCACTCGCCTTTTAAGCCAGGCTAAGTAGTATTCCGTCAGGCAAATTTTGATGGATCCCCAATCCTCAAAATCGAACCTTATTCAACTTTTCAGCGCTCCGTTACCGCTCAAATCTGATTTAACAAATCCGTAAGGGTGAAAATGCCTGATTCTTCCCGATTAACGGCGAGAAAGGGAGCAGCTACGGTTCTTATTCCCCAAATAATCCAGAAGGCCAGATCGTTTCGAGCGGGAGCGTTACCGATCACCCAGAATGCAAAAGACCCGAATGACTAAAACCTTTGGTTGTTTGAAGTCTGGCCTTCTCGTTATGCAGAATGGCTCTGGAAATCGTTTGAGAAACCTAGAAACAACCAGAAAAAAGCCAGATCTTTGATCGATCTGGCCAAGTTTAGGGGAGATAGGAGACTAGGCGTACTTTTCGGATTAGCCCGATTCTTTCGACTGGATACCACTATGGATTTTGACCTGTGGTGAGCTTGTCGAACGATTTACGCTTTTGGTGAGCAGAAGCTCCGCAGCACCTAGCGGTTAATCGACTATCTGTCGTATCCTCTGGTTAAATCGGTATAACAAAATTCGATGCAAATGGCCCTTTGCTTTAAGTTATCGGCAGAGTTGTCTTCTTCAACTAAAATCTAGTGAAAGTCTTTAGAGGGGCACGTTTTACTGAGACAGCGTTCTAACAACTCAACGCGATGCCGATGGCAAAATTGACGCGGGTTAAGGATTGTTTTTGATTTTTTTTCAAATAGTGGCTGATTCAGATAGAGCCAGAGCGGGAAAGAGATTCTGAATTTTCCAAGCATAATGATGTCTATGGGGAAATAGTGGGGGGCGACTCTCAGGGCTAGATACACTTGAGTTGTCTTCCATTTCCAAAATCGCAAACCCGATTTTGATCGCCCTGGTAAGGATTGCGGAACTTAGGCAGGGAATCAACCTAAAATTTCTGTGTTTTTGCCTAGAGAACTACGGCTAAAACTGTCCGGATGGAGATTTGGCCACGATTTATAAAAGACAATATCTGGTCGGAGCAGGGCAGCGTACAATTGGCTAGCTAAGTTGTTCAAGGAACCCATGCAATGATGGTGAGAACTGTGATTAACCAAGTTGTCTATCGTTTTTCTAGGCTCTCCCTGGGATGCGTGGGCTGGCTAGTGTTGGGTCTAGGTCTGTGGGGGGCGCGATCGCTGCGCTGGTCTACGCCCATCATGTCATGGGCAACCGGTTACCAGCGAACGCCTGGGAAGGTCTATTGTCAGGGCTAGCGCATCCCGTAGTGGGGATAGATCACCTGGCGTTTGTGATTGTCCTGGGAGTCATTGCAACCCAATTAGGCTGGGGGCTGGCCATTCCAACAACATTTCTGCTGGTGGCAATGGCAGAGACTGGGCTACCTCTGGCGAAGGTAGACATCCCCGGGGCAGAGATTGCGATCTCCGGTTTTGTCTTACTTATCGGCTTAGCATTAGCGCTTGGCAACCGGTTGAACCTGATTGGGTTAGGTCTCTTTAGTGGCCTTGCCGGCATTTTGCATGGCTATGCCTACGGAGAATCCATTGTCGGGGCAGAAGCCACTTCCCAACCCATCTGCTTGGGTTTACCTTGATGCACTGGGCGATCGCCCTGGCTGCCTATGGCATTGGACAACGGCTATTGTCTCATCGCTGGATGCGCGCTTTGGTCTTAGCCATCTGCACTACTGGTTTAGTGGCCCTATCGGGAGCCATTTAATCGGCCAGTCGGTAGTGGCAAGCTACCCCAGGGCATAATCTTTTGCTCCTCACCAGCGGTTGGGTTTAAATTGGGTGAATTCAAGGATGCATTCTCCTCTATTGCTGGGAGACGGTAGCCCCTGAGCAAAAGCCGCTCTAGACTGGCAGCCATAACTGGCTGCGTTTGGCCAGTGACCGAAAAGACCATGGCTTCACGAACCACTCGCTGGGCCGGATGTTGTAGGTTGTTTGCAGCACCGGCAGAGGCAATGACGGCAGCCTGGGCACAACGGTTGGCTAAATCAATTGCCCAGGCTCTCAGTTTTTGATGACTGAGATCGGCTGCTTCCCCGTTGAGCGCAGAATAAATGGCAGCACGGCAGTCGGCCAGCTCGGTAGATAGTTGGGCAGCGACTGGGTGAATTAGCCCAGTTCGTGAGGTTGGCTGAGGGGCTTGCAAAATGTCTAGCCCAGCTTGGGCGCAGCCCAAAGCATAAAAGCTGTGATGCAAAACATTTTGGCGATCGCCCGCTGCTAGGCTCTCCCAGGGACGCAAATCAACCACCTGATGAGTAGGCAATCGCCAGTCACAAAACTCAACTGCTACAGTATTCGTCGCCATCAGGGCTGCTAAGGCCATGGGTTCGCTACAGCGCAACTCGCCGCTCGACTGACTCTGGTGATGAAAGGGCACCAGACCATAGACCAGGTGCCGATCTGGCAGACAGGCAGCCACAATGAAGTGCTGAAAGCAACCCCAACCCGTCACCCAAGGAGCTTGGCCATTGAGCACGTAGCCATCGGAAACGGGTACAGCTTGGAGAGGAGGAGGCGATCGCCGCAAGTGAGAAAAACTAATGCCAAGGGCAACCTTAGCGGCGGCAATCTGCGGCAGATAGACCCTTTTGAGGGCTTCATTCGGGCTACGGCTCAACAGGGCAACGGCGCTATGATGCTGCGCCTGCAAAAAAGCAAGGGCACCTGAGTAGCGGGCAAACTGTTCTTGTAACTGACGAAACTGGCAATCTGTGACCTCGAGACCACCCCAGCAACTCGGCAAACGCAAAATGTGCAAACCATAATCCGCCAATTGCCGAAAGGCAGCAAACAAGTCGGCAGCACTAGAATCTAACCGGTTTGCTTGAGGCCCAATGCACTGTTTGAGCCAGGTATGGGTTGTCTCCAACAGCGGGAAAGTCGATGGCATGGTATGGCAGAGCCAGAATTATTGAACAGAATCAAGCTGGTCATTCAATTCACGCAGCTGTTGTTGCAGTTGTTGCTGCTTTTGCCAGACGGCCTCATATTCACTGCGCGAGGAATAGGTGGGTTGTGTCAGTCGCCGCTCAATTTGTTGTAAGCAGGCACTCAGCCCAGCGGCAAATTCACGGCGCGTGAGGGAGAGATCGCCATCAAACTGCCCCTCTGCACGCCCTCGGAAACAGCCGAATTGATTCATTCTCGTCAAACTGGGGGATGGGTTTGGCTGCGCCTCTAGCCGGTGAGAAAATGCCCCAACAAAAAGAGCGATCGCCCCCATCAGAATGGAGAAATATCGAATCCAAGCACTTTGACTGTTTTCCATAGTGGTTCGCTCTAAAAACTCATCGGGTAGTTTAAACCCAGAAAAGCAAATGTGATCGGTCTTGCAGGGTTCACACCCCCTCCGAATCTGCTTAGCAGATAATTAAGCTGATTCTTTCAGAAGAATTTCACTGTAACGAGCCGAGCTGATTGTCACAAGACACCTATGTCTACTTTAAGCCAGCTCACTACTTTGTGGTTTGCCCCCTGCTTGACTAACAAAACTATGAGGGCATAAAAGGCAAGCTAGGAGGGAAGCAGAGCATGATTGAGGCTGGTAAGTAACCCATAAATCAGTCAAATCAATGCCCCCTTACTTCCGGTCTTCATGATGCGCTGTCTCAATTGCTGCGTCAATGGGACATCGTATGGCAAGATGCTCGTCACCTGCAAACGCTCTGCTGGATGATGGTTGGCACGATTCAAAGCCAGAATGTGCATCTTAATGGCTTTGG
>CALIDI010000033.1 GCA_938023035.1 uncultured Leptolyngbyaceae cyanobacterium | reverse complement strand
TGTCATACGTTTCGCTATAGTTTTGCGACGCATTTATTGCAGAATGGCTATGATATTCGCACGGTGCAAGAGTTGCTGGGCCACAAGGATGTGAAGACGACGATGATTTATACCCATGTGCTGAATCGGGGTGGATGGGGGGGCGGAGTCCGTTGGATGGGTGAGGCAAGGGGTGGGGGCGATCGCCTCTTTGGGGCATTATCGCTCAGCATCGTGACCTGCTGGATGGGTAGAAAGTTAAATGCTAAATACTTTCTCCTGTGCCGCATTTGCCAGGCTCAGGTACTGCTGCAATTTAGAGACGGTCACCCCCCACCCATCGCTGGGCTTGCCTCCTGTTACTCGGCTTGACGGCTAGCGCTGTAACGGTGCAATGGCAGACTGATCAGGCAGGTGGTGGTTAATAGATAGGAAAACATGGCGGTAGCCCGAATGCTAAAGATCACCAGACTCCATTCGGGGTTGACAAACTTTTGGCCAATTGCAGCCAGACAATAAACCAGCCAGTAAGCAAAAATCATTAAAAAAATCGCACGATCAGTCAAGACCAAGTTATCTTCAGTTTTTGGCTCAGTTTGCACCAACACCACTCCCGCGATCGCAGCGCCAAAGGAAACGATGACTAAATAATCGTGCCAAGAAAAATCTTGCATTTCTTAAACATCCACCGAAATTTGATCGATTTGAATTTGTTGGGCAGTGTAAAAGAAGAAACGGGATGATTGGTAGCATTTCTTACAAACAGCAACAATTACCGTCATTTTTACAAAGCAACCTAACAATCTAGAAATATTCTGTAAAGACTGGCGGCACCCGTCAGCGTTCCTTCGCTCTTTGTGCTGGCTCCTCACCCTTAACTCATTGCCCGCCTCTGAAGATTCGATAACCCATGGCGTTATACTGAAATCTCTAGGAGTAAACTTTCATTAAATTCCGATTTTCTGATGCAGCCCACTGACCCCAATAAGTTTACAGACAAAGCCTGGGAAGCCATTGTGCAGGCGCAAGATGTGGTGCGCCGCTACAAGCAGCAGCAGCTAGAGGTAGAACATCTGCTGATTAGCCTGTTAGAACAGCAGGATGGGCTGGCCACAAAGCTATTTACAAAATCGGGGATTGATGCCCAACGCTTGTTTCAACAGGTCGATGAGTTTGCTCGCCGGCAGCCTAAGGTGGTGAATACGGATCAGTTGTATTTGGGTCGCCATCTAGATGTGATGCTGGATCGGGCCGATGAAGCGCGTCAAGCCTGGGGAGATGATTTTATTTCTGTGGAACATTTTCTTGTGGCTTTTGTTACCGATCCCCGCTTAGGGGCACGATTGATGCGGAGCTATGAGGTTGATGCCCGCAAGCTAGAGACAGTTATTAAGGAGATCAGAGGCAGCCAGAAGGTCACCGACCAAAATCCAGAATCACGCTATGCTGCTTTAGAGAAGTATGGTCGCGATTTGACGGAGCAAGCGAAGGCGGGCAAAACCGATCCGGTGATTGGTCGGGATGAGGAAATTCGGCGGGTGGTGCAGGTGTTGTCTCGCCGCACTAAAAATAACCCAGTGTTGATTGGGGAGCCTGGCGTTGGCAAAACCGCGATCGCCGAAGGGCTGGCTCAGCGAATTGTCAATGGGGATGTGCCAGAGTCCCTAAAGAACCGTAAGCTAATTGCCCTGGATATGGGTTCGTTGATTGCAGGAGCCAAATACCGGGGTGATTTTGAAGACCGGCTGCGCTCTGTTTTGAAGGAAGTGATCCACTCCGATGGCCAAATTGTGTTATTTATCGACGAGTTGCATACTGTGATTGGTACTGGCTCTGGCCAGGGCACCATGGATGCAGGTAATTTGCTCAAACCAATGCTAGCGCGGGGAGAACTACGCTGTATTGGGGCCACAACGTTGGATGAATATCGCAAGTACATTGAGAAAGACGCGGCTCTGGAACGTCGCTTTCAGCAGGTGTTTGTAGATGAACCCAGCCCAGAAGATACCATCTCTATTTTGCGAGGGCTAAAAGAACGCTACGAGGTCCACCACGGTGTCAAAATTACAGACTCGGCGCTGGTGGCCGCCGCCATGTTGTCATCTCGCTACATTAGCGATCGCTTCCTGCCAGACAAAGCGATTGATCTAGTAGACGAAGCGGCGGCTAAACTCAAAATGGAGATTACCTCTAAACCCACAGAGTTAGAGGCTATCGACCGACGCCTGATGCAGTTGGAAATGGAAAAACTTTCCCTTAAAGGAGAAGATCAACTCCTGACGACAACGCGCACCTCAAAGGATCGGTTGGAACGAATTGAGCAAGAAATTGCCGCCCTAGCTGCCCAGCAGGAGAACCTCAATTCTCAATGGCAAACTGAAAAGCAGGTGCTCGATCGAATCAAGAATTTAAAGGAGGAGGAAGATCACCTGCGCGTGCAGATTGAGCAGGCAGAGCGAGATTATGATTTGAATAAGGCGGCTAAGCTGCGCTACGAAAGCCTGGAGCGGGTTCGTAGCGATCGCGAAGCCGAAGAAGCCAAACTGCTAGAAATCCAGTCTCGCGGTTCGACATTACTGCGAGAGCAGGTGACAGAAGCCGATATTGCCGAAATTGTTGCCCGGTGGACGGGGATTCCGGTCAACCGTTTGCTAGAGTCAGAGCGGCAAAAGCTGCTGCAACTGGAGAGCCACCTGCACGAGCGCGTGATCGGTCAGGAGGAGGCCGTTGAAGCAGTAGCAGCAGCGATTCGGCGTGCCCGAGCGGGGATGAAAGACCCGGCTCGGCCCATTGGTTCGTTTTTGTTTATGGGGCCAACAGGGGTAGGTAAAACTGAGCTAGCCCGGGCATTAGCTCAGTTTTTGTTTGATTCTGACGACGCCCTCATTCGGCTAGACATGTCCGAATACATGGAAAAGCACTCGGTTGCGCGGCTGATCGGGGCACCTCCGGGGTACGTAGGCTATGAAGAGGGCGGCCAACTGACAGAAGCAGTGCGGCGCAAACCTTATTCAGTCGTACTGCTGGATGAGGTGGAAAAAGCCCATGCCGACGTCTTCAACATCCTCCTGCAAGTGTTGGATGATGGCCGCATTACCGACTCCCAAGGGCGCACGGTAGACTTCCGCAATACGGTCATTGTGATGACGAGTAACATCGGCAGCGACCATATTCTGGATGTGTCGGGAGACGATACTCGCTATGAAGAGATGCGCAAGCGAGTCATGGATGCCCTGCGAAAACACTTCCGGCCAGAATTTTTGAATCGGATTGATGACACGATTCTCTTCCACGCCCTGGGCCGTAATGAGCTAAGCCAGATTGTGGGCTTGCAAATTCATCGAATTGAGGCGCTATTGGCCGATCAAAAGCTAAAGTTAGAAATTACCCCCGCCGCCCGTAACTATATTGCCGAGGTGGGCTATGACCCAGTGTACGGGGCACGGCCCTTAAAACGGGCCATTCAGCGCGAGCTACAGAACCCAATTGCCACCAAAATTCTAGAAAATATTTTCACCGATGGAGACACCATTCTAATCGACCTTGTAGACGGGCAACTCGACTTTCGCAAAAAGCCGACTGTAGTGACCAAACCAACTGCGATCGCGTCATAACAATCGCGTCATAACAAATGACGCACTCTTACTCAGCGTCTTTAGCAAGTACGCCATTTAAAAAGATATCTGCCATTTCTTCAGCCATTTGTTGCATTTCAGCCGGTGAACTGTCATCTCCCGTCAGCGTGCTCTGGCTGAAACCCGCCACAGTAAACATCCCTAAAAACACCCGCGCCACTGTTTTAGGACTCATGGGGCGATAAATTCCCTGCTCCATCGCCGTCTGAAAAAACACCTCGGTGACATCAGTCATTTTGTTAATCACCTCGGATTGAATGCGATCGCGCAACTCTGGATGAAACTGCGCCTCCATAAAACATACCCGCAGCAGATCGGCATTTTGATGCAAATGCAACATGCGGCGGCGCATCACCTGAGCAACCGCCTTATAGCTTCCCATCTCACTCAACTCAGTCAGCAAATCGGTGAGTAACTCGACCCAACCGTGGCTAACCACCTCAATCAAAATCGCCTTCTTATTTGAGAAATAACGAAACAAAGTGCCCTCTGCAACCCCTGCCGCCTCTGCCAAGTCACGCGTTGTCGTGCCGTCATATCCCCGGCGAGCAAACAACCGTAAAGCGGCCTTCAAAATTCGACTGCGTGTTTCCGTTTCCGTAGGAGGAGACTGGTAAGAAGAACGAAACATCACAAGCCTCCCAAGCTCAGGCATCCATTCAAAACATCAACAAAAGAGAAACGCGCTCAACCCTATTTCCAGAAAAATAGCTTCACCTTTTTGACAACGCCAGCCTATCACCTGAGCCTGGTATTGCTCTCGCAACTGGGGCCTAAAAAGTTAATTCTGCAAAGCCAAATTGACCTTAGATCGATGATTGCTTGCGCTGCCAGAGCACTTCAGAAAAGAACCGAGCGCCTGGCTACGACCCCAACAAACCCCTTTCGGTAGGCCGCCGCCTAATAGTTGTCTCGTTAAATAACCAGACTTAAATTCTGCAACGAGCTGAGCAAAAACTCCTATCTCTGTTACGAAACTTACAACGAGTTAGGGAAAATAAAAATCAAACGCGATAACTCAACCCGCCTACCCTGCGGGAAGCAAGCGACACCCTAAACCCCCTCCCAAATTTGCGAGAGGGCCTATGAATCTGGCCCCCCTCTTCCAAACTGGAAAGAAAGGACAGAGCGAAGGCGGTTCGGTACTCAGAGAATCACCTCAGTAGTTACAATTAAAGGATTAAAGCAAAGTTGTAGCGAGTTTGCTTTAGCTTGTGATACAACAGTGTCTAGGAATAAAACAAAGCGTTCAGCCGTGAAAGCCGATTCAGCGCCCCTAAAACCAATTCGTTCTCTTGAGGACGCTCTAGACCGTTGCCAAACTTTGGGGATGCGTCTGAGTCGGCAGCGTCGCTACATTTTAGAACTTTTGTGGGAAGAAAAAGAGCATTTATCCGCTAGAGAAATCTACGATCGCCTCAATCGCAAGGGTAAAGAGATTGGCCATACATCGGTTTATCAAAATCTTGAAGCGTTGTCTGAGAGAGGGATTATTGAGTGCATCGAGCATTCTGATGGACGCCTGTATGGCAATATTAGCGATGCTCATAGCCATGTGAATTGTCTAGATACCAACCAAATTCTTGATGTGCATGTCACTTTGCCAGAAGAGATCATCCGTCGAGTCGAGGCAGAAACAGGGGTGCGAATTAGCGAGTATCACATCAACTTTTACGGCTACCGCCAGCCTCAGCCAAGGGGATGACACAGAAGGGAATAGATGTTTCAAACCTGTAGTTCTCCCAATCCACCTTTGCGATATAGAGCGTTGCTTAACAAAGGGATGAGGGAGGTTCGTGTCACTTTTGCCCTCACCCTTTTCTGGTATGCCCACAGGGCTTTAATCCCTCTCCCACTTTGGGAGAGGCACTGCCTGAGATGGCTCGCTCTAGGACACTGGGGCGGTGACTGGCTCGGATCGGCTGTGGTGTCACTTGTGGATTGGATCAAAATCGATAGATGGCTTGGCTTGCAGAGGTATTTCTAGTAGCTTGGGGAATGCTCTCTCCGGGATGGTCAGCTAAGAGGGTGATGATTTCTCGTCATCGCTGGCCATGACGAAAGTCGGAAAAAGGAGCGCTTTTAATTTCTTAGCTAGCCCAATTTTTCATAATTGCTGGTGATCCGTTTTGCTTGACGCTTTGACAAAAAATTCCACATTCGAGGCTGAAAGTCTAGGGTCTGTAATATTTCTACGTAAAAGTCGTTGCAAGCGTTAGTGGAACTGGATCGATCTTTGCACAAGGAAATGAACAAATTCGCTTCTAGAAGGAGTTTCAGAAAGATTGGCGTAATGGATAGCTTCCAGGTTGGGAGGGGCTGGGGGACGAGGGCCTGAAAAGGTGACATACTCTCGATGAGGGTGGCTTAGACGAGTCTAGAAATTTCGGCTTTGGTGGACTAGATGACGATTCTCAAAGCGTTGCCCCGGGGATAAGGACAGCAATATTCTTGATTTCTGCGTAACCCCAGTGGGCTGTTTCTAAGTCCTTACGCTGTTGTTGCAAAATTCAATGACTGGCCTAATATTGGATGCAGGGGCTTTTACCGAATCAGATATAGGTGTGTCTGTTGAGTTTCCTGTGAGTCGATGATGGTGATTTTTGGCTGTTTTTTCGATGACCTCAATCTATAAGGGCGGGTCGTTTACATTTTTCCTAAGTTGACTGATTGGCTCAAGGCTGGATGAATAAAGGATTAGTTAGCCTGGTAAGGGTTAACGGTTGTGCCAGGTGCCGGAGTTTGTATCCTTAAAAATCGACAAGTTCTTAAAGAAGCGCGAGCAAAAAATCAAGCACCGACTGATTGGGCCAATGCTTCTCCTCTAGTCAGGAAGAAGGCGAGGGGGCATTTCCCCGCAAAAGCGACTTGGACGGTAAAGCTCTTTACTCAATACAGTATGTCGGTTTTTTGCCGGTGCAGTTGAGTTATCGAGACAAAACTGAAACTAGAAGGCAAAGCGGGTGGATTGCCGTCAATGCTTTCAGGTTGTTGGAGGGCTTAGGTCGTTTCGTAAGGTTGTGTGGTCTTGGGGAAGTGAGCATGGAGTCCATGTCGGTGGGAACACAGAGCAACATTGATGCTAGTGGAGAGTTTGGGAGATTAATCTCAGAATCTGAGTCTTTTGCCACAGAGCCGATCTTTTTGGGTGAGGAATTAGGGCAACCTATCGCTTCGGTGGATGCAGGTAACCTTCCTGCTAGCGACTCTGGGGTTCCTCAAATCCTGAGCCGGCCCTGTCGCGTCTCGGTTCTACCGCTCCCGTTGATCTTTCTCGGGCTTTTAGCGGGCGCAACCGGGGTGGGAGCCAGCGCTTTCTGGCACTTGCTGAGCTTGCCGCCCCTGCCAAATTGCACTCAGGCAAAGTCGATTTCGGCGGAGATTGATCAGCTCTACTGCGCGGAACAGGCTGTTCGGGCTGGGGAGTCAGGGGCGCTACTGGCAGGGTTACGGATGGTAAAGGCTTGGTCGGGTGATAGTCCGCTGCTACCCAGGGCACATTGGCTGGCCGCGAAATGGTCGGAGACCGTGTTGACTAATGCTCGCCTGGCTGCTGAGAAGGCCAAATTGGCCGATGCGATCGCTTTGGCCAAAGAAATTCCTGCCAATGTACCAGTTTATCAAGAGGCTCAGGCTGAGATGGCCCGCTGGGAAGCGCTCAAAAATCGGGCTGCAACCTTGGAGGCTAAGGTAATGCAAGCCCTGGAACAGCAGCGATGGGAAGCAGCAGAGTACCAAATTGAGGTCTTAAGTCAATTAGGTGGGCAGGTTAATGTTGCCCGCGCTTTTCAATTGCAGCAGCGCCTGCGTTCTGAGCGTCGTGCTTTTGAGCAACTGCAACCGCTGCGCCAGTTTGTGAAGGCAGGCAACTTTGTTGATATGGGTGGCGTACAGTGGGCATTTCAGCAAATCAAGCAAATTCCCAAAGAGACTTACGTAGCAACCCTGGCGAATCAGGAAGCGCAGCGAATTGTGGCAGGGGTGGCAGCCGCGATTACCCAGCGGTTAAGTACAGGTAATTTGCCAGAGGCAATGCAGCTAGCACGAGCTTTTCCCGCGACGGTGGCGGCTCCGAGTGTGGTGCGAGATACCCTCTGGTATGAACGGGCGCAAACGTTGAGTCACCTCAACCTCTCAGGACAGTCTTTATCGCAGCGGCTCTTTCAGCTTTGGGCTGTGATTCCTCAGTTACGGCTGATTAAATCAGATAGCCCGCTTTATCAGTCAGTTACGCAATTGCTGCCTCAGCTCGAAGCCCAACTGCAAGACCTGACGCACCTTCATGCGGCAACGGCGATCGCTAGCAAAAAACAAGGAGCCAATTATCGTCAAGCGATTCAGTTGGCGGAGGCGGTTGCTCTAGGGCGACCCTTACGGATTCAGGCGCAAACGCTGATTGCCCGCTGGCAAAAAGATTTGCAATACGCTGAAGATAGTCCATTATTGCGTCGGGCGGAGCAGGCGGCGGCTACGGCTACACCGACAGGTCTAAAAGCTGGGATTGAGTTGGCGCAGCAGATTCCACCCGGGCGGGTGTTACGGCGGGATGCAGAGGCCGCGATCGCCCGCTGGACTCGCCTGCTCCAAACCCAAGAAGACCGGCCAGTATTGCAACAGGCTCAGGCTCTAGCCCAGGCTGGCAAGCTCCAGCCAGCAATTCAACTGGCTCAAACGATCCAGTCAAATCGGGCACTCTATCCCCAGGCGCAGCAGGTGATTCAACGCTGGAGGGGGTTGATTCAAACGGCTGAGGATCAGCCAATTTTGACTAAAGCGCAAGCCCTAGCCGATCAAGGTGCCCTGGGATCAGCGATCAATGTAGCGGCCCAGATTGCTCCTAATCGGGCTTTGTACAGCAAGGCGCAAGGGTTGGTTGGGCAGTGGAGCGCCCAAATCGAAGCCATTCGCCAGGCAGAACTAGCGCGTCAGGCAGCAACAGCCCGGAGATCTGAAGCAACCCGGTGGAGGGCAGAGCAAGAACCGGTAACCGGGCCAGTACTCCATCGGCGCCATGACTCTGTCGCACCGACTCCCCGCCAGTCGACTGCATCTCCTATCTTAGAACCGCCGCCACCCCCAGCAGTAGAGCAGCCTACGGCTGAACCTGCGCCAGTTGTAGTACCGACTGAACCGGTGGCTCGCCCACCGGTGGTTCCTGTGATTGAGCCTGATTTACCGCCGCCCTAGTGCTTCGATGCAGAATTGATCGCATTCCCTGCTATGAGCTAAACGGCGCAATCCATTCTCCTGGGTCAGCTCTGTTCAAAACAAGGCTTATAGAGTCAGTGTCTGTAGATAGGGTTCAATCTCACGCGGATAGATCAGCCAGGCGCGTTGGTAGGCAGTCGTCAGTGTCTGAACCAGCGGAGAGAGTTGACTCAATTCGGTCAACCCATTAGCGGTCTGCACCTTAATGCCCCGTTGATAGAGGGTATAGCCCCGACTAAGGGAAACTCGAATACCACCATAGTGTGCAGGCACAAATCCAGCCGCACTCAAACGAGTGTGGGTTTTCCTCAACAGTTCTTCCTGTTTTGCCGCAGGAAAGTGACTGATGTCACGGGCTTTGAACAGATCCCGGTCAGTAAAGCGTCGGCACAGGTCGGCCAGGACTGAATCATGACTATGCTGCCAGAGTTGCAGATGGTAGGTAAACACACTATCGTCGGCAGCTAGATACTGTGCCAAGGTGAGGCGATTTTCCAGGGGCAGGGCAGTCGCATCACCCAACCAAGCTCGTACTACAGCGCTTGCTTCTAACTGATTCTGCATTAGCAACATTCTGGCGCGGACGATCGCCTGCTCTAGCAGCCACGCAGCCGCAATGTTTTTGGGATGGTTATACACCTGGGCGTACATAAAGTATCGCACCAGCAGGTAGTGCTCAACTGCTGCCATACCTTTATGCGCTACGACTAACTGCTGAGAAACCGGGTCGTAGCCCATAGCCATCAGTATTCGATCTAGGTCGATTTTGCCGTAGCTGGCCCCGGTAAAGTAGCTATCGCGCATTAGGTAGTCGAGGCGATCGCAGTCTAGCTGGCTGGTGACAAGTTGCCAGACTAGGGGGATGGGATGCTGGTGGTGATAAACCTGAATCATTTGCTCCAGCAGATCGGCCTGATAACGTTGGAGCTGCTGGTAGATTGGCTCTGATTCGCGCAGAATCCGCTCTGTCCACCGTTCATGATGGGTGCTAAAAACCTCTTCCCCTGTGTGACTAAATGGCCCATGGCCAATGTCATGTAGCAGCGCGGCGCAGAGGACGACTGGGCGATAGGGTTTAAGCTGAGGGTAAGCTTTTGCTAATCGGTCAAAGGCTCGACGGGCGATCGCCATTACCCCCAGAGAGTGGGTGAAGCGCGAGCTTTCGGCCCCATGAAATGTAAAACTCGCCGCACCCAACTGGCGGATACGAC
This sequence comes from uncultured Leptolyngbyaceae cyanobacterium, assembly GCA_938023035.1. GTDB lineage: Bacteria > Cyanobacteriota > Cyanobacteriia > Leptolyngbyales > Leptolyngbyaceae > DSRU01. The sequence continues at coordinate 131,581 of CALIDI010000033.1, read as the reverse complement.
GCAGACGCTGAAAGGCTGGGGTATCGATCAGTTGAATTAGCAGGGCCTCTGTTGGGTCGCTGCGATCAAGGGCGATCGCCCCATGCAGTGGGTCATGATACGTGCGCTCTAAGTCAGGTCGCACCAGCCACCATTGAATCCGTCGCTAACAGTTCTAGCGCGGCCTGGTACTGATTGTCTGCCTCCGTCGCAACCTGGTCAAGACTAATGGGTTGCAGCGGAATCGGAATATCGGGCTGAATACCCTGCTTGTGAATATCCTGGTGGGCAGGGGTTTCATACTTGGCAACAGTAACTGCTAGCCCCGAACCGTCTGAAAGATCAAACAAAGATTGAATTAAACCCTTACCAAAGGTGCGCTCTCCTAAAATTTTGGCCCGGTTATTATCCTTCAAAGCTCCGGCCAAAATTTCACTGGCGCTGGCCGTTCCCTGATTGACCAATACCACCAATGGATCTTGGGTAAGAGCACTGCCGATCGCCTCAAAGCTCCCCATAACTCCCTGACGGTTCACTGTGTAGACAACCGTTCCAGTATCCAGCCATAGCCGGGCAATCTCAATACCGGCTTGCAGTAAACCGCCGGGGTTATTACGCAGATCCAAAATATAAGCATCGGCTCCTTGCTTTTCCAAGCTTTGAATTGCGCGTGCCACTTCGGTGGTGGCATTGGCATTAAATTGCGTCAGACGAATGTAGCCCACACGCTTTAAATGGCCGGTTGCATCAGGCTGGGTCTGGAGCTTTGCAATTACGGGGTTTAACTCGATGCGATCGCGCACAATGGCAACATCCCTAGGAGGCTCTTTTCCATGCCTGATCGTCAGCACCACATGGGTTCCTACCGCCCCCCTCATCCTGGCAGCCGCTTCATCCAGCGCTAAGCCCGCTGTCGGCATGCCATCAATCTGTGTGATCAAATCCAGGGGGCGAATCCCGGCCTGATCCGCCGGAGAACCTGCGATGGGTGCAATTACCTGCAAATTACCCGTTTCTGGCTCCTGAGAAATCTGTAACCCTACCCCTGTTAGCTCCCCGGCTGTGCTGGTTTGCAAGCTGCGATATTGGTCAGGTTTCAGCAACCGTGTAAAAGGATCTTCCAAGCTGGCCAGCATTTTTTGCGCTACCGAGTAAGCTTCATCGCGGCTTGGCATGGGTTGCTTCAGGGCGCGTTGGCGTACTAGCCACCAGTTTTGATGATTAAAACTGTCATCCAAGTAAGCCCGATCAATCAAACGCCAAACTTCAGCAATGTACTTTTGCTCTTCCGTCATCGCCAGAGCGGCTGGCGCAAAGCTTGTAGAACTAACCCACATAGCAAAGAGCAGTAAGATAGCTCGTTGCCACCATCTCATTTGTTGAATCATAGTCATATATCTTAATGGTTGAAATCAGAATGCGACCAGTGTGATGTTATGAGTTTTGGTAAAGCCTATCAGGAATCCTCAGAATCTCCTATCGTGGTCGTGGCTCTACAGCCATCGCCGCTGGCATTGAGGACGGGGTTTTTCCTGCTAACCCCTGAATGAACTCAGTAATTTGGCGATCGCCACAAGTTAAAAGACGAAAAGGGGCAAGGGTTACAGGAAATGGCGGAGCTAGCCAAGCCATTTAGCAAAGAAAGTATTTCCCCTATTCAAGGAACCATTCCTTTTCTTCAGGCTGGATCAATCTTTCAGAAAACAGGAGATTCTTGGCTCGTGTGATGAAATCCGCCCGTAGGCTGTGTTACATTCTTTATGAACCGCAATATTTTTTCTAGGGATCTTGTCTCTCCATGTTCACTAAGCAGGTAACCGATTCAAAAGCTTACCAGTGGTTTCAGGAGCGACTGGAAATTCAGGCCCTCGCTGATGATATCAGCGACAAGTACGTTCCTCCCCATGTCAACATTTTTTACTGCCTGGGTGGGATTACACTAACGTGCTTCCTGATCCAGTTTGCCACTGGGTTTGCAATGACCTTTTACTATAAGCCTACTGTTGCTGAGGCCTTTGAGTCTGTCCAGTACATTATGAACGAGGTCAGCTTTGGCTGGTTGATTCGTTCTATCCACCGCTGGTCTGCCAGCATGATGGTGCTGATGATGATTTTGCACGTTTTCCGGGTTTATCTCACAGGCGGTTTTAAGAAACCCCGTGAACTGACCTGGGTAACAGGTGTTGTGTTAGCCGTGATTACGGTCTCCTTTGGAGTAACGGGTTACTCCTTACCCTGGGATCAGGTCGGTTATTGGGCTGTCAAGATTGTGTCTGGTGTGCCGGAGGCGATTCCCGTTGTCGGCACCCTGATTGCTGATTTACTGCGCGGTGGTGCAAGCGTTGGTCAGGCTACCTTGACGCGTTACTATAGTGCTCATACTTTTGTGCTGCCCTGGTTAATTGCCGTCTTCATGTTGCTCCACTTCTTAATGATTCGGAAGCAGGGCATTTCGGGTCCTCTTTAATACCTTGAACGGATGGATGTCTGGTTGGCAGCACGATTCGGTTGGTTTGTTCAAGCGCTACTGTGTTGTCTCTAGACTGGCTGCTAAGCTCAACTGCTGATTCAACCCAAAGGAGATCACGTTTTTACTATGGCAACTATTAAGAAGCCGGATCTAAGCGATCCTCAGTTGCGCGCGAAGTTAGCGAAGGGCATGGGGCATAACTACTATGGTGAGCCGGCCTGGCCTAACGATTTGCTTTACATTTTTCCAGTTGTTATTTTGGGAACCATTACCCTCTGTGTGGGTCTAGCTGTGCTAGATCCGGCGATGGTGGGTGAACCAGCTAACCCGTTTGCCACCCCTCTGGAGATCTTACCCGAGTGGTACTTGTACCCTGTGTTTAACATTTTGCGGCTTGTACCGAATAAGTTGCTGGGTGTGGTATTGATGGCTTCTGTGCCATTGGGGCTGATTTTGGTTCCTTTTATTGAAAGTGTCAACAAGTTTCAAAATCCTTTCCGCCGTCCTGTAGCAACTGCTGTCTTCTTGTTTGGTACGGTTGTAACCCTGTACTTAGGCATTGGCGCAGTGTTTCCTGTGAGTAAGGCTCTCACCCTGGGGCTGTTCTAAAGGGTTTGGAATGGTTGATTCTTTAATTTGGCACCTGCTAGAGCGAATGGATGTGCAATCGTTGGCTGTAGCAGGTGTCGATTTTTGTGCAATAAAGTTAGGAGCAGTCTGCCGGATTAGGATCAGCGCTGGGTTGTCGTCTAGCTGCAACTTAAACCTCACTTAGTCAATGCTAAACCTCCAACAAAGATTAGGATCAGCGCTGGGTTGTCGTCTAGTCTGCAACCGCTTCTTAGGTCTACCCTATGCAAGGCAATGTTGGGGCAACCGTCATGACAGATGGGGTTTGGGAAAGTATCAAGAACTGTGAGTAACTGAATTGCTGATACTTAATCCCATGATTTGGGTTTGATTATATTGAGAGCATGTCACCTTTTCAGGCCCTCATCCTCCAGCCCCTTCTCCAAACTTGGAAGAGGGGTTTAGGGTGAGGACACAAATGACATGTACCTGATTTATATTTGTGTCTGATTTTTGGGATAGGGAAAGCCGCTCCTTACCTGGTAACCTCTTATCGTTACCATAGGGGTAATGAGTTTTATGAGAATAGGCAGTGAACCAAAATCGTTTTGATGGTCTGCAGATTGGTTTAGCTGAAATTAGTCGGCTGCTTTTACCCTTTGCTATTATTTGGCTGTTGGGATCGCTTGGCTTGGGCTGGTTGGTTAAATCCTTTTTTATTTTGTTGTTGTTGCTGTTGCTCATGCCGGTGTTGGCCTTTCTGGGCTTTCGCTGGTGGTTGTCTCGTAACTTGGTGCAGGCCAAATGTCCTGTCTGTAGTTACGAGTTTATGAGTCTAAATGCTTCAGAATTTAATTGCCCAAGCTGTGGTGAACCTCTTAAGGCTGAGAATGGCGCTTTTCAGCGGTTGACTCCACCGGGAACCATTGATGTCAGCGCGGTTGAAGTACAGACGACTCGACGATTGGATGATGCAGAAGCGATGAAGTGACCCTTATTGGTTTCTCAGTCTGTTGTTTTCCGATGGTTCGAGTTTGTTTAGACTTTAGCATTTCCTCACGGCAGCTTAGGTAATTGCGATCGCTGATCGTTCCGAATGACTGGGGCTGATGTGAGGGTGATTCAGCCGCCTACCGAAAAAGCTCTGCGGTGTTGTTCGTCGCTATTGTTCGCTCAGGAATATCAAGCTGCTTGTTGGGCTGTATTTGTGGCTCCTTTCTACTGGCTAAATCAAATTCAGGGGGGCGATCGCAAGATGGTAGGCAATAAAGCCTTGAACCTTGCGATGGTAGGCCAAGCTGGTTTCTCGACGATTTCTGGTTTTGTAGTTTCGGCGGCGGTGCTGCGGCAATTTTTGGCAACAGTGGAGCGACTAGAGCCGCTGTTTGTTGATTTTCCTGACTCTTCGCTGCACATTGATACCTGCAACTCTGAGCAACTAATGGCGACCGCAAAGCGGATTCGGCAGGCTATTCTGGGGTGTGATTTACCTGATGAATTGTTAACGGCTCTAGAGCAAGCGGCCTGCCATCGGCCTGGTTCTTTCTGGATTTTGCGCCCCTCTTTAGCACTTGACGCTCCTCCTGGGCAGCGACTGACCAATCCGATTGTTGACTTTAAGGCAGGGGCGATCTTTGAGTCTGTGGTTCGCCCATCGCAGCAGGTGGAGTTAGCATTGGGCTTAAAGCAAATCTGGGCACAACTCTTTTCAGCTCGGAGCTTGCTGTACTGGGAGCGTTGCTCGATTCGGTTGCCTCAGGTGAAGTTAGCGGTGTTGATTCAACCCCTCTATCCCGCGATTGCTACGGGGGTGGCACAGGTTCTCAATCAACGGATTGAGATAGCCGCCGTTCCTGGCTTAGGAACCGCTTTGATTCGAGGGGAGGCTCAGCCAGATCGGTATCGGTTTAATCTCCAGTCAGGAGAGCTAATAACCATGCAAGCGGGTAATGCGAGCGTCCGCTACCATGTGGGTGCTGAGGCTCACTTAGAGCCGATTTACTTTTCTCCAGACGATCAACCCCTGCCTTTAGATGCTGAGCAATTTAAAGGATTTGTACAGCAACTGCAAAAATTAGAGCGGCAATTCGGCCAACCCTTAGAGGTGGAGTGGGTGTTAGCGAGTGTAGATGCGGCTCCACCCGATTTTTGGCTGACTCAAGTCACTCCTGATGTGCCTGTTCCCTGGCTGACTCTAGCAGTGGCTGAACCCGCTTTGCCGGTTCAGGTGCAAGACACTGAGGCACCCGATACGGCTCCCTTATTGTCAGGAATTTCAGTATCGAGTGGTCAGGCATTGGCTCAGGTAATGCAAGTTACGGCCTTGGCCCCCCCGCCTGGGGCGGATCTGGCAGGAAAGGTTTTGGTGGCCAAATCGCTTCCTGCTAGCTGGTTGCCGTTGTTGTCTCAGGTGGCGGCTGTTGTGACTGAACAGGGGAGTTTAACCTGCCATGGTGCCATTATTGCCCGTGAAGTTGGGATTCCTGCTGTTATGGGTGTGGCTGGAGCGATGGCCAAATTAGTGCCGGGTTGTTTAGTGCATGTGGATGGCGATCGCGGTTGTGTTTCACTGTTGCGTGCGGCGGCGATTTCGGTATCACCTGCTCCGACACACCTGCCGTTTCCCTCAACTGCTGGGTTGCAGACCCAGCTGATGGTGAACTTGAGCCAGCCAGAATCGTTGCCGCAATTGGCCCAATTGCCGATTGCAGGTGTTGGACTACTGCGTTCTGAGCTATTGGCCTTATCGGTGCTAGACGGGCAGCATCCAGATGAATGGCTGCGACAAGGGCAACAGCAGCAACTGGCAGAGAGGCTGGCAAATCGGATCCAGGTATTTGCGGCAGCGATGACTCCGCGTCCAGTGTTTTATCGGTGTATGGATCTGCGCAGCTATGAATTTCAAGGGTTACAGGGCAGTCCTGTGGTAGAAGTTAACCCAATGCTGGGAAAGCGGGGTACCTGGCGTTATCAAAACCAACCTGAGCTGTTGCAGTTGCAGCTCAGGGCTTTGATGCAGGTGCAACAGGCGGGGTATACCAATCTACGCTTGCTGCTGCCTTTTGTGCGCACGGTGGAAGAGTTTCAATGTTGCCATCGGATCATTGGCCAATCAGGGTTATTGCAAAATCCTGATTTTCAGGTCTGGATTATGGCAGAAGTGCCCTCTGTAATCTTTCTGTTACCAGATTTTGTTGAGGCGGGGGTGCAAGGGATCTCGATTGGCACAAATGATTTGACCCAGTTGTTGTTAGGGGTTGATCGCGATCAGCCAGAATTTTCTGCCGCCTACAACGAATGCCATTCTGCGGTGCGGCGGGCGATTGCCCAGTTGGCTCAAACGGCCACTCAACTGGGTATTCCCTGTTCCATTTGCGGTCAGGTAACGGCCCACTATCCCCAGATGATTGAGCACCTGATTCAGTGGGGGGTGACGAGCATTTCTGTAGAACCCGGAGCGCTGGCTGCAACTCAGCAGGCGATTGCGCAAGCAGAGCAAGCCGTTAGTCTGCCAACTCAGAAATGATCCAACTGGCTGATCTTTTCCAATCCCTGCGGTTGCTGCTGAGTCCTAAGCGCTTAGCCATCTTAGAGGCGGTTGTGATTGGTCTCGTTGCAGCTTTAGCCGCCGTTTTACTAAAGCAGGGAGTGATCTTGCTGGGCAATTGGCGCTTACAGGAAGCGCTACCTTTGCCGATCTATATTTTACTCCCCCTGCTGGGGGCTGCGGGGGGAGCGATCGCCGGTAGCCTGATTCAGCATGTTGCTGTGGAGGCGACCGGGAGTGGCATTCCGCAGGTGAAAGCGGCGCTGGGATATGTGCCGATTGCGCTGAACTTACGGGTCGCGATCGTTAAGCTGATCACGACGATGGTGATTCTTAGTAGTGGGTTTGTCCAGGGTCGGCAGGGGCCAACGGTGCAGATTGGAGCGGCTCTGGCTGCACAGATGAGTCGTTGGGTACCGGCTTCCCCCGATCATCAACGCCAATTGATTGCCGCTGGAGCAGCGGCTGGGTTGGCCGCTGGGTTTGACGCTCCGATTGCAGGGGTGATGTTTGTGATTGAGGAACTTCTGCAAGATGTTTCCAGCCTCACCCTAGGAACCGCCATTCTTGCCTCGTTTACGGGGGGCGTCATTTCCCACTTGTTAGCTGGCCCCAACTTGAAACTAGGGATTGATGCGTCTGTTGCAACCACATTTGTTCCTCAGGAAATTCCAATTTTTCTGATATTAGGCATTTTAGCCGGGGTATTTGCAGCCTTGTTTAACCAGGCAGTGCTAGGCTCAGTGCGTTGGACTCAGCAGCATCTCCGCCTACCCTTGAGCATCAAGTTTGGGGGAGCGGGGTTAATGACGGGGCTAGTCGCTGCGATGCTGCCGGTGGTTTTTCGTGACCCGATGCGGCTGCAAGTCTTTCTCACGAGCGGGGATGCGACTTGGCAACTAACCGGGTTGGCTTTTTTCGTTCAGTTTGGCTTGACCCTAATTGCCTGTGCGGTTGAGGCTCCGGGGGGTTTGTTTATCCCCAGTCTGATTTTGGGAGCAGCGTTGGGCCATTTCGTTGGGTTAGTGGCACAGACACTGGTTGGAGTGGTGCCGACTACCTATGCTTTGGCTGGCATGGGGGCTTTCTTTAGTGCTGTGGCCAAGGTACCCGTAACAGCGATTGTGATTGTTTTTGAACTCACTACCCGGTTTGAATTGGTGCTGCCGTTGATGGTGGCTTCTGTCACGGCATATCTGGTGGCTGAACAAATTGCACCGGCCTCTCTCTATACCCGGTTGCTGGAAATGCGTGGCATTTATCTGGGGCAGGCTGCTTCTCAGGATGGTCTCTGGGCCAGACTGACGGCTGCTGATGTGATGCAAACAAAAGTGGAGACGCTTGCTAGCACAATGACGTTGGATGAGGTCAAACAAGCCTTTGGGCGATCGCACCATCGCGGCTTTCCCGTTTTGACTGAGGGCAAGTTGGTCGGTATTGTTACCCAATCCGATTTAGAGCGAGCCAGCCAGCAGCAACTTGCTGCGACCGCAACCCTAGAGCAAATTATGACCGCCCGCCCGATTACGGTACAGCCCAATGCTTCACTCAGTCAGGTGTTGCATCTCTTGTCCCGTTATCGGGTGTCACGCTTGCCAGTGGTAGAGCAACGACGAATTGTTGGCATCATTACCCGCAGTGATATTTTGCGAGCTGAAGCTGAGCAACTGCGGGGGGAAGCTGAGGCCCTAGGCCCTCGTCCAGAACCCTCCTATATGGTCTATCAAACGCGATCGCCCGCCCGCGGACAGGGGCGATTGCTTGTGCCTATTAGTAACCCCCAGACGATGGATGCGCTGATGCGGCTAGCAGTGGCGATCGCCCAGGAACGCCATTATGAAATTGAATGCTTGCAAATTATCCCTGTGCCCCGGCATTGCCCCCCGGCAGAAACAACCGTCAACATGACTCGCAGTCAGCGGCTATTGAGGCATGTCAATCGTCAGGCAGAAGACTGGAACGTGCCGTTGCATACCCAGATTCGGGTTGCTCATACAGTAGAGCAGGGAGTGTTAGATACGATTAAAGAGCGCCATATTGACCTCTTACTGATGGGTTGGAAGGGCAGTACTTCGACGCCGGATCGAATTTTTGGCGATGTGGTGGACACCCTGATTCGTCAGGCTCCCTGTGATGTGGTTTTAGTGAAGCTGGGGCAAAATCTCGCGGCCATTGCGGGAGACTCCCCCGCCCAGCGATCAGTGCAAACAACCCTGCAATTTCTCAAGCTCAATCGCTGGCTGGTGCCCATTGCTGGTGGGCCAAACTCTCGGTATGCGCTGGATCTGCTGCCTGCCTTGGTTTCTCTTAGTCAATCACCCCATATTTCCCTGTGTCAGGTTTTTTCGCCTTCTAAAGACAGCCATGATTTGACTCTACTCAAGGCAGATGCCGCCATTTTGCAAGCATCGCTTCACCTACCTGCTACCATTCTGCCGGTCTGTTCTCCCTTTGTGGCTGATGCGGTGATTGAACTAGCCCATAACAATCAGTGTGATGTGGTGTTGCTAGGGGCAAGTCGAGAGGGGCTATTACAACAGGCGATCCACGGCAATATTCCAGAAGCGATTGCCCGCGGTTGTAATTGTACAGTGATTTTAGTGCGCAAGGCTGCTACTTGAACCCAGGTGGCAACCTGTCAGGCTTTAGTCAATGCCCCAGCGGCGACGCCAACTTGAAGTAGATTCGCGTTGGGAGGATTGCTGCTCTTGCTGATGTCTGGCTAGAATTACCTCGGCGGTATCGGCCAGGGTGGGATCCCGATAAGGGATTGCAGCCCGGGTGTGCAGATGCTCTTGCTCCATTGGTGAGAGCGGGGCGATCGCCGCTGCCTCAAAGGCGGCAACAGTTCCCTGAGACCATTCGTGGGGTAAGTGGGTACCCACTAGGGGAATTGTCCCAATCACGAAGCCTGCTGCCTGCATAGCAGCTCTCACGGCTGCTGCGCGCGAGTATGTTGCGAGCTTTCCGGTAGGGGCAAGGCAGCGGGCTACATGGCTAAAAAATTCGACCGTCCAAAGCTGAGGACACCGTCGCGGTGAAAACGGGTCAAAGAAAATTGCATCCGCTTGCCAGCCCTGGGCAATGAGTTGCTGAATCGTTTGGCGGGCGTCTCCCAGTAGCAGCGTTGCTGATAAAGCTTTGGCTTGATAGCAATGCTGCTGGGCGATTGCCTGTAATACCAGTTGTACAGGGGGTGACCACCGTTCGATTAAAGCTGGGGCGATCGCGGCACGGGGCACAGTAGGGTCCAGTTCCAGGCCATAAATTTCAATCTCGCAGTCAGGATTGACTGCCCAAATGGTTTCCAGCGCAGCCGCAGTGTTATAGCCTAGGCCATAACAAATATCAAGCAGGCGCAAATGCCCCAATGTTGCCCGGCTAGCCAGATCAGTAGCTACAGCAAACTTTTGTATTGCTTCGGTCTTTGCCCCCTGGGTACTGTGAAAGGCTTCACCATAGGTCTTTGAAAAGAAGGTAAAGGAACCATCTGCTGTTGCCTGGGGAATCCATTGAACCGATGGGTCTGGGAAAGATGGGGATGCCATGGAAAGGGTTTGCTTGCAGAGACCGGGTTAGAGCCATTACCCTCAACGAATGACCCGAAAAGTCAGGTTAAGGCGCGGCTCAACGAAACGCTTTGTTTTTGGCACCTGATGTTGCCAATAATGTTGGGTTCTTCCTCCCATCAGTAAAAAACTGCCAGAGGTTAGCTCGATTTGATAGGTCAGGTTTTTCTCAAATCGGTGGCGCAACCTAAAGCGCCGGGTTCCTCCCAGACTAAGGGAGCCAATCACAGGATTGGGCCCCAGTTCTGGCTCATCATCACTGTGCCAGCCCATACTGTCGCTGCCATTGCGATACAGGTTTAGCAACACACTATTGAATTTTACTGGCGAGAGGGCTTCTACCCTTGTCTTGAGTGTCCACAAAGGGGGCGTCCAAGTGGTAGCAATCATCGTAATGCCAGAGTAGGCATAGGTTTTGCCTGGATCGCCATACCAGGCCGTCAGCCGGGGCTGAGGCCGCGATTGCCCACCCACGGTGATCCAATCCTGCCGCCAGCAAGTAGTTTGAGTGATTTCTGCGAGTTGGCGATCGCACTCCTGGGGTGCTAAAAAGCTAGGGTAGAAAAGCAGATCAGCATCGGGTAAGGTTAGCCTAATCAGCGCCTCAGTACCGCTCAGTAAACAGTCTTGATCAACCTGCATTGGAGTTGAAAGCGATTGCTGTAGGTATAGATTCTGATTTGAAATTGGAACGGGCAGTCGCCTTGATCAACTTGCCTTGGCGATGCGCCCTACGGGGTGATGGGATTGCCACTTCTCAGTGCAAAAAAGTGGCAATTCGCTCAACGGCCTTTTGGAGAATTGCCGGTTCCTGCACCAGGGCAAAACGCACATAGCCTTCGCCACCTTTACCAAACCCAGCTCCAGGAGCAGCCGCAACTCCAGTTTGTTCCACTAATTGCATGCAAAAGCCAATGGAGTCATGGCTCCAACGCTCTGGTAGTGGTGCCCACACATACATGGTGGCTGCCGGTAAGGGAACTGACCAGCCGATCTGGTGCAGGGCAGGCACGAACGCATCGCGCCGCGCCTGAAAGGTAGCAACGACCTGCTGCACTGGCTCTTGGGGGCCGGTGAGGGCTGCGATCGCCCCCTGCAAAATACCAAGGTACTGGTTAAAATTCACCACATTTCGAATTTGCTTTAGAGCACGCACCAGTTCAGCATTACCAATGGCATAGCCAACCCGGAAACCGCCCATGTTATAGGACTTTGACAGCGTAAAAAACTCAATTGACCGCTGTTTCTGGGGGTCTGCCTGAAGAACTGAGGGGGGCCGGGCAACCGAGGAAGTGCGCATCCCCTCAGTAAAGACTAGATCCGCATAGGGAAAGTCATGGGCCAGAATCAGATTATGGCGGTCACAAAAGGCAACTGCTTCCTGAAAAAACGCCAGGTCACCCATAGCCGTCGTGGGATTGTGGGGATAGCTCAACACCAGCAATCGAGATTGCGCCAGCACTGCTGAAGGAATGGTGGTTAAATCCGGCAAAAACCTGGTTTCTGCAAGCAGCCGCAGGGGGTAAACCTGTCCCCCCGCGAGATAAACTCCCCCAGCATGGGAAGGATAGCCTGGATCCAGTAGCAGGGCAAAATCTCCGGGGTTGAGTATCGCCAAAGGTAACAGGGCTGTACCCTCCTGGGAGCCAATCAGGGGTAGCACCTCCGTCTCTGGGTCAACGGCGACTTCATAGCGGTGGGTGTACCATTCAGCCGCCGCCTGACGAAAGGCTCTGGTGCCATGGTGCAGCAGGTAACCATGGGTTGTCGGATCCTGGAGAGATTGGGCGATCGCCTCAATGACAAAGGCTTGGGTCGGCAGATCAGATGACCCAAGGGAGAGATCAATAATCTCCTGCCCGGCTCTTTGCGCCCGCGCCTTGGCTTGATCCATATCAGCAAAGACATTGGCGCTGAGGTGTACGAGTCGATTAGCATAGGAAAAAGACATGTCCCATCACCCTAAGTAGGCGTTGAGCATGGCCTCTAATTTTTGCTTGGGCATTGCTCCCTCCGCAGCCTCTAACACTTCCCCAGCCTTAAACAGGCGAAAAGCAGGTACCCCTTCTACCTTGCAGTGAGCTACTGCATTGGGGTTGGGGTCAACTTCCATCTTGACGACCTTGAGGCGATCGCCATACTCGCTGGCTAACCCATCGATAATCGGTGACATTAACCGGCAAGGTCCACACCACGCTGCCCAAAAATAGACCATAACGGGCTGATCCGCAGTGAGAACTTCGGTATTAAACTCCGGATCCTGGATAACGCGCACACTACTCATAACCTTTCCCGTGAAGCAATATCGTGAAGCAATATAGCGATGCTATTGACTGAGGCCAGCTGAGCCAGGGAGAAAGCCTGAGGGCTACGCCCCAAACATAAGGGGCGTACTCCCACACGCCACCTTAGCTAGGCTAACTGTGACCGTAAAAGAGATAGCCTCAGCCATTCTGACGTGCTTGGCCGCGCAATCGCAAACCATTTTGCAGAAAACTGAGGCTACAGAACATGGAATCTAAAAGGGGAACTTTTTCTTGAGGGGGAATCAGGTTTTGAGTCTCGCGTTGCGCACCCTACTTCAACCTGCACCCAGAGCAAGCAAGACACCCCAAGGTTGCTGTTGCAAATTACCCTAGAGTTGATCAAGCTGAGTTTTCAAAGACTCTAACTCAGCATCGACCGCTGCATCAGTGGGCAATGCGCTGACAGTGGCTTGAGTACCCGACAATCGAGTCGTTTGACTGGCCCCTCCTAGGAGTTGAGCCTTCATTGCAGCGAGTTCATCATCGACATCACTGCCAGACTCAAGGGCCGCAAACTTACTTTCTAAGTCTGCCCCGGCTAGCTCAGCCGCCGCTTGCGATCGCGCCTCCATTTGCAGCACTTTCTCTTCCATGCGTTCAAAAGCGGCAGCTGCGCCCGTGTTGCCAACCCTGCTAACCATCCCTTGCAGTTGCTCGTTCGCTTTGGCCGCCTGGGCACGAGCCTTGAGCATATCTTTCTTGGTCTTCGCCTCTGAAATCTTGCTCTCTAGCTTAATTAGGTTACTCTTCAGGCTCTCGACCATTGCCGTTTGCTGGTCGAGCTGGGTCTTCAACACATTCGAGTTATCAATGTACCCCTTCTTCCGCATCAAGGCTTCGCGGGCCAGATTTTCGTCACCCTTTTGAAGGGCCAATTGAGCCCGTTGCTGCCAGGAATTGGCCTCCGACTGAGCCTGGTTATATTGCTGCTGAGTGCGTTTTTGACTGGCGATCGCGCTAGCAACAGCTTGCCGCAACTGCACCAAGTCTTCTTGCATCTCGATAATGGTCTGCTCCAGAATTTTTTCTGGATCTTCGGCCTTACTGATCAGATCGTTGATGTTTGCTGCCGCCAATCGGCGAACCCGGTCAAAAAGTCCCATGACTTCCCCTTGTGTTTCCGTTGTGTGTGAGGTTTGGTCGTGCAGGTGATACCCGCTTCTACTGTTAGCACCGCTACATCACCTAAGTTGAATGCAAATGCAGCGCTCTCGCTTTAGTGTAGAGCTTCAAAACCGAAACGTCATATTTCAGTTGATTTTTTAAGAATGCTGTGGGGGATAACCACTTTAGACAGCTGGTTATGTGCCCACATGCACCTGTTAGAGACCCTTTCTAGCCCAAGCGCCAACACCCTCTCGACAGCTTCCAGCGAATGCCCGACAGCCCACGCTGAAGCAAACTTGCCCTGGCTACGGGCTGCCGATCCCTTTTTTTGCGATAAAAGTGGCAGCGTGGCTGAAAAAAATTCCGACGACAGGCTGTTTTAGTTGTAAAACATTGGGAGTATCTCACTCGTCAGCGAAGAGACTTAACATTCCTTAGGCTTAAATCAAGAAAAGACCAGTATATTTTACAATTCGTTGCCAATTCAGAACTGAAATATAGTAGACTCTGGCTGATTGTTGTCCCTAATTTTGCAAGACCAGATGCCTCAACAGCTCTATCATCTCATTGCTTTTCTGGTTTCTGCCCTAGTAGTCGTTGGGGTAACTCCGACCGTGAAGCAGATCGGCTTAAAAAGCGGTCGCGTTGATAAACCCGGTGAGCGCAAAGTTCACCAGCACCCAATGGTGCGTCTGGGTGGCGTTGCCATCTTTTTAGGAGTCGTTGTTGCGCTGCTGGTCGTTTGGTGGACAGGGGGCTTTGCCCAACTGCCGCGCCAGAAAGAGTATGAAATTTGGGGTGTCACAATTGGGGGCCTGGCTTTCTTTTTGATTGGTTTGACGGATGACCTGTACAACTTGTCTCCGTTTACTCGACTATTTGCCCAGATTTTTGTTTCGATTCTGGCTTGGCAGGCGGGAGTGCAAATTGAGTTTCTCAAGATTCCGTTTTTAGGCATTGTTAATTTGCCCGATGGCCTAAGTATCTTGATCACTGTGGTTTGGCTCGTTGGCATGGCCAACGCCATTAATTGGATTGATGGCCTAGATGGTCTAGCCGCTGGTGTTTCTGGCATTGCGGCAGTAGTCATGCTAATTGTTTGTCTATTCATGAATCAACCGGCAGCAGCATTGATTGCGGCTTCTCTGGCGGGTGGTTCGCTGGGTTTTCTGCGCTATAACTTCAATCCGGCTCAAATCTTTATGGGGGATGGGGGGGCTTACTTTATTGGCTTTACCCTAGCTGGTGTTGGCATTATTGGTCTAGTGAAAGGAGTGACGACAGCCGCGGTTGTATTTTTGATCTTGGCCGTGCCAATTTTGGATATGTCTGCTGTGATTGTGGATCGACTTCGTCATGGTAAGTCTCCTTTTAAGGCAGATAAACGTCATCTCCATCACCGCTTGTTGCAAGCGGGTTTGTCTCATCGGTTGGCGGTGCTATTTATCTACTGTCTCACCCTCTGGGCTGGAACTTTGGCTCTTGCTTTTTCAGGGATGCCAAGTGGGTTTGGTTATGCGATCGCAGCCACTTTATTATTAACTTATACTGGCTGGCAAGTCTGGAAAATAGCAAAGCAGTCTTAGCCAGGAGTAGATGGGTTCGTGACCTGAGTTTACGAATGTACAGCAACTCATCAAGGGCTAGGGGCAATGTCTCATGTAGAGCCTCTAATGACATCTTGATTTCTATTTCCTTTTCGCCTCTGCCCTCTTGGATTAGAGCCTGAGTCAGGCAGTGACAGGCAGTTTAGCATTCATAAAGCGATAGGTTGGTTGCCAGCATGGCGAAAGCAGCTGAGATTATCTGTATCGGCACAGAATTACTCCTGGGAGACATCTTAAATAGTAATGCCCAGTTCTTAGCCAAGGAGTTGGCCAAGTTGGGGATTGCTCATTACTATCAAACCGTTGTGGGAGATAACCCGGAGCGTATTCAAAAAGCAGTCGCCATTGCTGCCGAGCGATCGCAATTGCTCCTATTCACGGGAGGCTTAGGCCCTACCCCCGATGATCTGACCCATGCCACTCTGGCTCAGTGCTTTGGGGTTGAGTTGGTAGAGCACCCAGAGATTATCGCTGACATGATGCGCAAATTTGCTCAACGGGGTCGGCCCATGACCGAGAATAATCTTAAACAAGCGTGGCTTCCTGATGGAGCAAGCGTATTAACCAATGCAGCGGGTAGTGCCCCTGGTATCATCTGGCAACCACGCCCTGATTTAACCCTGCTTACCTTTCCGGGTGTTCCTGCGGAGATGCGGCTGATGTGGCGCGATGTGGCTGTTCCCTATCTAAAGCAAGCCGGATGGGTACAGCAAACCCTGTTTAGTCGAACTCTGAAGTTTTGGGGAATTTCTGAATCAGCCCTCGCAGAAAAAGTGAATCATTTTTTTGCTCAGCAAAATCCAACCGTGGCCCCCTACGCTAACCATGGTGAAGTGAAATTGAGAATTGCGGCATTGGCTGATTCAGAAGCGACCGCCCAGGCATTAATTCAGCCGGTAGAGCAAGAGTTACGCACCATCGGTGGGCAAGACTGTTATGGCACGGATGAAGACACGCTTGCATCCGTTGTCGGCCAGCTACTACAACAAACCCAGGGCACCCTGGCCGTGGCAGAATCCTGTACGGGTGGTGGCTTAGGCGCTTTATTAACAGATACACCCGGCAGTTCTGCCTATTTTTCAGGAGGTGTGATCGCTTACGCCAATGCGGTGAAGGTGAAGTTGTTGGGCGTTGAAACCAGCGCTTTAGCCGAGCAAGGAGCCGTGAGCGCACTTGTGGCAGAGCAAATGGCCGCAGGGGTGCGCGATCGCCTGGAAACCACCTGGGGTTTAAGCATCACCGGAATTGCTGGCCCAGAAGGAGGCAGCAACCAGAAGCCGGTAGGGTTAGTTTATATTGGTCTCGCTAACAGCAGAGGCGTCTTTGCCTTTGAACATCGCTTTGGCGGGCAGCGGGGTCGAGAGTGGGTGCGTCGGTTGAGTGCAAATACAGCCTTGGATCACCTGAGAAGAATGTTGCTAGATGTAACGCATAATAACTATTATTAAGTTAATAGGGGTTGTCTTTATTCCTCTAGTTCGGTTGATTAGTATCTAGATAATGCTTCTACTGGTTTCGGTCTACTCATTATTTATTTGCAGTGAGTAGCTTGTTCCGGGCCAACCTGGGTAGAATAGTTGTTATCACAAGTGACTGCTTAGTAAACGCCTGGCAATGCTTCAGGCGGAGTAGGACTCGCGAGAAGGAGTTACAGCTTTAATGGATTACCTTGATAACTTGCTGGAAAAGGTTCGGGAATGGGCAAGACGCTTGATTGAGGCGCTACTAGGGCCAGAGCCAGAACCAGAGGCAGAGTTGATTCCAATTCCGGTGAATGATCCACCGCGGCGCTAAAGTTGATGCTGAGTTTGAATTTTGGCTGATTGACGAGCAACCTGAGCTGTAAACAGGAAGGCTTTGGCTGCTTTGCTTGGTCAAAGTAGCAGCTTAGTCATCTGAAGCAGGAAGGTGGCCCTGTTGTCCAGTGCTCTGAAGCCGTCGTTGCCGTCATTAAGGTTTAAGCAAATTTTTAAGTGGTGGGTGACTTGCGCCTATCGGGGTGTTCGGTAGGCATTAGTTGGTTTGGTTATCTTTGGCGATCTGGCAGTTGTTTTTGCTGGTTTTGCTTGTGGTTTTTACTCCTCTATGTCAAGCATTTTGGTACTTCATGGATCTAATTTAAACCTATTGGGGAAAAGGGAGCCTGGTATTTATGGAGCCGTGACTCTGGAACAGATTAATGCTCAGTTAGTCGTTGAAGCAGCGTCTCTTGGAGTCCGTTTATTAGCTCAACAATCCAATCATGAAGGTGTCTTGGTTGATGCTATTCACGCTGCCTGGGGGGTTCATGACGGTATCTTAATGAATCCTGGAGCTTATACTCACACCAGTGTGGCACTTCGAGATGCGATCGCGGCAGTCGGTATTCCTACCGTCGAAGTTCATCTCAGCAATATTTACCGGCGGGAAGCCTTTCGCCACCACTCTTACATTGCGCCCGTTGCTGTTGGTCAGATTAGCGGGTTTGGGGCAGAAAGCTATTATCTGGGGTTACGGGCTTTGGTGCGACACCTGCGACAGATGGCAGCTCCAACGTCTTGAGTTTGAGTCACCCAAGCTTACATCAGTCAGGTTCGAACGAATTGAGAGTAGTCGTCTCTAAAAATTTACTTATTCTTCGGAGCCAGTTGAACCGTTGATAAAACCTGTCGGAGGGTGCAAAAGCACACCCTGATTAGCGATCACTTTTGCACCCTTTGGTCAAAATTGACCACCGCGATTTCTTCCCGATGGGGTTGTTTGATTTCAATCGCAATCACCCTTACCTGACCAAACTGATCATGCTCAACCCAATCGCCCGGATTCAGACAGCCAACTAGATTGGGTTTGATGCTCTTTGGGGATTGATAGAAGCTCAGCGGCCTTTTTAGGGCTTCTAACCCAGGGAAGTCTACACTCAAACAATCTGCATTAAAACAGGATGACAGGTCGGTGCAAGACCCACTAAGTTGGTGAGCAATCGCCTTCCATTGGTGTAACTGGCTAGCTTCTATTTGAAGTGCTTCTAAAAGCTGATGGTGCTGAGCTGCCGATAAGAATTGGTAAAGGGTCGTAGCGATCTTGATTTTGTGCTCTCTCGCAGACTGCCACCAGTGTTGAAAATAGCGCCCCAAGCCAAGCGTTTGGATTAACTTCACGATTTGGAGGGCTGTTTGAGCCTGCCAAGTGGCGGGGTCGGTTTCTAGATAGGCTTGCAGTTGTTGGGTTTGCTCTAGCGTCGCGATCGCCGAGGCTGCTCGTAGAAACTGGGAAGATGGCACATCTTTGAGTTGAAACAGATGTAAAGTTTGTTTTGTCCGGGTGATTGCGACATATAAGAGACGGCGCTCTTCCTCCAATTCGGCAGGAGTCAACGCCTCTCCTAAGGGAAAGGTGCCCTCGTTACAGCCGGGGAGTAGCACCACCGGCCACTCCAACCCTTTGGCCTGATGAATACTGGTCAGGCATACACACTGATCTGGATTTTGCCGATGTTGCTCGGCCTGTTGTTGCAACTGAGTTAAATGATCTAGAAAAGCAGCCAGCGTCCCCTTATTGTGGGCATAGTGAATCATGGCATCGACCCCAGCGACTTTACCCTGTCTGGTTTCCCGATTACCACTGCGTCGCCGCAGTGCGTCCCGGTAGCGAATAGAGCCATCCAACTTTTCTAAAGCGCTTTGGGTTGTTGTCTGTTGCGCTGCTGTTGCTAACCACTGGGCAAATGCCGCTAGATGCCGGGGTAACCGGGGCTGGATTGCATCGCTGACCATCAACCGAAGGGCACTGCTCAGATTGGTTTGCCGGTTGAGCACTTGCGATCGCAGATGATCTTTGCTTTCTTTGCTGAGATAGCGCAAGGGAGCGACTAACTTGGCTTGATTCCAGGCTATTTCCCAGGTAGCAGCCCAATGATCAAAGTTGGTCATCGCTGGCTCCCATGCCAGCTCTAGTACAGCCAAATGGGCAAAGGCCAAAAAATTCAGCGTCTCAGAGCGCCGATAAAATGGAACTAAATCAGCCCCCCAATAGGGAATGTTAGCCTCAATTAAGTACTGTTCGATATAGGGAGTTTGAGCATAAATCCTTACCAGAATGGCAATATCAACGGATGGTACCCCTTGCTTTAAGGCCACTTTTACCTGCTGGACAACAGCCTCTCCCAGATGTTCAGGAGTGCTGGCAAAGTGAATGTAGGTACCCCCACCAAACCCTTGGGTCAGGTTGAGTTGTTTAGGATACCGCTGCCGATTGTGGCGAATCACTGCATTTGCTAGGGTGATCTGCGTTGCCTGACAGCGAAAGTTATCGGTGATTTGGTAATTGATTGGTTGATACCGATCAAAGGCTTCAAGCATAAACCGGACTTCTGCACCGCGCCATTCATAGATAGTCTGGTCATCATCACCTATTACCATGTAATTACGATGGGGACGGGTCAGCAAATCAAGAATACCGAACTGGGCCCGATTAACATCTTGGAACTCGTCCATTAGCACACAGTCAAATTGCCCTTGCAGGTCGGCTAGCAAATCCGGGTGCTGCACTAGCAACTGCCAGCCGGTCATGAGCATATCGTCAAAGCTAATCCAGGCGGTGCGATCGCGAATTTCTTCAAAAACTTGGTAAAGGTCAAGATACCAGCCTAGCTCTGGATTGGTGGGTGGCTTCGCTTGTTGGGCAATAGTGGGATGAGGAGCCTCTACCGGAAAATGAATGCTATTTAGGTCAGCATAGTGCAGCTTACCTTTGCAAACACTGAGCAAACACTGACATAAGTGAGGAAATCCTCCTGATCCAGGGTTTCTAATTTATCCCTAAAGGGCAGTTGTCGCTGCCGCACTTCTCGCAAAGCCATCTGATACAAACGCCCATCCACATCCCCTGGCTCTAGAGGCACTTCCGGCAAGCGCAAGTAGCCCCGTTGCCAGGCCTGCCGAATGACACGATGACCCAGACTGTGCAAAGTTTGAGTCTTAACAGCGCAGCACTCTGGCCACTGCCCTAGAGCCGCTTCTAAGTTGCTGACCGTGTTGCGACTAAAAGAAGAAGCCAGGATTCGATCTGGGAAAAATATCCGTTCCTTGACCAGACGATGAATGCGATGCACGCGGTGGTTTTGCCAGCACTGGCGACAGCAAATACTCGCGCCACGCCGCTATCGTGGTTGACAATTGCCTGCTGCTCTTGTGTGAGTTGCACAGCGTACCCAGGATTTCGATGTAGGGCTAGCTTCAGTTTAATTGGTTCCGCTGGCTTTTTTTCCCGGCCCTCATCCTCCCATGGGCACAAGAGAATCGATCAATTGCGCGTGAAAATGCTAATATACATAATGCAATGGCGAGCGTAGCCAAGTGGTTAAGGCAGCGGATTGTGGTTCCGCCATTCGTGGGTTCGAGTCCCATCGTTCGCCCTGAACTTACCAAATGCCCGGTAAGTAAGCATTCTTAATGAACTGTAAAAAGGGAAAACTAGGGACTGTGCTCCCAGCAGCATCGATTTCACTCCCGAAATCAGCTTTGATTTAATTGCATCGAGATCCCTACTATCCTTGCTAGGAGGTAGAGTTGATGGTCAACGCTTGGGCGCTCAAGCACTTGTGATAAGTCAGTTCCTTGCTTTAAAGTCGTCGCTTGACAGCGCACTACAATCATCACGGTACATCAGTCATCCCGAAATCCAGGATCGTCTTCAATTGATTGGGGAGCGGGGCTGATGGGTTCAGACGTCGCAGGGGATGGAGAATTTACCGGAGGAGCCTGAGTCGGTGCAACGGGAATCGGGGACACAATAGTTGTACTGCCAGGAACGGTAGGAGGCGCAGCAGGAGTGGTTGCTGCAGGAGGCGCAACAGGGAGGTTGGGGGATGCTGGTTGCACATAACCTAGCAAAACCTTGGCAGAATAGCCTGCGTATCTTGCCCAAGCGCGAACATCGGGTGATCGCCGCCAGTTGGCACGAGAGACCGTTGCGACGATGAGTGGCACTTCCTGATTATTTCGCCGTCCTAAAATCGTCACCGTTGCCTCTGTTAAACCCGAGTCGCGGGCAAAGGCAGTTTCTAAAACTCGCTGAGCCTGAACTTCGGCGGATCGCACCAAGGCACTATAGGGTTGCTGTTCGCCCACGGCCTCAACGGTCGAAGCAAACTGCCTTGGAACGGCGATCGCGGCTGGAGCGCTAATTCCCATCATCAATCCCAGACAACATAGACCAGCAAACCCATGAAGGAACCCTATCTGAACGCGCAGCCCAGGAAATGGTCGCACCCGTAGCCGCTCCAATTGCGCTAAACTCATCCTGCACCTCTTAATTCTCTGTTTCCGTTGATGAACCTCACGTCTGCATCGGTTTCGCAGTTCTTGTCTAGACCGTAGAACATTGCTGTGTATCTAGAGGTAGTGTATCGTCTGTTGAGCGTTCCTTCCTCTGCTTTGAGGTAGGTAGAAAGTGCTTTGAGATGAGTAGAAAGAAAGATGCGCACTGGCAAGCGGGTAAACTGCCTGTTGGCAAGCCGTGATTCATTAGGAATTGGCTGGGGTCAATAGCAGCAGTTGTTGGCGTTGTAACGATCGCACCGCAGCCAAGGTAACGTCCACCTGCTGAAGAATCTGCTCCACAGTTTTGTAGGGGGGAGATTGGTTGCAGGCCAGTAAAAATTGCCATTCGGCCTGATCAAGGTTAACAATTTGGTAATCAGGGCCAAAAAACTGGGGACTGCTTTGCCATCCTTCCAAACAGGGACTTGGCTCTGGAATAGCCGCCAACAAATCCGTGTCAGAGGCCCAATCTTGCCGGGATAGGGGAGGACGTCCTAGGAAAAACTCGTAATGGGTAATGGCTTGGGGATCGAGCAATTCAATCAACCGATAGCGCTGGCGATCGCTCAATGTTTTAGCCCGTTCGATTAGTTCAGCCGATTGCCCAATTAACCGCTCCAACTGCCACACCTGGGGGTTAGAAAATCCCAGAAATTCCAACCCGGAAGCGTCGATCAACTCAAACACTGTGAAACTGTTGTAGTCAATTTCCTGGGGATGGACGTACATATCGGCAAAGCAGGCGTCCCGTTGATTTTCCCAAGACCAGCGCTCTTCTTCCCGTTTGCGCAAACGGTTACCTTCTGGCAAGGCGGCAAATAGTTGTCGGCCAACAGCGACACCATCGCGATAATCGCCCCGCTGATCCCCTTGCAGCAGCGCGATCGCTTCCTGCATCAGCTTAATTTCCCAACGTCCCAACTCGCCATAAACAAAAACATGGAGTAAGCCACCAGGGGCTAATTTCTTGGCCAGCGCTCGAATCCCCTGAATCGGATCGGGCGTATGGTGCAGCACCCCAACGCAATTAATCAGCTCAAACTCCCCCGGAAGTTGCTCCACATCAAACAAACTGAGCTGTTGAAACTCAGCACCAGTTGCCCCGGATTTTTGACAGCGCTCCCGTGCAACGGCCAAAGCGCCCTCACTCAAGTCAATGCCAATGACTTTGGCAGCAGGATTGAGATGCACCAGATACTCGGTACCTACCCCCGTGCCGCAACCGGCATCGAGAATGCGAATATCCTGTCGAGTCGGCTTTTGACCGGTACAAAATTGATGGGCTGCTGACCAGTGCCAACGCCAGTTATACCCTGGTGGCGGCTGTTCGAGCAAAGGTTCCGGCGGAAATGGGTAGGTATTATAGAGGCGAGCAACTGCCGTGCTAATCGCTTCGGAATCAGGCATGGTTAGTTTTGACTAAGAGAGAGATTGTCTGAGTTGACTTAAGCACTCTTCCTATTGTCTCAAAATCCGTGCAGGCTCCATCGTTCATTCCCTCCAGTTCAGCCCTAATCCCAATGGCCGATTTTTCGTTCGCTAGTCTTTGTAAGGAATCTGTGGGGAAATTCACCTCGTACTGTAAAGTGACAATATGTATGATGACGATGAATTAACTCTCCTAGATGTAGAGGCAGAATTAGAAAGTCCTTTGGATTCGATGGCGACTGCGGCAACTGAGCCAAAGCCCGATCCAGAGGAGATGTTGTGTTTGCTGGAAGCCTCTGACCCAAACCAGCGGATGCTGGCAGCCCGGGCATTTTGTGAACTGCAAGAAGCGCGGGCAATTCCTGCGCTTATTCGCTTATTGGATGAAACCTGTCCTTTGATTCGGGTGAGTGCCGCCTATGCTCTGGGGCGTAATCCTAGCCCGGTCGCTGTGGAGCCGCTGATTGCTCGCTATCAAACTGATTTTAACGGCTATGTCCGGAAGGGAGTGATTTGGGCTTTGGGCAATTGTCGCGATCGCCGTGCCCTCCCTATTCTTCTAGAAGCCCTAAGAACGGATATTTCAGCCGTGCGGTTGTGGGCTGCCAGTTCTCTAGCCCAGATGGCAGAAGTTGGCTATGAATCGGTGATTGCCGCGTTACCGCCGCTGATTGAAGCACTACGCCAGGATGCGATCGCGGCTGTGCGTAGCAATTGTGCCTGGGCAATTGGGCAACTCTGTCGAGAGTTACCCTCGAATGTAGTGTATGCAACGGCTGTAGATGCCCTTCTAGAAACCTTTATCGGTGACGAAGACCTGGGAGTACGGGAAGATAGCCGTTCTGCTATTTTGAAACTGGGAGATACCCGCGGCTTGCAGATGATTGCAGAGTTGGAGCAGGAGGGGTTTATTTAACGCTAAGGAATGTAGGCGTTGCTGAACGCAGGAATAAGGGCCTATTCGGTCTCCCACAGAGTGAGGGCGATAGTGATTTCTGTCCAAATTTAGCACTGTGGGCTTGCTGACTGACAAAACTTTTTGTGCTGGCGGCTCGAAGCCGCGCCTACAGAGGCAAAACCTGCCTACGCAGGTTTTCGGTAAGGGTAGAGAGTCAGCGCAGGCCGACTGCGTTGATGTCGCAGCGGTTTCGACCGCCCGGAGCCCAGTTTTTGTCATTCAATCAGGCACTGTGGGTTAAGTGCGGATTTAATGATGTCATTCTGGAACCCAACCATAAGATACTGAGCGCACTAAGAGTTTACTTTGTGTTTTTAGGATGAGTTTTATAGGTTCTTGCATCCTCAATCCTAAGAATAAAAAATCGGTATTACAATTCAGAACCGGCAATGAACCAGCGATAACTCTATCACTGACTTCCTTCGGCTTCTTTCGCCGATTGCGCGATCGCTAAGATGTTAAAACCAGGCGGATAAGTCCCTTCTTCTTTAATCTGGCGAATCACTTCAGCAGAGATTGGGAGCGCCATCTTCGTCGCAATTACCTGAACGATGTCGCCGCGATCAATCACGCCAGAAACAGCTCCTGCTGGAGAGAGCACTGTTACCCGTCGCAGCCCTTTATTTTCCAGCAAAGCAATGACATCCACTAGGGGAGTCACTTCTTCGACCACTGGAATCTCCCCTAAGGGTTGGGTGATGAGCTGGAGCGTTTCTGTTTCCCAAAGGCTGCGTTCGACTTGTTGCAGGGCTTCGGGCAGCACTAATCCCCGATAACGCCCCTCAGAAGCTGCATAAAGGGCTGGCGGCGCAACGGTATTCAGTAAATACTCATCGGCAAACTGACGCAAGCTCATGCGTGCATCCACAACGCGGAACTCCCTGGTCATGGCCTCACCTGCTTTGAGTTTTAAGAGGGTTTCTTGCAAGGCCGTAACGCGATCGTAATTATTGGCATTACGCAAGCCGAAACTGCCAAGCAAGGCAATCCAAAGGCCACTCAAATTACCCGAAACCACCTGTAGCCCGCCAAAGAGGATTGCAATCCAACCCAGGGTGCGGCCAGCCCTTGCGGCCCAATGGATGCCCCTAAATCGACTTCCAGTGATTTTCCAAACCAGGGCTTTGAGAATTTGCCCCCCGTCCAGGGGTAAGCCAGGCAGCAGGTTAAAGGCCGCTAATACCAAATTGAGGATGGCCAGATCATGGGCGAGCACTATCAAGGGGTTACCCTCTGGTGGTGAGGCGGTTCCTGGAAGAGCATTCTCCAATAAGCTCAAGAGCAAAAACAGGAGAAAACTGACCGTAGGCCCCGCGATCGCTACTTGAAAGGCTTGACCAGGAGTTTTAGATTCCTGCTCAATCGAAGCCACTCCTCCGAACAAAAACAGAGTGATGGAATTGACCTTAATGCCTTGAGCACGAGCGACTAAGCTATGCCCCAACTCATGCAACAGCACAGAAGCAAACAGCAGCAACGCCATCGTAACACCAGCGATATAGGCTACTTCTGCTCCCCAAGCCGGATACTGCTGTTGCCAAACGGCACCTCTGGGAAAAGCGACCAGCAGCAGTATCAAAAACCACGAAGGGTCAATGTAAAGGGGAATGCCAAAAAGCGAGCCAATTCGCCAGCCAGACTGCATGTCTTTTCCTCGGTCTTTCTTTAAGGATAGGACACTCCCGCAGGAATGCCCCAGTTGGATGATCCGAATTGCTCAGGTTGCCGGTTTTTGTGGATTGGCTGCGTTATATTCAATGAGTTGAGAGCGTTGCCCACGCAGGCGATTCCAATAAAACTGAAGTTGCCCTTGAGCGTTAGCAAATTTACCGATCACACAGGCAGTTGCATATAGCCAACTATCCTTAGCTGAGCGCCCCATAGCTTGGCTTGAGCGGGCAATTTTGAAGGTCATCAGAGGATAACCCAGAAACAGAAGCAGGCTCCAGCCCTGGGTCAATCCCGCGCCTACAAGAGCGATCGCGGGTATCCCCAAGCCCCACAACCAAATACTGCGGCTTTCCTTGACCCAATGGCGCTCAGGGGGTGCGCCATGTAAAAAGGCCCCTTCAGCATAGGCATGTCCGGCCCGCTGCGTGCGCTTCCACCACTGGCTAAATCGGGTCATTGCCGCATCATGGAGAGTCATTTCTGCATCAATCCGCAAAATCTTCCCTCCTTGCTGCCGCAGACGCACACACAACTCTGGCTCCTCGCCAGCAATTAAGCTAGGGTTATATCCCCCCACCTGCTTGACTGCCTTGACTCGCATCATGGCATCCCCGCCACAGGCTTTTGCTTCGCCGACTGGGGTATCCCACTCCAGATCACATAGCCGGTTGTAAATCGAGGCCTGCGAATAACGCTCTCGTCGTCGCCCACAGACAACCACCACCTCAGGTTGGCGATCAAGTACCTGTTGAGCGGCTTCTAGCCAACCCTCGACAATTTCACAGTCACCATCAACAAACTGCACATAGTCCACACCAGAGTTTAGCTCTAGCAAACGGGCAAAGCCAGCATTTCGCGCCCGCGCGGCTGTAAACGGGGTACTCAAGTCCAACTCAACAACGCTCACCCCCAGAGATTGAGCCAAAACAACACTGCCATCTGTCGAGCCAGAGTCCACATACACAATGGTTGTGGCCTTTCCAGCCACTGACTCTAAACATTGCCGCAGGCGATCGCCCTCATTACGACCAATGGCTACAATCCCAAGCTGGCTCATGCTGACCTCCCAACCCTTCCTATTCACCATTCAGTACAACACAGAAAGATGGACGATGAAACCCACAAACGACCCAGAACCACCAGAACTCTGCAAGTCTCCCCAGGGTCTTTCAGCATCAACCCCTGAAACAGAAGGAAAAACCACTAGTCACGCTGCATCGATAGGCGCCAATGCAGATTCGTTAATGGAAATAAATCAGGAAATCGCAACTTAAGGCAAAATTGGGATACAGCCTGTAAAGCATCCTGTAAATAAAGATTTCAAACCAATTCAAAGCGCTGCAATTGGGCAGGTTTTTCTCAAGTTTTTCCTCGAACTCTTGACGCCTAGGGTTTGTATCCTTAGGCTGAGTCAGAGCAGCTTAGATCAAAACACTGAGACCACTCATTTTGAATTGAATCAGACGACATGAACAATAGCAAAAACCCCAAGTTTCTCGTAGATCACCAGTCCGTTGCTTCACTTGTAAACCAGTTGCACGAATACTTTAAAGATACCCATTCCCACTATGAAGTAGAGCGGAGCCAGCTCATCAGCCAGTTAGACATGGCTGAGGGGGAAAGAGAAGAACAATTACATCGCGAAATTTGTAAAGTAGAAGCCGAGGTTTCCCTATTTGGGGTTCTTAGCGATGCTCTTTCGATCGCTGATCGCATTCTGCATACCCGCTCCGTAATGAATGAACTAGGGTTAGACAATCCTGTATATCGAATGCACTGCGAAGAAGTAACAAACAGTCGTAACTAGATCATGCCTGAGGCTAAACCGGTCGTTTTGGCGATGAAGAAATGGCCGGTTTTGGGCTGAACCTGACTTAAGATCCTTCCTTAGAAACAATCCTGCGGAGCGGGTGCATGTCACTTTAGCCCGCACCCTAAATCCCTCTCCCAAATAGAGAGAGCCTTTGAGATGGCTCGGCTCCCCTTCGCCTAGGTTGGGAGAAGGCGCTGGGGGATGAGGGCCTGTAAAGGTGACAAGCTCTCCTTCTGATCGTTTTATGAAACTCTGTGAAACGGCTGAAAGCCCTCGCCAAGCTGCTAGCTTTGGCCCTCACCTGCAATCCCTTTCCCTCTAGGGATATAGCCCTAACGGGCATTCGAGAAAGGGGTGAGGGTAACCAGACTGACACCTTAGTCTATTCGGACAGGCAACTTAATCATAAATTCAGTTCCTTGCCCAGGTTGAGAATGGCAAGTGAGCTGCCCGCCATGTTTCTGCACAATTTGATAACTTATAAAAAGCCCCAAACCTGTACCCTTACCCACAGGCTTAGTGGTAAAGAACGGATCAAAGAGCTTTGCTTGCACCTCCTCAGAAATGCCTCGGCCCGTGTCTTTGATCGAGATCCCAACCCAATCGGTATCGATTAGGCTAGTGGCGATAGTAATCTGTTTTGGCTGAACACCATCTGGTGCAACTTCTAACTCATCAATCGCATTGCTAATTAAGTTCATAAACACCTGGTTAATCTGCCCTGCATGGCAACACACAGCAGGCAATTCTTGATAATGTTTTTGAATCTCAATTGGTTGACCAACCACTGATTTCACCCGGTGCTGCAAAATCAGCAGCGTACTCTCTAACCCTTGATGCAGATCGACAGACTTGATAGCCGCCTCATCCACCCGCGAAAAGTTGCGCAGAGATTGCACAATTTCCTGAATTCGCGTGGTTCCCATTTTCATGGAGGCACAAAGTTTCGGAAGGTCTTCCTCTAGATAGGCAAAGTCTCGCTCTTCTAACAGTTGCTGCAACTCGGGTACGGGAGTTGGTAAATGGTGCTGATAGGCTCGAATCACCTCAAATAAGGTTTGGATGTATTCCTGAATATGAACCAGATTGCCACTAATAAAGCTGATTGGGTTATTGACCTCATGGGCAATACCCGCCACCAGCCGCCCCAGGCTAGACATTTTCTCACTGTGAAAGAGTTGTACCTGGGTTCGTTTTAGGTCATCCAAAGTTTGCTTGAGTTGTTCTGCCTGTTGTTGCGTCTGGGCTAGTAGTTCTGCATGTTGTAAGGCAACGCCCAGTTGGGCAGCAACATGTTTGACAAAATCGATTTCAGCAGGCTTCCATTGCCGGGCCGCGGAGTGTTGGTAAACCCCCAACAGGCCCCATAACTGTTGTCCTACAAAAATGGGGAAGATCATAAAGGCCTTAACCTGACACTGCTCTAGAATGTCAACATGGCACTGGGTATAACCCGCTTCATAAATATCATTGACAACGGAACTCTCTCCCGTGCGGTACCGTCCGCCCTGGGTCTCCTGCAAATAGGTATCATTCCAAACGGTATTGCCCCCCAACTCGCCGACACCCTGCCATTGAGGGACGACTGATTCATAGTTACTGACAAAGGCTCCTCCCCAGTCTTCAGCAAAGCGATAAATGGCAACCCGCTCAGCCTCTAGCACTTTGCCGAGTTCTTCGGTGGCAATTTGAAAAATGGTATCAATCTCGAGGGATTCGCGCATTTTAGCAACGATGCGCGACAGGGTCATTTGTCGTTTAACAACTTGCTCGAGTTCTGCATTAGAGTGCTGGAGTTGTTTAGATTGTTGTTGTAATGCTTCTGTCCGGTCTTTGACTTGGCGCTCTAGACCAGCATTGAGGGATTGCACCTGCTGATACAGCCGGTATTGTTTAGCCGTTGCAGCAACCCGCTCGCCTAAAGCTTGGGCGTACCTAATTTCTGAATCCGTCCATCCCTGAGCTTGCCCTTTTTTGATCTGCTTCCATACCGCAAAGGATTGGCGCGGCATCAGTTGGCGTGTGTCGGGGTTGTGATATCCGGCCCACTGTACTTCGACATCGACTTCGCCACGAAAGAAGGTTAAGCAGCCAATTACCTGATTGCCATGTCTTAGGGGAATCACTAAAGCGCTGCGGATTTTAGTACCGTCAAAAAATGGTGCAAGGGTACGGAATAGGGGGTCTTGGTAAATATCGTTGATGCTCCAAGCAGAATCGGTAGGTTGAAGGCTGGTGGCTGGTTCAGCCAAGTCATAGACTGCACGCATCCACTCAATCGACCAGGGCCGATACCCGGTTTCATCAGGTGACGGTTCTAGAACGGAGTACAGATATTTCTGCCAGAGTAAATTTTCTTCAATGGATCGATCTTGAGATGGCCCGATGAGAGTGGGCTGCTCGCCGCAGGTGTAAATTTCTCTGGAGAAGTGGGTGTCGGCACACAGGTAGAGCCGCCCACTGGCATTGAGTGTGTCAGCAGCGAGTTCAATCACATCGCGCCAATCGACCATCGGCGAGGTTTGCAGGCGTGCTGTCACTTGGTTAATGTTTGCTTCTTGACGGTTCTGCGATCGCACCTGCTCTAGCAATACTGACTGGGAAATAGCGATCGCCATCTGATCGACCACTGCCTGGATAAACTGCAACTCGGCTTCTGTAACCGTCCGAGGCTCAGAATGATGAGACACGAGCAAGCCCCAAAGCTGATTAGATTTCCCCAGAGAGGGTGGGTGATAGGCTCTAGCGGCTTCACCTTCTAACACAATTGGCACCACAACAGAGGATTTGACCCCCATCGCTGTCAGATATTCCTGGTGACAAGGGTCGACGGGCCGATAACGTAAATCGGGATCTTCCAAACGCTCCCCTTTTTCTGGACAAAGCAGAGGGCTGATGCCGATCTCATGGCGACCCATATCCACCACCGACCGTTGGCGGGCACGGACAAAAAGCTCGCGAGCATAGCGGGGAATATCATCTGCTGGGAAATGTAAGCCCAGCAAAGACGGTAAACATTCTGCTTGGAGCGCCTCTGCTACCACAATGCCATGGCCATCGGGCTGAAACTGATAAATTTTGACGCGATCAGTTCCCAGGTAGGCACGTACTTCTGCGGTCGTTGTACTGAGGATCGTCTCAAGCTCAAGAGACTGACGCACCCTGTTCGCAATCTGATGAAGCAGCGCTTCTTGAGTTGGCGGTGAAGGAACTGTTGGCGGTGATGTCATAAAAAGTCGCTCAATCCCGAAGATAAAATTTAGATCTAAGAATTCCCCTAGATCAAATCAAACTAACAAGAGCCATTTCAATATCAGTCATTTTACCATTGCTAGAAAAAGCATCCGCTTTAAGGCGGCAAATAGCTAAGTCAAGTGGCTGATTCAGTCGCCAATCAGGAACTGTCACGGAAACTATCTTTGGCCAGGCACTGAACTCAGGATGCTATCGTGACAGTCGGTATAGTAAAAGCGAGGTGTAGGCTTGTTCACGTTTGTCGGCTCGAGCGGGCATCATCAAATTGCCTACCCTATAGAGGCGTACCCCCTGCTGAAAATGCTTTGAAGCTCGTGTCCGCAGTGGACGCAGAAGCATTTCAGACTTGATCAAGCCTCTGAAAGCCGATTCAGGCTGAAGCAATAAAAGGTAACAGATCCGTTGTTGAGAAATATTGAAGGGGACTCCCTCTACCCCCTTGAGCCCAGCTTCCGGTATTGTGATCGTATCGATCAACTAGATCAGGTCAACCTAGCAATCATTTTTTGTGATGACTCTGGCCCCCCATAAAAAAGCAAAGGCCCTTAAATCAACGAGCCGCCGCCCGGCAAAAGAACTGTGCAGCGAATGTGGCCTCTGTGACACCTATTACATTCACTATGTCAAAGAAGCCTGTGCTTTTATCAATCAGCAGGTTGCTGAATTAGAAACTCAAACCCATGGACGCTGTCGCAATTTAGAGCACTCGGATGATTGCTACTTTGGGGTATATCAGGAAATGATGGCGGCCCAGAAGCGGGAGCCGCTTCCGGGTGCCCAATGGACAGGGATTGTTAGCACGATCGCGATCGAGTTGCTGAATCGCGGCATGGTTGAAGGGGTGGTTTGTGTGCAAAATACGCCCGAAGACCGCTTTCAACCCAAGCCAGTGATCGCTCGCACTCCAGAGGAGATTTTAGCGGCACGAGTGAATAAGCCCACTCTTTCGCCAAATTTATCGGTGCTGGAGCAGGTAGAACAATCAGGGATGAAGCGGTTGCTGGTGATTGGTGTGGGTTGCCAGATTCAGGCTTTGCGCGCAGTGGAGCAGCAGTTGGGCTTGGAGAAACTTTATGTGCTAGGCACCCCCTGTGTGGATAATGTCACCCGTGCGGGTTTGCAAAAGTTTCTTGAAACTACCAGCCGATCGCCCGATACTGTGGTGCACTATGAGTTTATGCAAGATTTTCGGGTGCATTTTAAGCATTCCGATGGTTCTACAGAAACGGTTCCCTTTTTTGGGCTGAAGACAAACCAATTAAAGGACGTGTTTGCGCCCTCTTGCATGAGTTGCTTTGATTATGTGAATTCCCTGGCTGATTTGGTGGTGGGCTATATGGGTGCACCCTTTGGCTGGCAATGGATTGTGGTGCGCAACCAGCGCGGGGCAGAAATGCTGGAAACGGTGCGAGAGCAAATTACCACGCAATCGGTGACCTCCCAGGGCGATCGCCGGGCAGCCGTGCAACAGGGAATTTCGGCCTACGATCAGGGGGTAACGATTCCAATGTGGGCAGCCCGGCTTATGGGTGTCGTGATTGATCAGATCGGGCCTCGTGGTCTGGAATATGCCCGCTTCTCGATTGATTCTCACTTTACCCGCAACTATCTCTACGTCAAACGCAACTATCCAGAAAAACTAGCAGCTCATGTTCCTGATTACGCTCAACGGATTGTTGAGCAGTATAAACTTCCCGATTAGACAGCGCTAGCTAGGAGTTCACTGCAGCCAAATTATTCACCCTTTGCAAACAGCACGTACAAATATCCTATGGTATCCCGCAGAGTTATTCGTACAGATTCGGCTCCTGCTCCCGTAGGGCCTTATAACCAGGCGATCGCAGCGACAGGGCAGATGCTTTTCTTAGCGGGGCAAATTGCCCTTGACCCCGCAACGGGCCAAGTTGTAGGGGTTGGCGATGTAGCTAAACAAACCGAACAGGTAATGAATAACCTTAAGGCAGTTTTAGAAGCGGCTGGGGCAGGTTTTGAGAATGTGGTCAAAACCTGCGTCTTTCTCAAAGATATGAATGACTTCGCCGCAATGAATAGGGTGTATGCCCAGTATTTTACTGATGCAACGGCACCGGCCCGTGCCTGTGTAGAGGTGGCACGGCTACCGAAAGATGTGCTGGTAGAAATTGAGTGTATTGCTGTGATTGACTGAAGCGTTGCGAAAGACTGTTAAAGGGCAAGAGACTTTGCCCTATCTTCACCACTAGGCGGGAGTCAGTTGAGATGAATCGATGGCTGCTCGGCAACTGCTAGGAACCAGAACGAGACCACCGTTTTCTCTTCGCCAAGGCTTTACGCTTTGCCTTCTGTAGAGGCGTTTCAAAATGCCGCTTTTTCTTCATGTCGGCAAAAATATCGGCTTTTGACACCTGCCGCTTAAAGCGTCGCAGAGCTGACTCGATCCCTTCATTTTCACCCAAAATCACTTGTGCCATCTCATACCCTCTTTCAAGTCCACTAACGGTGTCTCCTACACAAAAATCTCCTGAAAGAATTGGGAGACAAATCTTTTACCATCCAACCCTACAACTCTGTTAAGAATCCT
This sequence comes from uncultured Leptolyngbyaceae cyanobacterium, assembly GCA_938023035.1. Classification (GTDB taxonomy): domain Bacteria; phylum Cyanobacteriota; class Cyanobacteriia; order Leptolyngbyales; family Leptolyngbyaceae; genus DSRU01. The sequence continues at coordinate 98,442 of CALIDI010000033.1, read as the reverse complement.
AGCAACTCTGACTGCGGACGAAAGGGCTTCGAGCAGAGCAAAATCAGCATGCGACTCGAAGCCCTGAAGTTCAACCGAATACTTGGGTGGGTTAGTAGCGGCGATCGCCCCGTTGTTGACGATTGTTGCCACCACTCCAGCCACCGGATGCCGAGCGATCTTCGCGGGGACGTGCCTTATTCACCTTCAGGTCGCGCCCCATCCATTCAGCACCATCAAGGGCTTCAATGGCAGCGTCTTCTTCGGCATCTGAATCCATTTCGATAAAGCCAAAGCCACGACGACGGCCTGTTTCCCGATCCGTCGGCAATTGCACCCGCTTAACAGTGCCATATTCGGCAAAAATTTCACTGACAGCATCTTCGGTTGCCTGGTAGGGCAAATTTCCAATGTAAATTGACATGAACTACTCCGTGAGAAAAAAGCTGAGAATCAATCGGGGAGTTGCCTTGTCAATCGAATGAAAGCCCAACTTAACACCGAATATGAAATCTCGTTCGGTACAATCCTAGCGCAGAATTGATTGATAAACACCAGAAACCCTTAACATAAAGGGTTGTGTGTCGGAATACCAACAGCACGGGGAAACTGGTCAGGTGTTTGACCAATCTTACGCAAGTAGAGACAGTGGCGATCGCCGCCTGTGAGCGGAGTTTTACCGGTTTTTACCGTTTCAATGGTGCCCCCAAGCTGGATGACAACTGGTTCCAGGGTTTTGGCTTCTGCCTCCGTCAACTGCCCGCGATAGAGGATCGCCATCCCCCCCGGTTTCAGGAGGGGCAACGTGTATTCAGCGCAAACGGCGGTAGGGGCTACCGCCCGAATCAAGGCCAAATCATAGTGACCCCGCGCGTTGGGAGCTTGCCCCAAAACTTCTGCTCGTTCCACGACTGGGCAGATGAGATCCAGCCCCAGGAGGGTGACCAAGTACTGCAAAAATTTTCCCTTTTTATGGGTGGCCTCCAGGAGGGTTACTTGCCAGTCAGGATGGGCGATCGCCACAGGCACCCCCGGAAACCCAGCACCACTGCCAATGTCAATCACTGAAAAGGTGGCCGGCTGAGTGGGTGCCGCAAGATAAGGTTGAATTCCATAAAGAGAATCCCACAGGTGCTTTTCCCAAAATTCAGTAGGTTCGGTAATCCGAGTGAGATTTAACCGTTGATTGCCAGCTAGTACGGCGGCATAAAGCTGTTGAAACTGCTGGCGTTGCCTGGCATTGGGCCGCCACTGGAGAGTCTGTTGCCAGATCTCTGTGAGGTCAGGGAGGTCTGGGGCGGCAATGGTTGGCCAATCGAAGGGGCGATCACCGGGTTTGGCAGCGACTTTAGGGGGGAGCTTAGGTTTCATTGCTTGACACTCCAGGCAGCGATCGCTAAACACAGCCAACCGCATAATAAGATCCCTCCCCCTAGGGGGGTAATGGCTCCCAGCCACTTTGTCCCCGACAAACTCAGGGCATAAAGGCTACCTGAAAACAGGAGTGTTCCTAGAATAAAAGCAAAGCCAGCCATCGTTAGGTAGGGGGAATGCTCCACCTGGCTCAAAAACAGGGCCACCAAGAGCAAAGCCAGGGCATGGTACATCTGATAGCGGGCACCGGTCTCAAAAATGGCGATCGCCGCGGTAGAGAGTTTCGCTTTGAGCGCGTGGGCAGCAAAGGCTCCTGCCGCTACAGATAAACCGCCAGAAATCGCTGCGATTGCCCAAAAAGTCCGAACCATTTGCTGCATCCCTACTGAAGAATGATGATTACCTTCGCGCCAACTTGCTCTAGGCGATCGCGGTAGGTCGTTGCTGTGGTTAAGTCAACCCCCTGCTGTACCTTAATTGGCAATGCTTGCTGCATCAGGCTCTTTGCCGTTTGCCAATCGCTTTGCAGCAGTTCTTGCAGGGTTTTGACCAGAAGCCGCTGATTGCCTGGCACGACCTCGGTAATAACCACATCATAAACCTGATGCCCCTCGGCACACGACAATGCCGACGCTACTCCCAGGTCAAAATAATAGGAAAACTTGCCTTCTTCCGTCACATGGAAGGTCGCATTAAATTCTTTCGCCCGCTCATCCAGATAAGCTCGTGCCATGTCTCCATCCAGTCCAGTTTCCATGGCAAACTTGAGCACGGTTAATTCTCCATTTCCTTTCCGCAGCAGATGAAAAAACTGTTCACGGAGACGCTGCTCGGTTTGCAGTCGTTGTTGGATTGCCTGAAGCAATAACCCCCCACCGGCTGCCGTTGCTGGTAATCCAACCATTACCAGAGCCGTAATTGCGCCTAACTGCTGCCTGCGATTAGAACTAGCTACTAGATTTGCCGTTGTTAGTAAACTAACAGGGATGCCAACCCCTAATAAAATTCCTGCAATAATCTTTGTGGCTAGCTTCATGGTGTGGCTTGGCCAAATCCCATTCTCTACTTAGATAGATCCAACTTATCCCCACTGGTCTCCAGATGGAAGAGCCTCTAAACTGGCACCTTCAAGATCGAAATAATAAGAAAACTTACCTTCTTGGGTAATGTTATAGGCTGCATTTAAAGCTTTTGCCTGCTCATCCAAATAAGCTCTAGCCGCATAAATATCTAACTCTGTGGCCACCGCAAACTGCAAAACAGTCAGGTTGCCCTCATGCTCTTTCAGAAGTTGCAGAAAAATGCGATAAAGGCGATCGCGCTCCTTTTGCCGCTGCCGTTGTTCTCGACGGCGTTGCTCCTGTCGTGCTCCAACCGCCGTCAGACCAATTCCTGTAGCAACCAGGGCCAACCCCACAGGCAACGTTTGCAAACCGCCTGCTCGCCGCTCTGGCATGACAGATGTCATTGCCCCCGTTGATGTGAGCGTAATCATCAGCCCGACCAAAAACAATATCGGCCCTGTAAAAATAAATGCCCAGCCCATCGATTCATTGCTGCCATAATCGCAATGCCTCCTGCCTGGGATCTTAGCTTGCGTTAGCGGGTTGCTTCCAACAATCGTGAAAAGTAAAAGCGTGTTTTAGTCATGGCATGACGCTGCACAGCCCAGCCCTGCTGCTTTAGAATCGCAACAACCTCTGCCTCACTATGGAGATAGGCACGGGTCGTTTTACTAGAACCGGGAAAAAACTCACCCACTTTTTTTAATAGGCTATAGGCCAGTGTCTTGGGGGCAAAGCTCACAATTAAGCGAGACTCTGCCAGGGAGCTTAAGTGCTGAAGCATTTCCGCCGCTTTTGCCTGCGGGTAGTGAATTAACACATCCAGGCATACGACGGTATGGTAACGACCCGATAGGGACTCTAAATCCTGCACAGCAAAGGTCAGATGAGGCAGCCCCAAATCAGCAGCTCGCTCTTTGGCTTCGCCTACCATCTTTTCAGAGATGTCGCTAGCAAAGACTTTTGCCCCCAGTTGCGCCAGGGGGATACTGAGGCTGCCCACCCCGCACCCTGCATCGCAAATGGTTAAATCCTGTAAGGAGCCATCGGCTTTGAGCCAAGTCAACACCTGATCAACCGTTTGCTGATGGCCGGTACGAATATCTAACTGCACCTGATTCACATCGCCATCGCCATAAATCTTGCGCCAGCGATCAAACCCAGTAGCATTAAAGTATTCTCGAACAATCGTCTTGTCGTCTATTGCGGTCATAGAGGTTGATTTTAAGCGGATTCTGATGAAATGGAAGAATCAGCCTAACCCACTGCAACCTGCTGCTTTTACTGTCGGTTCGACGCTAAGTTCGACTCAAGGAAAACAGCCAATCTACAGATAAATTCAGGCTTAGGCTGGATTTATCCTACTGCGTCAGAGGGGGCAAACCAAGCCTTTCCATGAAATTCCTTGAAGCAATGATGTGACGTTCAGCACGAAGTTAACTTTTTATTAACTTTACATAGGGTCAACGTTCATCATATCTCTATTAACTTGATGATGCCGCCGTAAACTCTACGGATAGAAGTCTTAACATCTCCTTAAATTTAATTCATAGGAACGTGCATCGGGGAAGTGGTTATGCTGAAGCAGCTCATTCGGGCGATCGCTCTGCGCACAGGTAGGCTTCGGGGACTCTACTGCAAGCTTTGCAGCCCAAACGGAGAAGAATATGCCCGGTATTTACGTCGGCATGGTTCCCTGTACTCGCTTGGAGAGCACTGTAGCATTCTTTCCTCAGCTATGATTACAGACCCAGCTTACACACGCATTGGCAACAATGTGCGCATTTCGACCTGTGCCTTAATTGGTCATGATGGCAGTGTCCAAATGTTGAACCGTGCCTATGGCAAAAAACTAGATTCAGTTGGCAAGATCGATATTCGAGATAATGTCTACATTGGTTATCATGCTATCGTTTTGCCCAACGTGACAATTGGGCCAAATGCAATTGTTGCGGCTGGGGCTGTTGTGACTCGGGATGTGGCAGAAGGCGATATTGTTGCCGGTGTTCCGGCTAAGCCAATTGGTCGAGTTGAAAATCTGGTTAAGCGGCTCGAAAGGCGTAATCAAAGCTATCCCTGGATGGAGTTAATTGAGCAGCGGCAGGGAACCTATGACCCTCAACTAGAACCTGAACTCTGTCGATTGCGGGTTGATTACTTTTATGGCGATGAGCGATCGCTCACAGCGGGCTGACGTCGCAATGAATCTCCTTATCAAGAAGCGGTTCTGACAATTAACCCTCGTTAATGTCAAAGCTTTTTCGCTGGCGGCTGGAAGTCGCGCCTACGGAAGCAAAACCAGCCTACGCGGATTTGCGGTAAGGGTAGAGAGTCGTCAGGGGCTGACTTCGTTGATGTTGCAGCGGCTTCAACAGCCCCGTCTCTAGGTTTTGTCAGTTAATCAGCAATTAAACTTGTCCCAGGCTGGATAGATCTCAAGTTTTGACAGTAGGGAACCCAGTTTTGCACTGGCGTTATTTGGCGCTCCGGGGAATGATGCATCGGATCATAGATTGGCACCGCAGCGCCTCCTAAAACTCTGCTTCATCCTTTGGGAAGTTGCGCCTGTGCCCTGAACAGGTGCGTGCGATTTGGCTAGAACCCCGCAGCAATTGTTTCTGGATGTTTCCCCGGACAGTCATTCTCCTTTTGCTATTTAAATCTTTTGTAAGGCCCAAGCAGTCAGGTTGCCATGGAAGAAGGGCGGCGTTCAAACCAAAATTCTTTGAAGACACGGCCAACCGCGAGTTATTACGGAAAAGTTTGTGGAGATTCGACCAAGTTATTTGAATGAACTTGCAGAGAATACCGAGTTAATTCTTTGCTTTAGCAGCTACGCTTGAGAAAATCAGCGTTGCTTGACAAAGGGATGAATTATCCCCGTTCCCTTTCTTGAATGCCTGTCAGAGCAATACCTTGCTCCCAATGGAAGCAGGGAGCAAGAGGTTCGGTTCCCTCTTCCTTTAGGCAAGCGCGGATTGGATATTTCCTATCTAGATCTAACAACTTCAAAGCATCAAAGGCCGTTTCGTGCCGCCTCTTAAACTTCTTAAACTTTATTAATCTATTTTTACATTTGGGAAATAAGCTATGAGGAACTGGTCTGAATACCCAAGGGATGATCTGCTGGCAGCGGTCAACGCATCTGGGGAAAGCCAAAACCCCCATCGTGAGACTGTTGTTCCAGGTGATGATCCCGTTGCTGTGGAGCATCAGGTTCCAACCTTGAATGATCGACCCCTTACCCTGGCCCAATCTGATTTAGAAACGCTTCAAGCCACAGCCGCTAGTTTACTCAGTCAAGCTAGTGAATCTTACCAACTGGGTCAACTGGATGCGGCCCTAGCTGTTTTTTTTCAAGCTTTAAGGTTGTATGAACAGGTTCAGGACGAGGTCGGCGAAGGTAAGGCGTTGGGAAGTATTGGTGCCATTTTTTATAGTTTGCGTGACTATCAACAGGCTGCTGATTTTTGCCAGCGGGGTTTAGCGATTGCCCAGAAGCAGCAAGATCGCCGCAGTATGGTGCGCATTTTAGGAACGTTAGGCAATGCTTATCGCCATCTCCGTGAACAATCGAAGGCTCTGAATGCCCAGGAAACTAGCCTTTTGATTGCGCGGGAAATTGGCGATCGCCTGAGTGAAATGGCCGCCCTCAATAACCTCGGTCTGGCCTACAAAGCGATGGGCGATTACACGGCTGCGATTGCTTATCAAGAGCAAAGCCTGGTGATTGCCCGTGAAGTTAAAGATACGCAAGTGGAAGAGCAAATCCTCAAAAACCTTGGTAATGCCTGCTATGCGCTGGGAGATTATGCGCGAGCCATTGCTTACTATCAACAGCGCCTTGTGTTGACCAAAACTCTGGGCCAGCGCCGCACCGAGGTACAAATTTTGCGCAATTTAAGCAACGCCTGTTACGCCTTAGGCGATTATGACCAGGCTATCTTTTACAGCCAGCAGCGTTTGGCAGTGGCAGAGGCTTTACAGGATGACCGGGCAAAGGAGCAATCTCTCGGCAGTATTGGTGTGGCCTACGATGCCATGGGTGACTATACTCATGCCATTGAGTACTATGAAAGGCGTTTGGCGATCGCCCGTCAAATGAATGATTTACGCCTGGAACAGCAAATTCTCGGCAGCTTGAAAGTGGCTTACTACGCAGTCGGAGACTATGCCAAAGCGGCCCTCTGTTCTCAGCCGTATCAGGAAATCAGCTAGGGTTTTACAGCCGTCGATAGTAAACGCCGAGCTACCGGCGTGATTCCGAGCGCTTTAACCGTCGCTGCTCTCCCCACTTCCAAAACAAACTGGATGTCAAGTTTGTAAAAATATGGGCCACAATCGGCACAGCCAAGTTATCGGTCATTAGCGCACTGGCTCCCAAGAGGCTACCAACCATCGTAGCCCAGGCCACATAGGCCCACTGCTGCCAATTACTCAAATGCATCACCCCAAAGCAGAGGCTAGACAACACGATCGCAATGGCATCGTAGCCAAAGGCCGGTAACATGACCCCACGAAAGAGCAGTTCTTCACTCATGCCCGGTAACAAGCCCAGCCAGATAATATCTGGCCATTCGAGGGGTTTCAGTACCATATTCAAATAAAAGTCGGCATTGCGGCGATAGGTGCCCCACACTCGATAGACAAGGGAGCTAGCGAGACTGATGCCCAGGCCCAAGCCAACTCCCTGAAGGATAGATTGGACATTCAAACGAACCGGAATCAGGGCGATCGCCCCGATGGCCATCCAAACTCGCGCCACCAGCATCAGCAAAATGGCAGTCACTGCCATGGCCACTAAGATTTGGGTACGGCTGAGGGCTTCTGATTCAGGAGGTTCAGGCAAACGCTTTGACACAGGATTTTCCGCTAGCTATCCGATCCATACTATCAAGCTTTGATGGGAGCTAAACCGGCAATATGGGAGGTTAAGGCCAGGGGATTCAACCCTGCCCGCTGGGCAACTAGCACTCCTACGGCCTCTAGATAGGATTGGACAGAGACCGCTGCAATTCCTAAACTGGCGGGGGTAACCGCTAAAGTAGTTGTATTTTCTTGCACAGTAATAATCTTTGTTGCCCTTTGACTAAAGCTGAGCACAGCACTGCCGCCGCAGGCATCGGCTGGAATCACTAACGCATCTACTTGGTCGGCCCATACTGAGGTTGGGTGTTTTGGCAGAGAGGAGGGCATGACCAACTGAGGGGCATGACTCAGCCCCACTAAAACACAGGGGAGAAAGGTATAACCCAGTTCTTCTGCCGCAGAACGAGGAGAAATGGTGGGATCAAGAGGAAGGGGGGGAAGGGCCGGTGCATGGGCGCAGGGAATCCGAAAGTGCCGCACTACTAGATGGCTGATTACCGCTTCGGCCCCCGCGAGGGGATCCACACCCGACCCCTGGCGATAGGCTTGCAGTGTGGCTGTGCCTAAATCTTCTGGAAAACGAGCTACCACCGCGATCGCTTCAGCCTTGGCCTCGGCGATCGCCCGTTCAACCGCTCGCAGAAGGCTGTCAGGATTTTGTAACGTCCCCCAGGTCGCACCCGAAGCGGCAGTTTTAAGACATACCCCCAACGGCGCATCGGTCACGACATAATCAGTCAACGTTAGCCCTAGGGTCGCCCGTGTCGCCTCTGCTGCTTGCAATTGCCGTAACTGTAAATCAGGCTCAATGCCCTGATCGAGCAATAGGGTAATGCGGTTTTGATGCACTGGTTGCAGACCCCACTCACCCTGGGCAAACTGGTCGAGCGCGTAACCCTCAACATAGAGCGCATTCGGGAGCGGCCAGTAGAGTTGTGCCCCATTCAACACATTCGGGTGAGTGATCAGGCAATCGGCCACCTCGGCGATCGCCCGGGCTACTGGTAGCGCATCACCAGCATAGCCACCGATAGCTGCACCGACCCCCGTCGGTACGATTAAGCCAACCGTGAAGGGACGATTTATACTCGGTTTCAAGAAGACTCCTCAAGATATTGCAAGATATTGCAGACAGGCTTCCGGCACAAGTCGTAACTCCCCAGTGCGAAACCAGTCTAGCTCTACCCAAGCGACCTGAATCGGCTGGTGCTGAGCATCCTCTGGTTCAATAAACGTCAACATTGCCTGCTGGTAAAACCAGGAATCGGCAAAATCACAGCGATAACGTTGCACCCATTCATGCCCCGATTCACCATTAATTCACCATTCAACGTAAACAGGTTTTCCAAAGAACCGAGATAGCAGATATCGACCAACTCGGCCTGAATCACTTCCCAAAACTCTCACTTCAAAGCGGCCAGGCTCGTTTCACCAAGCTCTACACCTCCCCCAAGGCTCGATCAAAGAATTCCTGCTTGGTGATGTCATAGCCCTCTGCCACCAACAGGCGATCGCTCGATTACACCAAGCCCAACACAATCACTCAAATCTGCCCCATAACCGACACTCGCCCTAAGATTTGTTGACCCTTTCACCAGAGGAAATTGTGACCACTGCCTCAATCCAAAGGCGATTGGTTGCAGGATTTACCTTGGTAATGGCCCAGCGCAACGGTTCTCCCTGCCTTTCCAAAGCTTGCTCAACAGCCCGGTGCAGAGCCTGGGGAGAAGCAGGTCGCTCAATTTCAATAGTTACAAACTGCAACAGCACGAGGAAATATCCTCCCTTTTGTAAAATCTTTATCCCTAAAAGCAAGCTTTATCGCACGACGCAAGCGGGTTAAAACCTCTAGATGAAGGGGGATATGAGAAAATCGCCCCCCTCCACGAGAGGTTACACCCCTCCACTCCGTTCTAACCTGCGTGCGGACTGCTATATCCCCTTTGAGGGGCTGAGCCGCCTTGCTTTTAGCGGAACCTATCCGCAGGCCAGCGCCTCTTTTTCCGACAAAGTCTCCCTAGGTGAGCACAGGCGTTACTCGTCAAAAGTCTTCAGGATTGGCCAAACTGAAGCTGATAGACCGTTTCTTCCTTCTCTGTTTCTACCCTCAGGTCACTCCGGGGATAAGACACACACAACAGAGCATAGCCCTGCTCTCTCAGTTCTGGGCTGAGGCCCATTGCATCGGGCTGCTCAACACTGCCACTGAGCAACTGCGCCGCACAAGTCGTGCAGACTCCAGCAGTACAGGAAGAAGGTAAATCCAGACCCGCTTCACTGGCGACTTCTAAAATGGTTCGATCCTCCGCCACTTGAATGTGATGGGTCGTCCCCTGGTGCAAAATTTCGACGGAATAAACCTTAGACATAAAAACGAACCAATCAAGATTAGTTAGGAAAGATCAGTTAGGAATGAGCTTTTGCATGGACATTAGCAAAACTGGCGTTGCGAAACAAAAGGATGAATGCCCTTCATCTCCCACCCTTCTCGTGCTGAAAAAAGGGCGCTAGAGACCGTGCTCTCACCCCCTTGGGGAGCGGCTCGGGGAACAGGCAAATTGGGTGACTCCTATGCATATTCAGCAACGTCGCAAAACCTAGTAATTAAGCAGATTTTGTTGCTAATGGTCGGAGCTTAGAAGGGGTTCTGCCAAGACTCAATGCTTAGTCTACATCAAGTTCTGACTAGCTCAGATAAGAGAGGTGGTGCCCGTTGATGATCGTCGGTTTGCGAAGCAACTGGCAGGGCGCGGTATTTCAAGGAGACACCCTGATCCGCAGGTACCTTATGACCTTGAAACGCTCTTAACAGGAGATTGAGCATAGCCTTGCTGAACAAACCAATCAACCGCTTGCTTTAAAGCGGCATCAATTGGGGTTTGGGGCATCCCTAGGGTATGGATGGCCTTGCTGGCATCATAGTACATGCGTTGAGTGGCCATGCGAACCCCATCGAGAGGCACAGAGGGGGATTTGCCCAGGGGAGCTAATAGGGTTTCATCTACCCAGGCGATCGCCAAAGGCAACCAGGCGGGAACTTGGTATCGCGGTGCCGGCATGCCTGTGATGGCTGCCAGCTTTTGCAGCAGCTCTCGGAGGGTGAGGTTTTGATGACCCAAAATGTAGCGATCGCCCGTTTGACCCCGCTGGAGCGCCAGCAAGTGCCCCCAAGCGACATCCCGCACATCCACAAAATTTAAGCCCGTATTGACATAGGCAGGCATTTGACCCCGCAGAAATCGGAGCACAATGTCTCCTGTCGGCGTGGGTTTGCTATCCCAAGCCCCCAGAGGACTGGTGGGATTCACAATCACAATATCTTGACCGGTCTGCGCCGCTCGGATGGCCTCCTGCTCGGCCCAATATTTTGAGCGTTTATAATGGCCAATTAATTGTTCAGGGGAGGATTGATAGGTTTCGTCGGTTTGAGCCGCATTAGGATTGACCCCAATCGCAGCTACTGAGCTAGTATAGACAGTCCGATCAACCCCAGCCTGCCGCGCGGCTGACAGGATATTGCGAGTTCCTTCAACATTGCAGCGGTAGAGTTGGGGCCGGGCCGATTGCCAGAGAGAGTAGTGAGCGGCCACATGAAAAAGAGCCTGACAGCCCCGGAGCGATCGCGCCAAATCTGGATCTGTTAAATCACCCTCTACAAGATCAACATCCAGCCCTTGCAGGCTATCCAGGCGACTCGTCGAGCGCACAAGCACCCGCACCTGATAACCTTCTTGCAGCAAGAGCCGAACCAAATTGGCTCCAACAAACCCAGTTCCGCCTGTGACAAAAATCCGCATGGAGCCATTATCAGAGAGAAGAGGGTGAGATGAAAACTCTTGCTGACTGACAAAACCCGCCTACGCAGGTTTTCGGTAAGGGTAGAGAGCTAACGCGGGCCGACTGCGTTGATGTCGCAACGGTTTCGACCGCCTGGTGCCCAGTTTTTGTCAGTCGATCAGGATGAAAACTACACCTCTTGGGTTTTTGTATGCTCCTGCTTCCTGTGTTTAATACCTGGCGTTGCTAAACGAAGGGATCAGGTCAGACAGACCTATGCCTTGGTCTACCAGGGAACTCACCGGAAAATAACAGACTCCCTAAAAAATGAGGATTCTATAACCTGAAAACTGACCGCAGACAACACAAGAGCCAGCTCTCAGTGGCCTCCGTGTCTCTGTGGTAGAGCACTAAAGTTTTCAATCCGTTGAATTCATGATGCCAAAGACAAAACCCAAAGCAACTCCCTGGTGCTCCAGATACTAAGTACGCTTGCATCCGTTTTACAGCTTGATTAATCCATATGTCTAAGTAGGTTCCCCTTAGGAAGCATCTAAGCCCTGGGATGGTTAAGTGCCAGGTTAAAGCCTGCCCTCTGAATCGGCTGGGAAGGTTGGGATTAGGCTGCGTTCTCCAGTTGAATTTCTGGATAGCGATCGCGGGCATGCTAACAGCAGAAAGGTTATCTAGGTCGCTCATGCTTGCTAGAGTCTGGAGTGCATCATTGTTAGGGATCGATGCCGTGAAGGTTGGGGTTGAGGTGGATGTGGCAGGGGGGTTACCGGCAATTGTTGTAGTCGGGTTGCCGGATACCGCAGTGCAAGAGTCAAAAGAACGGGTAAAAACAGCCCTCAAAAATGCAGGGTTTGCCTGCCCTATGCGGCGAATTGTGGTAAACCTGACCCCGGCAGATTTGCGTAAGGAGGGGCCGAGCTTTGATTTGCCCATTAGTGTAGGAATTTTGGCCGCTTCTGAGCAGGTCAGTGTTGATCGATTGGAGCATTACCTGTTTTTAGGAGAACTCTCTCTAGACGGTAGCTTGCGTCCAGTTGCGGGCGTATTGGCGATCGCCGCCGCTGCCAAGCAACTTGGCATCACAGGCATTGTTGTGCCCGCCGATAATGCTCGCGAGGCCGCCGTTGTCGCTGGCCTGAAAGTGTATGGCTTTCAGCACATCTCTGAAGTCGCCGACTTTCTCACAAACCCTGCTCAACACCAACCACTCCAGGTCAATGCCCTTGAAGAACTAGAGCAGCAACCACTCCACCTACCGGATTTGCGGGATGTCAAGGGGCAAGCCCATGCCCGCCGCGCTCTAGAGATTGCCGCTGCCGGAGGTCATAATCTCATCTTTGTTGGCCCACCGGGTAGTGGCAAAACCATGCTGGCCCGTCGTCTGCCCTCGATCTTGCCGCCCCTGAGCTTTGCCGAAGCTTTGGAAGTGACCCAAATTCACTCTGTGGCAGGCTTGCTTAAAGATCGAGGTAGGCTGGTTGCAACCCGGCCCTTTCGGAGTCCGCACCATTCAGCCTCAGGGCCATCCCTGGTCGGAGGTGGCAGTTTCCCTAAACCAGGAGAAATTTCTCTGGCCCATCGAGGCGTTCTGTTTTTAGATGAGCTAACCGAGTTTAAGCGGGATGTGTTGGAATTTTTACGCCAACCCCTAGAAGATGGCTGTGTGACGATTTCCCGGACGCGCCAGTCGGTTGCCTTTCCGGCCCAGTTTACCCTGGTTGCCAGTACCAATCCCTGTCCCTGTGGCTATTTTGGTGATACAGTGCAGGCCTGTACCTGCTCTCCCCGCGCCCGCGAGCAATACTGGGCACGCCTGTCTGGCCCACTGATGGATCGGATTGACTTGCAGGTCGGGGTTAACCGCCTCAAGCCAGAAGAAATTACTCAACAACCGACTGGAGAATCCTCCCAGGTGGTACGCCAACGTGTTCAGGCAGCCCGCGATCGCGCCTGCCAGCGGTTTCAAAACACGCCTCTGCGCTGTAACGCCGAGATGAAGAGCGAACATCTGCGACGCTGGTGTCAACTGGATGGGGCCACGCGCAGCCTGCTAGAAAATGCCATTCGCAAGTTGGGTCTATCGGTGCGGGCCAGCGATCGCATCCTCAAAGTGGCGCGTACAATCGCCGATTTGTCGGGCGATGAAGTGGTGCAAACGGCCCATGTGGCTGAAGCGATTCAATACCGCACCATCGACCGTATGCAGTAGCCCCTGACAATGAGGCAGTCGGGTCTCCCAGGCGAACTCCCGATGAAACCAAGGCAAGTGGACGTGGTTCCTGGCCGCTTCGGTCTAGAATAATAGATCCGTAGTCGCAACTATGGGTTGGCCGGTCTAAGCTTTATCCCATTCCAGGTCGTGGGCTTGCCCGTTGGCAAACAGAGGCTTTGGCCTGAAATGGGTCAACATCTAAATCACCGATTGATTGAACTACTAAGCATAAGGGGTTTGTGCTGTGACTCGAACTGATCTCCACTTTTTGGCCGAAACAGATCCAGCGATCGCTGAAATGATTGCCGCCGAGCTTCAGCGTCAGCGCGACCACCTGGAACTGATTGCCAGTGAAAACTTTACCTCTGCGGCAGTGATGGCAGCTCAGGGGTCAGTTTTGACAAACAAATACGCCGAGGGGCTGCCCGGCAAGCGTTACTACGGGGGTTGTGAATGGATTGATCGGGCAGAACAACTGGCCATTGATCGGGTAAAGCAGCTATTTGGCGCAGCCCATGCCAATGTTCAACCCCATTCTGGTGCTCAAGCCAACTTTGCCGTCTTTCTTACCCTGCTGGAACCTGGCGACACCATTATGGGTATGGATTTGGCTCATGGGGGGCATCTCACCCATGGATCTCCCGTTAACGTATCAGGTAAGTGGTTCAAAGTGCAGCATTACGGGGTTGATCCAGAAACCGAAGAACTCAACTACGATGCCATTCTAGAGTTAGCCAAACAACATCGGCCCAAGCTCTTGATCTGCGGCTATTCCGCCTATTCTCGGGTGATCCGGTTTGATCGGTTTCGGGAAATTGCCGACGCTGTTGGGGCCTATCTGCTAGCAGACATTGCCCACATTGCCGGGTTAGTAGCCACCGGGCATCACCCCAATCCGTTACCCTACTGTGATGTTGTCACCACCACCACCCACAAAACCTTGCGCGGCCCACGGGGTGGTTTGATCATGACTCGCGATGCTGATCTTGGCAAAAAGCTAGATAAAGCCGTTTTCCCTGGCTCCCAAGGTGGCCCGCTGGAGCATGTTATTGCGGCGAAGGCCGTGGCCTTTGGCGAAGCCCTCAAGCCAGAGTTCAAAGTCTACGCTGGCCAAGTAATTGAGAATGCCCGTGCTCTAGCTGCCCAACTCCAGGCCCGTGGCTTTAAGCTGGTTTCTGGAGGTACGGACAATCACCTGATGCTGGTAGACTTACGCTCGATTGGCATGACGGGTAAGCTGGCTGACCAATTGGTGAGTGGGGTCAACATTACGGCAAACAAAAATACAGTTCCCTTTGACCCTGAGTCACCCTTTGTGACGAGTGGTTTGCGGTTGGGTTCTCCAGCAATGACGACGCGTGGAATGGGCACGGCTGAATTCACTGAGATTGGTAACATTATTGCCGATCGCCTGCTGAATCCAGAAGACGAAACAGTCGCCCAGGATTGTCGCAATCGGGTAGCTACACTCTGTCAACGGTATCCCCTGTATCCTCACTTGAGCATTCCGGTACCCGCAATCGCCTGATAGCTGCACCGCCTGCACTCCTAAAAATCAAAGTAAATGTAGGGTAAGGCTCCTTCGGGAGCCAATATCCACACACCATATAAACAAACGGGTACCAGTAGTAGCTTAACGTACCAGCGCAGTTGGAGCTTTAGCACCCGCTCAAAGGTATAGGTTGCCCCCATCCACACGGCCAGTGCCCAAAGTAGCACCCCCAGTTGAAAGGGGCTAAACCCTAAGGACTCGACATAAACCTTCTGGCCAAACTGGGCATCAGCAGTCTGGCCGCCGAGTCGTCGCACGACCAAGAGCGAGTCATTTAAGTTGGGCAGCCGGAAAAAGACCCAGGTGCTAAACACAACTACCTGGGTCAGCACCCAGGCTAAGATAACGCCGGGTGGACTCTGCCAAAACGCCCGCAGCCAAACTAACCGCTGGGAGAGCGCATCGGTGAGGCGATGAACGGCTAGCCCCAACCCATGGAGAAGACCCCAAACGATAAAGCCCCAGGCCGCTCCATGCCAGGCTCCGGCGATCGCCATCACAATCAATAAATTCAAGCAGGTGCGGGCTAACCCCTGCCGCGAACCCCCCAAGGGAAAGTAAAGGTAGTTGCGCAACCAGTCGCCTAGAGTGATGTGCCAGCGTCGCCAGAAGTCGGCAATGCTGGTACTGAAATAGGGAAAATCAAAATTAAGGGGCAACTCAAACCCCAGCAGTAATGCACTTCCCCGCGCCATGTCAACATAGCCGCTGAAATCGAGATAAATTTGGAAGCCATAGGCAATGGTTGCCAGCCACAAATCCCCACTGCCGGCCCGAATCGCATTTTCAAAGATGAGGTTAACAGGGGTCGCCAGGTTATCAGCCAATAGTCCCTTTTTAGTTGCACCCCAGGCAAGTAGCCACAACCCCTCCGCCAGGCGATCGCCCATGGCTAGTTGTTGGCCTTGCATCTGGCTGATCAGCGGGGCGTAGCGGGTAATCGGCCCATTGATTAATTTTGGGAAAAATAGCTTGTAGGCCGAAAACCGCAGAAACTCCTGAGAGGCAGGCGATCCACGGTAGACATCGATAAGATACGCAATGCACTCAAAACTAAAAAAACTAATCCCCAGGGGTACCAGAATGTTGAGACGGGTTACCTGCTGAGGCAGGGCTTCCCAGCCCAGCAAATCGGCCAAGACGGTAGCCAAGAAGGGGACATACTTAAACCCCAATAACAAGAGCAGATTCAGCCCAATCCCTAGCCAGAGTAAAAACCATCGTCGCCGTTGCCACCCTCGCTCAGCAACTGGCCAGTTATCATCGCGCCAATCGGCTGGCAGGGCGATCGCTCGCCCAAGCTGATAATTGATCCAGGTGCTAGCCACGAGCAGGGGCACATAATAGGGCTGCTGGGTTGTATAAAACACAATGCTGGCAGCCAGCAATACCCACAGGCGGAGCCAAATAGACTGCACCAACCAGTACAGCAAGATCACACTGAGCAAAAACAGGGCGTAGGTAGGAGAGATAAAACTCATACTCAAAGGGGGGCGCAATGGCGTTGATTATAGACAAGCCTGGCGCGATCGCACACCCAAGTTTGGTTGACAGTCGCCCCCCATTCTCACTCAAGAAAGTGCCTCAGCAGAAGACGGTCATAGGGTACCAAACCCCTTTTTCTTCTTCTCCTTTTTCTTCTTCTTCGCTGGGTTTGCCCCACCACTATAGCCGCGCCAACCCGGCTGAGAGCCGCCCATCCCCGGCAGGCCCATACCTGGCATACCACCACCCATCCCCGGCATGCCCATCCCCGGCATGCCCATGCCAGGAAAGCCGCCCTTGCCCATTTGTTGCATCATATTGCGCATTTTCTGAAACTTGCTGACCAGATCGCTGACATCTCGCTCTGAATGCCCTGACCCTTTCGCAATGCGGCGACGACGACTAGGAGAACCCGACAGCAACTCCGGGTTTTTGCGCTCTTCAACGGTCATCGAGTTAATCATCGACTCAACCCGCTTTAATTCGGTTTCGCCCTTATCCAACTGTTCCTGAGAGATTTTATTCATCCCAGGAATCAATTTCATAATGCCGCCCAGGGAACCCATATTTTTGAGCAGGCGCATTTGTTTCAGAAAGTCGGTGAAGTCAAACTTGGCAGAGAGAATTTTCTCCTGCATTTTCTCAGCTTCGGCAATATCCACCTCTTCCCGAGCTTTCTCCACCAGGGTCAGCACATCCCCCATCCCCAAAATGCGCGAGGCCATCCGATCAGGATAGAAGGGTTGCAGTGCTTCGACCTTTTCACCCACCCCAATAAATTTAATTGGTTGCCCAGAAATTTGGCGTACCGAAAGGGCCGCCCCACCACGGGTATCCCCATCCATCTTGGTGAGAATGGCTCCCGTAATCCCAATTTGTTCATGAAAGGTGCGCGTTAAGTTAGCAGCCTCCTGCCCCGTCATAGCATCGACGACTAGCAAAACCTCATGGGGCTGAATGGTTTGCTTGATTTGAGCTAACTCAGCCATCATCCCCTGATCAATCTGGAGTCGCCCGGCTGTGTCGATAATGACAGTGTTAATTCCCTCTTCCTTTGCTTTTGCCACCCCTTGACGCGCAATCTCCACCGGGTCGGCATCGCTGCCTAGCTCAAACACGGGTACATTGATCTGTTTACCTAGGGTAATAAGCTGATCAATAGCAGCCGGGCGGTAAATATCCGTTGCCACCAGCAGTGTACTGCGGTTTTCTTTGCGCAGGTGGAGCGCTAATTTTGCCGTGGCAGTTGTTTTCCCTGTTCCCTGGAGGCCCGCCATCAGAATGATCGTGGGTGCCGTTTCTGCCTCGGCCAGAGGGGCATTATCTCCTCCCATCACCTCTACTAAGGCATTGTGCACCACTTCAATGAATTGCTGATCAGGGCGAACTCCAGCCACTACTTCGACGCCCAAGGCCCGCTGCTCAACCTCGGCAACAAACTCTTTGACCACTTGCAGGTTGACATCGGCTTCTAATAGCGCGCGTCGCACCTCCCGCACCGCGTCCTTAATATTGGATTCGGTGATTTTGTCTTGCCCACGCAGTTTTTTCCAGGCAGACTCGAGGCGATCGCTAAGGGCTTCAAACATAGGAAGACTGGTAAGAGAAGTTACAGCAATTGAGTGTAGCTGCCTTCAACCTAAAGATAGACAGCATTCTTTACCAGATTAGCGTTTTTGGTTGGGATTTTGAGCAAAACCTACGATCTCGCTGCGATCTCTGACTTTCCTACAGTCCTAGAAAGACCCATTAATGACATGGCCCTGGCCAGCGGTCAGCGATTTAGAGAAACATCCCTCTATTTTCGCTTTAATACCACCAGCGTAATGTCATCATAAACTTTGTGGTGCCCGATATGACGTTGAACATCCTGAATTACTGCCCGCTGAATTTCTTTAGCTGAGCCATGGCTATGTTGCTGGACAACTTGACATAGTTTCTCTAATCCATACAACTCGCGGTGCTGATTTTCAGCTTCTGTGATGCCATCTGTATAGAGAACGATGACATCCCCTGAATCAATTGGTATCTGAATCTGATCAACCATTCCACTGATATCGTCAATCAAACCAATGGGAAATCCCAGCTCTTCTGTATCAATTTTTCTGACTTCTCCATTGGCTCGAATCAGGATGACATTTTCATGTTGACCACTCAGCTTGAGGTAGCCGTCTTCATAATCTAACAAGGAAAGTGTCAGGTTCTTTTGCAGATTCATCCGCTGAACGTTCGCGTAAATTGCCTGGTTGATTGACATCAAAAATTTCTTAGGATTTGTCTCCCCATTGGCCAATAACGTTCTTACAGCCATCTGTACCATCAGCATAATTACACTGCTTTCTAGGCCGTGACCTGTTACATCGCCAATACCAATCTTAACGCTGCCGTTTTGGGTCAAGATGTCATAGTAGTCACCGCCGACTTCCGTGGCTGGCTCCATAAAACCTGCAATATCTAGATCGGCAACTTTTGCCAATTCATGCTCTTTGGGTAAGATCATCTGCTGGAGTTGGCGACTAATTTCTAACTCGGCGCTCATGCGCAGGTTTTCGGCTTTAAGTCGGTGGTTGAGCGCTGTGATTTCCTCATTGGCGATCGCCAGCTCAGCGGTTCGTTCAGCAACTTTGACTTCTAGTTGCTCATTCACTTCTTGTATGGCGATTTGAGCCTGTTGCAACTGGTCATTGGCTAGCTTTAAACGGGCATTCCCTTGCTGGTTTTCATGAATAACTGCCAGTAGCACCAGACAGGTCAAGGATACGACTCCCACAAATGACTGAGAAAGCAGTAATGATTCTAAACGCGACTCTCGAATAAACGGCCCAAACCCCCGAATAGTACCCACCAGGGAAAGAATCGACACCACCACAACCAAGAGGGTTGTTCCCGCCGAGCCAAAACGAAAGGCGGCCCACACTAAGAGGGGAATCAGCATATAGATGATAGGATAGCCCCCCCCGAAACTAATCTGGCTCACCACCACGACTAAGAAAATTAGTACCATCGCTTCGAGCCAGCGCTGCGCTAGGAGTTGCCTTAGGGAACTTGCACTTCTAGCCCAGGCCAAGAGTAGAGGCGCAAAAACGAGCACTCCGATCGCCGTTGAAATCCACCAGGTAGACCAGAGGGTTGTAAAAATAGCCCAGGGGGTTTTGCCTGACAGGGATAGGGACAGAGAACTAACACTGGCATCAATAGCTGGGCTAAGTACTACAGCAATGAGGACAAACCGAAAAATATCACTGACTCGCTCAAGGGGCGATCGCGCCCCCACCGAACGACGCATCCAACTGGCTGCCAGTACTACACCGAGGCAATTACCGAGTGCTAAACAGGCTCCAACGACCGTATTGGTGAATGTCAGAGGATGGGTGGTAAGTTCTGAGAGAAAGCTACCCAACCAAAAACCAACCGCAAAGTGGTAGCCACCCAGCAAAACACCCACCAACCCAACTCCAGCAGCGGGCCAAAAGGGTGACGCATTACCATTAATGGCCGCTAATGCTAAGCCAATTCTGGCAAAACAAAAGCACAACCCCATCCACACCAAAGCCTGTAACACTGCCCGGCGGCTGTTGAATAAGGGTAAAAATCCTTGCTCAATTAAGGTTTTAAGCACAGCTTCAAGCATAAGTGGGTTTCCGGTTATCTGAAATCAGGAGGATTTGAGCGTTTCGCCCCTCTGCTGAGGATTCTACTGCTCAGCAGATTTGGTGTTGGCGTAGCCCATTGGTAGAGCATTTTCTCCTATCCAAGCATGCTTTTTTCATTGAATGCCCCCCAGCCATTCTTCAAATAATCAACGCTCTGACCCTGATCGCGATCAAAAATAGGCTTGGAGCACCTGACTTTCTTCAACATCGGCATCTTGAGGTTAGAGCCTGATAAACCGTTAGGAGCAGATTGGCTTTGAGGAAGCCCCCCAATTGACAAATCCACTTTGCGGGTGCCTTATCGGGTTTCACCCCATCAGCACTAGTTCGATTAACACCAGCAGAAATGCACGGACTCGCCCGGCAGTTAAAGATTGGCAGTTTGATCGGTGGATTTTCTACCTTGAGGAGTCGCTGTGCGTTGCCTACTGCCTTGCAAAATAGCAACCCTCAACAACCTATACGCTTACCCAAACAAGGATTACCAGGTTAACGCCTATCGAGAAGGCAAAACATGGATTCAAATTTTTCTATAGAGTGCCCAGGATCTCTAGTTATTCTACGCAAACCGCCAAATTTTGAAGTTTTGGCTACTTGCAGGTTGGGCTGAATACAATTGAGCGTGCTGTTGAAAGATCGTCCGGATGTTAAGTAACCTTTTGCGAATGACTGTTCAGCAGAGTAGGCCGCTGCCATCCTGATGCTGAATTCAGATGAGCGGGCGGCTGTTCATCAGCGACCTTGACTGAACAGGTGTGAACTGTTGATTTGCCCTTAAGCTGACTGGGCTTTATTTTCTAGATTCATTCGCAAGAGGATTGTGAGCGTGACCTATACATTAACTGAAGTAAAGCCAGGCAATCGCTTTTTGCCTCAAACAACTGCCAATGAGGACTTTCAAGCAATCCTCAATCAAATCGAAGCAGAATTTTGCCACAGTGACTTGTATCAGCGCATTGTTGGTAACTTACAAACATTACCGACTGATTTAGGCCATCGAATTCAACGGATGATGCAGGCGATCGTCCGCGAGGCGATTCGGACGACGGCACGAAATCTTATGACAAATCCTGCTACCGTGACGGTTCAGATGAAGCCCGCTGCCCCCAGATCTGCGCCAATTACCGAAGCAGTGGCCGCGGCTCCAGCCTCACCCCGGCCAAACCCAGATGCCCCCCCTGCCCCCCCAACGCCTGCCGCATCCAGACACCAAGCGCCGGCAACAGTGACAACTCTCGGCGCTGCAACCAAGCCGGTGGTAACTAAACCCATGGAAGCCAGTAAGCGTTTGAGCAAGCGAGAAAAAGCAGCCTTAGCCAGTCGCCAGGCCTGGGAGGCTCAAGTGCGACACATTGGCCAGCAGTTGCACCAATGTCGGGTGGCAAAATCGATTTCCTTAGATTCGATCCATCTCCGCACCCAAATTCCCATGCACCAGCTTGAAGCATTGGAACATGGACACCTAGAGCGCCTACCAGAAGCCATCTATGTGCAGGGGTTTATTCGCCAGATTGGGGATCTGGTAGGGCTAGATGGCAAAGAACTGGCGCGCTCTTTGCCCCAGCTAGATATCACCCAAACCTTGCTGCCAAGCTGGCAAAAACCCCAAACCAAGACAGGAGGGATTCATGTCCACCCGGCTTACTTCTATGTCGGCTATGCGGCATTACTAGCTGGGGGAATGAGTTGGGTTTCCTATCGGATGAGTACGCGCCCTGTGAGTGAAACCCCAACAGAACAGCCAGCCGTTGTTGTTGCACCCATTGCAGGAGAAACTGCCAAACGGGCTACTCCTGAAACAGCAGAGGCAATGCGCCGGCCAGCTAATATTGCCCCCCCGGAACGGCAACGCTAAGCAATCCGCAAAGATGGGATGCGCCCTCTGGGAAATTCATCCAGTTATCGGTACCCTAGACCGTGTGTCCTAATCTACCGAACGCTCATGATGCCAGATATTGATAGCCTGTCACTCACTCAACAGATCGCCCAGATGGTAGTGGTAAGGGCGTCTGGCTTTTTGTTTGATCATCAAATCCAATATCCCGCCTGGGAACCACCAACTGCCACTCTGCAGCATTGGGTTACAGACTTGGGGGTTGGCGGGGTGATTTTAGTGGGAGGCAGTGCAGCAGAACTCGCCCTGCGTAGTCAGCAATTGCAGGAGTGGGCAGCCATTCCGCTGTTGCTGGCCGCAGACGTAGAAGAGGGGGTTGGGCAGCGGTTTAGTGGGGCCACTTGGTTTCCACCGCCGATGGCGCTGGCTGAAATTGCCCAGACTGATACGGCACGGGCAACCCAGTATGCGGAGCAGATGGGGGCAACGATCGCCCAAGAGGCAGAAGCCATTGGCTTGAATTGGGTGTTAGCCCCTGTTGTGGATATCAATAACAATCCTAATAACCCGGTTATCAATGTTCGTGCTTTTGGAGAATCTCCAATCCTGGTGAGCCAGTTAACAACGGCCTTTATTCGCGGTGTACAGCAATACCCGGTGTTAACGGCTGCAAAGCACTTTCCTGGTCATGGCGATACGGCGATCGACTCGCATTTAGATCTCCCGACCCTTCCCCATGATCGGGAACGGTTGCGAACCGTCGAGTTTCTCCCTTTTAAGGCGGCGATCGCGGCGGGTGTCGATGCGGTCATGAGCGCCCACCTGCAAATCCCCGCCCTTGACCAGCAATTCCCAGCGACCTTATCCCGCCGGATTCTAACAGAGGAATTGCGGCAGCACTTAGGGTTCACGGGCCTGATTGTGACAGATGCGTTGGTCATGGGGGCGATCGCCCATCATTATGGAGCCAACGAAGCGCCCGTTTTGGCCGTTGAGGCCGGTGCTGATATTTTGCTTATGCCCTGTGACCCAGAGGGGGCAATCATGGCAATTGGTAATGCTGTAGCAGCGGGCCGGGTCGCCCCTGAGCGCATTCACGCTTCGGTCGAGCGGATCTGGCGGGCCAAACACCGAGTGGTTACCCCCTCACTCAAAGCGAATTTTTCCCATAGCTGGGAGCAGGTGCCCCATAGTCTGGAACCTGCCCGATTTGTGGCGGCGTTAACACAGCCAGCCAGCCGCGCCCTAGTAGGCAATATTGTGCACAGTGCTCTGCGAGTTTATCAACCCCAACACTCGCGCCTAAACTATAGGAAATGGCGTGAAAACTGCCGCAACCTAATACTGTTAGACCAGGCAACCGATTGTGATTATCTCAAACACAATAGTCCGGCGATCGCCCTACCCCAGCAAAAGGGCTACCAACTGCAACGGGTAGATCACTGCTCCCCGGCCTTTCCCTTTAATATGGTGGATGCTCAGCACTGGTCTCCCACCCTCTTACAACTTTTTGTCCGGGGCAACCCTTTTCGTGGCAGTGCCGGTCTAGCTCACACGATTCAAGTCTGGTTGAACTTTTTACTGCAATCGGATCAGCTCCAGGCTTTAGTAGTTTATGGTAGCCCCTATGTGCTAGAGCAATTTCTCCCTGAATTGCCCGCTGACTTGCCCTATGTGTTTAGCTATGGACAAATGCCCCAGGCTCAGGCGATCGCCCTCAAAGCATTGGGGTTTGAGACATAACCTGACTGCTCTTGACCTCGGTAGGGTCGTGCTAGTACCCGCTCTACTGTTTCAATTCCGCGCCTATCAGAAACCATCCAGGCATGCAGGGGGATCCATAGCTTGATCAGTCGCCCGATTGGCAGCACCGAACTGCTGGCAGGCAGAATCATCGTATCTAGGGGAGTCCAAATCGAGGTAAAGTCTATTTGCTGCAATTGATGTAAGTCACGGTTTAAATCTTGGAGGAAGGGACTGTTAATTCGCATTTGCTCCCCCGCAGGGCGGAAATAGCCATGGGCCGTGAACGTGCCATTGTGGGGAGAAGAGAGGGTCACTAGGCGCTGTACTTGGTTAATTCCTTCGAGCCGCTGAACGTAATAGCGTCCGACAATACCACCCATACTAAAACCCACCAGATCAAAAGGCTGGCTGCCAAAGGTGTGACGGGCAAACTGATGAACCTGCTCAGCTAGGTGTTCCAGGGGAGCGTCGCCATTATTGGGTACCAAGTCAATGGTGTGCACCGACCAACCCCTCTGGGTGAGGTGATGGGCCATCTGAGCAAAAATCGCACCTGTATCCCAGATGCCGTGGATAAGTAAAACTGGGTTACGTGTCGTCAGGGGCATTGTTGGGTTCAGTTGGATGGATAGTCGGTCGGTCATAGGTAAACCCATAATCAAGCAACCCATAATCAAGCAAATAGAGCAATGAGATTAGACTTGGTTCGAGCGTCAGTGTCAACCTAGGCCCAACCCCTCAGGCGATAAATCCACAGCCCTAAATACTCCTTCAAGGCACGGGTAAAAATGCGCAGTCGCTCAGCCTCTGGCAGACTGTTTAGAATCGTTACCTGGGGAGTACGACTGAGGAACTGCCGTTCATCCTGGGTATACAGAAAGTCTGTAGGAGCCGGAATTGCATCGATTCCTTGCTTTTGGAAGATTTGGAGCGATCGCGGCATGTGCAGAGCCGAGGTGACCAACAGAATCCGCTGCATTCCTTGCTGGTCTAGAATCTGCTTGACATTCACAGCGTTCTCATAGGTATTCAGCGAAGTCGGGTCTTGCAAGATTGCCATTGCTGGCACGCCAAAGGCTGTAGCGATAGCAGCCATATCCTCTGATTCGGCGGGGCCACCCCCATGCCACTCTATTCTACCGCCACTCAAAATTAGTTTGGGGGCTTTACCTTGTTGATAGAGGCGAATACCATGGAGCACGCGATCGCCCTCCTCGCTCAAATCAACCCAGGGGCGGGGCACAAAGGCAGGGCGTGTACATCCCCCCAACACGACGATGGCATCGGCGCTAGGCAACTCTGTGGCGGGTAGATGCCGCATCTCTAGAGATCGCACCAGCCCCTCAGTAACCCAACCATTGCTGGCCGTTAGCAACAGTACTAAAGCCAACCCTACAGGGATGCCAGCCAACCGGGGCCGCCTGCGCCATAGCATGACCAAGGCCACCAGCAACAGCCAACAGGCCAGACCCAGAGGGTAAAAGAAAAGGGGAACCAGCTTTGAAAGAAACAGCATGGTTTAGTTTTAGCGTAGCTCTTCAGGAGATGCTGGTGTCAATAGACACTACCACCTCTGGCATAGTGGTCAACGGTTCATAGAAGGGCTGAAAATTTGATCACCTGAAGCTCACCAAAAAAGACACACAGCATCAGGGCATGACTCTGAGGGCAATGGCTTGGAGATTAGCGCTGGATGCCATTGGCCTGGGAACAGGGCGGTCGCCACACGGGTCTCACGTCAATAGCGCGCATCCCCGCTAGGCGGGCCGCCTCTAACCCAACCGCGCTATCTTCGTAGACAATGCAATCTTTCGGCAAAACTCCCAGAGCTTGCGCGGCCAATAAAAACAAATCGGGGGCAGGCTTACCCTCAGCGACATTTTCAATGGTCAAAATTACCTCAAAGCAGTGGATTAACTCAAGCTGGGTCAGGGTTGCTTCAACCATGGCGCGGCTTCCCCCAGAGGCGATCGCCAGCGGCACTTTACCCCGGTGCTGTTCAACAATTTGGGTAACCGGCGCAATCGGTTGCACTAGATGCAGAAACGTCTGATAGCGACGATGTTTTTCCGCTTTGACCTGCTCAAGATCGAGCTGGCAGTTAAAGGTTTCGTTGAGCACCTTCACCATTTCCAGGGAAGAAAGCCCAGCCCTTTGGTAATACCACTCAGACGTTAACTCAATGCCATAAGTGCGGGCAGTATCTGCCCAGGATTGGTAGTGGAGGGGTAAAGTATCCGCAACAGTGCCATCACAGTCAAAAATGAGAGCGGCATAGGGCGGCATCGGCTCGATTGAGGTTGGCATGGCACAGATTTGAAAAATTCTAGACTTTGGCTGCGCTCAGTCAAACGATTTAGAGTTGGGATGGTCGAAATCGGTTGAAAAGATGAGCCGTCTTCAATCTATCGCAGTTGTCGGTGTAGTCGGAATGGCTGAGTCGTTGTTTGATCGCCCTAGCGACCGACTTAAGGGAGGGTACAAGGCAAAACCTTGACTAAGGCCCCCACACCCCCTGCCCCCCAAAGACACTCAGCAACCTACCTTAAAATTTCAACCTAACGACTGTACGTACTCTTGCACCAGTTCGATACCCCAAGACACTCAGCAACCTACCTTAAGATTTCAACAGGGCTATCGTCTAACAACCGGGCTTCTGTTGAGCGTTTTCCAATCTTCGATCGCTGCAAGCTCAGCCTCAGAGTCTTGGATTCCAACTCTTGCAGCCCTGACTTTCGCAACAGTTTTGGATAAACCCCAGCCATAGGGCTACCACGGTAGAATAGAAACGATTGTCTGCTTGTGCTAAAGGAGTTGCCAATGGCCGATGCCTATAGCCAACCCAGCCGTGAATGGTGGGCACAGCGCTGGATCGATGTGCTCGAATCCTTTGGTTATGCGCGCAGGCTAGCCCGCGCGCGCGTCTATGCGCGGGAAGGGAACGTCCTCAGCCTAGAATTTAAGGGGGCAAAGGTGGTGGCCCTGGTACAAGGCACGGCTCCCGAACCCTATAAGGTGTCGATTTCTCTGGAACCTTTTAGTGATGAGCAATGGGGCTATGTTGTGGAGTCGATGGCGGAACGGGCCATTTTCTCCGCGAAGTTGTTAGCTGGCGAAATGCCCCAAAACATTGAAGAAGTTTTTACGAGTAATGGTTTAAGTCTCTTTCCCTTCACCAAGTTTGATATTCGCAGTCGGTGCTCCTGCCCAGATCCGGCCAATCCCTGTAAACACATTGGCGCAGTTTATTATCGCTTGGGCGATCGCTTCAGCGAAGATCCCTTTGTGCTGTTTCAATTACGGGGACGCAGCAAAGAGCAGATTATCGAAGCCCTGCGACAGATGCGCAGCAAAACAGAGACAGAGGCAGAGGTAGCCCCCCCGGTCAATCCTGCTGAGATGGATGTTCCCGTGTCTACAACTCCAGATCTGACCCTAGAACGGTTCTGGCACTACACTCAACAGCTCGAACCCTCTCTCGTCGTGATTGCGCCTTCGCCCAGTAGTGAGACGGTCTTAGATGTGTTAGGCCCAATTCCTATGAAGCCAGTGCCGCCTCTGAGTGCGGCTGAAACTCAGACATCCATTCAGACAGCGATGGAATATCTCAAATCGCTTTATCAGAATGTGAGTCAACAGGCAATTTTAAGAGCCATGAATGGTATAGAAGAGAATAATTAGGAGCTGACGGAGGCAGATAGAGAGAGTAGAGAAAGGAAGAAGTCAGGGAGATTTGGCATTTTGGATTCGATCCGTGCTTCTGCTTTACAGCAGTTCTTATTTTGAAGCACTTATACTAATTCAGTGTCTACGGATGCTCCTCTGACTCAATTACCTGCACCCCAGAATGCCGGTTCGAGCCATTGCAGATGGCTAACTTCAACCATCTAGACGAGAATTATCCTCATATCGAGAATTGCTGTCTGCTTTAAGCACGGCTTTTCCTAGCAGCATTTCTTGTCAACTTCTTCAGAGTTCCTTGAGAATTTGGTCTGCTCCAGGAGTCCGGTGGTAAAATGAGATTCCTCGTAATTCCGACCGAGTTACCGGCAAATCTTTTTGTGATCCCAGAGTTTTTAGGGCGATCACCAAAGGGTTCTTTAATTGCTGGTCACAATTTATTTAACTGCCCTTCATTTTTCTAGCCGATTCCAATGGTTACTACTCCGACTCAGCCTGCTGTCCGTAAGCCCTCTAAAGTGGAAGGCATTAAAGAACGCAGTCACTTTTTGCGTGAGCCACTTGCGACCGAATTAGCCCTTGATACCAATCACTTCAGCGAGGATGCTGTTCAAATCCTCAAGTTTCATGGCTCCTATCAACAAGACAACCGCGATAATCGGGTGCGGGGGCAAGAGAAGGACTACAGCATGATGCTGCGAACCCGTAGCCCTGGCGGGTTTATTCCTCCAGAGCTTTATCTAACGTTGGATCGGCTGGCGGATACCTATGGAAATGGTACGCTGCGGGCCACCACGCGCCAGGGTTTTCAACTGCATGGGGTGCTGAAAAAGAACTTGAAGGCAACAATCGCGGCCATTGTGAAAAGTATGGGTTCTACCTTAGGAGCCTGTGGTGACCTTAACCGCAATGTCATGGCTCCACCGGCCCCTTACCGCGATCGCCCAGCCTACATTTACGCGCAAGATTATGCCAACCGCATTGCCGATCTGCTGACACCTCAGACCGGGGCCTATTACGAAATCTGGCTGGATGGTGAAAAGTTTGTTACAGGGGAAGAGCACCCAGAGGTGATTGCGGCCCGGCAACGCAACGGAACAGGCACGATTATTCACAACAGTGAAGAGCCGATTTACGGCGCTCACTACATGCCGCGTAAGTTTAAAGCCTGTGTTACAGTGCCAGGGGATAACTCAGTGGATTTATATTCCCAGGATCTAACCCTAGTGGTGATGACGGATGCGCAAGGAGCATTGGAGGGCTTTAATATCCTGGCGGGAGGTGGGTTGGGACGCACCCACGGTAAAAGTGAAACCTTTCCACGGCTGGCCGACCCAATTGGCTATGTCGATAAGGCCGATGTCTATGATGCGGTAAAGGCGATCGTTGCCACCCAACGTGACTACGGCGATCGCAGCGATCGTCGCCATGCCCGCCTTAAATATCTGATTGAAGACTGGGGGGTAGAGCGGTTCCGAAGTCAAGCCGAACACTATCTGGGCAAACCCTTCCAGCCATTTAAGCCATTACCAGAGTGGCAATATCTTGACTTTCTCGGCTGGCATGATCAGGGAGATGGGAAGCGATTCCTGGGGATTAATATCCACACTGGGCGCATTAAAGATGCAGGGGATTTCCGCTTAAAAACAGCCCTGAAGCAGATTATTGAAACCTACCGCCTGCCAATGCTGATCACCCCTAGCCAAAACGTATTACTCTACGACATTGACCCAGCAAATGAGGTAGAGATTCAGCAAATCCTAGCCCGCCACGGCATCCGGCGCGAGACTGAAATTGATCGGCTAGAACGTTACTCGATGGCTTGCCCGGCGTTACCAACCTGCGGATTGGCAAATGCAGAGTCTGAGCGAGTGATTGGCCCCATTCTGGAACGACTTCGGACGCTTCTAGTCAAAGTTGGGTTGCCAGACGAGTCGCTGATTTTTCGGATGACGGGTTGTCCTAATGGCTGTGCCCGCCCTTACCTGGCGGAGGTAGGGCTGGTAGGGAATGGCCCCGATCAGTATCAGGTTTGGTTGGGAGCAGCCCCAAACCAAACGCGCCTTTCTCAAGTCTATCTAGAGAAAATGCCGATCAGCGAGCTAGAAACGACCTTTGAGCCACTGTTTGTTTACTTCAAACAAAGTCGCAAGCCCGCCGAAAGCTTTGGCGATTTTTGCGATCGCGTCGGTTTAGAGGCACTTCATCACTTTGCTGCAACCTACGACCCCGCTTCGTTGCAAACCAACTCTACTGAAAAAGTGGCTAAAAAGGATGGGCGTCACCGGGTGACGATTCACCCAGAAATCTACGCCCAGTTACAACAACTGGCCCAAACCCAGGGTGTCTCGGTGAGTCAACTGGTGCATGGGGCGATCGCAAATTATCTGGAGCAGGTTGCCCAGTCCTGAAACCTTCCTACAGGTGATACAGGTGAGCTTATCGGGTCATGCGGTTGTAAAACTGATTGCAACACGGATACAACAAATATCTGGCTGAACACTTGGCGCTGTCAGGCTTCTACCCTCCAAAATCGCAAACCCCAAATGGGATGAATGAGGATGGGCGGAATCGACTACCCTGCCCAGATGCATCAACCCTAGTAATGAATGGCAGAAATTTCTGGACTCGCCCCCTCACTCCCCATTGCCTTCTCCATCAAGGGAGACGACTCGAAGCCCCTCTTTCAGAGTGGAAGAGGGATATAGCCCTAATGGGCATTCAAGAAAGGGGGGGAGGGTAACCAGACTGATGCCTGAGTTTACTAGGGTTGCACCCCTAGAAAGCGACCTCACTCTGTGTGCCATCGGTGTCTATGGTTGGGCGATTGATTCGATGTCTTGAGAGGATAAACCAAGGGTTTCTGCCACCTGTTCGGGAGCCATTCCCATGCTCAACAACTGAGCGATCACCGCTCGTTGAATGTGCTCGGCTCGCTCCGCCCGTTGCCGTTCTTGTTCAGCCCGTTGCCGCTCCTGACCCGCCTGCTCATCGCCTGTGAGCAGGAGTGCCCCCCAGCGATCGCACCAGCGCAGCCACACATCCTGTCGCTCCTCAAAGGTTCCACGCCACAGGGTTAGCCCCAATCCTAACGGGTCGAGCCAGGGTTCCTCTAGTTCCCCATAGCGTTGTCCCCGTAACTCGTAAATGCGCAAAGGGCGATCGCTCAGTTGTTGGTTCGGGTCATAAACCACGTAGTAGCTGACCCGCATATGTTCATAAATCTGATATTTTTCTGCGAGTTCACCACCCACTGAATTAGAGACAATCTCAATCACAATTTCAGGGGGTTTCCAAAGTTCCAGACTAGATAACACCGATGCTGTTTTTCCCACCAATTATCGGGCACTTGCACATCGAAGCTTACAAAAACATCTGGAACGATAGCTGGCTGACTAGTCGTATGGTAGATGCCTACATTCGCAGCGGCTAAGAAAGGCTGCCCTGACAAAGCACTGTAAAGAGAACCGACCAACAACCGTTGTTGTTTTTCAGAAGCAAAATTATCCACAGGGGTATCGTCTTCAGTGACGAGCTGACTCGCATCAGGAGGAATCACTTCATCGGAGATCAACAATTGATCAACCATTACTCTATCCTCTGGTTACGTCAGAAGCTCCTTCAGTGTAGCGAATTTGCGATCAGCGATAAACGCTATGCCAAAAGGTCGCTTATTCAAAACGGTCATCGCCAAACAGGCCGATGAACGCTCCCATGCCAGCAGCACAAAAGGTAGCTTGCGCCACTTTTTTGATTCCCAAAGCACCCTAGAGGGCTAGATTTTCTTGAGCATGAGTGTTATTGATCACCAAGAATGCAGAAACTCGAACGGGCTAAAATTCAACAAATCTAGAACCCCTATGGGAGAGGAGAAAAAGATGATTCCTGGAGAATTGCTGATTGATGAGGGTGAAATTGAACTCAATGCAGGCCGTCCGACAACCACGTTAACGGTTGCCAACACAGGCGATCGCCCAATTCAGGTAGGTTCTCACTTCCATTTTTATGAAGTCAATGCTGCCCTGGCCTTTGATCGAGCAGCGGCTAGGGGCTGGCGGCTTGACATTCCAGCGGGGACTGCCGTCAGGTTTGAGCCAGGAGATGAAAAGGAAGTAACCTTGGTGCCGCTGGTCGGTCGTCGTGAAGTCTATGGCCTCAACGCCAAAATTAATGGCCGGCTGGATAACTGATTTCTTAGAAACCCCGGGCAGATTGAGCCATAGGCAACCCTCAATTAGGGAATACCGATAAATCAAGCGGTAAAACGGATACAAACATACTCAGCATCCGGCTCATCAGGGAGTCGCTTGGGGTTCTGTCTTTAGCCCCATGAATTCACCCCATGAATTCAACGGACTGAAAACCTGAGCGCTTTACCCCAGAGACACGAAGGGCACCGAGATCTGGCTCTGTGTTCTCTTGGCCTCAGTGGTCGGATTTCAGGTGATAGAATCCGGATTGCTAAGGGGCAGGAGGGCTAGTTCTCAGTCGCAGGCTAGCCCGTGACTCAATCCGTTATTCTAGGGCGGGAAAGATGGGTAGAAAATTTCTCGATGCTTCGGTTAAGCTGCGATAAGATTGGCTCTTGCGCAACCTCTGGCATTGCTCCCTATGATTTTTCCTGACTTCTCCCAATTTGAAGCTCTGGCCCAAGATGCTCTAAGCGTCCAAAAAAACTTTGTCCCAATTTTTCAAGAATGGGTGGCAGATCTCGATACACCCGTATCTGCCTGGTATCGCGTTTGTGCTGGCCAGCCCTACAGTTTCTTACTGGAGTCGGTAGAAGGGGGTGAAAAAATTGGGCGCTATAGCCTATTGGGTTGTGACCCCCTGTGGATTTTAGAGGCACGGGGTGATCGCACAGTGCAGACCTACCGGGACGGTACTACTCAAGTATTTGAGGGCGATCCCTTTGCGGCGCTTGACGCCTGTTTGGCCGCCTATCAACCCCTGCAACTGCCCCAATTACCGCCCGGTATCGGCGGCTTGTTTGGTTTCTGGGGCTATGAACTCATTCGCTGGATCGAGCCACGGGTACCGGTTTACCCAGCAACAGAGACCGATCTGCCTGATGGCTTATGGCTACAAGTCGATAACCTATTGATTTTCGATCAGGTAAAACGCAAGATTTGGGTCGTGGCCTATGCTGACTTGCGCACCCCAGGTATGGATTTGCCCACCATCTACCAGCAAGCCTGCGATCGTGTCCGCCATCTGGTAAACAAGCTGCGATCGCCCTTGTCTGAGCAGGCCCGCCTAATTGAATGGAATCCTCCAACAGCAACGGTAGCCGCACCCATTCCCTTCACCAGCAACCTGACCCGGGCAGAGTTCTGCGCTCATGTCGAGCAGGCAAAGGCGTATATCCAGGCAGGTGATATTTTTCAGGTGGTGATCTCTCAAAGACTTTCGACAGAGTATGCAGGCGACCCCTTTGCCCTATACCGGTCTCTGCGACTGATCAACCCTTCGCCCTACATGGCCTATTTTCACTTTGGCGATTGGCAAATTATTGGTTCCAGCCCTGAAGTTATGGTCAAAGCCGACCGCAACCCTACAAATCAAAGCTACACAGCAACCGTTCGCCCGATCGCTGGTACCCGTCGCCGCGGCCAAACGCCTCAAGAAGACGAGGCCCTGGCTCAAGACTTACTTCAGGATCCCAAAGAACGGGCTGAACATGTCATGTTGGTAGACTTGGGCCGCAACGACTTGGGGCGAGTGTGCGAACCAGGAAGCGTTCAGGTCGATGACCTCATGCTGATTGAGCGTTACTCCCACGTCATGCACATCGTTAGTAATGTGATTGGCCGCCTTGCTCCTAATAAAACTGCCTGGGATCTCTTAAAGGCCTGCTTTCCCGCTGGCACGGTCAGTGGGGCACCCAAAATTCGGGCGATGGAGATCATTCATGAACTGGAACCCTGCCGCCGAGGGCCTTATTCCGGAGCCTACGGCTACTACGACTTTGAAGGGCAGTTGAATACAGCGATCGCCATTCGCACAATGGTGGTTCGTCACCAGGGCAACGGCAAGCACACCGTTAGCGTCCAAGCCGGCGCAGGACTAGTAGCAGATTCGGTAGCAGAGCAGGAATATGAAGAAACCTTAAACAAAGCCAGAGGAATGCTGGAAGCTATCCGTTGCCTCAGTAATAATCCTCAGTAATAAATAAGGTGGAATAGGGCATTTTGCCTTGCTTCCTGAGAGACTTAATGTTACATTTCTTTACATGATCAATTGAGGTTACTTGCGTTAAAGCTTACAGGAATCTGAGGAAGTGATCTCGGATCTTTACCTATCACCGGCCTTTTCCTGACTAGTCACTAACCTGGCAAGAATTCTGGCTTTGGTTCGTTGAGGCATCGCTTCGCATGATACCTTAGTGGATGGCATCAAAAATTAGTAAAACATCTACAGAAAAGTCCATTTGTTTCCCTTCTTGCTAATGATCCGACTTTTAGCTACCCTCTGTCTGGGTTGCTCAAGTGTAGTAGTTAAACCAAGCCGTTTAACAGCAAGCCATTGGAAAAAGATTTTTGGCAACACCCCATGGGAAATTGGCAATCTAGCAATAGTGCTTCGTCACTTTAGTAGGTTCGGGGCTTGTTATGTTTCGTTTGAGCCAATGCCTGTCAATTCATCTGTGAGCTAGCTCATCCAGTCTGGAGGTACTCCTTTCATGTCCGTTCGTCTTTACATTGGCAATTTACCTGAAGAACTCAATCGGCAAGAGTTAGAGGCTGTTTTCTCAGAAGTCAGCCCTGTCTCTACCAAGATTATTACTGACCGCAAAACCAATAAATGTCGAGGTTTTGGCTTCGTTACTGTGAAAAGTGAGGAGCAGGCTGATGAAGTCATTGAGCGTTTTAACGGCTTTTTGCTGAAGGAGAGCAACCTTAAGGTTGAGCGTGCTCAACCGCGTAAGAAGGAGAAAGAAGACGGCGCAGAGGACACTGCTGAGCGCAGTAGCGAGGCTCCAGTAGCAGCGACTGCCCGTCGTAAGGGCAATGGTAACAACAAAGGTGGCCGTAAACCTTCTTCCAGCCCCTCGGATGAAAGCGTGCAACCTGACCCCCGTTGGGCACAGGAGTTAGAAAAGCTGAAGCAACTATTGGCGGCCCAGACAACAAATCCGTAGATACCCGACTGATCGCTTACATCAACGGCGACGAGTTGACTTTGAGACTCTGCGGTTTTCACCATTCCTTCGTCTTAGCAGTCATTTACCTTGTTTAGCTTGCTGCCAGACCTTTGCTGGCAGCGGTTGCAATTCTGGTAAGCCTACTTGAAGTTATTAGGTTGGTTATTAGGTTGTCACTAGGGGCAACTGATCGGATGCTCCGAATAGTCCATCACCTGACGTGGGTAGCGTTTGTCCAGTCAAGCTCCTTGGGTAGCATCGGCTTTTGAAGCTTATTCATTTGTGTAAGACAACTTTCAATTCCATTCTCAATCGTTTTCAGCCAAGTGTTCTGCTAGGTTGATCGGTAGACTTAGCCACGGCTGAATGTAGGCAATTACTTGCTTAGCAAAGGTGGCTCTCTCAGAAAACCGGGCTGTACGAATGGGCTTACGGTCTTTATCGAGGCTCCAGCCATAGTCGCTGCTGATCCGCAAATTATTTTGCCAATCAGCTATAGATAGAATTAGCTGCGGAGAGGGGCTATTGTCCACTCCGTTGACCCTAAACACGTAGTTGTAAGTGTTTTGGCTGGCCGCTGCAACTGTAGAAGGCTGCCCATACCGTTGAGACAGCTGATGCTGAACATAGCCGGCTAACCCAGGCTGATCAAGGTCAAGCAGGGGACGCACGGTTAAAGTCAGCGCAAAGTAAAAATCTTCTACGGGAATAAACTCAAGCTCCATACCTGTATCAACCAAAACGAAAGGGCATACCTACAGTAAGCCTTGCTCTGGTGATTGAAAATAGAAAACTTGAAAATGGTTAAGG
Organism: uncultured Leptolyngbyaceae cyanobacterium; assembly: GCA_938023035.1. Taxonomy (GTDB): domain Bacteria; phylum Cyanobacteriota; class Cyanobacteriia; order Leptolyngbyales; family Leptolyngbyaceae; genus DSRU01. The sequence goes on along the minus strand of CALIDI010000033.1, from coordinate 63,247 downwards.
GACGAGTCGCTTTGCCTTAGCGATTTAGGTAGGTGCGCTTAACTTAGGCTCACCTATGTATCACGGTATTTTGCTGGGAAAGATTCCTGGCTGATCGCCTAGTTAACCCTTCATGCCCAGACTGTCAGGCATTGGGAAAAGGTTCTTGGCTATTAGATGACTAGATTGCGTAAGCAGCGCTTAATGCCCAAATCACCAGGGCCACAATGCTACCTAAAATCAAAACAGCCGAAATTGAAATAGCAACTGTACTATCGGCTCCTTCAAACTTCATAATTCCCCGATTCAAATCTGACATTTTGATAGACTCCTTATAGTTGATAGTTGTGACAAAGGCGTATCAGTTGTAGACAAAAAATGAAATCGCGAACCACAAAAACATCTGCTGGTCAGCCTTCTGAGACTCGCTTCAGACTCTGCTCAACCCTGTCCGTAAAGACTATTGGCGCACAGCAGTTGCTCATCATCAAAGAAGACACCCAGGAGCAAGAAAGCCCAGAAGTAGATTTCCGCCAATTATTCTAGCGGCTTTCGATGGCGCTATCAGTATTATTTAAGGTTTCTATTGGATTTTTTAATGGTGCTGTGACTGGACTATAGTCACCAGACACAACACTATGCAAATGTTTCAAGACAGTTGATTAAAAAGTGGGATTTTGCTGATAGCCAGAGGACTCGTCTCTGCATTTCGTCTTGAACTGAGTTTATATCGCCCAAGAAATTGATACCTAGGCAAGTATGGTTTTGACTGCTTGCATTGCTACAGGTATCCATCGAGTTAGAGGGCATTTGAAACGTATCCGGCGGTTAAAACCGCGACGAGATTAGTCAAATCTATTGAAACAACGCTATGCAACTTCTAAACTTAGCCTATCGCTTCAGGGCCTGATAACAGTGCGTATCCATTAGAATCCATTAGAACCGGATTCTAATCCGGTTATTTCCCTGTTGGTAAAAGGCTCTTTTTGATAACGGCTTTAGTTTTGGTTACGAACTTGTCGGGCCATGTCGAGCAACTGTTCCCAGCGTTTTTGGAGTTTTTTGGGTGTTAGCTTAAGCTCGCGCAGAATCACCTCATCGCTGGCCTGCGATCGCTTCAACTCCACCAGACGTCGCTGCTCCAGCGTTAGCATTTGATAAAACGCTTGCCATTGCTGCCCTGACAAGCCCAGGTTTTGATCTAAATCGGCTCCTAGCCACTGGTGTACCAGCTTCCAATTATGGGAAAGGCTAAAGCGCTCAACATGATACTTAAATCGTTGTTGTAAGTAATCGCGCTGACGTGGAGTCAGCCCCAAAATTTGATCAATTTCAGGAGCTGATAAGTCTTGAAGTTTAAGCGTCAGGTAATCAATACAGTCGGTTTGGCCTTGAGATTTGAGATAGGCAACCAGCTCAGAAATGACGCGATCGCGCAAGACCGCTTCCGAGGAAGTATCGGCCCCATCTGCTACCAACTGTTCCCGCACCTGTTGGGCGATCGGGGTGCGGTTATGGGACTCTGCATCCTCTCCCTTGGGCGACTCTAGAGCCTGTTCAATATCAACCGATACCTCCTGGGGTTGGCGTTGCCCAAATCGCTGCGCCCTCAACACAATCAGTTGCTGATTTTGTCCCCCTGGTAAGGAAATACGGCGCTTAGCATACTGTTCAGTAAAGGCCATGTATTCTGCCAATTCCAGGCGGGTACGGGGTTGATAGGTATCCCCCAACTCATTTTCGCGCCGAAATGCCTTAAGCGACTCTCCGTAAAAAGCCTGCAAAAAATCTTCAATCAGGTTGTAGCGTGCTTGAAACCCCAACTGTAAACGAGTGGGTGCAACATAGCGATAAATCATTGATCCAAGAGTACTATGTAGCTCGACGCGCCCGCGACGCGACCCTAGTTGGAAGTAGTTACGACACTTCTGTAACCGATGCCTGGCCAACGACAACTGCCAAGAGCGCCCTTGCCCCGAGGCCTGAATTCGCCCGCTTTTTTGGCAGATGCGCTCAACCTCGGCAGCAATCCGGTAAGCAAGTTGTGTCACTGCACTCTCAGCTAGCTCTAAATCGGCTGTTAGTTCACTCGCTAAAACCTTTGCCAAGGTGTCAGCATCAAGGAGGGTTGTCGGCTGAGCCGATAAAGAATGCAAGCCTGTGTTGTTAGAGTAGGCATCGTCTTTTGCGAAGGGCGCAGAAGCGAAGGGTTCAACAAAGGAAGACTCGGAACAGGGAGGGGTGAAATCGACATTCATGGTAGTGCACGCAAACGAGGTAAAAAACGGCGAGCGGAGAAGAGCGGGTAAGAGCTTTTGCCGAGAGAAAAATGTTACCGAGTTCACTATTGCTCCAAAACGCAGGTTCAAGCGGTAAACCCCGAAAGAATCCCAAATTCCTCATCTAAACTTCACATCGCGATGCTTAGTTCGCTGAGAAAACTTAGGAGAATCGCAGCTGCCCCCGGTCTAATGCGCTCAAGTGGTTGCCAGCGCTCTCCGCTATCGTTGTCGATAACTACAGGGCGGCCATACTGGGCTTCGGGTAAACCGGTTGATACTATGGCACTTTCTCAGGTGGTTGCCGGATCCTGCCAGACTGACGGCGTAAAGAGGCATGAGCGATCGCATTCTCATCTCTTCTGGGAAGTCACTACCAACAGTAACCTGTGCGTAGAAGACAATTGCTCCAGTATCAAATCAAACCCCAACGCAGATAGACAGTTCGTCAGGTGGCTTAAGATTCAGACTTAACCCAGGTAGATGCTTCCTCCCATCCTAGACCTCGCCGGAGAATACTTGGTTCCTCGGTGGTCATGTCTAAGATTGTAGAAACCTGATAACCAGGCTCAACGCCCGTATCAATTGTAATATTGACCAGTTTGTCTAGCCGATCAAATAGCTCATAGCGGGAGTGAGCCGGCGGATTGGTAACAACTTCGTGCTGGTCATTATGTCTCTCTAGCCAGGGCGCTGAAGTCGAAATAATGGGATTTCCCAAGGCTTCTAAAAGCGCCTGACAAATGGGATTGTCAGGAACACGAATCCCTGTTGTGCGGCGTTTAGGGTGCATCACGAGACGAGGCACTAGCTTTGTCGCTGGTAACAAAAAGGTATAGGGGCCTGGAATCAGCCGCCGCATTGTCCGATAGGCTGCATCATTCACGATCGCATAGCAGGAAATATCGGATAGGGATGAGCACAAAAATGTCAGAGGCTTTTCGTTAGAGCGTTGCTTAATCTGACGCACGTGCTCAATTGCCTTTTTTGCATGCAGGTCACAGCCGATCGCATAGACCGTATCTGTGGGATACAGCATGACTGCTCCTGATCGGAGGGCTGCACAAATCTCATCAATGACTCGTGGCTGCGGATTTTGGGGATGAAGAGTATAGAGCGTAGACATTTGCTTTAGCACAAGGGAAAAACAAGAAACCAAAACAACATCGGATCTTCCAACAGCGCAATTTCTGGAAACCTGCAAAAGGCGATCGCCCAATTTTCAGAAGAGGAGCAAGGCTTTAGGATCTGAATGAGAAGCAGGAGTAACGCACCCGGACTCATTTGTCTGCATTGCACGACGATGCTCTCATCTCCAATCTGCCTTTATTCCCTGATTTAGAAAGTTTGAGCCAGATCCTGAGAATGAGACACCCCCTCCAATCATTTACCTACATCTCATTTACCTACATCAGTCCAAAGAGGGCAGAATAAGGAGGGAGTGCGCCCCCAATTAACATGCCTATTTTCGTGTAATTTGGTTGCAGCTAACGCTGAGCATGGTTTTTCTTATCACTACTGACGCTGTTTTTTCTCTATCTGATGCTAGATCATGACTAGAATTGCTTATCTTGAGTGCCCGACTGGAATTGCAGGGGATATGTGCCTAGGGGCGCTCCTAGATGCAGGGGTGCCGCTGGCGTATCTGACAGAGCAACTGGCAAAGTTAGGCATCGCGGAGGAATATCGCCTTCGGAGTGAAACCGTTCTGCGCAATGGGCAACGGGCGACCAAGTTTCATGTCGAGTTATACACGCCTCAGGGATTTGTGGAGGAAGTCGCAGGGGAAGACGGGCCAGAGTTTATGGCGATTCACAGGGCAAACCACCCAGCGGAGTCAATCGCCCACAGCCATAGCCATGCTCATGCTCCTCACAGCCATAGCCACTCCCATGACCCTCACAGCCATAGCCACTCCCATGATCACCCTAGTCATGATTATTCCCACCATGCTTCTGCAACAGCGATAACAACCACTGCCACTGCTCATCATCCGGGGGGGATTCGCCATTTGCCAGAGATTGAGCAAATGATTAGGGCTGCCGCCTTACCGGCCCGAGCAGAGCGTTGGAGCCTAGCCGTGTTTCGGAGGTTAGCTGAAGCGGAGGGTGCGGTTCATGGCATTGCGCCAGAAGCGGTGCATTTTCATGAGGTGGGAGCGGCTGATGCCATTGTGGATATTGTTGGTACCTGTTTGGGCTTTGACTGGCTAAAAGTGGATAGAATTTGTTGCTCTGCTTTGCCCACTGGGGCGGGGATGATTCGCGCTGCCCATGGTCATTTGCCGGTACCAGCTCCAGCCGTGCTGAAGTTGTTTGAGTTAGGACAGGTGCCTATCTATAGCAATGGGATTCAACGGGAGTTAGTCACCCCAACCGGCGCGGCGATCGCCGTTGCTCTGGCGACGCAATTCGGGCCTCCGCCGGCGATGGTGCTGCAAACAGTGGGGTTAGGAGCGGGGCATCGCGACTTGCCAATTCCAAATATGCTGCGGCTCTGGTTAGGAGACCAGGGCAATGACACTATGCTAACTACGAGGAAGCAGGCGGTTACGGAAATGGATGGGCGATCGCCGGATAAGCTGACTGGGCAAGAAACGATAGCGGTGTTAGAGACTCAAATCGATGATGTGAACCCTCAAGCAATTGGCTATCTCTACGATCGCTTGTTTGCAGTAGGGGCAATTGATGTTTTTACCCAGGCGATCGCCATGAAAAAATCGCGCCCTGGCATCTTGCTCACCGTTCTTTGCACGCCTGAAAAAATAGAGATTTGTGAGCAAACGATCTTTCAAGAAACGACGACCTTGGGTGTTCGTCGCAGTCTGCAACAACGAACGGCCCTGTGGCGTGAACTGGAGTCGGTGCAAACGGCCTATGGCATGGTGCGGGTCAAGGTCGCCCGTCGCTATCCCCATGACCTAACGCCACTAAACGTACAACCAGAATATGAGGATTGCGCTGCGATCGCCCGTGAACAGCAGATTCCCTGGCGGGAGGTGCATCGGCAGGCACTCCAGAGCTGGTATGGGAGAAAGCTTTGAGTGTTGAATATCGCCATCTCCCTGTTTCTTGTTGCCTATGGCAACAGTTAAGTCAGAAAGCTCACTGGGGCATCCCACTCTTGCAAGTTGCCCTACCCTGCGGGCAAAGCCCTCCATCCCCACCCCCTTCTCCAAAATAGGTACAGGGAAGCCAGATTCAAAGTCCCTTTTCTCACCCCCCTGGCCCCCCGTAAATAGGGGTTTGGGAGAGCGAGTTAGGGTATAGCTTGCTTCCCGCAAGGTAGGTTACGAAACTGGGATGCACTTTGAAGATAGTTTGCGAATCGTTACTAGGGCATAGGTGCTAGAGAACCTGCTCTCCTCACCCTATCGCCTGTTCAACAAAACTCCCTAACGCTCAAACTGAGTAACATCTTCTACATTTTGGGCGACCCGTGAGGCTCGGTCTCAAGGAAATCGAGCCTTCTGGGTGGTTTTGGGAACGAGAAAATCGTACAAACTGGCTTTGCTCACAGTTAAGCCAGGAGAGCCAAACTAATTTTGGCAATAAGTTTTACTTATATTCTGATGTAAAGGGGAAGATTAGTTGGAACTAAGGATGAATAAAGCTGTTATAAAAATTAAAATTTAATTAATAGGTTTTGAATGACCGCGCTTTTTGGCGGGAATGATGCCCCCAATCCGTAGATTTGGCTCTAGAAAACCCTGCTGTGATTTCTATGCGGATTGCTGAAGGCCTCTCATTCATGAACCCAAAGTGAAATCTGCCTTTCTTCCTTTAGTTCAGTTTATGTTGCTCCAGAGAACCCCCCTATTCCCTAATTTTTTGGCAGGTTCCGGTATGTTTCCAGCGACTCCCCTGATGCTTTCCAACAGTTTTTTGGCAGCATTAGATACGCAGATGCGGGTTTTGTATCCTGAGCGAATACCGACGACGGGTTCGATGTTGGTGGTCAGTAACCACCGCAGTTTTATGGATGCGCCTCTGTTAATGGCGGCAGTCAATCGGCCTGTGCGGTTTGCCTGTCACCACTATATGAGTCGGATTCCGCTGATGCGAGAGGTATTGGAGTTTCTCGGTTGCTTTCCGCTCGATACGCCAGAAGATCGGGGCCGCCGTCTATTTTGCCAGGTGGTGCAGTCGCTGCAAGCGCAGCAGGTGGTGGGTATTTTTCCTGAAGGGGCGGCACCCATCGTCAAAGAGACAAAGCCTACAGAGGTAGGTGAGTTTCATCGAGGGTTTGCCCATCTAGCGTTACGAGCACCGATTCAAGATTTAGTTATTCTACCCGTGGCGATCGCGGCCTGCCAGGAAACAACGAATGCGGCCTTTCCTCTACGGCTTTTGAGCCTGGTGGATCCATCAGAGCCATTGTTTGATCAACCCGGTTGGCATCCGCTGGTGGTTTACCACCAAGTCAACATTCTAGTGGGTCGTCCCTATCGCATTCAACCCTCGCAACGAGAAAACTATCACGGCAGACAGGCGCGATCGCTGGTGAACGAAGTTACAGAAGCCTGCCGCCATGAGGTGCATCGTTTACTCAAACAAGGGTTCTACTAGGGGTATGGCAGGCCTATTCTGGGTCTTGGATTGCAGACTTGCGATCTTGGGTGCAGCCTTAGAAAACCCTGTGATAACGCAGTCTTTATTAGAGCCAGACGCCAGACGTCAAAGGCTAAGCAGCCGCGCAACCTGTCTACCAGACACTGCCCCCACTACGATCAACCCCTTCTTCTTGACCAGTTGCTCGCTCACTGTCTCCTTCCTTTGGTCTCCCCCCAGTGTCTTGCGGAGCGCTATTGCTAGGTTGCCTAATGCCTTGGGGGTAAAGGGGGCGCTGCTCCCAGCTAAGGGTTCTACTCCTGCACCCTGTCCTTAATCTGGCGACGACGGCGATAGATTCAAGACACTTATGGGTGCCACTCGTGAACACGCTCGTTTTTTCAGCCCGCTATGGTGACGAATCTATCTTGTTTTTTAACGCCTAAAACCCTACGCCCTGACTTGCCGCTCTTTGTATTTTTACCAGGGATGGATGGAACAGGGCAACTCTTGCGTACCCAAACCGAGGGGCTAGAAAGGCTGTTTGATGTGCGCTGCCTAGCGATTCCACCAACGGATCAAACCCGTTGGGAGGAGTTGGCAGAGCGGGTGATTGATTTGATTGAAGCAGAATTAAAACAATCGGGCGATCGCCCAGTCTACTTGTGCGGCGAATCCTTTGGGGGATGTTTAGCTCTAAAAGTAGTGCAACAGGCACCCAATCTTTTGCAACGAATGATATTGGTGAATCCGGCTTTAACAATGCGGGATAACCTGCTTTTGTTAAGTAGTCAGGCCATGATTCACTGGTTACCTGAAAGCATTTTTCAAACCCTAGCGAGTGCACTATTGCCACTTCTCATTCAGCCAGAGCGAGTATCATTCGAAAATCGTCAAGCGCTGTTAAAGGCGGTTCAGTCTGTCCCTAAGCAAACCATTATCTGGCGACTCTCGCTCATTAACGAGTTTGATGTTCAAGAAACGCAATTTCAGAAGATTCGACTACCAGTTTTGTGGTTGGCGGGTGGCGCAGACCGACTGCTGCCCTCGGTTGCAGAAGCCCATCGCCTGGCGCGCTTCTTACCCAAGAGCCAAGTAGTTGTATTACCCAACAGCGGGCATGCTTGTCTGTTAGAGCAAGAAGTCAATCTTTATGCGATTATGCAAGCCCATCATTTCCTGGACTACCCACGCTTAACCACTAGCGCAGTCGGCTTCTGATAGAGGTAAGAGCAGGCCAAAATTGACTGCTGCTTGAATCCTGATTGCTTGGGAGCGGGGGTTGAATCACCTGATTAGTCCTCAAAGCCATCCCACCCAATGACTAAGTTAGCTGCCTGCACAAAGCGGGTCGCTTTTGCAGAAAGAGCGATTGAGAGTAGCGGCTACCCTAGCGCTTGAAGATTAGGTGATGCTTGTGATTGCACAAGCGTGACGCGATCGGTTGGAGCGTCGGTTCAATCAAGTGAGCAGTATTCTCTAAAGTTCGTTCAACCATTAGCCGCAGCATCCTATGACCAAAGCCTTCTAAGGTAGAGACTTTAAGCTGGCGTCAGGCTTTTATTCAATGGAACTTAAGAAAAGCTCAAGGTTTGCACATGTTCGCGTGTTTGATGCAGGTACTAGGATGTAATTGTGGTCATCTAGAGTTCCTATGGCATCCGAAGCACTGGTGCGTCAGTATCTCGCCTACTGGTTTCAGTTAGGCAAGGGTGTTGTCGTTCATAAGGGGCAAGAGGTTATGCTTCCCCATCCGGTGATTGAGGGCGATCACTACAGTTCTGCCTTTGAACGTTGCTGGGAGCAATTGTGCCAGGCAGATGCAGGGGATTGTTATTTAGAAGGCACTAGCCAGACGATTCGCGACCTTCTTTCTCCTAGCTGGGAAATTCTTCCCTGTGCCCGTTGCACAATGCCCGTTCCAATCCGAGATGCAGGAATTGGTAGTCCCGAGTGTCCCTGTACGGATTTACCCACCTGGCCTAATTTAGAGTTACCGCTGCCGCGATCGCCGGTCAACAGCCAGATGGTTTTAACCAATATCCGGGCGCGTCTTGTCGAGCAAGATCAAACCAAATAGCGACATCATTCACCATAGCAATTACTCAGGCTACCGGTTTAGCCAACAGGGAAACCGGACAATGCCAATTGAAGCAAAGAATGCAGCAGTTACCCAACCGCACACTTAGCGTTGCAGAGCTGCTGTTAGCCATAACCGCAAATCGTTCGACAAGCTCACCAGACGTCTAAAATCCAAAGCGGGGTGACTTGGCAGAGGGTAGAAGCCCGATTATTGTCATTGCCCTAGCTTGAGCGGTTGCAGGCATGCCCCGATCAGCCTTAGGGGTGGGTAGCCTGTGTGTTAGTGAGAAACTGGTTGTAGCAGTTCTTGGAAAAAAGATTGATGACTAACCAAGAAAATCGATGGCTTCATGTATTCGCAATGCTATTAAAGTTACCGCGATGGCGTCGCCCAACCCGGCGGGAACGGTTGATTGCCTATGCTCTATTAGCGATACTCACCTTTTGCTGGATCATGGATGCCGCGATATTGCGATCGCTGGCAAAACTCTCATAGACCTGTCGACGAGTTCTGACTTTTTGGGGTGAAGTGAGGAATGAATTATTAACCAGTCAATCGTTATTTTGACAAATGAGCAATCATTATCTCGATGCGCCTGAACACGCGAGCCGTTTAGAGTCGAGGGTTGGTAAATAGAGTTGAGGGTTGTCGTTTTGCAGAGCGCGATGAAACGTATGGCATTGTCTGAAGAGAGCAAATTTGCCGATACAGTGCCAACTCCCTTGCTGACTGACAAAATTTTTTGTGCTGGCGGCTCGAAGCCGCGCCTACAGAGGCAAAACCCGCCTGCGCAGGTTTTCGGTAAGGGTAGAAAACTAGCGGAGGCCGACTACGTTGATGTCGCAACGGTTTCAACCACCCGGTGCCCAGTTTTTGTCAGTCAATCAGGTTTGGCCTGGAGTGAAAGTCTGGAGTTCAAAATGTTCGAGCAGAAAGAATAGGCTTACACCACTAACAGCACTCATGTAGGTGGCCAGAACCACGACCGGATTGAAGGTGATTGTTGCCTGGTAGATAACGCTCCAGTGCTGGACTTAGACACGCTTTATTTCTTAAGAAAATTGTTGCGGAAATCGAAACCTGTTTGCGTAGATTAACGACAAAGGTTAGTTTTGAACAACAATTCGCTGGTTGTTGGTGAGTGGTGTCACCAATGTGCGGTTATGGAGAATTGAAGCTATGCGAACCTTGCTACTCACTTTGTTAACCCTTTTACCCGTGCCCCTATTTGCTCAAGCCGTTCCTGACTCTCGCCCTACGACAACGCTGATGACTGCAAACCAACGCCCTGACCCCCGTGAATTGGTGAGTTACTACAATTACAGCGAAGTGATTCGCAAGACTGTTCGCATGGTGCAAAATCCCCAAGCGCAGCAGATGGCACGGCGGCATGACCTCAATATTCTCAATATCACATGGGAAGATACTGGGCGCTACAAAGGGTCTGCGGTGGGGCCAAACATTAGTGACATGACGATTCAGGTGCAGCAGAAAAACCCTAAAACCGGTCAGTACGAGTTAAGTCTGATGCCGGTGATTCGTCATCCCAACTTTGCGGATAAAACAGCAGATATTCCCCTCGATCGCTTTTATCTGTTGGTCGGCAACGAAAAAGGCAAGGCTTTACAACGGGTATCCCTAAAGGAATTTTTAGGCGACCTTCGCAAGTATCTGCATAACCCCCAATCCTGGAAAGGCAAGCAGAGTTCTTTAGTGGCGGAGCGAGATAGCCATGCTCTGGTTAGTGCCCAGGCTTGCTTTTTGCCCATTCCCAAGGGAGCCAAAGCAGAATTTAACCCGGTGCTGTTTAACTATCAGTCTGTTAAGGGTGACCCGGCGGTGTTGACAATTTTGGCGACACGAGAAGGGACGAGCGTGACGGTGATCGACAATGTGCGGGATGGGTTTGAGGCAGGACGCACCTGGGGTCAACGGCTGTTTTTTAATAAAAATGGCGATCGCGCCAGTTTGACCGGGCAACGCCGTAGTGATTTTGAGCCGGGGGCAGGGCGCATACCGAGCCAGCCGATCGAACCCAGTGCTGAAGCCGCTGGCGAAAGTGGTCTGAATATGGTGCTGTTGATTCAGGTGCCACTGAAACAAAAAGAACGCCCCCGCGCAACGATGCCGGCTCCGGCTGCGGCTCCGGGCATCACTCTGCTAGAGTCCCAACGGAGTACTGTAGAAGATGCGGTGATTGGGCATGGGCGAGTTGAGGGGCCTTTTACGGAAATTGACAACCTGTCGATTGAGCGAGACCCCCGCTTTCCAGTGCGAGTAACGGTGCAATTCTATAAGGCGACTAGCGATGGAGAACTTACCGAATCTGATATGCGTGAGATTCGTCAGCAAATCGCCCGCGTCTATGACGATGCAGATTATGTTGGCAGTTTGGTCGTGAGTGGTGACACTGGCCGACCCACTGAATATGACGGGGATAAGCAAGAACCCCCTGGCTGGTGGAATGATTTTTGGCAACGCTATGAGGCCAATACAGGCCAGAGTCGAGCGGAGGCGATCGCCCTATTGCGCCGACTGCGGGGCGATCGCTGGATGCCCCGCACTCCCCAAGAACTAGAGCAGGAGCTAAAACAACTTCCCACTCAGCCCTAACGAAGTAGCCGAGGCGATGGGCGGATGAGTGGTTAGAGTCGCTGAGAAATGTTGCCTTCGTTCTGGCCCTGCTCCCAGCTAAAAGGTGCGGCTCCTACTGGCGGGCTGGGTGACTGCAATACTCCAGAATTGGGATAGCAGTGGGGTAGCTCTGCTGAAACCAGCGATCGCGCACCTGTCTGGCCTGGGTACTGGTAATAAAAGCATTGACTGTACTTTGCCAGCGGTTATCCCCCGGGGGTAAGACCAGGCTATAAAACCGACAATCTAGCGGATTGGGCGGTACCACAGCAAAAGAGTCAACAGCCAGACTCCGTTGAGCTAATCGGCCCAGTAATAAAATGCCATCATCCGCGACGGCCCCTAATCGCCCCTGTTGCAAAGCCTGAAGCGCTGCATTGGCCTCACCAGCCGTCAAGTAAGCAGTACGTTGAGCGTTAGGATAGGCCCTAGCTACGGCGCTGGCTGCTGTTTCACTCAGGGTACCAATGTTGATTGCACTCTTGGGAGACACGGTGGCTTCCTGGCCGGCGGGAACTAACAGTTGGGTGCCAGAAACAAAAAATGGCTGGGAAAAGGCAACAGGTTGGCCGCGCTGGGCAGCTTCGGGGCCACACTCTAAATGCGTAGTTCCCTGTTGCACCAGCATCAACCGATTACTCTGGTTTGTCGGTAAGCGCACGACATCCAGAGATTCTGCTGGCAAATTAAGCTGGCTCTCTAGGTGCGATCGCAAGGCATTGATGGCATCAACGCAATAGCCAACCCATTGCCCCTGGGCGTCGATATAGCCAAAAGGCGCAGCATCAGTACGCAGAGCCACCCGCAACACCCGCGATCGCCGGATTTCATCCAACACGGGTTCGCGGCGGCGACTGGTTGCCACAACCGGGGGCGGCACGATAGGCTTTGGTGGTGTTTGGCCATAGGCTTGTTCTAGTTGCTGAGAAGTCAGCGATCGCACAATATTCAGCGTCAGTTGGGGCTGGCTGATGGTTTTAGCATAGGTTTCACTGAGGTAGGGCAAGTAGCGGGGATCTCCCACAAGATGGGCCTGAAAGAAGGCCACACTTAAAGCCGCCTGATAACCACGCCCCACATCTAGAGCCGGCCCCCGCATAAATTCTGGAATCGCTTCTGCGGCTTCGGCACTGCTAGAAAAATGGGTACCCGGTACCATCAACGCCAAATATTTTTGGGGTGTTTTCAGCCAAACAAAGGGATGGATCTGGTCATCCACCGCTGGACTCATGACCACATCATGGCTGCCCGTCAGGATCAACGTCGGAATCTCAATTTTGCCAAAACCTTCTGGCCCGTAGAGAATGCCGCTAGGAGGATAGGCCGAAAAGGCCGCCTTAATTCGGGGGTCACGCACTCTATAGTTAGCGGGTGGTAAGTATTGGGCGTAGCATTGCAGCAGCGGAGACAAGCTGAAAATGGGGATTGTTTCCTGACACTCCGCTTGCAGGCGATCGCTCTGAATTTCTGCCCCAGCCAACCCCAGAGCGGTGGTGCCCCCAAAGGAGGCCCCCATGATGCCCACCTGGGCTAGATTGAGTTTGCCCCGCCACTCCGGATCGGTTTTGTCACGCTGCTCCAGTTCATCTAACAGGTAGGTCGTATCTAGAGCGCGACTGATAAACTCAATCGGGCTAATAATATCGCTCACCTTGCCCTGTAAGAAGTTCGTGCGATACTCCAGGTTGCTCCCGATATGTTCTGGAGTGGCGACTGCAAACCCATGGGAAGCCAGATGTTTAGCCACGTAGGCGTTGTTAAACCGATTGGCCCCAAAGCCATGGGTGTAGACAACTAGAGGCAGGGGGGTAGGAGCACGATCAGGCAGATAAAAATCTACCAGCAGAGGATATGTCGGGGCAAACCCAACCCCCGTTGGACGAACCGCATTAATCTCAAAGGTCACGGTTTTTTTAAGGACGGGGTAAGGGCCTGACTGGCGCAGGTCAGGAAACTGGTGCAAACTAGCAGAGGGCAGAGTTGCGGCTTCTTGGGCTGCTTGCTGGGCGATCGCCTGAATCGCTGCATCTCGATAGGCATTTTGGGTCTGAAACTCGCGCAGAATGTACAGCACATCGCGAATATCGATGCGAATATCCTGTCCAGGAAACTGGCGCAAAAAGTTGAGAACTGTCAAACCCTCGGTTTTATCGGCTGCTGATAGAATCGCTGCGGCCCGCAGGGCATAAAATCCATTGGCTCGCGCATCCTGCTGAATTAAGAAACCTACCCGCCGTAAAAAAGACTCAGCCATGGGAGAATAGGTAGCCCGGGCAATGGTCGTTGGCCCTACATCAAAGCGCTTTTGCAGCAGCGATCGCACCTGCTTGCGTTGCTCCGGGCTGAGGCGGCGCACAAAGGGAGCTAGATCCCGCCTTACCTGCCCTTCCTCTGCAAAAACCTCCAAAGATTCAATAGAAACCGTAATTTCTAGAGGCGCCAGGGTAAGGCGAATGCGTTCTGCTGTTTGCCCCAAGGCCGCCGGTAAGAAAGCCGCCAGCCCACTACAGGCTAAAATCAGCGTCACCTTTCGCCCCCAAGTCAATGCCCGATCCCCGTTCCACTGCATTTTAACGTTCCTCCAATGCACCACCAGCGCGGCTCGTTGGTGGGCGTCCCCTGCCAGTTATACCCGCTGCTGCCGCAAATAAATCGATCGCTTGGCCAGATCGGTAAGGCTAAAAATTAGCCAACACTCTATAGAAACCCCGACGGATGGATAATGCCTTGATACCGATTTGATTGGCAAATACTCCCTAGCTGGCTTGAGCGGACTTCTGGAGCCACAGCAGGGCATTCTACGCAAAATCCCCAGAATGTTTGAGACTCTGGGGACAGGAACGCTTGCCAACAGGAAAAACTCACCCCGATTAGGCCCCAACGGCTTCCTTGGCAGCATAGAGGACTTCCGCAGTAATCACCTCAATGCCGCGATCGCGGGCAAATTTTTCCGTATTCCGCTTGACCTTACCCCGCACAAAGCCAGGAATTTTGTTCAGCTCGGCCTGCCCATCTTTACTCCAGGTCAAATCAGAGTCTGCCGAAATCCCCTTTGTGATGCTCTCTTTCGTATCATGGCCACCAAAGATCTCCAACAGGTGATCCTCCATCCCCAAGGTAAAGGAGTTGTAAATCAGATCCACAATTTGATTGGTTCCCTCATATCCCAAGAAAGGCTTATAGCCGATGGGAAAGTTCTGAATATGAATGGGGGATGAAATCACCCCACAGGGGATATCCAGCCGTTTACCAACATGGCGCTCCATCTGGGTGCCAAAGATGGCAGCAGGTTCGGCTTTGGCGATCGCATCACCGACGACGGTATGGTCTTCTGTCACCAGCACTTGGTCGCAAAAGGAGGAAACCTCCGCCTCAAACCACGCGGCATCATACTTGCAGAAAGTGCCAGCCCAGGCGACATGAATTCCCATTTCCCGCGAGAGGATCTTGGTAATTGCTGCTGCATGAGTAGCATCGCCATAAACGACAGCCTTTTTGCCCGTCAAATTTTGACAATCGATCGAGCGTGAAAACCAGGCCGCTTGGGAGACATGCAACGTCTGTTCCTGGATGTAGTCTTCATAGTTAATCGTGGCACCATTGGCATTCAAGATTGTTTGAATCGCCCGCAGGCAGCGGGCTGTCTCCACCACTCCCATCGGCGTAATATCAACAAAAGGCTGGCCAAACTCTGCTTCTAGGTAAGTGGCAGTCATGCGGCCCAACTCCCGGTAGGGCACTAGGTTAAACCAGGCCCGAGGCAAATGCTTCAATTCATGCACCGATGCCCCATCAGGGATCACCGCATTGACGGTAATCCCCAAATCTGCCATCAGCCGCTTTAGCTCAGTACAATCATGGCGATTATGGAAGCCCAGGGTAGAAATGCCGAGGATATTGACCGATGGCTGCTCTGTTTTTGCCGGGGACAACTCACCCTTTTTTCGAGCCTTCTCAATATAGAACTGCACCACCTGTTGTAGGGTACGATCCGCCGCTTGCAGCTCATTCACCCGATAATGATTGACATCCGCTAACAGCACATCTCCCTGGGATTCTAACTGGGCGCGATCGCAGAAGTTTTGCAGATCTTCCTGGAGAATGCTGGAAGTACAAGTTGGGGTCAAGATAATCAAATCTGGATGCTCTTCTTGATCTTTGCGGGTGATGTTATCCACCACCTTTTCCTGGGAGCCACGCGCTAAAACATTGCGATCCACCACACTAGTTGTCACGGGGGTAAAATTGCGCTCCCGCTCTAACATTGAGCGCATGACGTTGAAATAATCGTCGCCTAAGGGCGCATGCATAATCGCGTGAACGTTCTTAAAAGAACTGGCAATGCGGAGGGTGCCAATATGGGCGGGGCCTGCATACATCCAGTAAGCCAATTTCATATCAATTTCTCCGTGAGTATGAGGGGCACGGCTATCGCAGCACTAGCAATCGCTTGTCCATTGTCTCAGAGCAAGCAGAGGCTGAAAAATAGGCGAAGGCCAGGGATGCCACTTGCATTAACCCACTTAGCCACCCGAAAACCCCTGTATATAAGGACTCAGGTTAGTCTTAAGCGGGGGCGATCGCTCCTACTCATGCAATCATTCTTGATATTTCGTCAAATCTTGCAAGATATCGTTCGGGAGATGAAGCCTCTTCCACAAAAATTCAAGGTTCATAAGCAGACAATTGACTCGCCCCTTCCACGCTGTTGCGGCCATCCTCCCAGCAGGGGTTTAAAGCATGTCCAGCGGTTAAACCCGCAACGCCATGAGTCAGCTCTGCCTACGGGAACTGAAACCAGAGCTTTCCATAACCTATGGAAACCGGTTTGGCCCGAATAGCTGCGACTTTAGTTGTCAAGGCTAGCAGGGGTAGGCTTCTAATACCATCTGTCTAGTCAAATATTCCCAGCCGTCAGAGTTAACCTCTAGAGCAGGCGAGCAGGTGAACGTAATAATCCCTAAAAGAAAAAACAAAGATTCAATGAAGTCTAAGGTAACTCCGTAGAATTTCGGGTCAATTCTCCTATATTTACAACCTGTGGATAAAAATATTGAACCCATTCACTGTTTGAGCTTCTTCAATTTGAGATAGCATTCAGGCAGTGAATGGGCTAGGTTCTTACTCTTACCTGCAATCTACTCAGCAACTCTACTGATGTTGCCATAACCTATGAAGCTTATAGAAAAAACCAAGTCTGTTGTCGTCCTACGTTTGTCAGGGCGGTTAGATGCAACAAGCAGCCATTCTTTCCAACAACGTTTGGCCCAAGTTGAACTACACCCTCAGAGTGTTTGCATCTTGGATATGGCAGGCGTAGATTTTATCGATAGCGAGGGGGTTTGTGCCCTTGTTCAAGAGCTAAAGCGCTTTAATGATGCCACCTGCCGTTTGGTTGTTTGCAATCTCGCGCCTTCGGCTCGACTGATTTTTGAAATTACGCAGCTTGACCAGGTGTTTGAAGTTTTTACAACCTTAAACGACCTTCTGCCAGTCTATGATATCGCTCGTGAGGTGCCTGAAACTTATTTGGCCCGGTTGTCGGCCTAGGCTTCTGGTCAGCGAATTAGCGGTTGGTAAAACCCTCTAATTCGCTTTTAGGCGGTTTTTAGCACTTTGGTCATTGGCGAAGGTTTAATGTCGCAAAGATTCGACTACAACAGCGATCGCAATCAAGCAAAAAATCAATGCCCCTAAGTTTCCAAACCAAGGGGTAAAGGTTTGGATGAGCTGGTAGGCAATGGATGATTTTCCAACAACAATGCTGAATAGGCAAGTGAGCATCACTCCGAAAATTGTGAGCACAAAATACTTTAAAACCTTGACAGTGAAGTCAAAGAGTTGGCTGCTATGACGTGAAAACATGGCATTACTCCTAAAGTCATAATAAGAATTGGCGATCATCATTAAACAAAAGACAAACACTCCTGAACCCTAAAACCAGTTACCAACTGACCAAATCGTCTGCTGAGCAGCGGGCGAAACACCTAACAAAATACCCAATAGACAGATAAGATTTAAGCTAAAGATGACCAAAAAAAGATGAACCGAACAAAGTGGCTCTTACTCGTGTAATAAAGTTAAACACACCATTGTTATAACGGCAGGGATACATTCCAGAACTCTAATAGACTATTGAGAAGGCCAACCATGAAGATGTTAAGGAGATAAAGGCCTAGTTCAATTTTTTATTCATAGGGTCAATCATTTCAGTCACTGGTAGCTTTTGCAAAGCACCTAAATCGAACCGTTGATAGATTGGAAGAGTAAGTCCTGCAATCAGCAAAATTACGTTAGGAGACAAGGTGGTTAAGACCACAAGTAGGGTTGGCATTGTGAACTCCTAGATAAAAACACGGTCTTATGGAAACTAGATCCTTCAAAGCAACAGTGGTTTCCCATTAGAAATTCTGTTAGCAACAGTTGAGTCGTTTTGCCTACTTTAGTGTTGCCCAAAAACCACACCATAAAGGGAAATAAGCTTGACTGAAAAGCTTAAGGCACCGATCTCTGGGAAGTTTTCTCGAGGGCATCCCACTTTTGCTAGTTGCCCCACCCTGCGGGAAAAGCAAAGCTTTACATTCTCCACTCCCTTCGCCCATTTCGGGCGAAGGAGAGCCGGGATTAAAAGTCTCTTTCTCCTGAGGAAGGAGAGGAATTTAGGGTGAAAGTTGCGAACCTGAGATACACTCAGTTTTCTCTCTATAGGGCTTTGCCCTTTCCACAAAGAATCGGCGACGCTTTAGGCTCCACATGGCATTAAAAGTATCGGCTCCGATGTCATCCCTGTAGAATCAGAAAACATCAATGAGCAAAGTTCCCTCCCCTAGAGAAGTGAAAGATCAGAACTTTAAGAACAAACCTGTGAGAGTACTGTGGGGTTAGAGAACTCCTCCACTTTTGAATTGCTAGTCCACCACATCAGAAATGAGTCGCCTACTGCGGAATCTGGCAACACGGGTACATCAAGCGTTTTTCACCTGGAGTGAACACACCGCGGATCACTGACGGAGAGCAATCAATAGAATTTCATTACTCAAGGTTGTATTAGCCGAGCAGAGAGCGCTCCTCTTCACTGCTCCACCTTTGCGACCTGCAAGGGTGGGGAAAACCCTCCTACCACTGATGCCTCACACCCTGTAGCCTTTTACAACAGACAGAGAACCATACGGCACTTAACTCAACTTGAAGTGGCCCTTGTCTCTACATCTCCACATCTGGAATGACCACATCCTCCGTACGAGGGAACCTAGACTGGCCAAAGTGGCTGCTTCACAGCTTCCTTCCTTTGTTGACCGATGCTACAAAAAGCTCCATCGGTAGAATTTTTACTCTTTTATTAGAGCTTTATGAAAGTACAATAAAGCCAAAGTCACAATTTTTCAAGGGAACAGGAAAACCGATTTTCAGGAATATCGGGAGCACGGATTAAAGAAACTGAAAAATCTGAAGTCTTATCATAGAAATGCAAAGGAATTGATTCTGTGGTCCGTGAGCCTCTATGGTCTGGTTTCAGACTATAAACTCCACATTCTCTGGCTAAACCTGCCCTGAACCATGATCAGTTGGATCAGTTGCACTTCAAGGCAAAACTCTAGTTCTGAACCGGGTTAAGGTTACTTTGAGCTTGCCGTTACTTAGAACGTCACAGGTTTTTCTACTGGGTGGCTTCTGCCTACTTTAAGCAAGGCCGTTATTGATACAAAAGTCAGTGTTAAAGGTTGGCTGGTTAACTAATTTTACTCAGATAATATAGAACAAGCTTCATCGATGCATAGGCTACCCTCTGTATACCTGTCAGCCACATTAGGAAAGAGCGATTGCAGATTTGGGCAAAATGGCTCTAGCTGATGGTTCACTGAAGGGGGCTAGGGTTCGACGCTCTTGCCAGTCGTTTTACTAGCTGTTCTGCAATATCAGGGTGCTGTTTTGAGCTAAGGAGAGGTCTGACGATTGTGATCGTCGTCGGAGCTGTTTCGTCTGGTACAGCACAGGTTGCGGAGTTTATCAGATTGCTGATGAGCAAACATCCAACAGGGCAGAAGCCACTGACAATCCTTGCGGCTGACGATCATGGAACAACGCTGTAAGAGCAGAAAGCATGAGTTCCTGTTCCATTTTCCAAAGGGAGAGGATGAATTGGGTGATTTCTATCCAGATTCAGCAATGGCCAAAACCCAAGACCTTTTGTTAAGTGACTGAGGGTTTGAGAGATTTTTTCTGAAAGAAAGTAGAGTGGCTGTGGGATTTGACTCACTCATTTTTTGCTGTACTCTACATGGGTTAAGCGACTTCCCGAGTAACTATTCAACGGTTGATCTGAATCGTTGCCCTTTATCATAAGGATGGAAGATGGAAAAGAATTTTGTGGGTGCGATCGCAAAAACTGAGATCTTTCCGCTGTCCTTTAGTGGAGAATACCGGATTACACAAGGGGTGCGTGTCATCGACAAGTCGGAAGAACATTACCAATGGTCAGCGATCGCTCAGCGGTCCCTAACGATTCCTGCAACTGTCATAGCCATAATCGTTCGGGGGCCTCTCACTTTTGCTATACGAAATTGGGATATATTCTAATCGTTCTGCGAGTTGTTTAGCCTGTGGTTGCCAGGATGCCAGAAAAAAATCCCCGGCTCTTTGAGTTCTGCTCTATGATCGACTGGCAATGACACCTGTGTGCCGATGCTAAATCCGATTTGCCTGTTTCGCGATCGCCGTCGTGGTCAACTTGATTGGCAATGGCAATTGGGTTTGGGGCTGCTGGCTTTGCCGTTAATGTGGGTAAACCTGGGTCAGGTTGCCCTGCGGGATTGGGATGAAGGCGTTTTGGCTCTGATCGCCCGTGAAATGGCGCGATCGCCGTTTGGCTCCCTGACCTGGCTGTATCCGACGACAGCAGATGGCACCCCCTACTTTAATAAGCCGCCCCTGATGCACTGGCTGGTAGCACTTTGCTTTTACCTGGGGGGTAGCAACGAGTGGATGGCGCGTTTGCCAGGGGCAACGCTGACCATTCTTTCAGTGCCCTTGTTGTATTTGATTGGGCGAGAGTTATTTAACCAGAGGCTCCCGGCGATTTTTGCGGCGCTGACTTATTTGACCCTATTGCCCATTGTGCGCCATGGGCGGATGGCTATGCTGGATGGAGCCTTGGTTTGCTTCTTTTTGCTGTTTGTACTGTGCATTTTGCGCTCACGACGAAATCTGCGTTGGAGTTTGGGCGTCGGCATTGCTCTGGCGCTGATTGCGATGACCAAGGGCGCTGCCGCTTTGCTGCTGGGGGCGATCGCAGTGGTCTTTCTCGCCTGGGATACTCCCCGATTGCTCACCAGTGGTTATGCTTGGCTTGGAGTTGGTTTAGGTTGTCTGCCAGCGATCGCTTGGTATCTGGCCCAATGGCATCATTACGGGCAAACTTTTTTCGCTGAGAATTTTGTGAATCAATCAATCAGTCGGGCCTGGCGCACGGTCGAACAAAACCAGGGGCCGCTCTGGTACTACCTCTTAGAAATTTTGAAATATGCGGCCCCCTGGCTGATATTTCTGCCCCAGGCCGTTTCCCTTACCTGGGAAAATCGCAACCTAAGTTGGGCCAGGCTATTGCTGATTTGGGCTGGTGGCTATTTGGCTGTAGTTTCCTTAATGCAAACCAAGTTGCCCTGGTATATTTTGCCCATTTACCCCGCCCTTGCGCTGATGGTCGGTCGGCAACTAGCAGAGGGCTGGCGCGTTGAAGCCTGGTTCGGCGGAGGAAAGCATTCCGCCCATACTCCATACCCGTTGATTTGGGCGCTGCTGTTGGGAATTGCAGCAATGGCTCCTTTAGCCTATGGCATCTACCTTAGTCTGATGAGTTCTGAGCCAGTAACTGATTTGCTGCTGATCTTGCTGGCAGTGGGAATCACACTCATTAGTGCTGCCATTTTAATTAGCCGGCAAAATTCCCAGTTCATTCTGATCCTATTTTGGGGCTGCTATGTTGCTCTGTTTCTATTGATGCGATCGCCCCATTGGCTCTGGGAATTGAATGAAAACTATCCCGTTAAACCGGTGGCTCAAATCATCGCCCAGCATGTGCCTGCCCAGCAGGTAATCTGGACTTCCCATCGCTTCCATCGCCCTTCCCTCAATTTTTATAGCGATCGAAGGGTGATCCCGGCCAACATTGAAGCGCTCAAAACAATTTGGCAACAAGACTCGGCTTCCTATTTACTGGTAGATCCTGCCACTTTACGCTTGCTCAACCTGGAACAAACCCACCAACTGGCTGAAGCTGAGGGCTGGCTATTGGTCAGCCATACCCGAACCGAATCTGAACCAACGAGTGAATAGGATGTAATCCTCTGTCGAAAGGTAAAAGGGGCTACACGCCCCCCGTTCTCTAATGATGAAAATTGGCGTTAGGAGAAACTCGCTGAAGGAAGTGAAGATGAGGAAGTAATAAATTTAAAAACCCCAATTTTGGAAAAAACTTGCTTAGGTTGAGGCAAAGCTGAACCTAGTAAGCCCCTTTCTTGGTTAAGACCACAAGAACCGTTTTTACAATTAGCTCCAGGTCATAAAGAACTGACCATTTTTCTTGGTAGGCCATATCCATCTTTACAATATCTTCAAAGTCAGCAACGTTTGATCGTCCGTTGACCTGCCATTCTCCTGTAATTCCTGGCTTCACATTTAGTCGTTGCCAGTGGTGCTTCTCATAGCCAAATACCTCGTCCAAGGTGGGAGGGCGTGTTCCTACAATGCTCATGTTCCCAAGCAGGACATTCCAAAACTGGGGTAATTCATCCAAGCTAGTGCGCCGAAGAAAGCGACCTACCCGTGTCACCCTGGGATCATTTCGATTTTTAAAAATTCCCCCTTTGGCCTCATTGTTGACTAGATGCTTGAGCTGATCGGCATTTGTCACCATTGAGCGAAACTTCCACATGCGAAAGGTTTTGCCCCGCAGTCCACACCGGATTTGGCTATAAAAAATAGGCCCTGGATTGTCAAATTGGATAGCGATCGCAATGGGAATCGTCATCACTGCAACAATCATCAACCCCACAACAGCTCCGAGTATATCGGTCAGACGCTTCTTCCAACTCAGCACCGAAGGGTGCACCCCTTGGGTTAGGGGACAGTCAATAATAGGAACACTGGGAGTAGGGAAAACCGCTTTCTTTAGAGAATTCACACGCTCCGACAAGCTCGATGAGAGAACAGAGGCCGATTTAGAGGTAGTAGTAGTCACGTCTCACACTAGGATCGTCTAGATAAATTACTCCACCCATACAATAGAAAATTCCTTCGAGAAGACAGGTCGCCCTGCCTTACATTTGCGCAATCTTTGATTTGCTCGGAGGTCTATGAAGCTTTTATGTATTTACCGAAATTCAAGCAGGGGATACTTGCATAACGAAGAAAAATATTCAGAGTTTTCACTGATGTAGTAAGTCCTTTAATCTGAATTCTATATCTCCCCAGGGTTATTGACTGCAACCAGCCCTAATTGCCTATAGCCAAGATGATGGCTCTTCTTTCCTGGTAGGAGGTAGCCGCAATCGCTTCCCTAGGGATTCTGCAACCGCAGCAGCTCCGTATTGATTGAGATGACTAGGGTCAACGTAGTAATGATTTTGCGTTTGCCACTGTAAGGTCAAATCATAAAAAGTGAGCAATCCATGATTTGCAAATCGCTGCATAAATTGGCGAAACCTAAGTTCGTAGGCAGTTCGAGTGGGATCGAGATAAATCTGATGCAAAGGCAAGTTGACATAAACCACTGGCGTGCCACGGCTACGCACATAGTTTAAGGTTTGGCGTAGGGCAGTAGTCTGGCGCCCTTCCAGGTTAAACGCCTGATAGTCGCCATCGTAAATCCCAGCGACACGGGGATAGCGCTGAAAATAGGTTGTGGGGTTAAATCGTGTTGATAATGGCTCAAAGCCAGCCGTGCCTTGATAAGCACGCAGTGCTTCCGCTGAAATATGGGGAGATTGCCGTGCCTGTACCATGAGCACAGACTCCTTTGCACAGGCTAAAGGGGGGGCAGTCACCCAGCCTTCTCCACCGATCCCTAGGGCAGCAAAGAAGCCCAAGATGGGGGCAATAAAATCTGTGCAAATTTCACCAATCTCGACCACTTTAGGTGCTGGAGGAGCCGGGCGTACCCCTGCCATTAACAATCGGTAGCCCTCAGAGGCCACGAGATTTTCATAGGTGCGATCGCGGCGGCCACTATTGAATGCCCTTGAACCATCCGCCCAGATAATTACGCGGGGAAGCTGATCCGGTAGGATTAGGTGCCGCAGAAGTACATCGACGACCTGAGCGGTTGCTCCATTAATGCCAAAGTTATAAATTCGCAGGTTTGGATAACCCCGCTTTTCCAGGGTATGTTGCAACACAATCGGATCGATGCCCCACAAAGCCCTGGAACTTCCGACAATGAGAATATCCGGTGCCCCAAAATTAGCGACATAGCGAAGATATTGCTGGAGTTGTTGATCCATCTGATGGCTATTAAACGAGGGAAATGGATCAGCAGCTTTTGGTGTAATAGGCCGAGAGGTGTGGGCTGTATCAGGCCCTTGCAGTTGCAGAGAAAACCGCTTGGGTGGCTCGGCTGTTAACGCTAGCCCGGCGTTTTGGTTAGAGAGTTTGGCAACATCGTCCCTACGGCACGGCATGGGCTGAGAAAGGGACTGGCGAGCGATTGACCAGAGTTGCCATTTTGGCTGCGTTTGAGCCATTGCTTGAGCGGGGTAAGTAATGGCAGCAAGCACTAGGGCGATCGCGACCTTCCAGGATCGTTTGGCTGGGGTTCGATTCATGGCAACACCCATTCTGTTAGAGAGAGAAACTTGCTTGATGTGTAACGACTCAGCTTTGAGTTTAGAGAAACAACGAATTGCCCATCCACAAACTCACCCAATCATCAGGCTTATCTCTACTCTAATCATCTGCACTTCCATGCCCTCAAATGATCTCTATCTTTTAAGGCTAGGCGGTTACTACAATTTATGGCCTGGCTGACGGAGCCACCCGGATTTGCATTGGCCGATGGCTAGAGAAGCCTTAACAGTCATTGTCAAATCCATTTGTTTCTTTTCTCCTGGGCGGTTAAAAACACGGTGAGACGACCAAGACCTGCCTTAGCAGGTTGCAGAAAACCTAGATATAGCAATTGCCGATTGCTGAGTCTATTGGGGGTTAAGGGGATGTGGGGGCGCTCTGCCCTAGCCAAATTGGAACCCCAACACCTTGCCCTCAATCTGTTAGCGATGGCAATATATGCCCTCGCCATGTAGGTTAGGACACCTTAGCATCTACAAACCTCTGTCATGCTTTCCTTTTGTCCCTATTTCCCATTACCTATCCCCTATCGACGGCCTATCGAGTCTGTCTCCGCAGACATTGGTTGTCTGGGCGTGTTTAGCCGCCTGCTCAAAGAACGAAGCCTCAGAGGTTTTAGCCGGTCTGTCCGCTAAATCAGCTTGAGCTGTTTAAACTTTTGTAAATCGCCTGCACAACTGCTTTTGGAGGCAGGCTTACATCCACAATCAGAGTGTCGGGTGTGGGTTGTTCTAGGGCATCAAACTGGCTTTGGAGCAGGGCCGGGTTCATAAAATGCCCCTGCCGCTGCTGGAGGCGATTAGCAATCAGGGCGTAGTCACCCTTTAGGTAAACCAGCTTGACCGCATCACTTTGCTTCAGTTGCTGTCGGTAGGCTTCCTTTAACCCGGAACAGGCCAAAACCATGGACTGATTTTTCTGTAAGTGTGCTTGAACCAGTTGGCTTAAGCGATCAAGCCAGGGTTGGCGATCGCGATCAGTGAGGGGAATTCCTCGCCGCATCTGTTCAATGTGGGCTGGCAAATGAAAATCGTCGGCATCATAAAATGCCCAGCCTAGCTTAGTCGCGAGTAAGCGACCAATCAGGGTTTTGCCAGAACCGGCCACACCGAATAAGATAACTACCATTGCTTAATTGCCTGAATCAGTTAACCGCGATTTCCTGAGATTAGGGTAATCAGCAGACGTTATAACTGAGTAAACTCAATTTTCTAAAGGTTTTGTTTAGGGTGAAAAAACCATCTGTGTGACTCTTTCACCGAGAAACCAACAGAACGATGAACCGGAGAACAGAATTTTTAATTTTTAGGTTTTAATTCTGAGTTTTATCAGCCCTTCTGGGTGAGAGTTTGCTGAGAAAATTGAACCAGGATCACCCTAGGGAGAGCTTCTAGAAACCACCTAAAGTTCTCTTTCACAGAAAGGATAGGTAAGGATGGGTTTCGATCTCTCTGGCCTATTCGTGCACCTGTTGTTTTGTTTAAGGCTCCTGTATGGAATCGAGGTATGACAAAACTGTTAGACATGGCCATTGCCGCCCTGAATCAACTCCCCGAAGCCGATCAGGAGGCGATCGCGCGTCTGATTCTACAAGCTATCGCGACTCGGCAGCGGCAGCCGCCCTTAGCCAACGCTTCAGGCGCTAAGTCTCAAATTCAGGCGATCTATACCGACGGAGCCTGTGCAGGAAACCCTGGGCCGGGGGGGTGGGGAACTGTCATCTATTTCACCGATGGCACCATTCATGAAATGGGCGGTGCAGAACTTCATACAACCAATAACCGTATGGAAATGCAAGCGGCGATCGCTGCTCTACAATGGCTCAAACAAACGGGAATTGATGAACCAGTGGTGCTCTATACCGATAGTGAGTATGTTAAAAACGGCATCACCAAGTGGATTCAAGGTTGGAAAAAGAAGAACTGGAAAACCTCAACGGGTAAGCCAGTGCTGAACCAGGATTTGTGGGAAGCGTTAGATGCACTCAACTCCCAACAAGTAGAGTGGCGCTATGTCCGTGGTCATAGTGGTAACACCGGCAATGATCGCTGCGATGAAATTGCCCGAGCCTTTTCCATGGGGAAACCCCCTCAACTGCGACAACAGCCGACATTGGGCTAGTGACTAAGGCATCCGTCTGTTAGCCCCCACCGCCACCCTGCTCTCCTAAAGCAGGAGAGGGACTTCGATCTTCCCTGCTGCCTCGATGGGATCAGGGCATAGCCCTGGTGGGCATTCAAGGAAAGGGGATGCAGGTGGCTTAGACGAGTCCAGAAATTTCTGCTTTACTGTACTAGAAGGGGCATAGCCATCCGTTGATTGAAAGAACCTAGCGAATGCAATCAGTGCTTTTATTGAATGTCACTAAGCGCTACACAGACTGCTTTTGCGTAGTTGCCAGCACAGGTTTTAGTGGATGCGGTTTAACTGCCGTTTTCCGAAATGGAAGATAAACCCGGTGAGCAGCGATCGCGCTAACCCGCAATTATGAGAAACGCTCCAAACACTGTTACAAAAGCTTGCAGTGGGTTGCGCTATCTTAATAAGGATGAATTTTAGTTTTTAAACCCCTCACCGAAAGGGCTTCCGCGTTCTTGGTGGTGATGAACGCGCATTCTCAAGAGAATCAAACTGTTTGGATTTTTTCGAGAATACGAAAAGTAGTGCAAGCTACTCTTCTCACCGTTAACACGGGAGAGCCTTACCAAATGAATAGGATTTTGTTCAGAATCCGATGTGTTTGTCCTCAGGGAACATCGCTTCTGGGCGTAGGTGGGCTTATTGATGATTGACTTGATGCCAGATGCAACCCTAGTTTGGTTATTTTCTCTCAGGTGAGACAACTCTTCTGGGCGAAAATTCTGGACTTGAGCGCAGTTTAGTTAAGTTGCTTTCTTTAATTAGCCAATTCACTACCAATATGCTGCGGCGAGGTCACAGTACCGATGGATGTGCAGTCTTCTCTCCAGCCTGATTTGTCTGATGGCTTGCCCCGTGAAGTCAGAGTTGGGCAGTTACGCGATTTGTTAGACACCTTACAAATTGCCGATGAAATCTCAAGTCGGCGCTATCTGATCACCAGTTCAGAGCTAGCCGACTTGATGGATGTGAACGCCAGTGCCGTTACCAGCCGAGGAGATAACTGGGTGTGGCGTAACTGGTTGGTCTCGCGGGTGCGGCGTGAGGGCAATCAGATTCTCTGGCAGTTAGAGCGGGTTGACTAGTCAGTGACCTACGCGGGCAGGCCTAGGCAAGAAGACCTGCCCAAAAACGCCTTCTCTTCAAGGCAAACGGCTCATTGGGATTAGCGCTGGGTAAAGTTGGTCGGCCCAGTGTAACCTGACGCGGTGGCAAGCTCCTCGAGGGAGCGAATGCCACGATAATAGCGGCCATTAATTTCCCAGGTAGGAAAGGCAAACGGTTGCTTTGTTTGCTCTTCAATTTTAGGAGCCGCGGTTTGACACACCTCAGTTTGAGAGTTTTGCCCGTCTGGCGCACATTCGACATAATTGAAAATAGCAGCGGCTTCTTTGCCAAATAGCTCCTTCTGGTCATGGCAGTGGGGGCACCAATAAGCGCCATACATCTTTGCCCCAATCTGTTTCAGGTGTCGAGCGAGAGCAATTTCAGCCTGACCAGAAGTATTTTGAATAGCGTACCCTGGCTGCCCAGAGCTTGTTTGCGCTGTGGAGTCAGGCTGTCTCCCATCAATGGGAGCATAAATTCCAAGGGTGGTGACTAGGGTGGCGATTGCCACAATCGTGCCGACAAACAGCAACTGACCCAGATCTTCCCAGGAACGCCCCAAAAGGGTGATCACAAACAGTGCTAGAGCAAACAAAGCTGAGGCCACGCAAAACAAACACAGACCCTGCATTCCCAGAGGTGCCACGAACTTGGTGAACATAATGCTCATCAAGTAGCCGCTAAAGACCAGCATGGCGGTTGCACCAACAAACAGGAGCAACCAAGTCAGGTTTTCGAGTTTTGTGCGCAGGGGCCGGTTTTGTTCCGGTTTTACCACGAATGGGGCCAAAGCAAAGCCAGCCATCGCTGTATAGGCCAGCAAACCAAACAGGGATAGGGGCAGGCCAAATACCGTTGCGTAGGGACTGGCCAGCACCGTATCACATCCTTCGGTTGGGCAGGCAGCAGCAGTTTCGCTAAGTTTCGTCAAGGTGATGTAACCCGTATTTAGCATCCCAAGAACCGCGATCGCTGCCAAAATTGGGCGCGACCATTGCTGAATCCAGGGAGTTTTGCGACGACGACTGAGAAGATCAGACATGACTTATTGACTCATCCAGCAAGATGGGCAGGAAAAATTTGAGCTTTCGCTACTATTCTGCCCCATCTTGCCAGGCAATGACTGCCTTAATCAGTAGGAACAACAGCTAGCGAAAGACTATTAATGGGATTCAGCAGGGATCAGGGCAATGCCGCATTCAAGTAGAAAAGGTCAACTAGAGGCTATTTTGGGCTTTTAACTGTTCATTCTTAATCTAGTAATCTAACAAGAAAGGAGCATACCATTTTTGCAAGCTGCCCCACCCCGCGGGAAGAGCAAAGCGCCCCATCTCTCTTGCTTGAATACCCGCCGGGACGATACTCCTTCTGCCAAGATGGGCGAAGGGGAAACGGATTCAAATGCCCTATCCCCCGTTAGGATAGGGATTTAGGGTGTAGCTTGCTTCCCACAGGATGGGTTACGAAACTGGGATGCACTCAAGACGAAATCTTGATATTATCCGTCGCTCGCACACTGTTGGCCGCAGCAATCCCACTGCGAGTGGCTTCGACAAAACGGCTGACGCGGTTTGGGTCAATGGGTTGATCTCGCTTACGATGGCGTTTCAGCGAACTAGAGACAATGACTCCATCCGCTGCTTGCATGAGTGTTGCCACGTTATCCAGATCAGCCCCACTCCCTACAAAAACTGGGGTGCTGCCAGCAGCAGCTTTGGCTAACTCTAAATCTTCTAGGGAAGGGGGGCTGCCCGTAGCCCAACCCGAGAGGATTACAGCATCTGCCAACCCCCGCTCAATTGTGTCCTGCACCGCCACAGTTAAATTCGGCGAACTCAGAGGCCGCGCATGCTTAACCAAGACATCGGCAAAAATTTTAACTTCACTCCCTAGTTCTCGCCGGTAGCGTAACAACTCATGGGCACATCCTTCAATCAAGCCCTGATCGGTCGCCATTACACCAGTTAACACATTCACTCGGATAAATTTTGCCCCTGTACAGGTGGCGATCGCTAGGCTGCTGCGAGCATCATTGCGTAACACATTAATACCCATCGGTAGCATCACCATTTGCTTTAGTCGATGAATAATCAGACTCATGGCGCTGACGACCGCTGGGTCTACCTGTTCTTTGGTGAAAGGTGCGTCAAAAAAATTCTCAATAATAATGCCATCTACCCCACCAGAAGCCAGGGCAGTTGCTTCTCTCTCCGCTCGGTCAATAACAGCTTTAAGGCTACCGCCCCAGCGGGGAGAAGTGGGCAATGGCAATAAATGCACGACCCCGATAATGGGATTGGGTGTTTGAAATATTTGGGTTAAGTCCACGGATGTATTTTGTCTAGGCGGCATTCCAGAGATCTAGCCTACCAAAATCATAGCCTCTTACTGCCCCTCAATCTGCTGAATATATCGCTCGGCTCGGGTGGCATCTTGAGTTTTCCCTTGCTTCAGAAACTGCTCCTTTGCTTGCTTGAGCGCGGTGACGGCCTCTGCTCGCCTTCCCTGCTGTAGCAAGCTTACACCCAGGTTGCCATAGGCTTCAGCGTAGCTGGCATCCAACTCAATGGTGCGACGGTAGGCGGTGATCGCTTCCCCGTTACGTCCCTGTTGCCCTAACACAACTCCCAGGTAATAGTGGCCATCTGGGTCCTCCGGATTCAGCCGCACTGCTTGCCGAAACGCGGCGATCGCCGCTAACTGTTTCCCCTGCTGGGCCAGAGCAAACCCCAGGTTGTAATGGGCCTCTGCCAATTCTGGATTGAGTTGAAGAGCACGGCGAAAGCTGGCAATTGCCGGTTCTAACTTGCCTTGCTGGGCTAAGGCATGCCCCAAATTATTATGACTCTTTGCATCCTTTGGGTGAGACTGGAGCGCTTGCCGAAAGGCCCGCTCAGCTCCGGGAAAATCGCGCTCGACTAGAAGACGTTTGCCCTCGGCAACAAAGTCAATGGCCTCTGACAATAAAAGCGGCAAAGTAGTGGGCAGAGGTGTTGCGATCGCCGTACCTGCTGAAACAACGACCGCCCCTGCGAGTAGCCCTCTCAACAGCACTGACAGGCCAGGAATTAGCACTCCTGAAGCCAGATGTAGGTTATCTCTATTAGCCTTTAGAGCAAATTGGCACGCCATATAGCCCTCGAAGAAAACGCTCGGACAAGCTTGCAGGCCAAGCCCTTTGACGAGGAGAATTTCACACCGACAATCTGTCTTCTGAGAGCCTGTCACTTTTGAAGGCCCTCATCCCCTAGTCCTACTCCCAAATTGAGAGAGGGATTTAGGGTAAGGGCAAAAGTAACATGCCCGCTTGGCTCTCTTCACTGCTTGCCTGCTGTAGCAGTGATTCCGTTGGGGTTGCTTTTATTGTGGCGGGTACACTCCCGACTGGCAACTAAGCTGTCATCCCTCCCTTCCCGTATCTCTATTAGACAAGCAGCAGACCTGGCGATCACCAGATTGCTGCATCCTCGCGGTTAAGGAAGTGGGAGGCGTTACCCCCCGCTAGGGGTGCTCCCCCTGCACCTGATCCTCAATCCGGCGGTGATGGCTATAGTTGCTTAAAGCACAACTTTTTGCGCTATGCTTTTAGGCTGTGCCCAGTCTGTGCCTGCGCTGATCTGGTTACGGACACTCAAAAAAGTGCCTGTAACAGATCGTAATAATCTAATTTCTGCGCTAGGATAGTACACGACTGGAGTTGAGCGATCGCGCAGTCAAGGGTGTTGTTGAAGACAGCACATTCAGGGCGAGGGGTGGAGTCCGTCGCATGGGTAGTTTGAGCATTGCTACCCGCGCTATCGCTACAGGATAAGGCCATTCACTCGCAAGAAGAAGTTGTTTATTTATGGGCAATCGGCCAAAAGTTGCGGTCTCTCATCTAGGCTGCGAAAAGAATCGAATCGATACAGAGCATATGCTGGGCCTGCTGGTGCAGGCTGGTTACCCAGTCGATGATGAAGATTCTGCAGATTATGTTATTGTCAACACCTGTAGCTTTATCCAGGCAGCACGGGAGGAGTCAGTGCGCACCCTGGTGGAGTTAGCAGAAGAGAACAAAAAGATTGTTATCACGGGCTGCATGGCGCAGCACTTTCAAGAGCAATTGTTAGAGGCGTTACCAGAAGCGGTTGCCCTGGTCGGCACGGGAGATTATCACAAAATTGTAGAAGTGATTGAGCGGGCTGAGGCAGGTGAGCGAGTAAACGCCGTATCGGCGATCCCCACGTACTTGGCCGACGAAAATACACCCCGGTACCGCACAACGACGGAGGGCGTTGCCTACTTGCGCGTGGCTGAAGGCTGCGATTACCGCTGTGCCTTCTGTATTATTCCCCATTTGCGTGGAGACCAGCGATCGCGTCCGATTGAGTCAATTGTGGCAGAGGCTCACCAATTGGCTTCTGAAGGTGTCCAGGAAATTATCCTGATTTCTCAAATCACAACCAACTATGGCCTAGATCTTTACGGTGAGCCTCGGCTAGCGGAGCTGTTGTACGCCCTGGGTGAGGTAGATGTTCCCTGGGTGCGGATGCACTATGCCTACCCCACAGGGTTAACACCAAAAGTGATTGAGGCAATTCAGCAAACTGCAAACGTGTTGCCCTATCTTGATTTGCCCCTGCAACATTCTCACCCAGACATTCTGCGAGCGATGAATCGCCCTTGGCAGGCAGATGTGAGCGATCGCCTGCTGGATCGAATTCGGCAGGCACTTCCCCAAGCGGTTCTGCGAACGAGCTTCATTGTGGGTTTTCCTGGTGAAACAGATGCTCACTTTGAAAATTTACTGGCATTTGTTCAGCGGCATGAATTTGACCATGTGGGCGTTTTTACCTTTTCACCAGAGGAGGGAACACCAGCATTTGCCCTGCCCAATCCAGTCCCGCCGCAGGTGATGGAGGCCCGTCGAGATCAATTGATGGCGCTTCAACAGCCGATTGCTGCCAAAAAAAATCAGGCCGAGGTGGGCAAAGTGGTGGATGTTCTGATCGAGCAGGAGAATCCTGAAACTGGGGAAGTGATTGGCCGATCAGCCCGATTTGCACCAGAAGTAGACGGGGTGGTCTATGTCAAAGGCCAGGCCCGACTAGCTTCTTTGGTGCCCGTTCAAATTACCCATGCAGATGTTTATGACCTCTATGGTGAGGTGGCCACGCTCTCGAACCTAGGGCGATCGCAACCCATGGCCGTCCCCTAGTTTTTAAGAATCAGGTTCTCTATTTTTTCAAGCCCTCTTTATTTTTCACCACGATTTCAGTCCTTTCATCTCTGGTAAACACGATGACTCTCTCATTTCATAGCCTTGGTCTGTCCGATGCCCGCATCCGGTTTCTTGAATCTATTGGCTTTACAACGCCGACGCCGATCCAGGCAGAAGCGATTCCCCATTTACTGTGTGGACGCGATTTAGTTGGTTTGGCACAGACGGGTACGGGCAAGACAGCCGCCTTCTCTCTGCCTATGCTAGAACGCATTGACGTCAAGCTGCCTGTGGTGCAAGCCCTGATCCTGACTCCAACGCGAGAGTTGGCGGTGCAAGTTTCCCAGGCGATTCGCAGCTTTAGCGATGACCGCCGCCTAAAAATTGCTGCAATCTATGGTGGGCAGGCGATTGATCCACAAATTGCGAAGTTGCAGCGGGGTGCCCAAATTGTGGTCGGTACGCCTGGTCGAGTCCTAGATTTGCTAAGTCGGGGAGACTTAAAGCTGAATCACCTTTCTTGGATGGTGTTAGATGAAGCCGATGAAATGTTAAACATGGGCTTCATTCAAGATGTCGAAAAGATTTTAGCCCAGGCTCCGATTGAGCGCCAAACAGCCTTCTTTTCTGCCACGATGGATGCTTCCATTCGCAAGCTGGTCACCAAGTTTTTGCGATCGCCAATTAACGTCACCATTGAGCAGCCGAAAGCGGCTCCTACTCGAATTAATCAGGTGGCTTACACTGTGCCACGGGGTTGGAGCAAGTCACGAGCACTACTGCCCATCTTAGAGCTGGAAGACCCCGAGTCAGCCCTCATCTTTGTGCGCACTCGCCGGTCAGCCGCAGAGCTGACCAGCCAACTGCAAGCGGCAGGCCATAGCGTGGATGAGTACCATGGAGATCTGAGCCAGTCTCAACGGGAACGACTACTGCTTCGCCTCAAGCAACGCCAGGTGCGCTGGGTCGTGGCGACTGACATTGCCGCACGGGGAATTCACGTCGATGACCTGACCCACGTGATTAACTACGACTTGCCCGACAGCGTAGAAAATTATGTACACCGGATTGGCCGCACAGGCCGAGCGGGTAAAGAAGGAACAGCCATTTCCATTATTCATCCACTGGATAAGCGCAAACTGCGGGACATTGAAGCCCACATTCGGCAACGTCTTACCTTTGCCTCAGTACCAACTCGGGCTGAGATTGAGGCGCGCCAGTTAGAAAAGCTCCAGTCTCGGGTGCGGGAGGCTCTGACGGGTGAACGCATGGCTTCCTTCTTGCCGATTGTGGCCCAACTGGCTGAAGAGTTTGAACCCCATGCGATCGCGGCGGCGGCTTTACAAATGGCCTATGACCAGACTCGCCCTGCCTGGATGCGTACCAGTAGCAGTGAAGTTGTCGAAGATGAGAACAGTTACGGTGGATCATCTAATAAGCAACGACCCATTCGCCGTAATCGCACATCGGTGTCTAAATAAGCTCTAGAAGTCAGGTTCCTGACTCTAGCACGTCAGGAACCAACCGCACGGTTAATTTGTGTATTACAGGGAATCTATCCAGTTTGAGCAAGAATGCTACACTCGTAAGCAATCGAGCGTATGGGTACTCTTGCTAAATTTGAGGCTTGCCTTTCCCCTGTTAACCTCTTGTGCTGTTTGTTGATTAAGTAGGAAAAATTGCTGCTATGGATATTGGGATGCTAGTCACTGTTTTGTCCAACTTCCTCGGTATCTACTCACTGCTATTATTTATCCGGATTTTGCTCAGTTGGTTTCCCAATGTTGATTGGATGAGCCAACCTTTTGCCGCCTTAAGCCAAATTACTGACCCTTACCTCAACGTTTTCCGCTCTTTTATTCCCCCCTTGGGTGGAATTGACTTTTCCCCAATGCTGGCGATTATTTTGCTTCAGTTCGTTCAACGTGCTCTAGTGAGTGTTTCTGTCCAGGCATCGCTTTACTAAAGCAATTGGGTTCAAGGCCCTTTGTACTTTGCTCAGCTAAGCGATGCGTCAGCCAACTTTTGTAATTGAAGCCTTTGCTAGGTATTCGTAGCGTTCGAGTAATTGCTGTAATCGCTGAATTGCTGCGGTCTCTGAGCAATAGTCCTGAGCAAACTGAAGCGCCTGTTTGCTCAGGGTTTCACATTTTGCTGGATTGTTCCACAGCTCTAAAATCGCTGCCGCCATTTCATCGGGGTCAAGAGCCTTGCAGGTTATAGCATTCTGTCCGGGGCGCACGTAGTCGCTGACTCCTTGGGAATTGGTAATGATGAATGTTTTTCCCAAATGCATAGCTGCAACCAGAGTCACATGACCACAGGGAACCTCTGTATTTTTTAAGGGAATAACGGTGAAGCGTGAATGCTTTAGCAGGTTCATGGCATGACTGAAGGGAATGTTTGTAAAGGTCTTGACGTTTGAGGGGAGTTCTAAGTTTGCCAGGTTATGGGGTCTAACAACCAAAACTAAAGGAATCTCTGGCAACTGTTTCATGGCTCTGATCAATGTTGGGTAGTCGCGCGAATTACCACCAATTGCACAAATATAGTCCCCGGTTTGCAACGGCTCTTGGGGTTCGACCATGGGCTGAGCGACACTCCAGAGGCTCGCCTCAAAGTGTTCCAGTGGAAGCTCAAAGTGTTGACTGTACAGTTTTTTTTCAAAGCTAGAATAAACCCCAAAGTAGCTGACCGGCTGAAAGGCCCAGCTCATGAGCTGGCGTTTGATGCCTCTGGGTAGCTCTGGAAAATTAAAGGAAAGTGCAAGTTGCTTGATCGATACCCCCATTAGCCGCGAGAACAGCCCACACCAAAAGGTGACTCTGGGGTCGTGGGTAATCAGTAAATTACTCTTTTGCTGCTTCGCGGTCTGGACTGTCTCTAATGCGGCACGGATCATGGCTAGATTGGGGCGGCGGATCCGCTTTTCCAGACTGTTTTTAGGCTGATCGTTAAAAAATGTCCATTCATAACGAGTGGGATCTAACTCGCTGGAGAATGAGTTCCATTGCTCGCCAAAATAGGGGGTACAACACAGAATCTTGAGTTTGGCCTTTGCTTCTACCATGATTGCGTTTGACCTTTTTCTCCGTTAACTCTGCTATACCTTACTGGTCGGCAAGCTATTTCTCAGCCTACTATTCCCCGATTGTTTGACTCTGCATCAGTTCGCGATCGCATGGACACAAAAGGCCCACCATCCACCTGTGGGTAAAGAAGCTAAAAAATCCTGGTTCTCTCTGAGAGAACCAGGATCGGGCTACTGTAAAAACAGCGAAGTTTAGTAGCGGATATACTGCTTTGCCACCCAGTTGCCACTCGCTAGTTGAGACCAAGTGCGCCCGTCGGAGAAGCTTTCGCGTCCGGTGAGAGAAACCCGATCGCCCCGATAGAGTGCTCCGACCACAGAGCCACCAGGACTGGTGCGAATGCGCACACCGTTACCAGTGATGGTGGCACCTCCTGCAATTGGGCGATCGCCACCCATGCTGGCACTCAAAAACTCACGAGCAATCCAATTACCGCTGGCTAACTCCGCCCAAGTGTAGCCGCCCGCATAGCTTTGCCGGCCTGTGAGCGAAACGCGAGTGCCGCGGGTTACTCGCCCAACAATGGCACCATTTGGGGCTGAACGAATTCTCACAACGCCGCCGGTCACAACCGCGCTCCCAGAGATGGGGGTTGTACCGCCGCCGCCCCCACCGGGGCCTAAATTTGTGGGTAGCCCCAGCGCGGCCAGAGTGCGGGGGCCGGCAATCCCATCAACGGCCAGGCCCGCTCTTCTTTGAAAGGCGCGCACAGCATTTTCCGTTCTGGGGCCATAGATACCATCGTTGGCGACAGGCAGGGTTGCTTGCAGGCGCGTGACACCAGGCCCCTGGTTCCCAGGGCGCAACAGGGCTTGGGCCTCTTCCGCATGGCCAAGGGTAGCAGCCGCAACCCCCACGGCGATCGCTCCAACCATCACAGTATGGGGAACCGGCAACTTCAACTCGTTCAGAGACCGCAGTTCAGCGGCTGAATTGGAGTCTTCAAAATCAACGGCTGTCTGAAGATAAGCAAATGTTTCCATAGCGCACATAAAACCCATCGATAGAGGATAACGCGACTCGGAGGCGAGTGAACTGCTGACCTGTCGTGAGGCTGATAGTCAATAAATTAAACGGCAAGCTGACAAAACCCTGGTGAGCTAAACGTCAAGCTTCTAACATTTTGACTGGTAGAATCAGCCTGGAGAGGGAAAACTTTCACCCTACTTCTATTTGCGATACTAACAGATTAAAAATTGTCGGTAAAGCAATCGAATCGTTTAGAATCAAATAATTCCATTTTTACTTTACCTGTGGAAATGGCAAGAATAGTTCACTCAATTGGGCGATGCTTAACCGTGCGATCGCTTTGAGTTTTTGCTAAAGCTGCTAGTTCAAAGGGCTTCAACCGCATTTTTTACTCTGTTAATTATCATTACAGTGCTGTGACTCCACTTACAGAATGGGTGTCTGTATCTCTACGATTTAAAGCAATTGGCAACCCGATGCCTGGAGCACAGCGTCAAGAAATTGCCCAAATGGACTCAGAAATTCCATAAAAAATTTAGCGGTCAAATGCCCTGTAGCGTGTTATCTATTTATTAGAGAAAGTGAATCGATACACGCTCTGACTTTCATATTCCGTAATCATTCATCTTAATTTAGTCCGCTCAAGTTTTGGGAGATTTGCTCTTCAGTGGAAAAAGTTTCAGTGGAAAAAGTGGTAGAACACTGTGATTGAAAGAACATACAGAAAATCTAAACTTTTCCTAAATTTGGGACTTGAGTTTTGTCGCTGGGAAACAACGGGTTTCAAATTGGGTGCATGTCACTTTTGCCCTCCCCCTTGTCTGGTATGCCCGGATTCCTCTAATTCCTCTCCCAATTTGAGAGGGACTTTGAGATGGCTCAGCCCCCCTTCTCCTAGAGTAGGAGAGAGGCTTCCAGCCGGATCTCCTTCGTTGATGAGAAAAAGCATAGCCCTAGCAAACATTTAAGAAAGGGGAATGAGGGTGGCGGAGGCGAGTCCAGAAATTTCTGCCATTCGGTTCTAGGGTTATAGGCCTCCTTGTAATAAGCAAATGGTTTGTGTAATAAGCAAATGGTTTGTGCGGAGTACAGGCAGCTCAAGTACTCTGGGTTTCTGACTCAAATCGGATTGCGATCGCAAAGAATGTTGACGTTGCAAATTCAAGCCCCGATCTGGCACTGCTATGGAGTAGGTGATTGCCCGCTTTTAGCTAAGAGGGCGTTTGAACGAGGTTCGGCGATTAAAACCGCAACGATAGAAGTCCGGGTCTGCTACTGTAGACTAAACCCGACCGGCGTCTGCCGTAACCTGTGGATCGGGGTTTTGTGTGTATTGGTATAATGCATCTTCCCACGGTTGCGTAGAGCAATCCCACTGATTTTAGAGATTAAAAACTCAGAGCAATTTCTTGGCGTTGCTGGTGGCGTTGCAAGGTTAGCTGTAATGTTTTAGGACGGTGACGCAGCAGATTGGTTAATTCTTCTAGGGAGTTTAAAGGTTGCTGATTGGCGGCAACTAGGCGATCGCCAACTAAAACGCCAGCGCGGGCCGCCGCTGAATCTGGTTCAACCCATTGCACCACCAGCGTCTGATCATTAACGACTACCCCTAACCGACTGGCTGGTGGATCTGCTGGCTGCCCAGAGAGACTATCAGAAATGGGAGACGTTAATGGCAATGGTGAGGACAGCGATTGCGGTTCGAGCGGCGGTAACTCCTTGGCCTTGGCCCGATTTGTCTCAATGAATTGTTGCGTGACAGCCAAATTTGTTGCAAAACTCACGCCGCTGTTCTCACCCTTTTCATTTTCCCAAATGGCTTTATTGACTCCCAGCATCTCTCCTTGGGGATTGAGCAAGGGGCCGCCCGAATTGCCAGGGTGTAGCAAAATAGCTGCCTGTAAATCACCATTTTCTCGATAGCCGGTCAAAATCCCCCGTGATATTACCCCCGTTTGATTGAAGGGGCTACCAATCGCACAAACTGGCTCTCCGGCCCGGCGATCGGTCTTTGCCAAAGAGATAATTGGCTCAAATGTCTCAGTGGTATGAATCTGAACCAAGGCTAAATCGTGTTGGGGGTCACTCGCTACCACCTGCGCCAGATAAAACTGCTCGGTAGACTGTTTGAGCCGCTTCACCCGAATCGGTTGACCTCCCAGATCTTGAATGACATGGTGATTTGTAATCACTAAGCCATCTGGACTGATGATGCTACCAGAGCCAATTTCAGAACCAGCATAGAGGGTGACCACTGCCGAACGCAGAGTTTGGCAGATATCAGCGCTGACAGGGCTAACTGTGCCCTCAGATTGAGGCGGTTTCCCGCGAGCCAGCCAATCAACCCATTGCGGTAAAACGCACCCGCAGGCCAGTAGGCTGATTACAATGATCCAGGGTCGAAAACGCATGGTCGGGTCAGCGCTAACTCGTGCAAATCAGATGACGGGTTTAATCATAACGGTCATGGGTTTCTCCGATCTGTGAACCCAACTAGATGTTTAAACCACAATGTTTAACCCACGCTTCCTCCGATTCCAACAGCACGGTCAAACCTGAGCATTTCAAGGCTGCGATCGCCGTAAACCGCTTCAATTTGCTGGCGGCAACAGTCAATGGCAAAGTCATTTAATTCTTCTGCTTCAATGCCATACATCGCCGTGAACGTTTCTACAGTGACCCGACAGAAGCGGGGACGATTGGTATAAATCCGGCATTCTCGCGTAGCTTGGTCAAAGTGGAGACACCAACCGTTTTCATCCACCAAACTTAAATAGAGTGCTAGCTCCTCAGGAGTTAAATACTCCGCCAAATCGGGGCGATCGCTAGGATCAAGATGGCAACACGCTCCACAATTTTTGACACATTGCCAACTCGCCATAGCTTTAGTCCCTGATACCGTTTTGAATTTTAAATTTTAGACTTGTGATGAGCTTGCCAAACGATTTGCGATTTTGGACAGTAGAAGCCCCACCATACAAAGCGTTGGATTGAGTATCTACTGCATTTTCCAGGAATCACAGCCACCGCATTGAAGACAGGGTGCTGGGGTAAAACCCTATACTCCCTTAACTCCCAATAGATTTAGCAAGCTGGCAAGAGCTATATTTACCGAAAAAGGCTTTAGAGGCGATTGTACCCTCTCGTAGTGTCTTTCCAACTCTGCTGAGGGTACCTGCTGGTTCATCAAGGCCGAAGCCAGCAGATTCGGTTACTTGCTAGAACTCACCTCAATGCGAAGATCAGTAGGCGGCCCGCACCCAATGGTTGAGGAGAATCTTCTTGAATCTTATTCAAGAGGATAGGTACCACGTTGGGGTAACCGCTGACGCATGACTTTTTGCCGCATCAGTGCCCGCAGTTGCTGCTTGAGTTGAGCCATGTTGGGGCTTTCACCGCCATAGCGCCAACGTACATAAGCCTCTGAAATCTCTACAACCAGATTGGCTGGAACTGCTGGTTGAGTGCCTTGCAGCGCTGTTGCATATTCTAAAGGCGTTTGGGTTGGGCGTTTAGTTAGCCCCTGAGAGGCCAGCCAACGTAACATCTGCTGGTAGGTGCGCTCCATGGGGGGAAGCTTTACCAACCAACGCTGATAGCGCCACTGTCGCCAGCCTTGCCAACAGAGCCAGCCCAACAACCCCAAAAGAGTACCCGTTAGTAAGGCCATAAATAAACCAACCCATCCCCTGGAAAACAGGCTAACCACCCAGGTAACAAGGCGGGCTAGTCTGCCAAACAGCAGGGCAAAAAAGCGCCCCAGAGCATTGGAAACGGGCGAAGGCAACCACCCTGCCACCCAATTCCAAAATTGACGCAGTACTGGAAAGACACGGTCTTCTTCGATGGAGGGTGGAATCAGGTCATGGCCGGGAATTGCATCAAAGGCAAACCAACCGTATTTCGGGAAGTAAACCTCAGTCACAGCATAGGCATCGGTATTTCGGACGATATACAAACCTGTAAAGGGATTAAATTCTCCCGGGGCAAAGCCAACGGCAATGCGAGCGGGAATGCCAATCGATCGCAACAGGATGGCTAGCGTCGTAGCGAAGTGGTCAGGATACCCTCCCTTAAACTTAAAGAGAAAAGCGCTCACGAGGTCTTCGTTTTTGCCGAGGTAGCCCACATCAGGCTGGATGGTGTAGTTTTGCTTGAGGATTTGCGCTAAGTACAGGGCTTTTTCGTAAGGTTCTACCAGAGGTTTTTCTGATTTAGCGAGCCAGGCTTCGGCCTGCTGGCGAATTGGTTCCTGCACATCAGAGGGCACGGCCAAGTAGTGCTTGCGGATGGTTTCGGGGTAGGTCGTTGGTGCACCGCGCAGGCGGGTACGATCGCGATAGGGTACCTCAGAAATCACCGTGTAGGTTAAACCTTCGCGCAAGCCCAAGGGCGATCGCAGGTTACCCTCAGGGTCAATGCCAACCCGCACTGTGGGAAAGTACAACTCTTTTGGTTGGGGTAGTGCTGGAATAATGTTGGGTAACTCAGCGGTAATCGTGTAAGTTTGCACAATCTCTCGAGTGCGGTTAGCAAACACTGGACGTGGTAAAAAAAACTGATAAGACAAGGGCATCCG
Organism: uncultured Leptolyngbyaceae cyanobacterium; assembly: GCA_938023035.1. GTDB lineage: Bacteria > Cyanobacteriota > Cyanobacteriia > Leptolyngbyales > Leptolyngbyaceae > DSRU01. The sequence goes on along the minus strand of CALIDI010000033.1, from coordinate 21,796 downwards.
GTTAACGGTTTGGGCATCCTGATTGCGAGAAATCTCCCAGCCCTGCCCCAAGTAACGGTCAAAGGCCATCACGCGCCAGTAGCCCTCTGCCTGCGATCGCACCCGCATAACAACTTTGGGCTGCATCATGCCGCGTAGGTTTTGGTTGATTCGCGTATTAAATCCATAGTAAAACTCTGAGTCGAGTTCTCCTGCACCAAACCCCTGCGCTCCCAGGCCCGCACCCCGCCCACCATTTCCCGTTGGGTTGCCGTCGCGCACATAGCCCGGGTTGATCAGTTGACTGCCATCAAAATCCTGGGGGGTATCAAGCTGAGCACTGACGGGAAACGTCCGTAACTGGTAACCGGGTAATCGCGGCATTAAGGCGAAGAGGCTCAGTCCTAAAGCCAGGATGAGGATCAGAAAAGCCCCTAATCGTTTCGGTGACAGCCCGCTCGGGCGAAGGGCTTTGCGAAAGGAGAGTTGGCCTAGCCCCAAACGAGAACGATAATCGAGCACCAGCACTGGTAGGGCGATCGCCACAAAGGCCAACAAAAATAGACCAAACACCATGGTTTGACTGAGGGTAGAGGCCACCCCAATTAAAATCAAGCCAATCACAATCGAGTAGCCCAAATCCTTGCGCCGCGGCAAATCAAAGGTGTGTAATACCTGCAACTGGACGAGCAACTCAGCCAGCACCAGCCGGGTATCATTCGCAGCGGTGCGTAGACCGGCAAAAAAACCAAACAAAGCCAACAACATCAGAATTGCCAGCCCAAACTTAACCCCAATGTTGCGCTTGCGCCGCCGAACATAACTAAAAGTGGCCCCAGCAATACTCAGCGGGATGGCCCAAAAACCGATTTTGTCTTCATTGCCTGCCACAACATCTAGGGCAAGAATACCAACAGTCACCATCGCCTGGGCTAACACCCGCAACAACACCGAATCTTCTGGTGTCTCTCTGGGGGCTGCTGCCAACCTCTGCATGGCTTGGTGTACCCCCGGCAGCTTCCAGTTCTGTTGTCTCGTCTCAGTCACCATAGGAAAATTCAGCCTGTTGCTTACCGGATCAGCGTACCCATTCCTCATCATAGACACGCGCTGATAGATGCGGACAGATCAGAAGCCACCCTCATCGCCCAGCCTTTTTCCCATCAAGGGAGCAGGCAAACCAAATCAAAGCCCCTCTCCCAAAGTAGAAGAGGGGGATTACCCTAAGGAGCATTCAAGAATGAGGGTCGCCAGACTAAGTCTAGGCCGCTAGTCATCATAGCTGCGAGGGGTAGCCGGGTTAGGCGCAAAGGCTAGCCAGAGGGGAAACTGCAGAAGCGAGAGGCTGATCGTCTCTTCGGTTTCATCCACAATAATCAGCGGCATCAAGCCATCCGTCATCGTGCGCTCGGCACTCATGGCCAATGCTTCGGGTGCTTCAAATAAAACCACTCCCCGTTCAGGGCCAAAATCGGCCCGGTTAATGCCGAGACAATCCTGCAAGCCCCGTCGCCATTCTCCCAGGCGTTCAGGAGACTGCGCTAAGACCATTGCCCGCAGGCGATCGCCATAAATTTCTGACAAAATCGAAATCACTGCCGCAGACACCAAAATATTTTGCAGACGGCTTCCCAAGGTGCGCACGGCTCCTCGCCCTCCCTGGGTAAAGAACCAGGTGGATACGCGATCAGCATGGATCGGCTCGAAGGTGCGTCGCAGTTGCCAGGCTGGCCCATAGTAATCGGGCTGATAGCGATATTGGTCAATCAATTCACGAATCAACTGTGCCTGGGACTGAAAGGTGATCGCCCCAAGCTCTGGTTTTGTGGGCGTCGATTCACCTCGTTGGGAAGCCACATTCGCTCTGGCTACTGACTCCAACGGCTCAACGACCATTGGTAGGTTTAACTCTTCCGCACTGGCGGCGAGTTCTTGCAGACTACCGACGAGGTAATCCTTAAAACTCTGCACTCGGATGGCAACATCCTGTGAAACTCCGGCGAAGGTGGTTTGCATTTCTTTGCGAATTCGTTCTTGGCGGCGTTCCAGTTGCTCCACCGCTATTTGCAGTGCTTTACGGCGTTGCTCCAGCTCCTTCAAACCTTCTTGAATCAAGCGTCCCAGGGAATTTTGGGCGTCTAAGAGTTGATCTTGAAGTCGCGATCGCGCCGCCCGCAATTGGTCAACATCCGCCCGTAGGCTTGCTTCCTCCTTTCTTAACAGGGCAACGTGTTGCTCCAGGTCAAGCACCTCCGGAGGTTTTGAAAGATCGGGTGAAGGCGGCGTCAACCCCTTGAGATCCGGTAACTCAAGCCGGTTATCCGCTTGTTCTGAGGCCGTGGTTTGCGGAGGAACTTCCTGGGTTTCTTCCAAATCCCAGGGAGATGGAACTGCCGCATAGGTAACCGATTGAGCAGGGGGATTGGGGTTAGAGGAAGCAGATCCCGATTGAGCAGAATGTAGGTCATCAGATGTCATTGGCGGCCAACAGATAAGAATGTCTCAGGCTTTTGGAGGAATGCGGCTTTCTAGGCAAACTTGCAGCATTTTAGGATCAAATAGAATCGGCAAAAAATGAATGCTCTTCACTTCTCGAAAGTAAAACAAGATGGGCACCGGCTGCCAAAAGATTCGCCAAGTTAACCAATCACTATAGGGAAAGCGCCGCAGCAAAGTTTCCCCCCGATAGATATCTAATGCCGTAGGCGTAAAGTGTAACTGTAAAGACACGGTCTGGTAGAGCAGAAACACCCCAAACAGGGCGATTACCAACCCCACCCAGGGCAGAAACAATACCGTTGGAATGGCCAGACCCACTAGGGCAAGGGGCAAGTTATAGCTGGGGACAAGAACAACTGGGGTCGAGAGAGAAGGTGGGGTTGATGTCACGGCTATGCCTAGAGTAGAAGAACATTTTCTCTATTTTAGGTTGCTCTGCCTCTGAGTAAAGCCATGCTGCAAAGAGCAGTGTAAAGCCAGAAGAAGGTGTAGGGTGAAGAGAGCAGGTAGAAAATGGTGCCGCCTATGGAGTGTTATCGCGATCGCGTTGATGCTGGTAAGCAACTGGCAGTCTCCATTGCGGAGCGGCTACAGCAGATCCCTTCAGCAAAAGGAATTCCCTATCTACTGCTGGCCTTACCGCGAGGAGGGGTCGCTGTTGCTGTACCGATTGCACAAAAGTTGCAGGCTCCTTTAGGGGTAATTGTGGCGAAGAAAATCACCCTAGAACCCAACCCAGAGTTGGCTGTGGGTGCTGTAACGGTTGATGGTCAAGTAGTTTGGGGTGGAGGGCGATTTCAAACGGTAGATAAGGCGATGACCTGGAGTCGCTACTCTGAGGCCTTGCAACAGGCCCGGATTCATGCCGAAATGCAGTGGCAGGAGTTTGCGCCCTATTGTCCTCAATTCAAGCTGGAGGGAACCATTGTGATCTTAGTAGATGATGGCATTGCCACAGGAATGACAATGGCCGCTGCAGTGAAATCGGTGCGATCGCATCATCCCGCTCAGGTTTGGATTTGTGCACCCGTTGCCCCCCTAGAACTGATTCCTTTTTTAGAGCGCCTGTGCGACCAACTGGTTATCCTTAAAACTCCTAGTCCCTTCTATAGCGTTAGTCGTTTTTATCAGGAGTTTGACCAAGTTGCAACCGACGTAGTGATTGAGCAACTTCAGCAAGTCAATGGCAATAACGAGGTGTAGGCAAAAGGCTAACCGATCAAAACTGGTAAATGACATTGAAGTAAACCGCCTTATCCTGGGCATCGTTGCCGCGATCGCGGAGGTTAATCAGCGGTGCGGCATAGTCTACCCTCAGGTTAAGTTTAGGTAAGGGTTGCCAGAGCAAGCCAACGCCAACCCCGGCCAAGAATTTCTGACTCGGTAAGGGGTTCGGGTTATCTGATTTATTCCAGACCATCCCAAAGTCAGCAAAGGGAATCACTTGCAGTGTGGGGATGCCTGCCTCATCTCGAATCAGGGCAATCCGATCCTCGATCGCAAAGCGGAACCCGTTATCACCAGACCGGGCATTCTGGCGAAAGCCCCGGATCGATTGCCCGCCCCCAATCACAAACTGCTGGGAGGGCAGCAACCCATTGGGGGTAAGCTGGATATCAAACCCGGTAATCAGCAGATGATTGTTACCCAGCCGCTGCACCCGCTGCACTTGACCCAACCAGGCGAAGAAGCGACCGTCGGGAATCGGATCGGCATTCTCGGTGGCATTTAAAACGCCTAGCCCAAAACTGAACTGCGATCGCAACGCCCAGGCTCCATTCGGGTCACGTTTGACATAATCCTGCCCAAACTTCAGCACCCGCGTCCGGCTATTACCATTGGCATCAGGACCAAACCCAAAGGGAAAACCCAAGTCATTAAACAAAAAGGTTTGCCCATTTTGCAGCGTAAACCCCACAGATAGGGCAAGCTCTTCTCGGGGAGTACGCACCAGGGGTTGGCGATAGCTGATTTCATAGACCTCAGACGTTCCTCGAATATCCAGATCCCTAAACTCACTGGCAATAATGCGGTTGCGACTAGGGGCAATCCGCACTTGCACCGTGCCATTCATCGGGTTAATAGGAATGCGATAGCTAAAATCCAATACATCTGCTCCACTGGGGGTAGTGTGGTAATAGGATGCGAAAAGTTCATCCCCGTTGCCCGTCAGGTTGCGATACCCCAACCCCAGCCCTAACCGGACTGAACCCACGCTGGGAGGCGAGTAGTTATCGACAGAGGTAAAGCCGACCAAGGCAGGAGCCTCTGTTACCCGAACAACAAGAATGCTTTTGCCCAACTCGGTGCCCGGACGCAAACTGGCTTCTACGTTACTGAGCAACGGGTCAGCCTTGAGCAACCGCAACTGGTCTTCTAACTTCTCACGGTTGAGGGGGGGGCGGGTGCCTAGCTCAATGCGACGGCGAATATAGCTGGACTTGAGACGTTGATTGCCCTCAATTTCAATCTGCTCAATGGCTCCTTCTACAATCTGGATCGTCACAACCCCCTCGACAATTGTCTGATCCGTCAAGATGGCCCGCGAGGTAATAAACCCCCGATTCAGATAAAGCTGCGTAATCGCATCGGCGGCCTGCCGTAATTCCTCCAGAGTTACGTTTCGCCCTTCCAGAGGGCGGGTAATGGGGTCAATATCGCTGGGTTTGAGAATGCTGCTGCCGACAACTTTAATCTGGCGCACGGGGATGGGTGTTGTGTCCGCTGGAGCCGGACGGCTGGTTGGCGGAGTAGCAGGAGCTAGGGGATCAATAGTTTCTGGGGGCAGCGGATCGGGGGGAGCGGTCGGTTGAATCAGGCGATCGCGATTAGGGTCAGCTTGCTGAGCCACCAGATGGCCAAACGAGAAAGGCTCAACCCTTTCTGGAGGCAAAACAGCCGGAGTTAGCTGCGGCTGGGTCAAGGGCAACTGGCGGCTCTCTATGCCTTCGAGGTGAGGATTGGCCTGCTGCGCCACTATTGTCGCGGTCGCCAATTGCTCCGTCGCAGCGGAACCTGTACCTTCGGCTAACGTCGATTGTCCCAGGAGGGTCCACTCCACCAGACTGGCGAGGCACACTCCACACCCGATGACCATTGGTTTGCGCTGCATTCCTTTCAACCTACTTAGTTGCAATAGTTTGAATCACTGTAAAAATTAGTCGCTTCCATTATTGATGAAAGCGGCGCGATCGCAACCAAAGTAGGTTAAGCAATCCTTTGAACAGATTCAATGACACCTGAATGATGCTATCTCTGTACAACAGCCTTAGGGTGACAATCCGGAAAAGCAATAGATCTTGATGGAGTGATCAATCGAGATAGGTTTCGTGGTTGTGGCCACCAAACATTGGGCAATGGCGCTTCTGAAAGCCCAATTAGAGCTTAGATTTCACCGATGAGTGCCACTTTTAGCTTTCTCACCAAAACGATACCTTGCAAATACAGGGTTTGATACAAATGTTTAATGGTTCGATTTCTGCAACAAGGCTGGAACAACTGGGGAGGATACGCCCCAAGACGATGGTTCGCTGGGGTTGTCTTTTCTTATCTCTAGCGATCGCGATGACTCCCCTGGCAGCGATGGCGAGCTTTAAGCCACCCAATCGGGGAGTGCCGGGTCGGCGCGAAGGAGGGGGCAGCCGTAACCCCTGCATCGTGGCGGGTCAGCCCCGACTCAGCTACCCGATTGCGCTGTTGCCCGATTTGAAACAAGCCAACAAAGTGGCGGTGGGGCAAACCCTTGATCCTTACCCCCGTTTCTTCTGGTACCTTCCGGCAACGCGCGCCGGAGAAGTAGAGTTTACCCTCTATGCCGATGCTGCATCGGATTCCGCAAAAATCCTCTACCAGACCCGGTTTCAACCAAATCGGCCTCAAGGAAAGCCCAGCTCTGCTGGAATTTATAGTCTGGCTTTGCCGACCGAAATCAATCTGCCCCCGTTAGAAGTCGGAAAAGCCTATCGTTGGTCGGTGGAGTTGATTTGCCCCAATGTGCGGAAGGGCAGCATCCGGGCTGAGGGCGGGGTTGAGCGGGTCACGGCGGATAGTGCTCTGAAAGCTAGCTTGCAGAGGGCAAAGCTGGAACAGCAAGCAACCCTTTATGCAACCAATGGGTTGTGGTTCAATGCCCTAGATGTGCTAGCGCGTCAACACTTTTCTAAGAACAGTGCCGATCGCACGGAATGGAAAGCGCTGTTGAGCGACCCAAACGTTAACCTGGTGCAACTGGCAGATATCCCCTTTGTGCAGAATGATCGTGACAAAGATTAGCCGTTTGGGAAGATTTTTTTGCAGGAGTAAAATTCGAAGGTGTAGGGTGGTAGGGATAGGTTCCTTGCTTGCTATTCTCCTATGCCTGTGCGATCGCTACCAGCGGCTCCTCCTTCACGCGGCCGCCTTAAGAATCTCTGGTTTGAGCGCATCATGGCTCTGCTTGCGCTAGCTAACCTGACGCTGGTTCTATTTGACCTCAGCTACATTCCCTGGCGAGATTTCTGGCTACGGGGCCGGTTTCAGATCCCACTCACCAATACCTCAGTGCAGTTGCCCGTGCCCCCCCAACTAACACAGTGGTATGACCCAGTTAAGGGAATTGAACCAAATCGTGAGACGCAGAGCTATCTCGCGACAGTTGAAGAACTTAAGCGAGTGGTGAGCCAACAGGGGTTGCGCTCTGCTGAGGCTGAAAAAGTATTAGCAACCCTGCGCCAGCTCAGTAACGAGATGATTGTCACTAATCCCTTTGCTCTGGCAAACAAAAGTGGCACTCTGGAAAAAATTAAAAATCGGATGCGCGATCGTATTTACCCAAAGCAGCGTACCAGCGCCTCAGCCCGAGAAGCCTTCAATCGATTTTGGAGTGTGGAGTATCTCAGTGAAGACTACCAGCAAAAAATCGACTGGTTTGACCAAAAGATTGGGGATCTGATCCGTACTAATTATTTCCGCAGCATTAGCGAGTCGGGTGATTTTACCAACAACTTTGGGGCGATCGATGCTCCCTTTGTTTTGCTCTTTGCCCTGGAGTTTCTTGCCCGCACCTTTTATTTGGGTCGCCGCTACACGGGTGTGTCTTGGCTAGATGCTATGGTCTGGCGCTGGTACGATGTGCTGCTGTTTTTTCCCTTTGGAGTGGTCTTTTCTAGCTGGGCCTGGCTACGCCTGATGCCAGCTACCATTCGTCTGCATCAGGCCAAATTGCTGAACCTGAAGCGACTGCGAGATGATGTGGTCGAATCGTTTGTGGGCAGTATTGCTAATGAGTTAACCGAGGTCGTGCTCATTCAACTGGTGGATCAGGTGCAGGCGGCGATTCAACGGGGAGACCTGGTGCGGGTGTTAGCAGCAACAGGGTCTAGCCGGGTGGATATTAATGATGTGGATGAACTGGCAGAATTGACTGATGTGTTTCTCAAAATGACGGTTCAAAACGTTTTACCAGAGATTCAACCTGAGCTACAGGCGTTTGTCAGTCAAAGTGTGGATGTTACCCTTTCTCAATCCATCGCCTATCGCCACCTCAAAAACCTGCCAGGAATTGGAAATTTGCTAGGACAACTCGGCGATCGCCTCTCCCATGATTTGCTGAATGGCATTAACCAAACCCTGGCAGTTGTCTTAGATGATCCTGAAGTGCGCGCGCGCCTCAAGGATTTAATCCAAAATATTGTGCAAGCCTACAGCATTGGACTCAAGGAGAAAGCTATCTCCCAAGATGTCCAAACGCTACTGGTCGATTTGCTGGAAGAAATCAAGCTGAGTTATGTGCAACAATCAGCGACGATTCCCCCTGATGTACTGCTTGAAGAAGCACGCCAACTGCGTCAAGCCCGCTCTTAAAGCTTAAACGCTAGAGTTGTAGATTTAGGTAGCACTTGATCTGCGCTTGCTTAGAGTAACTTCAGCACCCTCACCCTGCCTGACGCCAACTCAATACTCTTGCGGCAAAAGGCCTACCGAATGGGATCATGAACTGTTACTAGCTTGGTGCCATCGGGAAAGGTCGCCTCAACCTGAACTTCGTGAATCATTTCAGGTACCCCCTCCATGACATCGGCACGGGTCAGCAGGGTGGCACCATAGCTCATTAGCTCGGAGACCGTGCGCCCATCCCGCGCGCCCTCTAGCACGGCTGCACTAATATAGGCGATCGCCTCTGGGTAGTTTAACTTTAGCCCTCTTTGCTTACGGCGCTCCGCGACCAAGGCTGCTGTGAAAATCAAAAGCTTATCCTTTTCCTGAGGTGATAGCTGCATTCCTTCCTATAATCCTGCTCTGATTCGATTCTTATTCGATGTCATAATCGCTGCAAGTGAGCAATTATGCAAGGGTATACTCAAATCGAATCAGACCAAACCAAACCAGAGCGCAACCGCATCGCTTTGCCATTGTTTTGCCGCCAATCAAACGTTCAGCCTGCACTTAGACAAGCAGAAAAAATCCTGCTGAATCAACAAAAAGCTGCTGCTGTAACCTTCCTGGAGGAAGAACCTAACAGCAACAGCTCAAAAACAAAAGACTCAAAAATGAACGATTACATTAAACCCCAAAAATGCAGAACGCCTTGACCTGCAAACAGTTCGGTCAACACAGCAGCGATAAACCCAAGCATTGCCAAACGGCCATTCCACAGTTCGGCTTGGGGAGTAAAGCCAAACTTCCAGGCATTCCGATCTTCAGTAACAGTAGCGACTTTGGTTGCATCTGACATGGTTCTTACTCCTAGTGGGTTAGTTGATCAGCTTTCCCAGAAGAAGATTCTTCAAAGGTAAAGCTTTATTAAGCTATGTGAAACAATATAACAACTATTTTTCAGAATGGCTATCTATCAGAGTGGGCGGTTACCCGAATCTTTCTGGTCTGCCGATTGATAGAAGTCTATGGTTTCGTCATTCCCTTTGCTCCGACCAGCTTTATGGAATTGTTGTGATGGGGTGGTAAAGGTTTGTTACAGTCGATGCAGATGCGATCGCGAGGGAGGTTTTTGCATGCTGCGCCTGGAACATATCAGCAAGATTTATCCAACCGGAGAAGTGCTGAAAGATATCAATTGGGAAGTCAAGCCGGGCGATCGCATCGGGCTGGTGGGAGTCAACGGGGCGGGTAAATCTACCCAGCTCAAAATCATCATGGGTGAAACTGAGCCAACCGATGGCGAAATTATTCGCCCGGCCAGCCTGAATATTGCCTACCTGAGTCAGGAATTTGATATTGACCCAACGCGCACGGTACGAGAAGAATTTTGGCGAGCCTTTAAGGAAGCCAATGAGGTTCATGAAACGCTCACCCAGGTGCACCAAGCCATGGAAACAGCGGATCCCGCAACCCTAGATCGGCTGCTCCACGAGATGGATCGGCTACAGCGCCAGTTTGAGGCCATGGATGGCTACGGCTTAGATGCCCGGATTGAAAAAATCCTGCCGGAGATGGGCTTCGCCCCTGAAGAGGGCGATCGCCTGGTTAGCTCTTACAGTGGCGGCTGGCAAATGCGCATGAACCTGGGCAAGATTTTGCTGCAAGCGCCAGATTTGTTGCTCCTAGACGAACCGACGAACCATCTCGATTTAGAAACCATTGAATGGCTGGAAAGTTACCTGAAAGATCTGACCACACCGATGGTTATTGTCTCCCACGACCGAGAATTTTTGGATCGGCTCTGTACTCAGATTGTCGAAACAGAGCGGGGGGTCTCCACCACCTATCTGGGTAACTATTCCATGTATCTGCAACAAAAAGCAGAGCTTCGCGATGCCCAACTGAGTGCCTACGAACGCCAACAAAAAGAGCTAGAAAAACAACAAGCATTTGTAGATCGCTTCCGGGCTAGCGCCACCCGGAGTACCCAAGCTAAAAGCCGGGAAAAGCAATTGGAAAAAATTGAGCGGATTGAAGCCCCTGAAGGCAGCGTCCGGACGTTGCATTTTCGCTTTCCCCCCGCTCCTCGTAGTGGGCGGGAAGTGGTGCAAATTAAGGATCTCACTCACATCTATGGCGACAAAATTCTCTTTCTTGGGGCCAATCTGTTGATTGAGCGGGGCGATCGCATTGCCTTTTTAGGGCCAAACGGTGCGGGTAAGTCTACCCTGCTGCGGATGATTATGGGGATGGAAACACCCACAGACGGCACCATTAAGTTAGGAGATCACAATGTGATTCCTGGTTATTTTGAGCAGAACCAGGCAGAAGCGCTAGATTTACAGAAGACAGTGATGCAAACTATTCATGACGAGGTTCCTGACTGGAAAAATGAAGAAGTGCGCACCCTGCTAGGACGCTTTTTATTTAGTGGAGATACGGTCTTTAAGAAGGTAAAAGCTCTCAGTGGTGGCGAAAAAGCGCGACTCGCTTTAGCCAAAATGTTGTTGCAGCCAGTTAACCTACTGATTTTAGATGAGCCTACCAATCACCTCGACATTCCCGCTAAGGAAATGCTGGAAGAAGCGCTGCAAAACTATGACGGTACGGTGATTATCGTCTCCCACGATCGCTATTTCATCTCAAAAGCGGCCAATAAAATTGTCGAAATTCGAGATGGCGAATTGCGACTCTATCGAGGCGATTACCACTATTACCTAGACAAAGTCGCTGAAGAGAAAGAAAAGGCTGCCCTGCTAGCTGCGGAAGCCGAGCGGGAGCGTAAGGCTGCTGAAAAGCGGGCAAAGCAAAAAGAAAAGGAAAAGGCTCGCAAGGCGGCGAAGGCTTAGAGTGGGGAGCCTGTCGCTTTTGCCCTCTCCCTAAAGCCCTCTCCCCTGCGCCCATTTGGGAAGAAGGGGTATCGCCCTGACGATCATTCAAGCAGGGGGGATGAAGCGCTTTGCACTTACCACAGGATGGGGCAACTTACAAAAGAGGGAGGCGCTGCCAGCGGACGGTTCGAGAGCGGCCAGATCGGTTGCTCAAGCCAGTATCAGAAGGCAGGATCTCGCTACGGTTGATGGCTCCTTTGAGGAGTTATTCAATCACTTCATTAACAGGAAAGCGGTCTAAAAGGGCGATCGCTGCTCGAGCAGTTGATTTCAGATGGGGCGAGAGGTGGGGCACATGGGGCACTTGAGATAAAAAGTCCAAAGTACGACGCAGAATCCGCACAATATCGCCCTCATCTAAACTGACATGGCCACATAGCTCCAGCCAGTCGATTCCCTTGGCCCACTGTTCCACAATCCCGACCAAATCATACTCCAGCCAAACCGGAAACATAATGTCGTATCGCCGCTGCAATTGAAACAGGCGGCGGCGGGTGCCGCGCAATTTGCTCAGGGCCTCTTCTACTTCCGGAGCCGGGTCAAAATGAGTCCAACTATCCGGGCGTGAAACCTCTGTAACCAAAGCCGCACAAGCGGAAGCAAAGGCCGCAGGTTCTAGCTCATCCAGTGCGCCCGACATTAAGGCTAGCCCTAACCACAATTCATTATCTCCTCGAATCGCGGCAGTGGCTTGCCCCAAAGGCGTAGGCATGAGGTTATCGAGGCAGCCAAAATCCTTCAGGATTTCAATCAAGCTCAGAAATTCTTGCCAATGGCGATGGGTTTGCCGCTCGAGTTTGGCGCGGCGATCGTGAATGTCTGTGGTCAGGGCATCTAAGCGCTTGCGCCGCTTATGCAATACCCCCCGATTTCCCCAGCGGTGTACCGGGTGAAGTTGAATTTGTTCTTCAACGAAGTTAAGCCGTTGCAATTGCTCATGCACTTCTGGGGCGGCTTCTTCCAGAAGTGGAGGCTGAGGAATTTGGCGAGCGATTGCTGCCGTTTGCTCGTTTCCTGGAAAGTGTTCTCCTAACTTCAGGGCCAACCCTGGAGGTAGGGCGAGGTGATCGACTTCCGCCAATCGGGGAATTTCGCCTCTCAGGCCGACCACATCCTTAACAGTTAAGACATACCAGCGGTTATCTTTGCCTAAGCAGACCAGATAGGGAAACTGCCCCGATCCGGGAACCTTGGTTACTAACACCGCTGGTAATGGTTGTGAAACAGGCAGATGTTTACCTTTTAGACTCAGCACCGTGCCAGCGATCGCAAAGGTCAGAGCTACGGGTAGATCTCCCTGTCGGACTTCTACCGCCTGCTCTTGCAGATATTTCAACAGGCGTTTCTCTTCCCGCAGCCGTTCTTGGAGCTTTTCGTATTGGGCAAACAGTTCCCAATCGACCTCTGCCAGTTCGGCATTGAGTTGGGCGACCTCTGCCTCGAGCGCCGCGATCGCCTCCTGCTGAGGACGCAGGTAAAGAGTCGCCAAATATTGCCCAAAGCTGCGTTCTACCAGAGCTTTGGCCTCATCCAACGTATGGAGTTGCAACAGATTTAACACCATGCCATAACTAGGGGTAAACTGGCTCACCAGTGGATCTGCCCCTGATGTAGCCAAGTGAGCGGCCTCCCGTACCCCCTCAAAGGCCGATTGCATGGTGACAACATGCCCCTGCACATCCATACCCCGCCGACCCGCCCGCCCGGCCATTTGCAAAAACTCTGAACCACTCAACAGGCGATGCCCCGAGTCGGTGCGTTTCGATAGGCTAGAAATCACCGTTGTCCGGGCAGGCATATTAATCCCAGCGGCCAACGTCTCAGTGGCAAATACAACCTTAATCAACCCCTGCTGAAAGAGTTCTTCAACTAACCCTTTCCATGCAGGCAGTACCCCTGCATGGTGAGCGGCAATCCCTTGATAAAGGGGTTCTACAACTTCTGCGCGAGCCAAATCTGGGTTCCAGGCTAAAAATTGATCAATCTCAATTTTTAAGCGCTCTGCTTCTTCAGCCGTCAAGAGATTCAGAGGAAGCCGCCCAGCTTCCCGCATAGCCTGATCGCACCCGCGTCGGCTAAAAATAAAGTATATTGCAGGCAGCATATCCCCCTGCTTCAGCCAACTTAAGACCGCCGCCAAATTGGGGGTTTCCTGGCGCGGCACCCGTCCCCGGTCACCCCTTGCCCCCTTTCCACCTCTGGGCTTTAGTTGTGGATTCAATTTCTTACCCTGATCATCCAAGAGGGCAACCATTCCCTTCGGATGGCAAAAGTGAAAGGTTAATGGCACAGGTCGAAAGTCAGAATAAATCAAATCTGTTGGCCCATGTACTTGAGCAATCCAATCGGTCAGCTGATCACTGTTAGCCACCGTTGCCGAAAGAGCCACGAGTTGAATCTCTGTTGGACAGTAGATGATGGATTCTTCCCAAACTGTTCCCCGTTGCTGGTCATTCATGTAGTGGCATTCATCCAAAACCACTGCTTCGACATTGACCAGAGACGTTCCTACCTGCCCAATCGCCGTACCGTAGAGCATATTCCGAAAAATTTCTGTGGTCATCACCACCACTGCCGCATCTCGGTTAATCGAGATGTCTCCCGTCAGTAAACCGACCCTTTCTGCCCCAAACTGCTCGCGAAAATCTCGAAATTTTTGATTGGATAAAGCTTTTAGAGGCGTTGTGTAAAAAACTCGCTTGTTCCGGGCAAAGGCACGGTGAATCGCATACTCTCCTATCAGAGTTTTTCCAGAACCGGTCGGTGCACAAACGACGACTGACCGTCCGGCTTCTAATGCAGCGATCGCCTGTTGCTGAAAGTCATCCAGCGGAAAGGGAAATAGCTTAGCAAGTTGTAAATTGGAAGCGGCCTGCGAAACACTCACGCTTGATGAATCCAATAGTTGAGAAACCAAACAGGAACTTTGCTTTATACAAGTACAGATATAGCAATCCTAATTGATTTAGGAGCAATGCAGTGGGAATACTCGCTATCACACGAGCCAAATGTCTATGTAAAGTCCAGGCAACACAAACACACAAATTTGCTGAATGAAATCGGGTCGCTATCGGCGAAGTGCAATCAGCAGACAATCTAGTTTCGCTCAGAGTCCGTAGTTTCTCCTAGAATCCTCCCCTCAAACCTTATCTAGCTAGGATCAGTCACAGCCCTCAGCCAACCCGTCAATTTTAGCCGTTGGATAGAACTTATGTTTGGACGTTGCTTAACGAAAGGATGAATTGCCTTCATCTCCTTTTTCTTAAAGGCCCATTTCTTAAAGATCCATCAGGGTTAACCTTTCTCGCAGTGGAAGAAGGGCGCGATCGCCGCGGCTTTCTTTCCCTTTGGAAGAGCGCTAAGGTAAGGACAAATCAGGTGATTTCTATCCGGCCTTAGCATTGTCTATTTTGACCTGGACAGTATGCTCACTTAATTTTACATCGGTTCTAACCTCGGTATTTTCGTTTCGATGGCGTGATGCCTAAAGATCCGATGAAACCCTCTAAAGGGGGATAGGCGAGGACAAAAAATCTGGGCTATAGTGTTTATGGTAAACACTTCTGATGTTCTTTGCAGTTCTTCAATCTTTGATTGACTAATTAAGAATCTTTGTGTTGCATAGGCTACATTAGCAGCAGTCGATTTCCTTTAATTTTCATAAAGAAGAAGTCGTTGCTAGCACTCAAGCGGGTCGCCTAATCGAGCCTGATTGGTCAGGCAGGAGCGGAGGAACCAGAATCTACCGGGGCTAATTCTAGGTCGATATCTAGGAGAGACACCTTCCAGTCTCAGCCCGTCAGCTAACTCCGTCGGCGGTGGAAGGAGAACCTAAAGCTATTGCCACAGCAGTGGTGATTGGAGTCTCCTCAGCGAACCCAAACCAAATGTCTGTGTGGGCGATTTTTCGACCCACCTCTCCCGATGTAACTAGTGTTGAGAGGTTAAAACTGTGAACCTAATGCCGATGCTTGCACGCTTAGAGCAGGCGCTCGGTTACGCCGATCTAGCAGAGCAAATATTGTTGCTGCCAGGTTATTGTCGTCCCGATTTGCGCTCCCAACATACCAATTTAGTCGTTGGCTATAATGGCTCTCCGCGTAGTCAAAGTGCGCTTGATCTAACGCTTTGGATGGCTCATCAGACTCGCCTGGCGACGGGTTGCCCGGTCACGGTGCAGGTAGTTTATGTGATTAATCTGGATGGGGTCTGTGGCAGCTCTACTGTTTCTAGTCGTATCGTGCCTTCTCCTCGAAACCTGATGCCGGGGTCGGCCAGCTCACGTTCTGCTACTGGTCAACAACTGGCGATCGCCGAGCGAACAGAGTCTGAAGTAGGGCCGCTGGCCAGCTATTATTGCAAAACGGATCAGTTTGATCAAGCAGATCAAATTCTCTGGCAGGCAAGGCACATGGCCGACGAGTGGCGTGGCTCTCTTAAAACCCATCTGCGCTTTGGCCAAGTCGCGACTGAGTTGCGTCAGGTGGCTGAGGCCGAGTCTGCCTCTGTTCTGGTCTTGGGCTGTACTTCAGTGGAGCATCCCCTTGTGCAGCAGCTAGCCGCTCAGATTACCTTCCCCTGTCCGGTGTTGGGCATTCCAGCAAATCTCTAATTGCTTTCTAACAAAAGTCTGAAGTTTACCTTGGCACCTCTGTTGGTGGCTTTTTGTTTGCCGTGCCAGACAGGTCATGTAGCTGTAGCCACCGGATTTAGACGGGGTTACAGGGGGAGAAAGCTCTGGCTAGGGGCAACACCTCCACGCCCCAATCCCCAATAGAAGACTCAGCAAACTGGCGATCGCTATAATACCAACCAAACTGGTATCACCAACTCGGTCAAAGCGACCGTTCCTTGCCTATGTTTATTTATCCAGTGCCCCAGCGGGATCCGCCCCTTCCCCCCAGCGAAACGCTACCGACCATGTATGATTTGCCCAGTGAAGACCCAGGGGAACCCGGCTTGCCAGATGAATATCATTACTTGCAACCCCATCTTTTAAGTGCCACCTTAAGATTGAAAAATTATTCATCTGAGGAGGTGTTTAGCGTAGGGGATATGAACCTTTACTATGATGTTCGTCATCCCCTCTGGTATAAGCGTCCCGACTGGTTTCTGGTTTTGGGGGTACCACGCCTCTATGAACAGAGAGACTTGCGCCTAAGCTACGTCATCTGGCAGGAGGGCATCAGCCCCTTTATGGTAGTCGAGTTATTGTCTCCAGGTACAGAGCGGGAAGACTTGGGTGAAACAACTCCAGCGTCGGAGACACCCCCAACTAAATGGTTTGTCTATGAACAAATTCTCCGGGTACCCTACTACGTTGTTTTCAATCGCTATACCGACGACTTTCAGGTCTTTCAACTAACTGGTAGCCATTATCAGCCTCTGACCACTACTAGTAGCAGAATTTGGATTGCTGAGCTTGAGCTGGGTTTAGGAATCTGGCACGGCGAATATGGCGGGGTCACTCGTTCCTGGTTGCGCTGGTACGATGATGGAGAAGCATGGTTGCCAACGGATGGCGAACGGGCCGAACAGGAGCGGCAACGGGCCGAACAAGCCGAAGCCGCGAATGCACGTTTGATCGAACAACTCCGCGCCCGGGGAATCGACCCAGACGAGTGATTACATTGTTCACAACCTTGAGGAGGGCAAAGTGGGCAGCGTCTGGATACAAGAATTTCCCCCCATATTTCTAGGGAGTGACTATCTCGCCAGGCGGCAGCCTCTCTAGCCCTAATTGGGAGTAAAGTTTCCCATCCTGTTTTTGTTTCTTGATCGCCTGGGTCTGGGTATAGTCAGTCTAGCAGTGCGATGACGATTAGCCCCTTACAAAAACAGTCATGACCCCCACGACGCATCTATCTTGGCATCCAGAGGTAAAAGAGTGGATTGAGCAACAAGCCTATGCCAGGGCGGCTAGCTTTTATGAGCAAGCCCTTGAGCAAGAGCCAGAGGTGAAAACGTACTACTGGCATTTAGGGTTATTACTGTTGCTGCAAGGGCAAGAGGCCGAAGCACAAATGGTCTGGCTGATGGGGATGGCTGAGGCCGAGGCCGAGCAGGTCGAAGTCTGGACAGGGGAATTGGTTCAAATTTTAGCGACGGAGGCGGATCGCCAAGTCAATCTTGGTCGTCGTCAACTCGCCTGGCTGGTGCGGCAGCATCTTCGGGAGGTGGCACCGACCCAGTTAGAAAACCTGTTACAGTTAGTTGCCCTAGCTGGAGAACTGGAGCGCCTGAATGTTGAGGATTTAGCTCAGTGGGGAGTCATTTCTGCCCTGAAGGCCTGCCCAGAGCAAAGCGTTGATTTTGATCTGTTAATGCGATCGCTTTTAGCAGTGTTGCAGCATCTGCCGCCCTATGCCCTCACCGTTGAATTTCTCGAAGCGTGTCTCCCTCAGGTGGCTGATATTTCCCTATTCATGGGAATCCTGCTACCGGAGGCTGTCAGAATTGCCCATAGCCTGCGCTTACCCGGCTTAGCAGCAGAGTTATTGGAGCAGTACTTGCAACTGGATCCCGACAATCTGGAAATTTTGGGACATCTGGCCACCTTTTATCAAAACGATCGCCAATATGATCGGGGCATTGAGGTAGCGCGATCTCGGCTTGACCGGGTTCAAAACCCAGTCGATCGAGCCTTCTCTAGCCATTTGCTTCTGCGCGGCTTGATGAATGCAGGGGGCTACTGGCAACAGGTGCAACAGATAAGTGCGCAGCATCGTCATTGGCTCACGCAATTGCAGACCGAGCAGCTTACAGACATTCACCTGGCCCATATCACCCGCATGGTCACCGCTCCCTACTTTTTTCCCTATATCCAGGATGACCTACGGCAAAATCGCGTCGTCCAAAACCAGGTTATGGCAATTTGTCAAACTGGGATACGGCAGCACCCTCAAAGCCAGGGCTTCTTATTTGAGCATCAGCGCCCGCAGAATCCGCTCCAAAGAAAATTACGGATTGGCTATTTGTCACACTGTATGCGGCGGCATTCGGTCGGGTGGCTAGCCCGATGGTTGATCGAGCACCATGACCGGGAGCAATTTGACCTCTATGGTTATTTTATCTACGAGTCACAGAACGACTCAGTTTATGACTGGTATGCTAACCAGTTTCAGCACGTTGTGGTGATGCGTCGCGATTGTGAAGATGAGCCAGCCCAGTTAGCCCAGCGCATCTATCAAGATGAAATTGATCTGCTCATTGACCTAGATAGCATAACCCTAGATATCACTTGCCAGGTACTGGCCCTCAAGCCTGCACCGATTCAAGTCACCTGGCTTGGCTGGGATGCGTCTGGCTTGCCTGCGGTTGACTACTTTGTTGCAGATCCCTACGTGCTGCCCGACTGGGCACAGGATTATTATCCAGAAAAGCTGTGGCGCTTGCCCCAGACCTACATTGCCGTGGATGGGTTTGAAGTCGGCGTGCCCAACCTGCGGCGAGAGGATCTGGAGATTCCGCCGGATGCCGTGGTTTATCTCAGTGCCCAAAGGGGTTATAAGCGGCATCCAGAGACTACGCGTCTGCAAATGCAAATTTTGCGACAAGTGCCCAATAGCTATTTTTTAATTAAGGGAATTGCAGATGAGCAATCGATCCAGAAATTTTTTACCGAACTGGCGGCAGAAGTTGGCGTTGACCCAACTCGTTTACGCTTTTTGGCAGAAGCTCCTAGTGAGGCAGTGCACCGCGCTAATCTTGCCATCGCCGATGTAGTACTGGATACCTTTCCTTATAACGGGGCCACTACCACCCTGGAAACGTTGTGGATGGGGGTGCCTCTGGTCACTAGGGTGGGTGAACAGTTTGCCAGTCGTAACAGCTACACGATGCTGGTGAATGCTGGTATTTCTGAGGGAATTGCCTGGAGCGATGCGGAGTATGTGGAGTGGGGCGTGCGATTGGGCAATGATGCCGAGCTACGCCAACACATCCACTGGCGCTTGTTGCGATCGCGGCAGACGGCGCCGCTCTGGAATGGCAAAGCCTTTACTCGCGAGATGGAGGCTGCTTATCAACAAATGTGGCAATGCTATTGTAAGGCCGCACAATCAAACTAAAGCCGTCAGTGAGTCAGCCCCTAAATGACTTGCCGAGCATTCCCAATCACCATAGGCAGCAGCATTACCCCAAGAGGAGAAATCGATGGAGCGATCGCGGCAAATTCTCATTATCAATAATCTTTACCCCCCTCAGGTTTTGGGAGGCTATGAACGCTCAATCGCTGATTTTGCTCGGCTTTTACAACATCGTGGCCATCAGGTCTTAGTGCTGACTACGGACAACCCTGAATTTGCAACCAGTCACCTGAGCCAACGCTACCCAGACCCACCCGTAGAGCGTTGCCTAGCTTTGGGTGGCCAGTGGAAGCGGGGAGGTGGTTCCGCCTGGTTCGACGATGACGTGGTTCAACGCCTGGCCTTGCAAAATTTGGAAGTGCTGAATCATCACTTACAAAGCTTTCAACCCGATGTGTGTCTAGTAGGTAATCTTGATTTCTTAAGTGTGGATTTGGTTTCTCAGGTATTAGCCGCCCAGGTTCCTGTGGCCCACTATATTATGAATAAGGCACCTGGTTACCCAACAGAGTTGGCTCCGGTTCATCCCCTCCACCGGTATGTCACCTGTAGTAATTGGGTTGCCGAGGCACTCCGCCATCAAGGTTACCCGGCAGAAGAGGCCAGGACAATTTACCCGGGTGCTGTCGTCGAAGAGTTTTACCAGAAATCATTGCCCGCCCGCGATCGCCTGCGGATTGCCTATGCCAGCATTGTCATGCCCTATAAAGGTGCAGATGTGTTAGCCGAGGCGCTGAGCCTGTTACACGCTTTAGGCGTTGACTTTACCGCCACCTTTGCTGGAGACACTCTGGCACCCGAGTTTGTTGCAGAACTCCAGCGCTATATAGATGCCGAAGGATTTAGTCATCGGGTGGAGTTTGTTGGGCCACTTTCTCGGCAAGGCTTAGCAAAACTCTTCCAAACCCATAATGTCTTAGCTTTTCCATCGCGCTTTCAAGAACCCTTTGGGATTAGCCAGATTGAAGCAATGGCTGCTGGTTTGGCTCTCGTCACTAGTGGCACAGGGGGGGCGGCGGAGATTGTAGACCATGGAGTTGATGGGCTGATCTTTGAGTCGGAAAATCCCCTTTCGTTGGCGGAATCGCTAGCTTATTTGAGCACTAACCCCGATGTCTGGGCTGCGATCGCCCAAAAAGGTCAAGCAAAAGCCCTTAGCCAATTTAACCAACATCGGGCTGTTGAGCAGTTAGAAGCTCTATTTGAAGAGTTACTTGAGTTTCAGCAGAGTGATACCTATCGCGCCACAGTGACAAAAACCTACCCAATCGGCACCTATACGCTGACTCTGCCAGCTAACCACAAGTTAGATATTTATCAGTCCACCTGGCATCGTTACGATACTGCCCTGGGAACCATTGCTCAGGTGGTGTTTGCAAAGTATCCCAGGAGTTGGGCGATCGATATTGGGGCCAATGTCGGGGATACAGCCGCCCTGATTCGCAGCTATAGTGAAGCCCCAATTCTTTGTATTGAGGGCAATCCAGAGTTTATTCCCTATTTAAAAAAGAACGTTGCCCAACTAGGGACAGTGCAAATCGTCTCTTGCTTTGTCGGGCCAACAGGGGGCGCAATTTCTTCCAGTCAAATTCAAAGCCGGGGGGGAACCGCCTCGATTGTGGGAACCACCTCAGATGCGATCGCCAACGCGATTCCTCTCCGACCCTTAGAGGAAATCTTGCCAGACTATCCTCAATGCCAGAGTTACAAGCTCCTCAAAACCGATACAGACGGCTATGATTTTGCTATCTTGCAAGCATCCTTACCAGTTCTGCAAGCCCAACAACCCGTTCTTTTCTTTGAGTACGATCTCTATGCCAGCCCGGATGGAATGCAGGCTAGCATCAGCACCATTGATGCTTTAATCCGCATTGGCTATGCCTATTTCATCATCTACGATAACTTTGGTAACTATCTGCTCAGCCTGACAGCTCAGGAGTGCGAGCGTTTCCGCGATCTCAATGCCTATCTACGCTCAAATCGAGAAAAAAGTGGCCGAATCGTGGTGCATTATTTCGATATTTGTGCATTTTCTACAAATGACCAAGACCTGTTTGAGCAGTTGCGTCAGCAAGAGTTAAATGGCTGAAGGCAGTCGCTTACCAAGTCGCTGGGCACCATTCAATTGCATCTGATTTCGGGGAGAGAGGCTCTACCCTGTGCGCCCCGTGGAAGCAGAAAGCGAATGATCTGGTTCCCTCTTCCAGAGGGAGAGGGCTAAGATGCGGGCGAATTGGGTGATTCCTATCTAGATCCAGCAATGTCTAAATCAGGCGTCGCTGGAACGGCGATCGCTTCCGGCAGCAAAGCATACGGGTAACTATCACTTTTGCCCTTACCCTTTATGATGTACCCCGAAAACTGGACAGAGGAATAAGATAGAGTCGCTGTCAACAAACCTAGTAATACTACAGAGACAGGAAAGTCGATGCAGCGCAAACAACACAGTGCCGAATTCAAAGCTAAAGTTGCACTAGAAGCCAT
>CALIDI010000032.1 GCA_938023035.1 uncultured Leptolyngbyaceae cyanobacterium | reverse complement strand
TGGGCCAGAGATGCGCTGTCGCAGTGCAAACTGAACCCCTTAGCCGCGACGGCGTGCAACCTAGCTGGTGTAAGCGTTACTCAAGCCCAGTTTGATCAGGCCCTTACGATAGGCGATTGAGGTCTTATCGGCTCCAACATGGGATTCCATTGATAAATCCAAGGGTAAATCCTCCGGATACTGGGCTTCCACCATTTCCTTATCTTCGGCAAACACCTTGTAGTTAAACTCATACACCGGTTCCAGAGGGGTATCTTGATCAAAGTTGCGACAAATCGGGACAAAAATTCGGGTCTTGCGGGCTGAAACTGGGGAAGCCGCGTTGAGAATACACAACCGTCCTTCTCCTGGAAAATGCACGGTGAGTCGCGCGGTAAAAGGCAGAAACACTTCAAATACCCGCAACCACTGAAAATCGGCAGGTGCCCGATCTTGCAACGCCTTCGGGAAGTTGCTCACGGTGCTGAGATACTCGGCCCGTAGCCCTTTGGGTGTGGGTTCGACCTCGTAACGGGGCACAACAGGGTTATTGCGATCGCCAAAGGTTTCCACATGCACCCAAGCAAAATGAGCCACATCCAAAAAACCCTCCACCTGCCGCCCCGCCGCAGCATTGAGATCCACTGCATCGGGTAGAATTTGCAGATAGTTGGGGTCATCCCACTCATCAAATTCAGGGAAATTGTAGAGTTCTCCTCCAGCGAGCGTCGTCCAAATCAGGCCATAGGCTTCTTTGGCTGGGTAAGTTTTGAGACAGAGGCGAACCGGAATGCTGGCCTCTGGGTTAGCTGGCACATACGTGCAACGACCATCAGCCGCATAGTGGAAGCCATGGTATTTGCAAATCAAATGCTCCTTTTCCACATAGCCCATGCTTAAGGGCACCCCCCGGTGAAAGCACAGATCATTCGCGATTGAAACACCCGCTGCCGTTCGCCAAAGTACCAGCCGCTGATCCAGTAACGTGGCCGCTACCGGCTGCTCGGTCACTTCGTGGCTAAAGGCCACGGGGTACCAAAACCGATGGAGTGCATCCCAGTCAGATTCGGAAAAGGTGCAGCCTCTAGGATAGATTGACGTTTGAATTGTGTTGACCATGTGGGCCTCCTCTCTAGAAATAGTGAGCAAAGAAAAATTAGGGTTAAGGCATTCATTTCATTGCGGACAATGCTTGCTCTTTGAAAGATTGAAAAGGAGCAACGACGTGCTGCGGGGCACGTCACTTTTGCCCTCACCCTTTTTTGGTATGCCCGGAGGGCTTTAATTCCTCTCCCTGCCCCCTGTCGCCGTTCATGGGGGTCAGGGAGCAGGACTTTGAGATAGCTTGCCCCCCTTCTCTCAGGTTGGCAGAAGGGCTGGGGGATGAGGGCCTGCAAAGGTGACACGTTCTCACGTGCTTTTCCTGAACCGTCTATGAACCAGAACTATAATGGTGCCGAATTGATGAGCCAACGACCGCCATTTTCGCTACGAAATGACAAATGGCTATCGCTTTCCCTTATTCACGTTGAGAAAAGTAGCGCAAGCTGGTTTTCTCATTCCCAAAGCAGCGTAGAAGGCCCGATCTGCTTGAAAATGAGCGTGACTGATCACCCAGAATAGGGGAGACCCATAGCTACTTGATGTCATGCTGGATATATCAGGTCAGAAAGCTGTCGGACAAAATCAAGTGCTCAACCGCCAATGCTGGGTAGGCTTTCTGACTCACCGCCCTCATCGGAAACTTAGCGCAGGCAGTAGCTAAGGAGATTTCCTGGAAAGGTGCTGTCTACCCAAACGTGCCCTTTGACGACACTCAGGGCAGAAGTTGGTTGAGCAACTTGTCTTGAGCGAAGTCGAAGGCCGTTGGATTTTTAATGTTGCATTTTTAAAATGCCTGGATCTTCCACTGCCTACTCCCCTGTCATTGCAACCGCAGATACCCCTCCTCGACTCTTGCGATCGCCCCACCAGGAAACGGGTCTGTTTGCGAACGGTTGGGGGCATGTACGAGCTTCACCAATTTTTCTACCTGCTCAAAGTTGACCTGGGTGGCTAGTTGTTGCTGCAAAAATTGCCGCAGGGCGCGCCTCTGCAAGGCCAAGGGAGCTTGAGCAAGAAGGCTCCGCTGTAATCCAAGGGTCGATTTTTCCCAGGCTTGCTGCAACAATTGGGCGGCTTCTGCTTCTAAGTAGGCGACCTCTGCCTGGAGCACCTCTGCTGTCTGGGCCAGGGTCGTCTCCACTTGGGGATTGAGATGGGCCTGCAAATAGGGAATCACATCCTGCCGAATGCGGCTGCGAGCAAAGCGGCGATCGCTATTCGTAGGGTCTTGCCAAGGGATAATGTCTCGATGCTGGCAAAACTCAGCCGTTTCCCTCCGGGTGAGGCGCAACAGGGGACGTACTAGCTGAATCGTCGGCGATAGCGCCCGTTGCCAGGTCATCGCCTGGAGGCCATCACTGCCGCTGCCTCGTACCAGATTGTAGAGCAGTGTTTCGGCCCGATCGCTCGCCGTATGACCGGTGGCTACATGGGTAAAGTTTTGCTCCTGGGCAATTGCTGTTAGGGCCTGATAGCGCCAGGTTCGGGCAGAGGCCTCGGTTTCTGCCAAGTCGGTGGTCGTTGCTAGAAACCAAGGCACCTGCCAGCGATCAGCCACTTCCTGGACAAAGGCCGCATTCCCCTGATCGCCTGGCCAGCCATGATCACAATGAGCCACAGCCAACCGCCACTGCCACTTGGGTTGTAAATCTAACAAGAGTCGAAACAAGCACAAGGAGTCCTGCCCGCCGGAAACCGCGACTAGTACGGGTGCTCCCTGGGGTAGGAGCCGTCGTTCCTTAATTTGTTGATGCACCTGGGCCTGAAGCACTCCCCAAGGGGCGGCTTTTTCATCACCAGAGTACCAGGACGTACCCATGATTTCCTCTTAACCCTGGATAAGGGTTAGTAATCGTCATCAGGCAGACGCAAGACATCACCATAGCGAATGTCTCCCCGTTCAGAGCGATAGCTATCGGCATAGGGGTCGCTGGGTTTCTCAATCCGACGGCCTTCCAAAGCTTTGGGGCGGCGTTGGTTAGGGCTAAACTCGACTCGCACCCGCACGCGCCCACGCTGCCAGCCGTTTGAGTTTAACCGTAGCGCTTCGCATTCCAGACCATCTGTAAACCAGCCCTCGTTTTCTTCGCTCCAATCTCCCTCGCGATCGCTAACGGCCTGCGCCAGGGCATCTAAAAACTCTGCCACCTTAAACGTCGGGTTTGACATCAACACCCGCCCAATGGGGACATACAGCACTTCATCATCCTTTAAAGGCTCAAATTGCTCATCCATTACATCACCGCATAAACGCTAAACAATCCAAAAGCTATATCACCCGAAAGTTGCTCAAAGGGTCATGATAGGGAAAATATCAATGCTGGCGGTTTGCACCACCCATGATGACGACTTGAGATCACCCAACCATGTTCTGCCAGACTGTGACGAAACCCAGTGACTTGTCAAACTAGATTTGACGGGTAACGAAGCATCGGAAAGTTAATGAGGGTTAAATTGTAATTGCGACCCGTCACAATTTTCCAGTAGAACTAGAGAAACCAGCCGTAACTGTGTAGCCCTTTGCCGAGCAAATTTACCCCCAAATAGCAGACCCAGACGACCAGAAAACCAGCAGCGGCCAAAATAGCGGGGCGACGGCCCTGCCACCCTTTAGTAATCCGAGCATGGAGGTAAGCCGCGAACACTAACCAGGTAATCAACGCCCAGGTTTCTTTAGGATCCCAGCTCCAGTAAGACCCCCAGGCTTCGTTTGCCCAAACCGCTCCCGCAATAATGCCAATGGTTAACAGGGGAAACCCTAACCCAATGATGCGATAGCTAATATTGTCGAGGGTATCGGCCAGGGTCAGCCGTTGGGGAGAAAGCCGCGAGGTCACAGCCGTTGCAGTCAGGGTTGCTGTCGCACTGCCCCCATTTGTGTAACCTAGCTCAGTCATTGTCAGGCTGCTCTCGGTGCGATTGAGCTTATAGGATTTATCGCGATAGGCCCCTGTACCAACTGAGCTGCCCCGTAGCTCCACATTTTGCCCGCGTGTCACAAAGAGAAAGGCGATCGCCAGCACTGAACCCACCATTAGCGTGGCATAGCTTAGCATCATTACGCTCACATGCATCATCAGCCAGTTTGACTTGAGGGCAGGCACCAAGGGCGCAGAGTGTTGCATATCATCCGGCAGGGAGAGCGCCGCAAAAGCAGTAATACCCATGGCAACAGGGGCCGTGACAACCCCAACCAGGCGGCTTTGGCTCATACGTTCTGCGAGGAAATGGATGGCGGTAATCCCCCATGCCAGAAAAAATAATGACTCGTACAGGTTACTGAGGGGGAAGTATCCGGCCTCTAACCAGCGTGCCCCCAGCAAAGCAGCCATACATAGGTTGGCGATCGCCATACCAGTCGTGCCGACAACCGACAAAGTCGGTAGCTGGGGAAACGCCGCCCCCACCCAATAAACCAGCATTGTGATAAGCAGCACCGCAAAGGAAATGTTATCCAGCGTGCCCTGTAACCGAACCAGATCCATTCGCTGCTCTCCCAGACCAATCGCGTCATTGTAGCGTTTTCCTTCTCTATCCTACGATTGTTAGGCGGTAAAGGGGAAAATTCACTCACTCTAAACGCCAAAACCATCTCGATACACACGGCTCAAATCGGGGGCCACCCGTAGTAAAACCCAAAGAGATGGCAATCGCCCCGGTTGCTGAGTGCATGAGGAGGTAAGGGGGTGTAGGGCCGCACCCCCAGCCAGGGTAGAGACCCTCTGCACCCCGTCCTCAAGCAAGTGGCTATGGCGATGTATGGCTTTGGTCAGAAAGCCCACGGTTGTGCAGTTCAGGTGAGTTGATTTCAACGCGCTGATACTAAGGGGGCGATGCAATTAGCACACCTAAGCGCACGAGGGTAGCAGCGGTAGGGTCACGATCATAGTTGTCCCAATCCCTACAGCGCTTTCAACCGCAATAGTGCCCTGATGGGCATCAATGCAGCGCTTTGTGACGGCCAGCCCCAGCCCAGTGCCTTTAATTTTGCCGACATTACTGCAGCGATAAAAGGTTTCAAATAAACGGGATTGATTGTCAGCAGGAATCCCAATCCCAGCGTCCTGAATACGGAAGGTCACCTGCTGGGTTTCACAGTGCACGTCAAACCGAACACGGTGACAATCGGGCGAATACTTAATTGCGTTGGTCAACAAATTCGTCAGGATCTGGCGCAGCAGTGTTGCATCCAGGGTCACCAAGTTTGAATTACCGCTATAGTTCAGCTCAATGTGGTGAGAGTAGTTTGTCCCCAAGCTTACCGATTCCACGAGATCGCGACAAAACCCTTCTAAGGCAATGGGGGTTGGGCGACACTGCATTTTGCCAGAATCTAAGCCGCCAAGCAGCAGCACCTCATCCAATAAGTCCAACAGGTTTTCCACAGCCGCATTAATTTTCTGAAAATAGCGATCGCGTTGTTCTGGGGTTAAGCTATCCAGGTTTTCGCGCAGTAATTCGGCAAACCCCTGGATACTCGTCAGCGGAGTGCGAAAGTCATGAGAAACCATGGAAACAAATTCAGACTTGAGTCGATTCAGTTCCCTCTCTTGTTGTAAAGCACTTAGGGCTTCAGCCTTTGCCTGTTGCAACTGCAGGCGCATCCGCCGCAGCGCCAGTTGACTCTCAACGCGGACAACAACCTCTTCAAGATGAAAAGGCTTAGAGACATAATCAACTCCGCCAACTTGAAAAGCCATGACCTTGTCAGATAAGTCATCCAACGCGCTCAAGAAAATAACCGGAATTTCACAAGTAGTTGGATCAGCCTTGAGCCGTTTGCAAACCTCATAGCCATCCATTTCAGGCATGTTGATGTCTAGTAAAATCAAATCGGGCGGAGCAATCGCGATCGTCATTAGAGCGTTCGCTCCACTAATCGCGCTACGCACTTCATACCCCTGTTGAGCCAACATGCTCGAGAGCAGCCGAAGATTGTTGGGTGTATCGTCAACAATCAAGAGACTCCCCTTAGAGATGTTCTGTTGAGACTGAAATTGATCGAGCTCAGACATCTAGTGATTCAACCACTGGAGGCATCGTCGGTGAATAATGTACTGCAGGCTGAATAGGGTCGAAGCTCATGACTTTTAAACAGTGGACATACACAGAAGCTTATTTCCACACCAATGCCCTATAACCACTGACCTCCGCCTGTAGATATAGGCAATGACATGTATGAAAGCAGCCTCAGGGATCTGCCTTTCCTGATATCCTTTCCCGCATCTTAACCTACTCAACACCAAGATACAGGGTGCGATTGCTCTAACTGACCCTGCTCTTAACTAGATCGTTAAGTAAAGGATAGCTTTGACCAAAGGCTCCAAAGCAGAAATGATGACTGAAAATCACGATTCAGAGTCGATTTATCTCTCACGATTTATCTCTCAAATGTAGCGATCGCTAGGTTGCTAAATCGATTGGAGATTAAGGGGGGCGCTGCCCCTGCGGATGGTACCACGATGCTGCCATTGAGCCAATTCGTCGAGCGCAACCGGTTGTACCAAAACTGCCCCCACAACACTAGAGCAAACATTCCAGGCCTTCGCTGGATTCCAATTGTTAGGTTACGAAACAGTGCCCTTACATCTGGCAAACCATCAACGCCGCCGCTGCCGCTGCCAGAGGTTTGGCAAAGGCATACCCTTGTCCATGAAAGCATCCACAGGCTTGGAGTTGATCACTCTGATCAGTCGTCTCAATTCCCTCTGCAATCACATCCAGCCCCAAGTTACGGGCTAAGGCAATAATGGCACGCACCAGGCAACTTCCCTTCGGGTCGTGAATTTGCTGCACAAAGGAGCGATCAATCTTCAATGCATCTAGGGGTAACTCGTGTAAACGGGCCAAGGAAGAGTAACCGGTACCAAAGTCATCAACATAAATGCGGATACCCAGCGATCGCAGTTGTTCGAGCACCGTATAAGCTGTTCCAGGATTCTGGATAATGGCACTTTCTGTAATCTCCAGTCTGAGACAGGAGGGTGCCAAACCGGTTCGCTGTAACGTTTGCTCAATTTGGGCAACCAGTTTAGGATTAGCCAATTGCTGACTGGATAGATTCACACTCACACTGATGTCATCAAAGGCGGAATCAAACTGAATTTGCCACTCTCTCAACTGGTAGCAGGCCTGCTCAATCACCCAGGCACCGATTGAGATAATCAATCCATTAGCCTCTGCCAAGGGGATAAATTGTAATGGTGGAACCGTGCCCAGATAAGGGTGATTCCAGCGCAACAGCGCTTCAAACCCAATCACATCCCCACCGGCTAATTCAATAATTGGCTGATAAACTAGCTGAAACTGTCGACGCAGTAAAGCAGAGCGCAAGTCGTTTTCCAGGCGTAGTTGGGCGATTTGTGTGGCAGATAAAACATCGACAGATGGCTGAGTGGTTTGCTCAATGGCAACCGCAAGCCGCAGGAGACGTTCCGTGTTGCTGGCTGCAATCTCTACCATGCGCCGTTCTCTCTCAGATAAGGTGCCCAGTTGTCCGCTCTGCAAAAGCTCTAAGGCACCTTGAATAGCGGTTAAAGGAGTACGCAACTCATGACTAATATCCGGAATGAAGTCTGAGCTTGCTGCTATCTTTTTACTGAACACCTTAGAAGGTCGATGTGGCTCCATTACAGTCACATGTAGCTCCTCAAACTTGATTACCTTGCTTGATTACCTTGGATCTAGCTAAATGAGTGCTGCCTTAAAGAAGAGCCGTTTTGTCACCCAGCAGAAAACACAGAAAGTCGCGTCAAGCTTATCCGCGCCAAACCGCCCTGAAAGCAGGCCAATGGTTGCCGCTAAAACTGATGTATCAAGGCCAACATTATTTTTACGATACCTGGGTCTTTTGTTGGATCGTAGACTAGCTGGAACAAATTCTTAGACAGAGGTAGGTCATTTGCTTTTTGCAACCGTTAAGTAATAGATAATAAACTTACCATGCTTAATATTCGAATCCCATTGAAGAATTACCGAAGCCTGGGATGGTTTTATTAAGAGTCTGTAAGGAGCATCATCTCCGCGGGCATGCGAGGCTGCCAAAACAGCGAAGCGCAATTTGTTGCAAGCTAAGCACAGCTCAGAAGCATTTAGACTTGGCGCAGTTCTCCAAATATTTGCAACATTTGTGAACTGGAATGGTGATGCTGCGAATCGCTAGGGATAAGCTGAAATCAGCCAGGCGATTGCAGTTGAGAAACCTCACTCCAGGTTAGATAACTCAATCCAGTCTGTCTGCAAGGGCGTTGTTCAGTGATAAAGGACGTTAGCAATATGAGTGAGTTTCAGGATTTTCTAAGAAGGCAGTATGTACATGTGGCGATCGGTGAATTCAAGCCTGGTCGATTTTCAGAGGCTCAAGCGCTCTATGAGCAGGCCGTTGCGACTTACCATGAAGGGTTTAAGGGTGCCTATCTGCTACAACAACCAGGTACCGATCGCGGCATTTCAGTGATTTTTTGGGATAGTGTTGATCAAATGGATGAAAGCCAGAGCGAAGCGCTCCATCAACAAATTCTGAAAAAGATGGCTCCCCTCTTCACCCAGTTGCCCTCCACTTCTATCTATGAAGTTGTTTCTGCCATTCAACCAGAGGCAGAATCTGTACTGGCATCGTAGAGATGGAAAATCCAAATCTCAGCAACAAAAACGGGGATAGAAACATCCCCGTCTCATTTCGTTACTGAGAGTTTCGAGGTTATAACTGTGGAGTATATTGTTCCTTCTCAGGTATATCTGTATACTCAGCCACGATCTGGCGAAATTCTTCACCATCAATCGTCTCTTTCTCAATCAGTAAATCAACTAGGCGATCAATCACTTCGCGATTGTCACGAATGATGCGTCGGGCGTCATCATAACAGTGCTCCACGATTGAACGCACTTGGGCGTCAATCCGGGAGGCAATTTCTTCTGAGTAGTCAGAGCGTGTCAACCAGTCACGCCCCAAGAACACCTCACCTGACTGACTTTCTAGAGACATTGGCCCTAAGTCTGACATGCCAAAGCGGGTCACCATTTGACGTGCCATATTTGAGACTTGCTGTAAGTCGTTGCCAGCGCCAGTCGTCACCTCGGCATCGCCAAAAATCACCTCTTCAGCCGCGCGTCCCCCTAAGGCTCCGGTGATGCGTGCCAGAATCTGAGAGCGAGAAATCAGGCTCTGATCTTCACTTGGCATAAACCAAGTCAACCCTCGCGCCTGTCCACGGGGTACCAGCGTTACCTTCTGCACCGGATCGTGATGCTTGACCAGGGTGCCGATGATAGCATGACCCACTTCGTGGTAAGCAATCAACCGCTTGCTTTTACTATCTACCAAGGGAGTACCTTCCATTCCTGCGACAACCCGATCAACGGCATCATCAATTTCGGCCATGGTAATCGCTTCCTTGCGACGACGAGCCGTCAAAATGGCCGCTTCATTCAGCAGGTTGGCTAAATCAGCTCCTGAAAAACCAGGAGTGCGCCGGGCGATCGCACTTAACGAAACTTCCGAGGCCAGCTTCTTGTTACGGGCATGGACATTTAATACTTCCAAACGGCCCTTGATATCGGGGGCATCCACCGTGACCTGACGATCAAAACGCCCCGGACGCAAAAGCGCCGCATCCAGCACATCCGGGCGGTTAGTTGCCGCAATAATAATGACGCCAGTATTACCTTCAAACCCATCCATCTCGGTCAACAGTTGGTTAAGGGTTTGCTCACGCTCGTCGTTGCCACCCCCGATGCCAGCCCCTCGTTGCCGACCAACGGCATCAATTTCATCAATGAAGACAATACAAGGAGCATTCTCCTTCGCCTTTTTGAACAAATCGCGCACTCGTGAGGCCCCAACCCCAACAAACATTTCAACAAACTCAGAGCCAGAAATACTGAAAAAAGGAACACCCGCCTCGCCCGCGATCGCCTTCGCTAAGAGCGTCTTCCCTGTTCCCGGAGGCCCAACCAAAAGCACCCCCTTGGGAATGCGAGCACCCACAGCAGTAAACTTTTCTGGCTTCTTCAAGAAAGAAACAACCTCTTGCAGTTCCTCCTTAGCCTCATCAATTCCAGCCACATCATCAAACATCACGCCAGTCTTCGCTTCCATCTGAAAACGAGCACGCGACTTACCAAAGTTCATTGCCTGACCTGGGCCACCAGGGAGATTACCAGACCGTCGGAAGAGCAAAAACAGACCACCAATCAGCAAGATTGGGAAAACCAAGTTGCCAAGCAAACCCCAAATCGCTCCATCGTTGCGCGCAGGGTGAATGTTAAAGTTGACTGCACTGGTTCGTAGGCGATTCAGCAGTTCCGGTGCGTTACCGGGCAAATCCACTCGTAAACGCTGCAATCGGTTATCTAGCTCTGGGTCAACCGCTTCCACAATTGCTGTCCGTCCGCCATCGTAAAGGTCAACGCTAACAACCCGTGAAGCATCGAGGTACTCCAGAAATCGTCCGTAGGTCATGCGGGTACTTGCCGCATTTCTGCCGACACTCGCAGGTGCGGTTGAAAATACACTTTGCCATAGGAAAAAACCAACGACCAATGCTGGCAACGTCCAAAGTAAAACGGTTTTCCAAGAAAACTTCATAAACTAGCGCCCTCATCTATAACCAAACTGGGTAGCGAACTAAATGGCTAGGTCTGAGCCACTCCATCTGCTTTATCTCCACTCTTCTGCCAACAGGCCAGAGCCTGAACCAGCGACTCAAACACAATGTACCCTTGTTGCAGTTTGCCCTTCCTACTATTGTGATGCTTAAAGTGACCAATTGTTAAATAATTTAACGAATTATTAGAAGCAGGGCAACTACACCCCCCGTGAGTCCACCACGTAAGAATCTGTAACAGCCTGGCCAAGGAAGTTTTGGCCGTGATTAAGATGCCTGAATCCTGGTAGGTAGCCCTAGGTAGGTAGTCCTAGGTAGGTAGCCCTAATAAACTGTAAGCAAGAAAGAGTGGGTTCCACTACAGTGGGTGTAGACGCTGGCCCTAATGAATTGAGAGTGAATGCTTTGGGCGATCGCAACCTTTATTAGTGCCAAACTGGTATCAACAGGCGGCATTTTCTGCGTGTTGCCCGAACTTTAATGAATAAAATTAGCTAGAAATGAGTACTCTATATCGGATGAACCCGCTGGATCGGTTTACAAATCGTGCAACCACCTATGCGAAGTATCGTCCTAGCTACCCGACAGTGGCCATTGACCAAATTTTTGCCAGGTTGGGAGTACCAACCAGCCTGACCGTTGCAGATGTTGGTGCTGGCACTGGCATTTCCGCTCGGCTTTTGGCAGAGCGAGGAGCTAAGGTTTGGGCGATTGAACCAAATGCAGCCATGCGTGCCGCCGCCACTGATTACCCAGGCGTTACAAATCGGGAAGGGACAGCGGAGGCTACTGGCTTAAGCAGCCAAAGCGTCGATCTGGTAACGTGTTTCCAGTCATTTCATTGGTTTGAGCCAGAGACTAGCTTAGTCGAGTTTCATCGGATTCTCCTCCCCCAGGGAAGGCTTGCCCTGATATGGAATGATAAGGATCTAACCGATCCATTCACGGCGGCCTATCGCAACTTAATCTGCCGGGCATCTCACAATAACCCGGCGGAAGGTCGCTTTAGCAAGGCCTTATCCTTTAACACGTTAGGAAATAGCCCACTGTTTTGCAACTTGCGCCAACACTCTTTTCTCTATCGACAAACCGTTGACTTAGAAACATTAATTGGGCGGACTCAAAGTATCTCTTATATTCCCCTAGAGGGGGATGATTATGAGCAGTTAGTTACTGATTTAATTGAGTTATATAATCTTTACAGAAGCTGTAAAAACACAGTTGATTTAGTTCACACGACCAATCTTTTTTGGGCAGACGCTGTATGAATTGTTTCTAAACCTATCTTTTGATAGACGTTGCTTAGGCGATTACTTGCTATTCTTAACCAATTTGGTTTAACCGTTTATGTGTTGCAATAACTTTTTCTGACACCTTATTGATTACCTGTAGTTGAAAGTTTTTGGCTAGCGTATTGGCAGGATTATTGAGTAATCTTGCCAATAGGGTGCATGTCTTTTTTGCTCTCATTCTAGAGCTTTCTCCTAATTTAGGAGAAGAGTTTTGAGATAGCTCGACTCCCCTTCTACCAGGGAAGAAGAAAAAACTGGAGATGAGGGCTTACAAAGGTGATACCCTCTCTGTGAAAGGAGGCTTACCTTATTCTTAATTTGACGTATGTAAGTTAGCTTTACTCAGCGATTAGGTCGTTTTATTTGTTCTGAAAAACTCTGGAATTATAGACTCGTATGCAATATGGTTCTACCCGTTTATCGATATTCGTAGATGGCAACAATATGTTCTACGCCCAGCAAAAAAATGGCTGGTTTTTTGACCCTAAGAGAGTGCTTGAGTACTTTACTAAGGATCCGGATGTGCTTTTGGTCAATGCCTTCTGGTACACCGGGCTTAAAGATTTTCAGGATCAACGGGGTTTCCGTGATGCCCTGATTAGCTTGGGTTACACTGTTAGAACAAAGATTCTCAAAGAATATTATGATGATGCGTCGGGCCGATACTCCCAAAAGGCAAATTTAGACATTGAAATTGTGGTTGATATGTTTAATACAGTGGATCAGTATGATCATGTCATCCTTTTTAGTGGGGACGGTGACTTTGAGCGGGCGATCGAGTTATTACGTGGGAAAAATACTCACATTACGGTGGTGTCTACGGATGGAATGATTGCCCGGGAGTTGCGAAATGCTACGGATCGTTATATTGATCTCAATAGCATTCGTGATTTTATTGAAAAGGTTGACTTTTAAGATTGTGCTGACTTTGGTGAATTTTATTCGAATGTTTTTTCCAGGTTTCTGGCAATTTTTGAGGTGTACAGTCAGAGTGCCTCCTAGTTCCGTAACTTCTACCTTAAATTACTCTCCCTGCGCCCATTTTGGGAATTGATCGCAAGGGCGTGTATAGCAGGCTTATAGCCATGACAGGCGCTTAAGCAAGCGGGATAGAGCGCTTTACTCTTCGCGATCTACTCTTTCCGCAGAGTGAAGCAACTTGCAAAAGCAGGAGGCCTCCTTATGGCCTATTGCCGCTGTGGTGGATAGGCCAGGGATGTGGTCTCATGGGGTGTAGTCTCACAGGGATGCAGATTTGCCAGATGTAGGACAATTTTGTCTACAGCTTGTCGTAATACAAGCGTTGGTGCCGTGGTGTGATTGACGATGATACTAAATACCAATGGGGGATAGTTGACGGGGGTAATGTAGCCAGAGAGGGCGGTTACTCCGGTTAAGGTGCCTGTTTTAGCCTGCACAATCGTTGCGGCGGGGGTATTGCGAAACCGTGACCGCAGGGTGCCGCTGACTCCAGCTACCGGTAGAGATGATCGATAGGCCTGTCCTGCGGGAGTCTGGTACATATTTTGCAGCGTTTGCACCAGGGCTTCGGGGCTGACTAAGTTGCGGCGCGCCAGACCAGAGCCATCGACGATCGCATAGCTTTCTGGGTTGACACCTAATTGGGTCAGGGCTGCGCTCAAGACGCTAAGACCCGCCTCAGTTGAGTGCGTTTCTGGTTGTTGCGATCGCCCCAGAGTTTTGAGCAACACTTCGGCAGCCAAGTTATCACTCTCCTGATTGACCACCTGGGCTAGCTGAACCAGGGGAGGCGACGCTAGTGTTGCAACCTCAGGCAACCCAGGGGGAAGCGGCATACTAGCTAGTTGAGTCTGCTGTACTTGAATGCCCGCCGCTGCAAGAGCCACCCGAAACTGTTGTAAAAAACGATGGCCAGGGGCTGGGGCCGAAATCGCGATCGTAGCGGGAGATGCTCCTGTCTGCAATTGACCGGCAATGACGACCGTCGGTGTTGCAAAATCGCGATTGACCTTGAGAAATTCCTTTGTTTGCCGATCAACCGTGCGAGAGTGGTTCACGACCTGCCACTGGCTAGCGTCACTGGGATATTTCCACTGCACCCTGAGGGGTTGGCCCACCTGTTGCGGGAATAGCGTTAAATCAATCGCATTTTGCTCATAAATCAGGCTATTAACAGCCGCTCCATAGCCCGCTTGCACATCCTCCCAATCCCAATAGGGGGAAATTGTATCCCCTAGAAAATAGCTGTCTTGCCCGATGAGGGTCGTGACCTGGCGAATCCCCCGTTGCTGAAGCTGTTGTGCTAATTGTTGCAATTGAGGCATCCCCAGAGTGGGGTCGCCCCGGCCTACAACCCATAGGCGGGTACTAGCCGCAGTGCCCTCCTGATAGACAGAGGTGCGAATCCGGTAATCAGTACCTAGGGTGTGCAGGGCGGCGGCAGTAGTCAGCAGTTTGACATTTGAGGCAGGGGTAAACAGTTTACTGGCATCGTAGGTAAACAGGGTCTGGCGGCTAGCCGGACGATTACCCAACGTTTGAACCAGCACCCCCCAACGCGATCGCTCAAAGGCTGGCTGGCCTATCACCGAGTTGATTGCCCTTGGTAATTGCACTGCACACAAACGGGGGGCAACATCTAAATCAGGAACTTGAACTTGGGCGATCGCCGCTCCTGACCCCGCTAGAGCTGTGACCATCCCCAGCCCAACGCCTGCCCTTTGCCACAGAGCCACGCCCTCATGTAGATGGCTGGCAAAGGACTGAACAACTATCGAAACATACTGGTACTTAAGAGGATGAGTGAGGAATGGCACCATGGAGAACAAGTCTGAGAGGGCGATCAGGTTTCTCCCTTTTTAAGCGATAACCCTCCCATTGCTTCACTTTTTCTAAAGAATAACCAGAAGACACGCCTCAAGCTGTACCCTTGCTTAAGCGAATGTGATCCTGAATTTGCTTTTTTCGCTCCTCTGAGGTGGTGGAAGTTGGGCGTCTGATAAATTCGCCGCTGCTACGAGCCAGATGCTCCATGATGCGTTTCTTGCGATCGCTCATCTCTGCCATGGCTAACGCTCCGTTATATAAGTTTACGTTTCCAGCATAGCGACTCTCACTCGGATTTTGAACTGTTCAGGTATAGATGGCTGTGCTGAGCAAGCAGGCCAAGGGCCCTATCGGCTTTCATTTCTAGCCAGTCAAACTCTTTTGCCACTAAGATCGGCGCAGTCCCCATTCAAGCAGCCAATTGACCGTGTTCCTGTTGATCAGCGTCGCACCATTCCAGTAAAACCCGCTGCCTTAAACTGCTCTAGCTTCAGAGGGGTAGGTTGGTTGGCTGGCACTGACACACGCAATTCAAACTGCCCAATTCCTGGGGGGATTTCTTCAACGGAGCCAAGTCGCGTCCGGTTTTGCATCACAGAGTCACCATTGGCATCGTAAATACGTCCAAAAATATCAGCATTGACGACGGGCTTGCCAGAGGGATTTTCCGTTTTTCCGGTAATAATGAAACAATTTGCGGGCATCGCCATGCCGCCACTCGTCACTGCACCTTCTGCTAACTCACTGGGGCACTCGTGGTAGGTTAACTCGGATAACTTAACCTGGGTAAGCGCCTGGGCCGATGGCGCAAAGCAGGTTGTCAAGGCCCATAGACTAATGGTGAGAAGGGCGATCGCAATAGCTCGAAAGAACATAGGACAAACCTGATAGAACAAGACTATGAAACACTTCTGCTAACAGCTTAGCCCGAATTGTTCCCCCGCTGGTTTCCGGGTTTGCCGACTGCTGATGCTCAGATAACGATAGCGTTCTTCAGCCAGAAGGGCTGCTACGCTGAATGAGGAATGATTGCGCGTTTTCAATTGCCGACCTGCCGATCCTAAAGTACCGAACCTATGTCAAATTCTTTGAAGTACGCCTATTTCCCGGGCTGTGTGGCCCAGGGCGCTTGCCGTGAGCTAGATCAATCTACAAAAGCTCTGGCCAAGGCTTTGGGGATTGAATTAGTGGAACTCAAACAAGCTTCCTGTTGTGGTTCAGGAACCTTTAAGGAAGACTCCCAACTGCTGGAGGACACAGTGAATGCCCGTAATATTGCCCTTGCTGAGGAATTAAATTTACCCCTACTCACCCATTGCAGCACCTGTCAGGGGGTGATCGGCCATGTGGATGAGCGCCTGAAGGCCCGGCAAAGTAGCGACCCCAACTATGTCGAACAAATCAACGGTTTGCTGAAAAAGGAAGGGTGCTCTCCCTATCGGGGCCGTTCTGAGGTCAAGCATATTCTTTGGACGCTGGTGGGAGATGTGGGTTTAGCAGCTTTGGCCGCGAGAGTCACTCGTCAACTCTCTGGGCTAAAGTGCGCGGCTTTCTATGGCTGTTATCTGCTGCGGGGGCAGGAGCATTTGCCCTACGATAATCCTTTCAATCCCCAGTCGCTGGAGCAGGTCGTGATGGCAGTGGGGGCTACGCCTGTTTATTATCGCGGGCGCACCCAGTGCTGTGGCTGGCCCCTTTCGAGCTATGCGACGGAGCAATCTTTTCGGATGGCGGGTACTCACATTCAAGCGGCGATCGCCAGTGGTGCTGACTGCATCGTGACGCCCTGCCCCCTCTGTCACCTCAATCTTGATTCCCGCCAGCCAGAGGTGGAACAAGTGATTGGTGCTAAACTAGGGCTGCCGATTATCCACCTGCCGCAACTGGTTGCCCTGGCTCTGGGGGTTGCGCCGCAGGAGTTGGGATTGGATCGCCACATTGTCTCGACCCGGCCTGTGTTAGAAAAGCTGGGCTACTAAACCGCCAAATCGGGGTATGATACAGGCCCCAGCGGGAGCAGAGGCTTGATGATAGTGGTCAGGATCAAACCATCCATCTGGTGTTGGCTCAAACTAGCGATCGCCCTAGGGGTGGGGTGGTTGATTTGGGCTAACCCACTCCCTCTGGCCTGGGCCGGCACTTCCCCTGAACCGATGCCGCTGACGCTGGAAATTCTCCAGGCGCGGCTTAAACAACCTGCCTTGGTCGATGGTCTGCCTGTTATCGATTTGCGGGGCTTTAGCATCGATCTGCGCCCCGAAAATGAACCTTTCCGCAGTGGGTTTTACCAGCAGTTGCGCCACCAACTCCAGCGCCCTGGTAGCCCCACGGGTTTGGATTTGAGTCATTCTGCCATTCAAGGCGACTTCCAAATTAGCCAACTGGGGTTGCGCGCCCCGTTGTTTGGGGATTCCCTTTCGCCGATTTTTACCCCTGCCGAGCAGGAGCAGCTTAAACGCGATCGCCGTCGTCTTTCTCGCTTAGTTACCCTCTCAAAATTGTTTCTGGCCACTCCTGGGCAGCAAAACTCCACCCCCATTCAGATCTCTGTCTTTCGGGGCAGCCTCAAGCTAGTACAAACCCGCTTTGCGGGCATCGCTGACTTCTCCAACACCTTTTTTTTGAAACCCGTCGAAGCGGCTACCGTTCAGTTTAACCAGCCCACCGACTGGAGCCAGACTCGCTTTAGTCAGGCGGCCAACTTTACTGGAGCGGTTTTTAAGAAATCGACTCGGTTTCGCAGCAGTATCTTTTTCGCCAAGGCAGAATTTCGGCAAGCCCAGTTTCAAGCCGAGGCGAACTTCCAAAGTAGCGAATTTCAGGGAAACGCTGGCTTTAACCAGAGTCTCTTTGAACAGGTTGCCAACTTTCAACGGGTGCAATGGCAGGGCACTGTAGACTTTGCCCAGGCCCATTGGTTGGATCAGGTACTCTTTACCAAAAGCACCTTTAACCAAAGTCTATTCTTAACCGATGCGACCTTCGAGAAAGCCGCGCTTTTGCGAGAAGTGGAATTTAATCGGCCCATCAATCTGCGCGGGGCCGCGATTATGGACAAAATTGACTTTGGCTATGCCAGCTTTAGCCCGGCGGCCTATCTCAATGTGGCAGGGATGCGGTTTGACTCTGACCGCGCTAAATTTGTCGGCAACCCCAACGAAATTAGCCGGGTGATTTCTGTGCCTACCTTGCAAGGCAATGAGAACCTGCTGCGGGAGCTTATCCGTAACTTTCGGCGGCAAGAACAAATTCCGGATGCCAACTACCTTGACTACACCTGTCAGCGCTTACGACTCAAAGAGCTACAACAACAGCTATGGGGTGTGAATGTGAATACAGCCTCAATCCGGCAACTCCAGGTTTTGGGGCTGACGGCAACCCAGGCTAAGCAGATCGTGGCCCAGCGAGCGAAGCGGCCCTTTCGCAGCCTGACGGAGTTGCTCTCTCTGGCAAATGTAGATATTGCTTCCTACATCAATGTGCGCGATCGCTTGGTTGCACGCCCGGTCTTGACTCCCCCCCTGGAGCTTTTTAACCGACTGCTACTTGCTTGGCGCTGTCTTATCTTGAGTCAACTTCTGTGGCTGAGCCAGTATGGTACCAGTTTTGCCCTGATTTTTGGTGTTGGGCTGGTGGCGATCGCCTATTTTGGGGTGATTTTTTGGCTGCTAGATCGCTGGCGACGGCAAGTCCCAAACCCGATTCGACCGCCCCTTACAGAGGCGGTTTATGTCAGTGTCACCGCCCTAGCTCTGGCCATCTTAGGAATCTTTGCAATTTTTCGCAGTGGCGACCAACCCTGGCTGACCCTGCTCAGCCTATTTGTGATTACAGTGCCGGTCTCTAGTGTGCTTTTAACTGTGCTCTACGCCCAGGGGCGCTACCACCCACTGCTAAACACCAGCTACTTTAGTGAAGAGGGCACCCTACGCCAGTTTCGGATTTTACTAGGACGCTTACCCATCATTCCACGCTACCCGATGTTTCAAGAGCGCTATCTCCCAATTCTTTGGGATCGGCGCTGGAGTTGGCTTAACTATTTTGACTTTAGCCTCAACAATTTGCTGAAATTTGGCTTCAACGATATTCGCTTGCGCGACCAACATGTACCCGGAATTGTGACCACTCTGGTATGGTACCAATGGGGCATTGGTATTCTATTCATCGGTCAGTTGTTGTGGACTCTATCC
This sequence comes from uncultured Leptolyngbyaceae cyanobacterium, assembly GCA_938023035.1. Taxonomy (GTDB): domain Bacteria; phylum Cyanobacteriota; class Cyanobacteriia; order Leptolyngbyales; family Leptolyngbyaceae; genus DSRU01. The sequence continues at coordinate 44,429 of CALIDI010000032.1, read as the reverse complement.
CGGACCATTCCTGGGTTGAATCTGTTGATTTACTTTAAATAGAAAAAATAGAGATACTGAAGCAACCACTAGTAACCAAAGCAAGAAGTAGCCGATGTTCCCGGAACCTTTTCAAGAAATCACGGTCACAGAGCTAGCCCAACGATTGGCTGAGCCAGAATCAACCCTGCAGTTGATCGATGTGCGCGAACCCGCCGAGGTTGAGCTAGCTGCGATCGCTGGATTCCAGGTTTTTTCGCTGAGTCAATTTCGAGTGTGGGAAACCCAGATTTTGCAGAGTCTAGACCCCCATCAAGAAACGATCGTTCTTTGCCACCATGGCTTGCGATCGGCCCAGATGTGTCAGTGGTTAGCCGCTCAAGGGTTTACCAACCTCAAAAATGTTATGGGTGGTATCGATGCCTATGCCCAGCGGATTGACCCCAGCATACCGCGCTACTGACACACCAAGGCTCAGCGGAATGCAAGGAGTAAAGTGCAACGTACAAAATTTTCACTGGGTGCGCTTTTCCAGTGCCTTGGGTGGCGGGTAAAATTTCGCCGTGGTGAGCAGAAACCGGGTACATGTCACTGTTGCTCAACCCTTTTCTGGTATGCCCGGATTGCTCTAATCCCGCTGCCAATTTGGGAGCAAGACTTTGAGATGGCTCGGCTCCCCTTCTCTTAACCTAGGAGAAGGACTAGGGGATGAGGGCTTGCAAAGGCAATATGCTCTCAAGCAGCCTGCCATCAGGGCTAAGTTTGCAGGCCACCCGTGCCGTTTGCTGACAACGTGCGGCGAATTCCTGAGGTCGTTGGGAAAAATCAATCCAAGCCCGATCCGGTAGCAGTCTTCCAGCACTAGACAATGTTAAGTAGAAGACAAGATCCCCCCCTTTTTTCGTTGGATTGAATACGGCAAGACCTAAAATCAGAAGGAATAATAAAGGTATCTGTTCAACTGAAGCGAAAAAGGAAACGCCCGCACCTGCAAGATTGCTTGACCTCAATTAAGGGGGGCACTGGGATTTTTACAGGAGGTGTATTTTCGAGCACTTCATGAGGGTTGTTACTCTACTGAAATTGTTGTCCATGCCTTGATTAACCTCAGCACCAAAGTCGGTGCTCTATTGCTAACTCCTTAACATAAGTAAACGTTTTTGGTTTTCTGGTTAGATATGACTCCTTCAGTAAACCTGACCCATCGTCAACAGCAAGTGCTCTGGGCAACGGTGCGCCACTACATTGCAACAGCAGAACCCGTTGGCTCAGAGGCTTTAGTCAAAGAATATAACCTGAGTGTGAGTTCGGCGACGATTCGCAATGCTATGGGTGTTTTGGAAAAAACGGGCTTGCTATATCAGCCTCACACTTCTGCTGGGCGAGTGCCTTCTGATTCGGGCTACCGCATTTACGTGGATCAGTTAATTACGCCCTCCAGTGATATAAACCGCCAGGTAGAACAACTGTTGAGCGATCGCCTCTCCCAGGGAGACTACAGCCTGGAGTCGATGTTGCGAGGAGCAGCACAAATTCTAGCGACGGTGAGCGGCTATATTGCTCTGATTACCATGCCGCAGACTCACACGGCCTGTCTCCGGCATGTGCAATTAGTGCAGGTCGATACCAATCGGGTGATGCTGATTTTTGTCACAGATTCCTACGAGACCCAATCTGCTCTGATCGATTTACCCCCCGCTGCGGTAGAGGAATTTGCCCATGGCGAATTGTTAGAAAGAGAGTTGCAACTGCTCTCGAATTTCTTAAATGCGCAGTTTCGGGGGCGCGTGCTTACAGAACTGTCCCAGCTTGACTGGAGTGAGTTAGATCGGGAGTTTCAACGCTATGGTGACTTTTTGCAGTTGATTTTGGCTGAGTTAACTCGGCGCTCTCAAACTCCAGCGGCGACTCAACTGCTGATGAGCGGCCTGTCAGAGGTGTTGCGTCAGCCAGAGTTTTCTGAAGTTCAGCAGGTACAAACCATCGTGCATTTGCTAGAAGATGAGCAAGATCAACTGCTTCCCTTGATCTTTCGACCCAGCGGTGAAGGGGGATCCGATCGCCGCATCACGATTCGGATTGGGTCTGAAAATCCTTTAGAACCAATGCGCATTTGCACCTTAATTGCTGCGACTTACCACAAGCGCACGGTACCTGTTGGTAGTGTCGGTGTGATCGGCCCAACTCGGATGCGCTACGAAAATGCGATCGCCCTAGTAGAAGCCGCTGCTGATTACCTTTCAGAGGCCCTCAGTGCTTGAACCTGCGTCTGTGGCTTTGCGTCTGCGCGGGGTGTGGGGGTAAACCCTTTCGCTGTCGCTCATGCCCTCATTACTCCGTTCACCCAAATGTTTTTACACGCTGGCATCTTGTCCTATGAGGGGCAAAGGTCAGTCGCCAATCCTGTTTGCGATGGAGCGTGATGGACTTCTGCCCTACGATGCTCCTGCTGCCGCTGCCGAACTGGCGCTTAAACGACTGCTAGGGCTGTGAGGAAACGCCTGGTGGTTACAGTAACCACACGTATGACTGCTGTAAGGTGTCTAACATGCTGACGATGGCAATTTGATTTGCTGAGCGCACGGGCGACACTCAATAAGTATGGGCGATACTGGATTCGAACCAGTGACCCCTTCCGTGTGAAGGAAGTGCGCTACCACTGTGCTAATCGCCCGCAGTTAATTAGAATAACATGAGTTTCGCCCGTTCAGGGAGTAATGGCGACTTTAATCACCTGGCGATCGCGCATTGCCGTAAATACCTTACCTAACTGAGGCAAGGGCTGCTCACCACTAATCAGCCAATCAAGGGGTAACTCTCGACTAGCTAGAAGTTTTAAGGCAGCGCGTACAAATTTAGGCGTATTGTGAAACACGCCTTTGAGGGTGAGTTCACTGTAATGCAGTTGCTCCGTATTCACCGTAATTGTCGTGTCTCGGGGGCAACCCCCAAACAGATTGACCGTCCCCCCTGGGCGCGTACAGGCGATCGCCTGCTCCCATACAGCAGCAACCCCTGTTGCCTCAATCACAACATCGGCTCCATAGCCATCGGTGAGATCTTTGACGAGGGCTGGCACATCATCAATGTGCCGATAATTAAAGGTTTTAGTGGCCCCAAGCTTTTCACCCACGGCCAGCCGGGAGGCATTGCCCCCAAAGAGGATGACCTCGGCAAAAGGCGCAGTCTGGGCCGTTTCTGCCGTCCAGTCGCCCAGCCCAGACGCCAAAGCCGCCACAAACATCAGCCCAATGGCTCCATCCCCCAATACCACCACGCGATCGCCCGGATGCACATTTGAGCGAGCTGCACCATGCAGCACACAGGCCAGTGGTTCCGTCATTGCTGCCAGGCTATAGGGCAAGTCAGCAGGAATAGGGAGCAAATTTTGCGCCACAATCGCAGCAGGGATCTTGAGGTACTCGGCAAAGGTGCCATTGTTGAAGAGCAGGTTTTCACAAAGGGAATATTCGTGCTTTTTACAGTAGAAGCACTCTCTACAGGGGGCAGAATTATTAGCAACGACGCGATCGCCAACCTGCCAGCCCGTTACGCCAGATCCCAGGGCTACAATCGTCCCCGCGGCCTCATGACCAAACAGCGTCGGCAGCGTCAACATTTTGGCATGGCCCCCCCGTCGCCAGACCTTTAGATCGGTACCACAGGTGGTGGCGGCTCTCACCCGAATTACCACTTCCCCTGGAGCCGGGGTAGGGTCAGCGACGGTTTCCAAGCGCAAGTCTTCTTTACCGTAGAGGAGTGCTGCTAACAATGGAGTTTCCTAAAAAGCCACTGGGGATGATTGTATCGGGTTTGGGCCTCTGGTTGGGGTCGAAAAAATCCCCTCATCCAGTCTGGATGGCGTTGCGTATTCAAAATAGAACTTTTATCTGGCTTGGGCTATCTTGACGAGCGAATCTATGCAAAGGTTACTTTGCCCCCATGGAGTTGAATGCTGTGGATGAGGATATCAATCGTCGGTTAGCCTGGTCTGATACAGAGCTGGTTGTAGCGATGCGAGCCGGTGATGCGGAGGCATTGGCCACGATTTACGATCGCTATGCGAGTCTGGTGTTTCGTCTGGCGCTCAAAGTCCTGACTAATACTGAGGAAGCGGCTGATTTAACCCAGGATGTTTTTCTAAACCTGTGGCAGAGCTTAGCCTACCAGCCGGAGCGCGGCTCCCTCAGTAGTTTCTTAACAACCTTGACCCGATCGCGGGCCATTGATCGATTGCGATCGCGCAGTAGCAAACAGCGATTTCTTCAACGGTGGAGTCAGTTGATGCCGACCCAATCGGCTTCTAACCCTTTTGAGGCAGCATCCCTCGAACAGCGGGCTGAATCAGTGCGAGCCGCCCTCACCCAACTGCCAGATAAACAGCGACAAGTGTTAGAGCTGGCCTACTACCAGGGGCTGAGCCAGTCTGAAATTGCGGCCCATTTAGAAGCCCCTCTGGGAACGGTCAAATCCTGGTCACGCCAGGGGTTATTAAATCTCCGTCACCAGTTACAGACGTTACTTGAGTAGTTTGCTATGGCTGACCTTATCCCTCCTGAACCTTTACAAAATTTGCTAGCTGGCTACGTGTTAGGAGACCTCACCCCAGAGGAAACGGAAGTTCTGCAACACCACCTCCAGCAACAGCCTGAGCTGAGAGTTGAGCTACAGCATCTGCAAGAAGCGTTAGCGGCAATGCCCTATGCGCTGCCAGTGGTGCATCCTCCTGCCCATGTGCGCGATCGCCTGCTGCGGACGATAGCAACCGTGGCCCCGGTAGATTCTTCTTCAGGGCAGCCTGTTGTGAGGGGGACTGAGGTGCGATCCATCGCCTCGGCACCGTCTCGCCGGCGCGATCGCCAGCATTGGCCTTTCCTACTGGGAAGTATGGCCGCCCTGACCGCCCTGGCTCTGGGGTTAGATAATTGGCGATTGCGGCAGGATCTGGTGACGGCCCAGGCGGAGGCTAGTCGCCAGACGGCTCTGTTACGCCAAGATTTAGCGGCGGCTGAAACCCAACTCGCCTCCCAAAAAGATTTGATTGCAATGTTGCAGCAACCCACAACCCAGTTGGTTACCCTCAAAAGCATGGACACTAAGGCACCCGCGAAGGGCAATGTGGTGATGACCCCTGGCGATCGCGCTGTGATTGTGGCCCTGCAAAATCTGCCACCGCTGCAACCAGGGCAGTACTATTATCTATGGGCGAACGAGGCGGGCCAAAAGGTTGCCTGTGGCAAATTCACCGCCACAGAAACTGGGGAGGTCTTTGTCAAACTGGTATTGCCGAACACCTCAAACTCAAAGCAACTGGCAATTACGGTCGAAAATTCTCCCACAATGACAGCGCCCCAAGGGCCAATGGTGATGATTAGCAAATCCTAGGCAGAGTTTTCCATGGGTTTTCCGTTTTACATCGTGGATGTTTTCGCCGAAACCCGGTATAGCGGCAACCAACTGGCGGTATTTACCGATGCAGGCCAACTCACAACTGCCCAAATGCAAGCGCTGGCCAAAGAGATCAACTTCTCGGAAACGACGTTTATCCTCTCGCCAGAGCCGAGCAACGGTGGTTATGAGGTACGCATTTTTACACCAGTGCAGGAACTACCCTTTGCGGGGCATCCGACACTAGGAACCGCCTATGTGTTACAGCAGGCAATCCTACAACAGCCTGTTGAGCGGATTGTGTTGAATCTAGCGGTGGGGCCAATTCCCGTGTACCTGCATTATCAGGGGGCGGTGCCAGAGATGCTCTGGATGCAACAAAATCCGCCCGTGTTTGGGGCAATGGTGGAACCGCAGGCGATCGCGCCTGTGTTAGGGCTAGAGGCCCATGAGATAGATACCCGCTTTCCAGTGCAGGTGGTTTCTACTGGTATTCCCTTTTTGCTAGTGCCCCTGAGGCAACTAGCCGCCCTCCAACGCATTCAGATCAATATTGAACGGTTGTTTCAACTCGTCGCCAATTTAGAAGCTAAGGAAATCTTTGTGTTCTGTCCTGAGACCCGCCATCCGAGCCATCACTTTAGCGCCCGCATGTTTGCCCACTACCTCGGCATTCCCGAAGACCCGGCAACCGGCAGTGCCAATGGCTGTTTTGCCGCTTACCTGTCGCATCATCGCTATTTCGGTGATACAACTGTGGCTGTCCAGGTTGAGCAAGGCTATGAAATAGGGCGTCCTTCTCTACTGTGGCTAAAGGCTGAGCCAGCCGATAACTCGATGCGGGTGCAGGTGGGAGGGCGTGTGATCATGATTGCCCAGGGGCGCTTCTTTTGAGATCGCCCAAGCTTGAACCAACACCAACCAGCAACGCTAAAGAATCGATGCAAGCCGTAAGAGCAGAGCGATCACCCAACTTTACCCGCTCGTACTATTCAACGGATACGCCTGTTGCAGAAAGGAGGGATACTTAACGGAGATGCTTGATGTTGGAGATGAACAGGGCAGTTGGCCTCTCCTTTCTTACTTCTAACTCAAACTCAGCGGATGCTTGAAAGAGCCGTCTCCCGCTAGCCCGGATGACTCCAGTTGCAGCGATACGGACAAAACCCAGCCTCTGCAGGTGACGTCAGCCTCTAGTTAGGTGAAGTCCGCATCGGCAAATTTGAACTCCTAGCATCGCGGTTTAACCGCCGGACACTTTTCAAGCATCCTCTACAAAGCACGCTCTGCTTCGTCTGCGGCATGAGCCTGTTCAGCCGCTTCGGCCTCAAGCATCGCTGTGCGATCGCCTGGCACCTCATAGTATATTTCTGGCTCAACTGCATAGTTATTGACCAGCCCTTCCCCATCAACAGTGTAACCAGCCGTCGTGTCCAGCCCTTCATCGGCTCCTGACTCGGGGACTTGCTTATAGGCTGAACCTTCACGCTCAATGCGGGCGGCAGTTTCTGCCGGAATCATATTCGGGTCGTAGCTATCTTTTTTAATCACTTGCTCACTCATCATTAACTCCACAACGCAACAATGAAACAACAGTAAATAGGGCTTGAGCAAAAGCGTCAACACAACGCTCAAGCAGGAATGTAAAACTGAAACTCTCATCCACCAGGTAGATAGCGTTGCTGAGAGGGAGGGTATATAAGCCGCTTCCCTCCCAGAACAAAAATGGCGACGAATCAGCCATCAGCGATACCCACTACACAATGGAACTTGTCTTAGCCTGCTGTTTAAAGGATTCGTTAAACAGTTCTGCTACGGGTGAGTAAATTCCAGAAGAAAATGGCAAGAATGGCCCCTAAAACGGCAACAAATACGCCAGGAACACTTAAACCTGCGGCTGTTAGTTGAAGTGCACCTGTTTCTAAAAAGGTGACTAAGCTCCCACCAACAAAGGCCCCAATAATACCCAGCAACATGGTTCCTAAAATGCCACCACCCTGACGACCGGGATAAATGGCCTTGGCGATCGCGCCAGCGAGTAAACCCAAAACAATCCAGGCAATAATATTCATAGAAAAATTTTCCTATCAATTATGACATCATCAATGTATCAAGCTCGGCCTGATCAATGGCTCTCCTAAACGGTGGGAGATCCTTGATTTTTCAGTCATCAAAAGAAGGAGATTTCAGAACCGATTCGATCTTAGACATGACCCAAAGATAGAGATGACTTACCCTAATTGAGTAGGAGAGAGTTGCTTTTTCTCCGGCAAATCTTTCTAACAAAGTTGAGCGATCGTCAATCCCATCCCTTTAGAACCGCGCTCTACTAAAGATTCTCTAGAAAACTGTCTCAAAGCATAGACAGTGCCCGCTTTTTGCTCTAGCATCGGGGCTGAGTTTATAGCTTTGGTCAGAAAGCTTAGGATAAAACCAAGGGTGCAACCCCTAATACAGAATAGGTTTTCTGACTTGCCGTTGCTATGCCAAATAGGGCAACGGTGATCAGGCTTTTCTTCCTCTACATTCCATTGAGATAATGCAATCTGCTCAACGAACTGCCGCCACTCACGCAAAACCCAAAAATACTGAAGAAGACATTTATACAGACCTGTACAACGCAATTTTGGAGCGGCGTTTACCGCCGGAAACAAAGCTGGGTGAACAGCCTCTAGCGGAATACTATGGCGTCAGTCGCACGATCATCCGGCAAGTGCTAAGTCGGCTGGCTCACGATTGCTTAGTGAAGCTAGAGCCAAATCGAGGGGCCTTTGTTGCAAGTCTTTCTCTAGAAGCAGCCCGCCAAATCTATGCTGCATGGCGACTCCTTGAAGCGGCGATTATTCGAGATGTGGCTCAGAGCATGACCAAAAAGCAACTGGCCACACTGAAAAAGTTGATCACAGAGGAGCGAGAAGCCTGCGACCAGAAGGATATGCCGCGCTTGACACGTCTGTCAGCCCAATTTCATATGAAGCTGGCTGATTTTTGCCGTAACCCCTACCTAAGCAAATTTCTGAAGGAGTTGGTACCACAGACCTCTCTGGCCTTTTTCTATGAAGTGAAAAATATGCCGATTTGTACAAAAGATGAGCACAGCGAAATTCTGAATTTTATTGCGGCAGGGGACGTCGAGGGTGCCGTTGCCGCCGCAATGCGCCATCTGGATGGAATTGAGGCAGGCCTGAACGCCCGTGCTGCACTCACTCGCCCCCAAAGCCTGATTGAGATTTTGAAAGCCCGCTAGCGCTCGCTCATCGCCTTTTTGCCACCTTGGATGGTTAATTAGACTGAAAACTCTAGGGTTTGACCACAGAGGCACAGAAGTCACAGCGCTATACCGTTGTCCTGCCTGGCGCTCTAAGCTCATTTCCCCAGGGAAGAATCCTCATCTCTGAGCAAGATCGCTTGTGAAGGCGGCTTTTCTGGTTTCTGAATGACCTGTTTACATCGGCTAAAGGGTAGTGCCCTGATGTAAAGGACGGAGAAAAATAACCGCGAACCGGAAAACTTTTGCTGAAAAGCTTCTGGAAATACCTGATGATTCCCTATCCCTATTCTTTAAGCAATAGGACTACCGGCTACAGATCGTAGACGCGGCACTCAGAAGCGTCGGGGTGAGTTTCACAGTAAATATCAAGGGAGGTGCGATGTTTTAGTTGCTTCCGATCGGCGATCGCGGCTTGCAATTCCTCAACCGCATCCCAAGCGGCTGCGCAGGCATCTGAGGCATTGCCATTGATTTCACAGGTGGAGCGCGCGTGGGCCAAAATTTTCTGTAGCTCAGCTTCAAGAGCATCGGCATTGATTTGAGTGCACACTTGAGTCATTGGAGTCATCCTTTTATCTATCTTTAGGTGGGGGAAGAAACCGGTTGGTTCTGGCTCTCACCCTACCGGTCTCTTCACTCTAGCGTGGTTCGCTCTGATTGCCAGTGGGAGTAACTTTATCTAGAAAGGTGCCTTACCGCAGGGGACCACCGCCCTGTTGAGCTTTCTCAGCATCCCAAAAAATCTGTAAAACGGTCTGTGCAGTAAAACTTAACAAGCTTACAGGTGGGGATCGCGTTCAAGGGCGACTCCCCTGTTTGGTAGGATTCTATAGACCATTAAAAAAATGCCGCAAAATCAGCAGTCGGGAGGATTGATCTCGTGGAAACAACGCTTGGTTTAGAAATTATTGAAGTTGTGGAGCAGGCCGCGATCGCCTCTGCCCGTTGGACGGGTAAGGGGGACAAGGATGCAGCAGATGAAGCGGCTGTTGAAGCCATGCGCGAACGGATGAACAAAATCCCAATGCTGGGTCGAATTGTGATTGGTGAAGGGGAGCGGGATGAAGCCCCAATGCTCTATATCGGTGAAGAGGTGGGCCTGTACCGGAGTGGCGGCGAAAAAACAGCACCCGCCGGAACCTATCCAGAAATTGATATTGCCGTTGACCCCTGTGAAGGCACCAACCTCTGCGCCTATGCCCAGCCCGGTTCGATGGCAGTGTTGGCCATCTCTGAAAAGGGTGGCTTATTTAATGCCCCCGACTTTTACATGAAAAAGTTGGCGGCTCCCCCTGCGGCGAAAGGCAAAGTGGATATCACGAAGTCGGCTACTGAAAACCTCAAGATTCTCTCTGAGTGCTTAGAAAAGCCCATTGATGAGTTGACGGTGGTGGTGATGAAGCGCGATCGCCACAATGAATTGATTCAAGAGATTCGGGCGGCGGGGGCACGGGTGGCCTTGATCACCGATGGCGATGTTTCTGCGGCCCTATGCTGTGCCTTTGAAGGAACCAATATCCATGCCTTGATGGGGATTGGGGCGGCTCCTGAAGGGGTTCTTTCAGCCGCCGCCCATCGTTGCTTGGGTGGTCACTTCCAGGGTCAGCTTGTCTATGACCCGGCCATTGTGCAAACAAAAGAATGGGCCAATAAAACCAAGGAAGATAACCTGGCCCGCCTACAGGAAATGAATATCACCGATCCTGACCGCGTCTACAATACGGAAGAGCTAGCCTCTGGTAATCACATGATGTTTGCGGCAACCGGTATCACGACTGGGGCGCTGATGCGTGGGGTGCAGTTCTTCAAGGGAGGAGCTAAGACGAATTCCCTGATTATTTCTAGCCAAACGAAAACGGTGCGATCGGTTGACACGATTCATTTGTATGAGCAGCCTAAAACCGTTCAACTTTAATTGAGTTCGTTATAAATGGTTGTTAGCAGGAGCGCGTGCGTTTCTCCTAGCAACCATTTCCACGGTCTGCTTGCTGTTGCTGTTGCATTCTGTTTTACATAAAAGAGCCAGTTTAATATGAATATTGCCGTTGTAGGGCTGAGCCATAAAACTGCCCCGGTTGAAGTGAGAGAGAAACTGAGCATTCCCGAAACGAATTGTGAATGGGCGATCGCTCAGCTTAAGAGCTATCCCCATATTGAAGAAGTCTCGATTTTAAGCACCTGTAATCGCTTAGAGTTGTATCTGGTCACTAGTGAAACCGAGCATGGGGTGCGCGAAGTCACCCAGTTTTTATCGGATCACAGCAAACTGCCAATGAACAGGCTGCGCCCCTATTTGTTTACCCTGTTGCATGCTGATGCGGTCATGCACTTAATGCGGGTTGCCAGTGGTCTTGACAGCTTAGTGCTCGGAGAAGGGCAGATTTTGGCCCAGGTAAAACACTGTCATAAGCTGGGGCAGCAGCACAATGGTGTGGGCCGCACCTTGAACCAGCTATTTAAGCAAGCGCTGGCAGCAGGCAAACGAGTCCGTACTGAAACCAGCATTGGCACCGGAGCGGTCTCAATTAGTTCGGCAGCTGTAGAATTGGCCCAAATGAAGGTGCAGAACCTGGCTCCCCATCGAATTACGATTATCGGCGCTGGTAAGATGTCGCGATTGCTCGTTCAACACTTGCTTTCTAAAGGGGCAGTTGACATTTCAATTGTGAATCGATCACTGGAACGAGCGCAGGAACTTGCCCGGCAGTTCCCTGACGCAACACTGCATCTCCACTCTATGGACGAGATGATGAGTGTGGTCGCCCATTCTAACATTGTGTTTACCAGTACGGCGGCCACTGAAATCTTGCTTGATCGCGCCAAATTGGAACTTGCCTTGGAGCCAGGGCAGCCTCTGATGTTGATCGACATTTCAGTGCCTCGGAATGTGGCAGCCGATGTGGCTGATTTGCCCCACATTCAGTCCTATAACGTGGATGACCTCAAGGCGGTCGTGGCTCAAAACCAGCAAGCCCGTCGTCAGATGGCAATGGAGGCAGAGGCACTACTTGATCAAGAAATTGAGGCCTTTGAAGCCTGGATGCGATCGCTGGAAACCGTGTCAACCATCAGTTGCCTTCGCGATAAAGTAGAAGCCATCCGCGTGCAGGAACTTGAAAAAGCCCTGTCACGTCTGGGTAGTGAGTTTGGCGAAAAACATCAGGAAGTGATCGAAGCGCTGACCCGTGGCATTGTCAACAAAATTTTGCACGACCCCATGGTGCAGCTTCGCGCCCAGCAGGATATTGAAGCTCGTCGCCATGCTATGCAGACTTTAGCAACCCTGTTTAACCTGGATACGGTTTCTGAGCAGCAATACAGCAATTAGAGGGGTTCTGAACGCCCCATCGCAGGTTATTGACCGGCTGGCTGGGGAGTTTTTTGAGAATCTGGCAAGGGAAGCGTTTTGGGGGTGAGGAATCTGCGATAGCGGGCAGAGGGACGCTCAACCAGCGTATGGGTTACACTCGCAATCAGGATGGAAAAAACTAGGGTGCCCGTTAGGCGTTGGAGAAAAGCCTCGGGGGCCTCTGGCTCGATCCCGACGCCCTGGCTGAGCCACAGCATTACTGGAAAATGCCAGACATAAATGCCATAGGATAAAACCCCCAATCGAGCAATCAAGTAGTGCCTAGGATGTTTGATGATGTTGGCCCAACCCTCAAGAGGGGCTGGTTGGGGCTGATGGTAATGCTCCGATTCGCAGATAAAGATAAAATAAGCGGTTGCGATCGCTGATAGCGGCGGCAAAACAAACAGTTTCACTGTGGTTGAAAGCATGACAGGTAAAGCGGCTTCAATAAAAAAGTAGTAAGCACTCAAACCCAGGTAACCAAGGGCGATCGCAGCCCCTAACCCCTTGCTCCACGGCTGCTGGCGAGGCGCAAGAAACGGCATACCCCAATCACCCTTACGGCTGACGTTTGGCTGAGTCGTTTGGCTGGCAGCACCCTGAGAAAAACCAGCCAGTGCACACGGAGACTCAACAACTGAGAACAAGTGGCTGGTTGCTGCATCCTGCGGCTGGCGCTGTCGCATTAAAATCAAAGGATTCACCAAAAAACCACAGAGAAAAACATCCAGATTGGACCACAGGGGTGCGTAAATATGTTGATAGTAAAGCTGGATGTGATTAATGCTTTCCCCGTAGGTGTGAAAGGCGATCGCCTTCCATAAAAAAACACCCAGAAAAATGCTGAGATATGTCATCAACAGACGCCTTCGGCTATTTAGCCAGCGGCTAGCGACAAAATAAATGAACGGAGCCACCAGGTAAAAGCTGACCTCTGTGGAAACAGCCCACAGGGGGGCATTGTAAAAGGCAACCTCCGCCGTAGCATAGGGGTGATAGGTAAACGTGAGCAGGCGGATCAAGGTTTCCCGATATTGGGCCGTTAACAAATGGGGATAAATGGGTAGGGTCACCAGCACCACAAAATAATACAGCGGGGCAATTCTCAGCGCCCGGTTGTACCAAAAGCGGACAACTCCAGATCGGTTGAACCGGTAACGATGACAATAAAAAACCTTGCCTACCAGATATCCTGACAAGCAAAAAAATACCCAGACAAAGGGGGCACCTCGATTAATAAATAGCCAACTGATGTCAAGCGTCCCTAAAAAAACGCTGCCCATTTGCGATCGACAATGAGACACGACAATCAGAAGGCAGGCGACACCTCGCAGGGCTAAAAGCGGATCAAATTTTGGGGAAATAGTGTGCGTAATTTTTTCTGGCTGCATTTTTGCAAGAAGGCAGATCCCCTGATTCGGTGGAGCAAATACCCTGATTGTGCTTCTATTAAACCCTTTCTTTAGCCAGTTGTATTCTGAATATTTTTAAGTATGCAGCTTTGGTCAGAAAGAGGCTGCTTTAAAAGCCCGTCTATCTGTTACTCCAGCGACTAAAGTCGCGATTATACAGAGAAAGCCGCCGACGTCGTAGGTTCCTGAAAACCTGATTTTTATTGAGTCCGTGTCGGCGAATTTGACTCATGGAGTCGCGGTTTTAACCACCGGATACTGTGAAATGCCCTCTTTAGTGGCAGCGGTATGCTTCAAACGGTAGATTTAGGGTCATGAAATTAGGGGCGATGACTACAGAAAAGGGTTTGACCAACTTTTCTGGTGCTAGCTAGTGCGCCAGTGATGAATGGCATCCAATAATTCCTGGGGAGCCGAAGTAAATCGAATGCGGACACAGCCTGAGTTGACAGCGGGACGATTGAGCACCTTGGCATAAAAGTCAGAGTCATTGCTACCAGCGGAGGGAATGAGCAAATTCAACTTGAGATTACTCAAGGGCATCAGTGGAACATCGTAGCGTAGCTCTGCTCCGCTTTCTGACACACATACCAAGCTCCCTTTAAAGACGGTGCCAACGACATGTTTTCCTTCTAAGACGACATACTGTACTGGCACAGCCTCTGATAAGTCGATGAAGGTTTCTTTTTCTTCAGGTAAATCAATCGCGTATTGCCCGTAAATCCCAACAACTTCATAGAGTGTCAGCGGTTCACGAATTCCTTTAGGTTCTACCCGCATTTGGGCATCGACTTTAACGAGGGCCTGCCCAGCATCCTTGAGGGTATGTTCTGAGATTAGGATTTGGCGACCAACGGAATAGGTTTCAATGCGGGCCGCTAGATTGGCATGGTTGCCAATGACCGTATATTTGGCGCGTTTTTGGGAGCCAATGTTGCCCACAATCATTTCGCCTGTATTAATGCCGATACCCATTTCTAGGCGTGGAAATCCGTACTGTTTATTTTGTTGGTTGACTCGATCCATCTCGGCTTGCATGGCGATCGCACAGGCGATCGCCCGCTCGGCGTCATCTTCCCGCTGGATTGGCGCACCAAACATGACAAAAATGCCATCTCCAATGAACTCGTTAATTGTGCCCTGGTAGCGTGTGATGACATCTGACATTGCTCCGAGATAGAGGTTCAAAATCGTCACTACCTGTTCCGGTGGGAGCCGTTCAGAAATCGCTGAAAAGCCACGCAAATCGGAGATGAGCACGGTGACCTTGCGGCGCTCACCCCCTAATTGCAAGCCCGAAGGCGTTTCTAACAGGCTTGAGACAACCTCATCAGTGAGGTAACGCCCAAAGGTACGCCGCATATCAGCCACCGACCGAGCCACATAGCCAGTAATGGAAAAGGCGGCTCCTAGGAGGCCTAAAACCGGCGGCACCACTGGAATCCACCAACCCATTAAAAAGGCTCCATAGCCGATGATGCCAATTCCACCTGCGAGAATCAAAACGCCCACCAAGCCAATCAAATTCCAGGGGTGTCTGAGATGCCGTTGTTGCCAGCTTGTGATCGCTCCTAGCAACGTGCAGAAAAAAATCCAGGCCAATTCCGTTAGTTCATTCCAGGTGTGCAAGACTGGCCGCTGGTCAAGGGCCGCACTGAGAATCTCGCTGACCAAGTTGGCATGGATGACCACCCCCGCTGTGCGGCTAGGAGCTGTCAGATTGCTGCTGTAGGGGTCAAAGAACAAATCTTTCAAACTTTCGGCGGTGGAGCCAATGATGACAATGCGATCGCGCATCAACTCTGGGGCAAATCGCTGTTCTAAAACCTCTGTCAGCGTCACAGTTTTAAACTGCTGAATTCTACCCCGATAATTCATCAAAATTTGGAAGCCGCCCTCTCCCGCATGGACATAACTGCCGCTGTTGGGTGCAAAGGCCGGTAGCATCGCCTTCACTTTACCTGTTTGGGAGTCAATGATGCGTACTTCATGTTCGCTAAAGTCATACTCTAAGCCCCGCCGTTCTAGATAAATCCCTGCCAGATAAGCGGCAAAACTAGGCATGGTTTCACCGCTTTGCTCATCATCCAGAGCGAGCAAGCCCCGTCGAATTCTGCCGTCTCCATCCAAAATCAAATCATTAGCCCCCACCTGATTTAGGGCTTTCAATGCGGGTGGCGGCTGGACAGAAGCGCTATCGGAACTGGCAACCACCTTTTGCACCCCAATCAGGTTTGGCATGGTTTGAAAAAGTTGCTCTAATTGCGCTTGCCCCGGTTCAACCGAGAGGTCGCGGTAAAGGTCTAAGCCAATGGCGGCAGGCCGTTGCTGCTGAATTGTTGTTAACACTTGTGCCAGAGTGGCATCAGTCATCGGCCAGCGCTTTTGGGCTTGCACATCGGCTTCGTCGATTTGCACAATCACAATGCGCTCATCCACAGGTTCACGCGGGCGTAACAAAAAAAACTGATCCAGCGCAAATAGCTCTAGTTGTTGCAGTAACCCCAGCGATCGCAGCCCTAGCACGACTGCTGTCACCGTCGGTACGGCAATGATTGCCCCACGCCATTGCCAGAATAAGCGGTTGATAGTTGGCTGAATGGAAATTCTCACGCGACTTCAAATCAAACCGGAATACCCTCAACATAACCACGCAGGAGACAAAACTGCAAATTTTTCTCAATAGAGCAATCTAGAGATTGGAATCTTTGGCCGGATAGAGCGGCTCTTAGGTACCGTCAGAAAAGTTTTGACGAGTCGCAACCTCGTAAAATTGAACCCCTATCGACGTTTTGGGCGCTCGGTTATCGCTTCAGTCTAGTCTAATCTGCCATTAGCCCACCACAGCAGAAATGAGTCGCCCATTGAAGCGTTTTGCAATACGAAGACACTCAGCCTTTTTCATCCTGAGTTTTGTTACTTTGAATTCCGCTTAGCGGCACTCGTAGACAAGGGCATCAGCCTGTCTCCCCACTCTGCCTCCCTTCATAGGAGGTCGAGGAGAGGGGCTTTGATCCGGTTCCCCTTTTGCCTGGATGGGAGTAGGGGCGTAGCCCTGGCGGGCATTCAAGAAAAGAGGATGCAGGTGGCTTAGACGAGTTTAGAAATTTCCGCCTTGCTGTGTTAGGGGTTGTAAGCTGGCAAGTCTATCGCTGCGAGAAGAGCCATCGCGGTTTCACCCTGGGCCATGATTTCTACCTGGCGACCGGCCTCTGGTTGATGGTGAAAATGCAGGTGGAGATAACTCTCGGGCAGATAACTTAAACGGTCAGCCCATTCGATCGCGACAAGGCCAGGTGCTGTTTCAATCCCTTCCCAATAAAGTTCTGGATAGAGACGAACCGTTTCCTCTGGGTTGAGCCGATACAGGTCAAAGTGGTAGAGGGGAACGCGCCCTTCTACATACTCATTGATCAAAGCAAAGGTGGGGCTATCAATTGGGGTAGAAATGCCTAACCCGGCACCCAAACCCTGAACGAAGGTGGTTTTACCGCTACCTAAATCGCCTTCTAGCAGCAGCACGGTGCCGGGAGGAAGACGCTGGCCCAATTGTCTGCCCAGCGATCGCGTTGCCTCTGCATCAGGGAGTAAAACCGTAATGACCTGCATGCTGCTTTCAACCCGAAGGCTATCCTGGAATTTGGGTAATCCGCAAATACTACTGCTCAATCCAGTCAATCGTCTAGGAGTTTTATTAAAAGTGAGAGAGTAGCTGGCGCGGCGCCGGCACCGGTAGGCCAGAAGCACCCAACTTAGCGAAACTTTTGTGGTTTTGGCTAGCGTTTCTGCGGCACAATAAGCAAAATTGTTGAGTCTTTGGTTCTCAGCATCAACTTGATCCGTTCTAGAAGGCGAGTCTAGAAGGCGAGTTTTGTTGGGGGAAATGCCCGATTTCGCATAAAACCGGGTTTGGCAACTTGTTTGGGGTTCATGTCCTGTCTATGCATCATGCCTGTTCTGAACACTGTATACATCAATCGGCGGCGGCTCTGGCGAAGCAAAAACAGTTGGCGATCGCCCTTCTCTTGGTTGCTACTTTTGCCATGGCCGAGTTTGGGGTAGGGCTTTACAGCAACAGTTTGGCGTTACTCGCCGAAGCCGGGCACATGGTTTCGGATAGTTTTGCCCTCATTCTGGCTCTGGGGGCGACCTGGCTGACCCGAATGAGGCAACCAGAATCCTTGAGTGATTCCTTACCTCGACCTAAGGCCCCCCGCTGGGAGCTATGGGCCGCTTTTGTCAATGGGTTGGGGTTGCTTTTACTATCTGGTTGGATTACCTGGGAAGCTCTGCAACATTTGCAAACGGTGCCGGATGAGATTGCCAGTCTGCCCATGTTGTTAACTGCGATGGCAGGATTTGTGGTGAATGGCGTGAATGTTGTGGTGTTGCACCGAGGCAGTGACCATGACTTAAATTTGCGGGCAGCTTTTTTACACGTCATGGCAGATGCTATTAGCTCTATTGGCGTGATTTTTGCCGCGATCGCTGTGGCCTTGTGGGGCTGGCTCTGGGCTGATGGGGTCATTAGTCTCTTGGTTGCACTTTTAGTCGCCAGCAATGCGGTGCCACTGGTTTGGCAAACTAGCCAACAACTGATTCAACCCAGCGCAGCAAAGTTAGCAAGAAGTGCCAGAAGGCAGAGGGCAAAATCCTAAAAAAGCACTAGCATAGCATAACCTTAGTCTGCATCTGTTTCAGGGTTACTTTTAGTGCCTCTCCTGCTGTGGCTCTGGCGGCAAGGCTCTAAAAGCCTAAGCGTTTTTTCCTCAGGTGGGGTGAATACCTTGGAGTCTATGCAGGCAGGTTGCTTTTTGTACTTGCGGTTTTAACTGCCGAGCACGTTCAAACATTCTCACGAAGCCGTGAGGCCGTCCTTACTAATGATGACCTGGCTGCTTTCACACTCCCATCGTCACCACGCATTGCATGAGGAGGAAGAACGCTTGACCCCTTACCAATCTCAGGAAACATCACCCTCTTCTGAGTTTGTGCCCCCTGCTCAGCCCTCGACGCCCCCGCAGCATCAAGCTAGGGCGGTAAAGGTGGCGGGCCTGTCGGGATGGGAATTTAAAATTGTGCGGGCAAAGCGGAATATCTTTCGCGATCCGGCTGTATTTCAACAGCTTTGCGAAGAGGAGGCGCAGGCGGGTTGGGTCTTGCTAGAAAAGTTTGATGACCATCGAGTGCGATTTAAGCGTCCCATCGCTCTGCGAGAAATCATCAATCCGGACGGGTTGCCCTTTGACCCCTATCGCACTGTCTACAGCTCAACCGGTGATGGGGCCAGGGTGGGGATGGCGATCGCATTTCTGCTGGCGTTGATTGTACCGGCCTACTTTGGGTATCGGCTGGTAAGCAACACCCTGGCAGCTAATCGAGAGCCTCCTCCATCTTCCGGTTCATTGACGATTCCTAGCCCCTCTCCCTCAATCGGGTTGCCGCCACTTGATCAACTGCCAGCCTTGAACAAGCGCCAGCTTCCCTCAGATGCCCCCTTGCTTGACGAAAGCCGATCTCCTGCCTCCCAGGAAGATCCTGTACCCTTTCAAGGGGGGTTGTGACGGTCTGCTATGGGTTGCGGTTGATCTTTTTCCCTAATGATGGTGACTCGACTTGGGCCACTACCTGGCGCAAAACCTCCTGATGTACCAGGGCGCGGTCAATCAAAAACTGGAGGCGATCGCGCGACAGCGGCGATCCATTCGCATAAACCTCAAGCCAGGTTTGGCAGATCTGGTTAGGGTCATTGGGCATCTGATCAATCTCCCAGCCCGGTAGTTCGATTTCTGTCATCAGTTGACTAACTTTGGGGTCGTAACTCAGGGCAAAACAACGGCAACTTTCAGCGGCAGCCATAATCAACCCGTGCAAGCGCATGGCGATCGCCATTTCTACACCTCGAAAGATCCCTTTCAGTTGCTCCGGGTCTTCTAGCATCAGAATCTGGCTATTCCCTGATAAGTGAGGCTGAATCTGTTGCGCAATCGCCAAATCCTGGGATTTCTGAAACGGTACCAATAAAATATAGGCCTGGCTAGCTTGCTGAAACAACACAAGCGCCTGGATCAAAGATTGAAGCCGCTCATTTGTTAGTTGGGGATGACTCCGCAGGCTAACTGCAATTCGCGGAGCCGGTAACTTCCACAATCCCTCTACCGGCACTGACTCCAGCGCCCAGACAGGGTCGGGAGCAAGCGTAAAGGGAATACCCCAACGCGATAAGTAACTGGCAGAGCCGCGATCGCGAACCGTCACTGCCATGCATCCCTGAAAAGCCAATCGTGCCAGCCACCGGCTCAAGGGGCGATGGAGTGGCCCAATCCCCTGAGCCAGGGCGATCGTTCTTAGCCCCAGTCGTTGAGCGAGGAGCATTAAACCGGTGTAATAAATTGGGCTAACCCAACTGGTAGCATCCTGAATCAAGCTGCCCCCCCCCCAGATAAACACTTCTGCTCCTTGCAAAGCCCGAATCACAGCGCCCAAATCTTTACGAGCCACAACCTCCACCTGCGGATAGCGATGCGCCGTTGTTGCGGGATCTCCTGAGAGTACAACCGCTGTTACAGAGGCAGGCAATGCCTGAAGCATCGCAGCCAATAGCGCCTCATCTCCGCCATTCCCCATGCCATAGTAACCACACAAAACCGCTCGAATTTGGCCTATTCCTTTGCCCATTGGTTCCAATCCAGCACAGCATCAATCAAGCGACCCTTCACAATGCTTGAAAAGCCGCGCTGCCGAGGTTTAAACTTTGTATTCCATGTAGTAGCACTAGGGGACTCGCTCTGTGTGGCTTGAGAAAACCCAGCCCTCCTGGCCACTGGGTTGCAGGCGTACTTTCACCCATTGCTTATCCTGGCTTTCTTCCAGAACAGTAACTTGCTGACTGTAAGTAAGCCCTCCAATTTTATTGGCACTGCGGCTAGGCCCTTCCCGCAGGTTAAGCCCCCGCTTTAAGGTAACACGCACCGAGTAACTCTCTTGACTGGGACTAGGGCTAGGGCTAGACACTGGTACAGGGCTGGGGCTAGGACTGGCGGATGCCACATGACTCGGACTTGGTTTAGCCGCAATCTTTTTCTGAGCTTGGCGCACCGCCGGGTTGTCGTTGGGAAACATTGGCTTCGGCGGTGGTGCCGTGAGTTGTGCAATGACCTGCCGTGCCAACAGGTAACCACCACCAGCAATAAGCGCGATCGCCAAGAAGAAACCCAAAATCACTTTTAGAAAAGCCGACCACATGGTTGCTGCCCCATCAGGACGTAACGCGCCATATTCTAGCTTAGAAGCCGTAAAAACGAGGGCTTTTTCTCGTATCACTTTGCGGCTCTTTTCAGCATCTTGTGGCAACTCCCCCGTTCAACACCCCTTAAACATCCATCCTAGGTGGAGAAAATTAAGCTTTATTTCACTTTTCTACACCGACTTATACACAATTCAACGAATCTTAATACCGCTCTTGCCGGTTCCTATCCTTAAGCATATACCCCTTAACTTCTCAGATTGCTCTCATCTATTCATGGGTACTACCTCATCAACATGAATGATTCTGAAGCTTAGTGCTGACACAGGCATTTAACGAGAAGGACATTGAGAGCATGTCATCTTTGCAGGCCCTCATCTCCCAGCCCCTTCTCCCAACCCAGGAGAAGAGGGGCCGAGCCATCTCAAAGTCCCTCTCCCAATTTGGGAGAGGGATTTAGGCTGAGGGCAAAAGTGACATGCACCCAGGACATTAACCCCTATCAACTTCGAGGATTTCCCAATGAAAAGATTCATCTATGGCGGCTTATCTGCATTGCTGCTGACAACTTCGACGGCGGTCATGGCTGAACCTGCGGCGCGAGGAAGAGCGCAGGTCAATCAACCAGATACCGCAATGGTCTTCAATTTCACTGGACCAATGATAATTAATTCAGGGGCAATCAATAACACCCACTACATTCGAATTGCCGTAATCGGTATGGACTTGCAGGACTTGATGGTTTCTATCCCCGGTGAAATGGAGCGCTTCCAGTCTGTTCGGGTAATTGATCAGACCGGTAAAGAAATCCCCTCAAAAATCAACCTGAGCAAAGACAAACTAGCGATCACTTTTGATCAACCGATTATGGCTGGTACCTATTTACAAGTGGAGTTTGTAGGCGTGCGGATGTTCACTGCTGGCGGAAGTACCCTGCTTTATAGCATCACAGGGCAACGGGTTGGCTTGAGAGGAGAAATTCCCATTGGTACAGCTAGAATTCAACTGCCCAGCCGAAGTTAAGGTTTAAGACAAGTCTAGAATTTCAATGACAGAACAAAGACCCAGTGGTTTCTATTAATAACTGCTGGGTCTTTCTGGGGTTTTCTGACTTAAAGAACCCAATTTTAACCTTGACTGAGTCTAAGCATAGAGCCTTGCCTGTGGAATAAAAACAGATTGCAACCTGCATAGGGCAACCTGCCTATAAAATACATTAAGCTTAGGTTTTTAAGAAATTCTTATAAGTAGCTAGGCACAATTAAATTGAAGCTGGTTTTGGGTGTGGAGGGATGTGAAACTCCCTGCCAGCGGCGTAGCACCTACTGCTCCCTTCTCACAGTTAACTAGGACTACCTACTTCAAAGCCTTAAAACGTATGGCAACACTCTAACTGATGGCAAAGAAGTGTAAACAAATTAAGATGTCGTTCTCA
Source organism: uncultured Leptolyngbyaceae cyanobacterium (assembly GCA_938023035.1). GTDB lineage: Bacteria > Cyanobacteriota > Cyanobacteriia > Leptolyngbyales > Leptolyngbyaceae > DSRU01. The sequence continues at coordinate 22,346 of CALIDI010000032.1, read as the reverse complement.
AGCAAAACTACAAGATGCCAAAAGCACCAAGTGCTTGCTGTGTATCTTTATGTTGAGTTTTACGAGTGATGACATCTGTGCTCCTCACGATTTAGGTTAGCTGAGGGTGGCCATTTCACGATCGCCATAAAATACCTGAGGTGAGATGCATCTTGGTGACTGTGATTTTTTCCAACGGTGGGGGAATTCTATTACTAATTGCAGAAAAACCTTTTGGCGAGACTACCGTTGGTAGGCTCTGCGTAAGTCCAAATCACCTCTTATGATGAAGAAATCATGTTTCAATTCTTGCCGCTAGTAGACTAAGGAATTAGTCTGACTACCCTTACCCCAGTCCCTCTCCTACTTCGGGAGAAGAAGGGCTAGGGGCCGAGAGTAGCTGAGGCTAGTTCAAAAGTTTCTGCTGTTCTATGCTAAGGCTTTGTCAACCGATGATTTTAGGGTGAAGTCTTAGTTCGTAGTCAGCACTTCAGCGCTATCACTTACAGCCAACCCTAATTTTTAGGCGTGACTTAGCACTGGAAAAATTGCATGGTCAATGACATATCTGTTGATCGGGTTTGGGTGCATATCACTTTTGTCCTCAGCCTAAATTCCTCTCCCAATTTGGGAGGGGGACTTTGAGATAGCTCGGCCCTCCTTCTCCCAGGTTGGGAGAAGGGGCTGGGGAATGAGGGCCTGAAAGAGTGACATGCTCTCATCGGGTTTTTCGTTGAGATGCTTTGCATCTCCTACCACGCAGCCAAAATGGTAACCTCAACCTTCAATGGCAGTACTGATTAACCCGTAGATTCTCAGGAAATTTAACCTCCATGTATCTGGCAAAAGCGCCCGACAGCCTTGTTTCTGAAGATGGGAGAACCATCTCATCTTCCTGATCAGGACGAGTCTGTGTTTGCGACTTATCCAGTGAATCACCTTAAATTGTGTGATTCTCTTCAAGGGGGCAAGCGGATCTGTGACTCTATTGAGCGTGACCGTTGACGACTCTTCTGATGAGCTTATCGTGCTTGGCGATGGTTGTGTCTCGGTGCATCATCGACTGTTTTAACCATACGTTGCATAAAATTATTCAATCAGAATGAACTGTATTAATTTGAAAATCAACCCATTTGAAGGTCATGACACTCAGGCAAAAGCGCTCCCAGATCTGGTTTTGAGGGTTAACCAGGCAGGGCTGTGCTGCGAGTTAGTATTTGCTAAAGCGCCAGTATTTGCTAAAGCACCAGATAGTAGGCTCTATCGTGATTTGGTGAATCATCCAATAGGAGAGCGATTTTCCCCAGATGTTGCCTCAAGTCTTTTAGATCAGATTGAACAGGTCTGTGAGACTCGGCAAGCTCGGCAGTGGGGGTATTCTCAACAGGTTGATCAAGTTCGCCGTACTTATGCAGTGCAGTTGGTGCCCTGTGCGAATGATGAAGTATTGCTGCTGGTTTATGACTCGACGAGTGATTCGCAAATCGACTCGGTTCTTAAGCGTTATCAACTCCTGAGTTATCATACACGCGATATTCTGTTGTTTATGTATCCGGATGGGCGCATTATTGAGGCGAATCGGTCAGCGATTGAAGCCTACGGATACTCTGTAGAAGAGTGGCGATCGCTCAACTTTCGAGAATTGCATGACATCAACTCGACAATGTTAGCTTCAGAGCAAATTGAGCAGGCCTATCAGGGGGGAGTACTCTACGAGGCCATTCATTGCCGTAAAGACCAGACCTGTTTCCCGGTGGAAATTAGCATTCAGGGGAGTAGGACAGAAACAGAGACCCTCTTACTGGCGATTATTCGTGACATTACTTCGCGCAAACGCTCGGAAGAACGATTGTTTCGGAGTGCATTTCACGATAACCTGACTAATTTACCTAACCGCAACCTATTCCTAGAGGAATTGCGGCGCTCGCTGCGGTTAGCTCAGAGCAAACCGGATTACCAGTTTGCAGTGCTGTTTTTGGATCTGGATAGCTTTAAGCTGATCAACGACAGTTTCGGCCATCTAGTTGGGGATCAAATGCTGATGGCGATCGCCCAACGATTGTCCACCTGCTTAGGTTCAGAGGATATTTTGGCCCGGTTTGGTGGGGATGAATTTACCATTTTGTTAGAGCATATCCAGGATAACAATAGGGTCATCCAGTTAGCTGAGCGCATCCAGCAAGAATTAGCTCGCCCTTTTCGATTAAGAGAGCAAGATGTGTACTCCACCACCAGTATTGGGATTGTTTTTAGCACTGCTGCGGTGACTCAACCCGAAGACCTTCTTCGGAGTGCTGATACTGCTCTCTACTGTGCCAAAGCTTTGGGGGGAAATCGCTATGCCGTGTTTGATGGCGAAATGTACAATCGCACGACGTCACGTCTGCGCCTAGAAAGTGATCTGCGGCGTGCTTTGGCAGAGGTCGCTGAGCCATCTGCTCGCTTATCGCTAGCAGCGCTGCAATCAACGCAATTCATCATTTACTACCAACCGATTGTTAAACTCAGCACCCTACAGATAACTGGGTTTGAAGCGTTGGTGCGGTGGCATCATCCAGAACGAGGGTTAGTATCACCTGCGGAATTTATTCCCATTGCGGAGGAAACAGGCCTGATTGTACCCCTTGGCCGGACTGTACTGCAAAAAGCTTGCCAGCAACTCCGACAGTGGCAAGTTTATTTTCCAAATCAATCGGGCTTGACCATGAGCGTTAACCTTTCAGTCAAGCAGTTTGCCCAACCCGATCTGGTGGCTCAAGTGCACCAAGTTTTACAAGAGAACGGGCTAAAGCCTTGCGATTTGCGGCTTGAAATTACCGAAAGTGCTTTGATGGAAAACCCGGAAATGGCCGCTCAGATGCTGGCTGAGCTACAGCAGTTAGGGGTGTTCATTTCCCTGGATGACTTTGGTACTGGTTATTCGTCCCTTTCCTACTTACATCGGTTTCCCATCGATACTCTGAAAATTGATCGTTCCTTTGTTCGGCATGTCGATGAAGCCGGGGAACAATTGGAAATTGTCCGCACGATTATTACCCTCGCCTGGAATTTAGGAATTGATGCCGTGGCTGAAGGGGTGGAAACTGTGAAGCACCTTAACCAACTGCGATCGCTCCGCTGCGACTATGCGCAAGGTTATTTCTTTGCCAAACCGTTGACGCCTGAGCTTGCCAGTGCCCTCCTGGCAAACCCGAATAAGCCCTGGCTTAGCCAGTAGCAGCGGATTCAACAACGGTTTATCCAAAAGTTGGTAGTCTAAATGGAATAGACGTTTAGCGGGAAAGAGCGTGGACATTCAAATTGGCAGGGGCAAATCTGCCCGTAGGGCTTACGGTATTGACGAAATCGCGTTAGCACCGGGAACGCGAACGCTTGATCCTATATTGGCGGATACTCGGTGGACGATTGGCGGCATTGAGCGAGAAATTCCTATTATTGCCAGCGCGATGGATGGCGTTGTTGATGTACGCATGGCTGTACGCTTATCAGAATTAGGAGCCATAGGGGTACTCAATTTAGAAGGGATTCAAACCCGATATGCAGAGCCAGAGCCTGTTTTGGATCGAATTGCCTCTGTTGGCACCCATGAGTTTGTGCCACTGATGCAAGAGATTTATGCAGAGCCGATTAAACCAGAGTTAATCGAGACACGCATTCAGGAAATCAAACAACAGGGTGGCATTGCTGCTGTGAGTGCCACTCCTGCTGGGGCACTTAAGCTAGGTGCCAGTGTGGCCAAAGCCGGGGCCGACATATTCTTTGTGCAGGCGACGGTGGTTTCCACTGCTCACCTTTCCCCAGAGTCGGTGACACCTTTGGATTTAGCTAACTTTTGTCAGGAAATGCCGATCCCGGTTGTCCTCGGTAACTGCGTCACTTATGAAGTGGCCCTCAATCTGATGAAGGCTGGAGCGGCTGGCATTTTGGTTGGCATTGGCCCGGGGGCGGCCTGTACCTCACGCGGAGTCCTGGGGGTGGGAGTGCCCCAGGCAACCGCGATCGCCGATTGTGCCGCTGCCCGCGCCGACTACCAGCGAGAAACTGGGAAATACGTGCCCGTGATTGCAGACGGTGGTCTAGTGACGGGGGGAGATATTTGTAAATGTATTGCCTGCGGTGCTGATGCCGTTATGATTGGTTCTCCCTTTGCGCGCGCCAAAGAAGCCCCTGGGCGAGGCTTTCATTGGGGCATGGCCACCCCTAGCCGAGTACTTCCCCGTGGTACACGCATTCGAGTAGGCACCACGGGCACCCTAGAACAGATTCTAAGAGGCCCCGCTCAATTGGATGATGGCACCCATAATCTGCTAGGAGCTTTGCAAACCAGCATGGGGACGCTGGGAGCTAAAAATATCCAAGAAATGCAACAAGTTGAAGTGGTGATTGCGCCCTCTTTGTTGACCGAAGGCAAAGTCTATCAAAAGGCTCAGCAGTTGGGGATGGGGAAATAACCCGGAGAAGAAAGTGTCGGTATACGCACTTGAGTTGGCAGATTTCGGTTGGTTTTAGTCTGCATGGCAGACTAGACCTTTGGAGTCGCGGTTTTACTACTGGATACTGCTTAAACGCCCGCTTAGGCGATCGCGCTTAGCCTGTAGGGTTGTCAACGAACCTAAGTAAATGTTTAAGACTTGCAGCTCTGTCGCTGACATTGACTGGCAAAGTTGAAAGGGTCGTTTACAATAGTTTTAGCGGAGACGCAAGTTTCCGTTCACTCCTCACACCACACTCCGCCTGAACGTACGTTCGGGCGGTTCCTTTTTAAAGCAGAAAAAACTCGCCTGATATGACACGGGATCCAGCTTCTCAGAATAGAGAGCACTGAATCGGCAGCCGACAGCTAAACGAACCAACTCAACCGATAACAGGGGCAAGCTAGGCAGATCCCCCCTGCCCTACTTAAAGACTTCATAAAGGTGCTGTTTTCACCTCGAAATAATCCTAGGCTAAAGAAATTGATTTGTCGGCCTTGCTGACGCCGCATCGGAATCCCTAAGGTCTCCGGCTTCATCTTTAAGATTTTCGGCTGCTCAACACATGAAATCCAGAAATCAGGCGACCTTGCCGGAAGTTTGCCCGATCAATGACCCAACTCTTTGTTCCTAGAGCGATCGCCAGATTACTGAGTCCATTCGAGGGTTAGGGGGCGTAAGGGCACTACCCCCAGCCAGGGGTAGGGGTTTCACCCCTGCACCCCATCCTCAATCAGGTGGCGGTGACCATACAATCGGCAAGGCACAATCCACCATTCCGATGCGTATTTGTTTTGGGATAGCCTGCACCCAACGACAGCCGCGCATCGGGCGATCGCTGATTTAGCCTACCGCCGCATTGAGGCCACGGCAATTCTAGAACCACCAGCAACGGTCGGCCTAATTATTACCGGGATGTTATTGAGTCGGGCTTATATCTTCAGAAGAAAGCGGCTGCCAGCGATTTCCATTTCCACATTCGAGAAACCGCCTCAGACCAACAAGGTTGAATAGGAACTGCGGAGTCGATCGGGTAAGGGTGAGGGTGTAATGCTCTTGCTTCTGTGCAAGTAGATACAGCTCAGAAAAAGAGTAGGCTAGTATAGAAACGGTGATTCAAATAAGTGCTGGGCTGGGTAAGTAGGTAAAGCCTACTTCTAGCACTGGCTATTTTTGCAATGATCTTGCTTGCAATGGTCTTGAATGAAGGGTGTTCTGTTGATTGCACCCTAATTTTGAGACAAAGCCAACCTTGCTGACAAGGCTCTGCACAAAAGCAGCTAAGGTGAGCGGCTAAAATAGCCCTGAAGTGAAACCGTATTCACTAAACTGCATTCACTAATTAGAGCTGTTCGGTTTGAATGACGGAACTGTTTGCTGGCTATTTGATGAACATGAAGCGGGTATGTCATGGTTGTTCACATTTCCTGTAATCATCTTTTAGTCTGAATGACATTTGTTTGCTGAGGGAGGTGGCTCAATTTTCAGACAAGTCTTTGACTGGAGGAAGTCGATGTTTCAATGGTGTGGCTGCGCTTGGGGTGATTATGTAGCTGCATTTGGGCGCAGATCATTCAGGCTTCTTCCTTGTTACGTTTGCTAAGGTTACGTTCCCTAAGGCTCCAGATTAAGCATGGCGTTTTTGCATGGTAGCTGGTTATTAAACTCACAACAAAAAGTAGCCCACCAGGGACTACGCTCCATCCACAATGACACTGAGGTGGAAGCTGCCGCCCGTGCTGGTGAGGGGGGTCTATTTCTCTGGGGCGAGGTTTGGCGCAGCGTTCCAGCCCAACCGCTTGACCAGGGGGTGGCTGTGCGCCATCCGTACAGCATGGGGCGTGATGAATTGCTCAAGTTTCTCAATCAATTGGCAGTTGCAGGGCAGTTACGCTTACCTACAGCCCTATTAGCCCTGGCGACGGCTCCAGCGAAAAAGTCAACACGACGGCAGTTGCAACAAATCGCTCCTGAGGTAGAAAGGGGGGCTACTGATTCAGCGATCGCTTGGCAATCGGTTCAACTGGCCCTATTGGCTGAAGTCTCTGGGTCAGAGGCTGGGCCAACAGCCGAAGCGCTGATTTTGCCTTACCATTCAGCGGCTGCCGAGGTACCTGCTGACCCAGTCCTTTATCCCTGGTATGTCGAAGGACTCTGGTTAGAAGCTCCCAGCGCGATCGCCCTATTGAATTCCCTGCCATTCAATGCGGTTAATCAAGATGCCTGGATGGGTGGGGACTTGAGGTTTTGGAGTCATGTTGCCCGCTGGAGCCTGGATCTGCTGGCCCGGTCAAAATTTCTACCTACCCTGACGCTGACTGACTCACAAAGTGGGCGGGCAGGCTGGCACCCCCTGCTAGACAGTAGTACCGACCAACAGCGCCTGTTACACTTTCGCAGCACGATGCCTTCGGTCTGCCGCATGTATGACTCGGTTTCAGAGGTAACTGAGGCCGGGGTGGCACCCGCGATCGCCCTGCCGACAGAACCGCAACAGCTACTCCAGAGTTTTCTCAGCACCCTGTTAGAGACTCAAATCCGGGCAACAGCCAGTCAATCGGCCTGGCCCGGGGTCGAAAAGGGCAAAGCGCCGAAAAGTGGAACTGCCATTTTACCTCCCCTCCACGAGTGGCTAGCAGCCCTCAGCCAGCCTACCCCCACCCCGGTGGAGCAAGCTGGTTTAGAGTCCCTAGCGCAGGCTCTCACAATCTGGACAACTCCCCTGCAAAACCAGGGCTTTCAGCAAAATTTATTTCGCACCTGTCTCTATTTACACCCACCCCAAACTGGCGAAACCCACTGGCAACTGGAATACTTCTTGCAAGCTGTTGATGATGCCACTTTGCTAGTGAGTGCCTCAACCATCTGGAATAACCCAGTCGAGCAGTTGCGCTATCAAGGGCGTATCATTCCCCATCCCCAGGAAACGTTTTTGATGGGCTTAGGGCTGGCTTCACGGCTTTGCCCGCCGATTGAGCCAAGCCTCCAAACAGCCCGTCCCCAATTTTGTCGGCTAGACCCCTTTCAGGCATACGAATTCATTAAAACAATGGCCTGGCGTCTGCAAGATAGTGGCCTCGGCGTCATCATGCCAGAGAGTCTATCCAGCCAGGGGGGCTGGGCCAACCGATTAGGCCTCCGGATCCAGGCACAGACAGGTAAGCTGAAAAAAGGCCAGCGCCTGGGGCTTCAAAGCTTACTGAACTTTCGTTGGGAACTCTCGATTGGTGGTCAAACCCTCTCTAAGGCAGAGTTCGACCATCTGGTCAGCTTGAATACTCCCCTGGTTGAAGTTAATGGGGAATGGGTTGAGCTGCGTCCTGCCGATATTCGCGCTGCACAGCAGTTTTTTGCAACCCGCAAAGAGCAACCCGCCCTTTCCCTGGAAGATGCGCTGCGCATTAGCATGGGCGATACCCAAATGATAGAAAAATTACCAGTGGTTGGGTTTGAAGCCGCTGGTAATCTGCAAGAGCTGATTAATACCCTCACGGGTAATCGGGTGCTCTCACCCTTGCCAGAGCCTCCTGGATTTCGGGGAGAATTGCGGCCCTATCAAGGTCGGGGCGTAGGTTGGCTGGCCTTTTTAGAACAATGGGGCTTAGGAGCCTGTCTGGCAGATGATATGGGTCTGGGCAAAACGGTTCAACTCCTTGCTTTTTTGCTCCACCTCAAGGTGCAGGAATCTCTACAGGCTCCGGTTTTGTTGGTGTGCCCGACCTCGGTGTTGGGTAATTGGGAACGGGAGGTAAAACGCTTTACTCCCGACCTCCAGTTTCTCATTTACCATGGAGACGCTCGCCCCCGCGGCAAGCAGTTTGCTCTAGCTGTACAGCAAAAGGATTTGGTCATTACCAGCTATGCCCTGGTACAACGGGATTTGAAGGAGATGCAAACCGTCTCCTGGCAGGGGGTCGTGTTAGATGAGGCGCAAAACATTAAGAATGCCGAGGCTAAGCAGTCCCAGGCTGTCCGCCAGCTAGAAACCCAGTTTCGCATTGCGATGACGGGTACCCCGGTGGAAAATCGCCTGACCGAGCTTTGGTCGATTATGGATTTTCTGAATCCAGGTTATTTAGGGCCAAAGAATTTTTTTCAGCGTCGGTTTGCGACACCGATTGAACGGTATGGTGACACAGATTCGCTAAAAACCTTGCGATCGCTGGTACAGCCTTTTATTTTGCGGCGGCTCAAGACCGACAAAGCCATTATTCAGGATTTACCTGCAAAACAGGAGATGGCGGTGTTTTGTGGTTTAACCGCAGAGCAAGCTGCGCTTTATCAACGGGTAGTAGATCAGTCCTTAGCAGATATTGAGGCGGCAGAGGGCATCCAGCGGAAGGGGATGATTTTAGCGGTGTTAGTGAAGCTCAAGCAGATCTGCAATCACCCGGCTCTGTTCTTGAAAGCCGCGAATGGAGAAGAAGCATTCGCTGAGAGGATCGCAACCGATCAAAATCCGACTTCTGAGGAACAGGGGCCTGCTTTTCATCTCCGTTCTGGCAAGCTCTTGCGCCTACAAGAAATGCTAGAAGAACTCGTGGCGGAGGGCGATCGCGCTCTGATTTTCACCCAATTTGCCGAGTGGGGCAAATTGCTCCAACCTCATTTACAAGCCCAACTGGGGCGAGAAGTGTTGTTTCTTTACGGCAGCACCTCCCGCAAACATCGGGAAGAAATGATTGATCGGTTCCAACGAGATCCCCAAGGCCCTCCCTTGTTTATCCTTTCTCTTAAAGCAGGAGGGGTTGGCTTAAACCTGACCCGCGCCAATCATGTCTTTCACTTTGACCGCTGGTGGAACCCTGCCGTTGAAAATCAGGCGACGGATCGAGTGTTTCGGATTGGGCAAACTCGCAATGTCCAAGTTCATAAGTTTGTCTCTACAGGCACCCTAGAGGAAAAAATCCACGACTTGATTGAGAGCAAAAAAGCACTGGCAGAGCAGGTCGTTGGAACTGGGGAAAACTGGCTGACCGAGCTTGATACAGATCAACTTAGGGATTTGTTACTACTGGATCGCCGCGCCATTATTGGTGAGGAATAAACGACTCCGCTGCAATTGGCCGCATTGCGGAGTAACGGCGGCAGTCAGCCGAACATCGCATGACACAAGCATTTGAGGACATTTGGGTAAAAGGGCGGAGTGCTCTATTCAGTGAGTGCTGCGACAAATTGACCGTAGTTGTTAGGGCGGATAAAAAATTCAACTGGCCAATCGCGCCTAGAATGGTTAGCCAGTTGTTAGGCCATCGCCCGGTGGCGGAGTTTCTTGACAGTTAAGGGGCGTTACCCCCAGCAAGGGGAGCCACCCCTATACTCTGGCCTCAATCAGGTGCCTGTGGCCAACCTTAGCCTAAATTGCCTGAAACGATGCAGTCTGACTGAAGACACAAATAATCATAGGTGTAGGTTGGGTTAAGTGCATGATGAATTGGAAAAGTTTTTGGCGACCGGGTGTCGCGATCGCTTATTTCCCGCTAATAATTTACGGGTTGGCCGTTGCCCGACCAGCCCTGGCTGAGGTGGGAGATGAGTGCCAGGTGCCGCCCCACGAGCGGGGTCAAAAGTTGGCGGTTTTGCAGGCCGCGATCGCAGGAGATGGCAATGCGGCTCGCTCCTATCAAACGCTCTTAGCCCAGCAAGCCCAACGTTTAAACCAGTGCCGGCAGCAAAGTCAGATAACCACCCAGGCCACTTGGTTGCGCCTTTACCCCTGTGATCGCCATCCCGGCATGTTAGATGCATTGCTGGATGAAATTGTGAACCGCGGCTATAACCAGGTCTACATTGATGCCTTTTCAAATGGTCAGGTGTTGCTGCCTGCCGCAGATAACCCCACCGTTTGGGCCTCTGTTTTACAAGAACCAGGGGCAGAACATACCGACCTCCTAGCGCTAGCCATTCAAAAAGGTCACCAGCGCGGCCTTAAAGTCTATGCCTGGGTTTTTAGCCTGAATTTTGGCTATACCTATGCGATGCGACCTGAGCGACAGGCAGTCCTCGCTCGCAATGGCAGTGGCGAAACAACAGCGAGTACTGCCGTAAAAGCTAGCCTGGAAACCGGGCGTGCTATCACAACGAGCGATGAAATTTTTGTAGATCCTTACCATCCCCAGGTACGAAGCGATTATCGTCAACTCATACAGGCAATTCTCAAACGTCGCCCCGATGGCATTTTGTTTGACTACATTCGTTACCCCAAGGGGGTTGGGAGTGCCTCAGTTGCTAGCAAGGTCAAAGATTTGTGGATTTATGGAGAAGCTTCCCAGCAAGCACTGTATGAACGCGCCTTGAACCAAAAGGGGCTGGAATTGATTCGGCGCTATCTGACTCAGGGCTATGTGACCGCAGAGGATTTAATCACAGTTGACAAGCTTTACCCCGGCGAGAAAGAACCCCTCTGGCAGGGAAGGGTTTCCTCAGTTCCTGGAACAGAGCCAGTCGCCAAACGCTTGCCGCTGATTCAACAGGAGCTTTGGCTGTTGACGGTAGCCCATGCAATGCAGGGGCCAGTGGATTTTTTAACGCTCTTTGCGAATCTAGCCCATGAGCAGGGGGTGCCTGCCGGGGCCGTATTCTTTCCAGAAGCCAATCAAACGGTTGGCAGAGGCTTTGACTCACGTCTGCAGGCCTGGGATCGCTTTCCTCCCACAATTGAGTGGCACCCTATGGCCTATGGGGTTTGTGGCCATGTCGGTTGCATTGTGGAGCAGGTACAACGGGTAATGGAGCAAGCTCCCGCTGGTACACGAGTCTTCCCAGTATTGGCAGGAATGTGGCGACAGGCAACTGCAGAACGACCCGCGCTAGAAGCCCAAATGTTTGCCTTGCGATCGCAACTGCCCACGATACAGGGTGTGAGTCATTTTTCCTTTGGTTGGCAGGAACCGAACTGGGAACGCGATCGCAAGTTTTGTCGTGGTTAAGCGTAATTGTTGCGAGCCTCAACCCATCAAAATCACACGATCAAGAACATGGATAACGCCATTATCCGCCTCAATATCAGCAGTCAGCACGGTTGCATTTTTCACCTCAAAGCCATCCGCTAAGTTGATGGTGATTGGCGAGCCTTCAACAGAGGTGAGGGAACTGACTTGCTCTAGGTCTGCCTTCATCCACTTACCTGGAACCACATGAAACGTCAAAATGCGCCGCAGTTGGGGGATATTTTGTACCAGGGTTTGAATTGTTCCGGGTGGTAACTGCGCAAACGCCGCATCATTGGGGGCAAAGACCGTAAATGGCCCTGGACTTTTTAAGGTCTCAACCAAGTTAGCCACTTGGACAGCGGTCACAAGGGTTTTAAATCCGTCCGTGTTGACGGCAATATCTACAATATCTGCCATTTGACGATATCCACTCCATGTTGATTCAATGCAATGATTCAATGCCTACGCAACTCGTTGCCAACCGCTACCGATAATTCTGCCGCTGAATATCCCTTAACCGCGCTTCGGGGCGTTTGAAGCGATCAAGTTGGCCTTCAAAAAATTGGCGGTTCGCCATGAGATGTCTAGGGTTAGGGTCATCTAATGGATAGAGCAACGCCGTCCGCAGCGCCTGAATGACCGCTGAAGTCACGTTATACATTGACCGCTGAAAGCTAATCCCCAACTGGATCAGCATGTCGTCTTCCCCCCGGCAATGCTGCTTGTAATAGTCCACTAGATAGGGGGGCAAAAAGTGCAGCATGTCTTGCATGAGCAGCGTCGGGGGAATGCCAGCAGAACCAACCGGAAACACATCAGCATAGAGGATGCCATAGTGAAAGTCCGCCTGATTGTCGGGAACTTGCTTTGCCTGGGCATTGTAGGATTTAGTGCCACGGAACGGCGAAGTCCGGTAGAACACTGCTTCTACATAGGGCAGAGCGGCTTCGTAGAGCCACATAAACCCCTTTGATTTAGGGATAATTTCGTAGCATTCTCCCCGGATATAGACATGGTGGTAAATCGGACGACCGGCGATCGCAAAAATGCCATTCACCAGAAAATTCATCGCCTCAGGAACCGTCGTAATTTTGCCCTCATCATACAAATCTGACATTTCAAAAAAGACAGGAGCCATGACTTCCCAAAACAGCCCCAGATTTGCGTAGTAGGATAATTGCCGCACTTGCTCCAAAAACATCTCGGGAAAGAGTTGATAGAGACCCAGCATTACCGGATTACCCTGAAAATAGGCACGAATTGCGCGATCCGCATTGGCTTTGTATTCCGCGCTATCCAGGTACGGATCAAACTGCCCCCCCATCCCACGATGCCAGAACATTGCCCGCATACAGGCTTCAGCAAATTCCATGTTGATGCGATCGTGCCAGAGATGATGAAACAATCGGGGGAGTTTCTGCTTCATTTCCCCGGTTTTCATAAATTCCAACAATTCAGGATGGGCCGTGGCTTCACCTCGCCAGATACGGAGATCTGCATGTTCTCCAGCGTAGTGATTGGGAAGATCCAAATACTCCTGTGGCAGAAAGTACTTAAACGCCGGTAAGGGATTGAGAAACACCCGTTCAGCGATGTAGAGCAGATCACGCCAGTAGAAATCCATTGGCACAGCATAAGCCTTGTAGATACCAATGATCTGCATCAGGTTTTCTGGCGTATCGGGTAGCATCGAACCACCCGCTTCTAGGCGATGAACAACGTCGGCAAATTCGTGGGTAGAGGGAGGCAGGGTGATTGGGGGGAGGGTCGTGGTCGTCATGGCAAATACAGGTGGAAAGGTAAGAAAGAGAAGAAGGGGCAAGGACGTTACTGAATCTGAATAGGAATAGGAATCACCTAGTTCGCCCTCACCCTAGCGCTCTCCTAAAAGGAGAGGGCAGCAAATCGCTCAAGAAAGGGAATGAGGGCAATGCATCCCTACGTTCAGCAGTGCCGTGGGAAGAATATAGGTGAGAAAAGGAGTCAAGTTGGGAAAGCGGTTTCCTCCTTACTCTGCGATCGCATCTCTCCATTATTTCTGCACCTTGGCAATTTGCGCTGCTTGGGCGAGTGCTGGTTGAGTCAGGCTTGGTGTGGCCGCTGCAACCATTAGAGTACTAGTCGATTCACTCCAGCGGACAAGCCAGGCAGGTTGAATACCCAGGAAGAAAATAATGATTGCCAGAATCAAGGCAGGAACCCGCTCCCGCCATTCGACTTTGGGGAAGTAGGCGATCGCATTGTCCAATTTGCCGAAGCAAGTGCGGTTGAGCAAGATAACAAAATAAACAGCAGTCAGGCCCGTCCCTACGACGCAAAGGAGGGTTTGCAAAGGAAACACAGCATAGCTCCCCTGGAAAACTAGAAATTCAGAAACGAAGCCAACTAAGCCAGGAATGCCAGCACTAGCCATGCCACCCAAAATCAATAGGGCACTGACGAGGGGCAAGCCCCGAATCGGGTTCATCAAGCCATTTAATACATCCAGTTCACGGGTGCCGACTTTGGTTTCAATTACACCGACGAGGTGAAACAAGATTGCCAAAATCAAGCCGTGGGCCACCATCTGAGCAATCGCTCCTACGAGACTGAGGGCCGTTAGGGCAGACCCACCTAAGAGGATGTAGCCCATATGGCCAATAGAACTGTAAGCAACCATACGCTTAATATCTTTTTGGGCGATCGCCACAGTCGCACCGTATAGCACACTCACCGTCGCCCAGGTTGCCAGCACCGGTGCCAAGTTTGCCCAGGCCATCGGGAACAGCCCTAACCCAAACCGGAAAATCCCGTAAGCACCCAGTTTTGCCAGCACGCCACCGAGCAAAATCGCAACGGGGGCAGAAGCCGCAACATAGGTATCGGGCAACCAGGTATGCAAAGGCACCAGCGGAATTTTAATGCCAAATCCAACCAGCACCAAACCCAACAATACCAACTGAATCCACAATGGCAGAGTGTCACCCATCGCCGCCTCATAGGCAAAACTGCCTGCCCCTTGCAGCCAGACCAGACCGAGAAAGGCCAGCAGAATCAGCGCCCCCGAAAGCGCTGTGTACAGCAAAAACTTCATAGCAGCATAGTTGCACTTTTCTCCACCCCAGATAGAAATCAACAGGTAGAAGGGAACTAACTCGACCTCATAGAACAGGAAAAAGAGCAGCAAATTCTGCGCCAACAAGGCTCCGGCCACAGCCCCGCTCACCAGCAGAATCAGGCTGTAAAACAGACGGGGACGCTCAGTTTGTTCTTGACTGCTGTAAATCGCAATCCAGGTTAAAAGGCTATTCAGCAGCAATAACGGTAGCGACAGACCATCTACCCCCAACTGGTAATTGAGACCCAAGGTTTCCAGCCAGGGTAAATATTCCTGAAGTTGTAATAGCGGAGTGGTGGAGTCAAATTGGGTCACAATCCACACATTCCACAACAAAACAAAACCGCTGATGGCTAATGCCACCAGTTTGAGTGGACGGGGCGGCAGGAGGGCGATCGCGATCGCTCCTAAAAAGGGAAACCAAATCAGTGTACTTAGCATGGTAATAAGAAGTCAGCAGGTGAGTGAGTCAGGAGGAGATCAAGAAAAGATGCATCACTATCCAGTGACATGTCAGGCAATACAGCCCTCACGCCTGAAAGTCAATGCCAGATAAAAGCCCAACTAATGCTTAGGGCGATCGCGGCTAACCCCAAAGTAATCGTTAGAACATAAAATTGCCCCTGCCCAGAGTTACTGTACTTCAATGTTTCACCACTTAACACCGACGCCAACCCAACCAAATTCACCGCCCCGTCAATAATTTGGCGATCAAACCAATCACTCAGGCGCGAGGCCCAATCCACACAAAAGACAATACTAGAGCGGTAGAGCTGCGGAGTGTAGAGATCGTAAGCAAAAAAGGACTGAAGCGGCTTCCATGGCAACTCGATTGGCTTTGGAATGGCTTGCCCGACATAAACAACAGCCCCAATACCACCGCCAAACACGCTCGACCAAAGAAGCAACAACGCCACATCTTTGTTTAAGGCCGCCCAACTAGGCAACAGCGCAAGGCTTTGCAAAATCATTGGCAGATGTAAGGTAAAACCTGCCAGCAGCAGCATCGGCAGGGTAATCAGCCAGAAATTTTCCGGCGATCGCTCTGTCATCGGCTTAGGTGAACCAGCAAAAATTAGCCCGAACTCGCGCACCAAACTAAATGTCGTTAATCCATTCACTACTAGCAGCAGGCCCACCCACCAAGGATGGGTGTTCCACAGGCCGTCAGCCAGTTTTAGCAAGGCCCAAAAGCCTCCCAAGGGAGGTAAGCCGACCAATCCAACCGTACCCACTAGATAGCACAGGCCTGAAATCGGGCGACGGCTCCACAATCCCCCCAATTGGGTGAGATCTTGAGTAATGTTATTCAACACAATTGAGCCAGTACTCATAACCAGCAAGCCCTGGGCCAAGGCATGGCTCAGAATTAGCAATAAAGCCGCATCAGTCTGGCCAGTAGCTACTGCAACAAACACCAACCCCATGTAGGCACTGACTGAGTAGGATAGAGCGCGCTTAACGTCAATCTGGGCGATCGCAATGAGGGTGCCGCCCAGAGCCGTCAACGCCCCGACCGCCATCATGACCGCTAGCACCACAGGAGAGAGCGCCAGCACCGGTTCAAGTTTGATCAGCACCCAGGCTCCCGTCGCCACCACCACCGAGTTTCGCAAAACCGTGCTGGGAACCGGGCCTTCCATCGCTTCATCCAACCACAAATGCAAGGGAAACTGGGCACATTTACCCATTGGCCCCGCCATTAACGCCAGACCCACAAGCGTGATCGTAGTAGCGTTCACATTTGCCGTTTCCGCCCAGTGAGCCAACCGATCAAAATCCCAGGTTCCCGCCAAGGGGTAGATAGCCAAAACCCCCATCAGCAAGAACAAGTCCCCCACCCGCTTAGTTAAAAAGGCATCGCGGGCACCGGTCACCACCAGAGACTGGTTATACCAGGTTCCCACAATTAGGTAGGTACCCAGGGTCAAAATTTCGAGGACGATATAGCTGAAAAATAAGGAGTTGCAAAACGCCAGGCTACACATCCCAGCTTCAAATAAGGCTAGTAGGGAGAAAAACCGCGACCAGCCCCAGTCCATTTCCAGGTAACCCACCGCGTAAATTTGTCCAAGTAAGTTAAGGCCGGTAACAACCAGGCTAGCACCTACGGTTACCGCTGAAATTTCAATGGGTAAGCTTAAATCTAAGCCTGCCACCTCTACCCAAGGCAGCGAAACATACTCTGCTGGCTGATGCCAAACCATCGGAAACACCAACAGACTATGAAGAAAAGCCAGAAAAGTCATGCCTAAATTGATATAGCCTGCTGGGCGCGGGCCGGTTCGCCGAATCAGTGCAGGAGACCAGAGGGCTGATAGAACCGCCCCCGAGATCGCGTAGCAGGGAATCAGCCAAACAGTGTGTAGCAAAAATTGAGCCATGCAGCTTCACCTGTAAGACTACAAAGAAAAGGACTACAAAGAAAATGGAATGGCGAAAAACAACACAGCGCACAACTCACCCAGTGGCCAAGGGTGCTACTGCACAGAACTGTGAACAGGGGTAACGGCTTTAAGCATCACCTTAACCAGTTAGCTCAGAGCAAGACGAATCACTCGAATGCCGAATGTGAGCGCTGACTAGTCACCATTGTCTCACCGGAGATGGCCTTGGCAATGACAAGAACAAACCCTCTATAAAAAGCATAGGGCACAAGAAGTATCACTTAAAATCAATGTTTCTCATAAAAGCTATAGGTTAGTCTATATGGCTGACCTGACTTGCGGTTCAAAAATCTGGGCCTTGTATCCCAGTTGCCCCTGAATGAGCGCTACCCTAAAGAATAAAGAAAGATCCTTGAGATGTATGCAGTAGATAGGGAATAGATGACAGGAAACAGGGGCGAAAAGAAAGCGTGACAAAGGTTTGTGGATGCGAAGGTGTCTTAACCTGTATGGTGAGGGCGATTTTCTCGCAGCACCCCATTCCCCGACCCCAAGCTAATTTCAGATGAATCTGTAAAAGATTTCTTTTCTCAGGCGTGTTTTTAGAATTACAGAGAGCCTATCACCTTTGCAGGCCTTCATCCCCTAGGCCCTTCTCCCAACCTGGGCGAAGGGGAGGCGAGCCGTCTCAAAGTCTCTCTCCCAAATTGGGAGCGGGATTGAGGGTGAGGGCAAAAGTGCCATGCACCCAAATTGCAAAGCTTTTCTAAGAAATCCTGATGGGTATTGATCAATCTGGGGAACCTTAACAGAGCCAGGAACTTCTGGAAGCGCTAGGCGTCCATGTTCTTGATTTAGCCAATCACTGGCGAGTCGTACCGCTTGTTGAGTTATCCTTGTCCTCAGTTTGGGCGAGGAGTGCCTTTTGCTAGGGTAGCTCCTATCAGCGGTCGGCATCTTTCTGTGGGCATTTCTCAGGTAATGGGGGTGTCGTTTTTGAAGAATAACAGGAGTCAGTTACCCTAAACCCGACCCGACTCAGAGCCTGTCTTTCTCGACAGGTCAAGCAACCGGTCTGGGCTGGAAGGTTTCATTTGCCAAATCTGGCTGTTTAGGGCGATCGCAAGCTGACTGAACTCAAGCAATAAACTGGCCTTGGTGAAGGAGTTGATTATGCGAAAAAATTCTCAGAATCGAGAGAACTTATTAAAAGCATCACGATTCAAAGTGTTTCAATACGTTACCCCAATGCTGCCCCTGTCAGTGTTGGGGATTTTTATGGTGGCTGGGGCGATCGCGCCCACCCCCGCTTCTGCGGAGGTGGAAACCGAAACAGCAACACCGCCGATCGCTGTTGCTGAGCTTTCACAGGTCAATCCAGGACTTGACACCCTGGGAATGGATCAAGTCACATCGGTTTCTCAGCTTACCGATGTCCGCCCGACAGACTGGGCCTTTCAGGCGTTACAGTCTCTAGTAGAGCGGTATGGATGCATTGCGGGTTATCCCGACCGCAGTTTTCGTGGCAATCAGGCCATCACCCGCTATGAATTTGCGGCAGGGTTAAATGCTTGCTTAGATCGCATCACTCAAATCTTGACTGCCAACAGTTCTAATTTTCTTAAAAAAGAAGACCTGGATGCAATTCGCCGCTTGCAGCAAGAGTTTAGCGCTGAGTTAGCGACACTCAGAGGCCGGGTCGATGCGCTAGAAGCCCGGACGACAACGCTGGAAAAGCAACAATTTTCGACCACGACTAAGCTTTTTGGGCAAGCCATTGTGGGGATCCAGGGGCGGAGCGCTGGTGATGTGACCCTGGCAGGCTTTAACTTTCGGGATGATGCGGATCAGGTCAATGTGATTACCAACGTCCAGTTGAGCTTGTTGACTCAGTTGAGCGATCGCGGCCTGTTGTTTACGGGCTTGCAGGCCGGTACGGGCAGCACCTTTGGTTCTCTGCAACTGACCAACGATGTGCGACTGGGCTATACCGGCGATACCAACAGCAATGTTGTACTGAGTGACCTCACCTATCGACATCTGGTGGCCAATAACCTAGCTGTGATTGCTGGCCCCGTTGGGGTGAATATGGTGAATGTTTTCCGGGGAGCCAACCGCATTGAAAGCGCCGGCCAGGGGCCACTTTCTTTCTTTGCTCAACGCAACCCAATCATCAACATTAATGGCAGTGGCGCTGGGGCCGGTTTTGACTGGCAAATTGCACCGGCCTTGAGCTTGCAAGGGGTTTACTTTGCAAACCGGGCCAATGATCCAGAAAATGGCGGTCTGTTTGGTAGCCGCCTGGGGGGAAATGCCCTGGGTGCTCAGTTAACCTTTGCCCCGACCGAAACGATTGACCTGGCCCTGCAGTATGTCAATGCCTACTCGCCCCTGGGAACGCTCGGGACTTCTGTCGGAGATGACCAGTTGGCGATCGCCCATCCCTTTACAGGGCGTGCCCCTATCCACACCAATGCGGTTGGCTTAACCGCCTCTTGGCGCATTAACCCTGGCATCACCCTGGGGGGGTGGGCCGGCTACACTAATTCGCGCCTCAAAGGCGAAAGTGGCAATGTCGAAACCATTAACTGGATGGCCTTCCTCAACCTGCCAGATTTTGGTGGGCGCGGTAACTTAGCCGGTCTTTATTTTGGTCAGCCACCACGCATTACCAGCAGCGATCTCCCCAATGGCAGAAACATTCCTGAATTTGCCAGTAACGGCAACCTCCTGGCCGGGCCAGGGGGCCAACCCAGTGCCACCTATCATCTGGAAGCCTTCTACCGGATTCGCCTGAATGACAACATCAGCGTGACGCCTGGCTTTATTGTGGTATTCAACCCGCGGCAAAATTCTGCCAACGACACGATCTACATTGGTGCTCTGAGAACTACGTTCTCTTTCTAGGAAAGAAGGCTAACTCCATAAAGCTTTCAGAAAGGTATAAACTTGTGCCACCTGCGGGAACTTTTACCGATGCCAACCCTTCTAAGGGCCTACGAGTCGTCTTTCCATCTCCGTAGGCAGGCCTCTATCTTAGTAGTTACTGCTACTAAGGTGAGGACGGCGAGTGATGTTCCATTCAAAATTCTAGGCTCGGGGATTGATTGATGAATCCCCCGCCTAGGTTGATTGCAGGGATGCTTCTCTGGCTGGAGTGTAGCCCCATCCAGCTCAACCGCGGGGCATGGCTTACTTGATGAGGTTGCTTAGATGCCCGATGCTGACTTAGTTCTCTCTAATTACGGCTTCATCCGGATAAAAATTTCAAAATTGCTGCCTGCCTACGCCGTCTATTTACTAGCTTTGTGTTCACCTACACATTGAGGATTCCTACTGTGATGAATCAGTCGATGCGGTTTACCGTTTGTTTAGGCTTATTAGCTGGGTCTGTGGCGATCGCGCCCACCGTCCGGGCTGATATCCCAGTTACCAGTGGTCAAGCCTCTGGACAAGCGGCCTTTTTCTTACCCGGTAGCAGTGCCACCACGGCTGCGCCTGTCTTATTTGATGCGGCTGTGCAAACGCTGCGTTTGGTGACCCCTAATGGAACTTCCACCAATTCGCGCTTTATTCCCAATGCCAGCAGCTTCACCGATACCGATAACAATGGCTTACCCAATGCTGGCGATACCGGCAGGCTCGAAGGTCGACTGTCAGGGGTTGCCTTTACCAGTACAGGCAGTCCTGTGCTGTTTCAGGGGGTGCCTGCGGCTCTTAACTTCACCCTCAGTTCCTACACCCCCGCCTTTATTCAGGGAGGAACCTTAGTTAGCCCACAGACAACAGGCGCAGCTCCTCTTGTATTTCTCCCCAGCACCTCGGTCACCCTCTCAACTGAATCAAGCGCTAATTTCACCACCCAAACCGGTTCCTTGAGTGTGGGTGATTTTGCGGCTAATTTGACCGGCGACTTTATTGGTCTACCTTCTGACCTGCAACTGCGGCCTGTTTCTGACAGCGGTAACTTACCCGTTATCCTAGGACGGCGGGTAAAATTCGAATTTAAGGGAGATAATGTCTTACCCGGCGCAGGCACCAATCTCAACCCTGCCAATGGGCAAATTTCCTACTTTGGGCCAACAACTAACTTTAAGGTAGAAAGTGTTGGAACTCGAGGTACGCAGGAGTTTAAGATTGAAGGCAACCTGGGGGTACTGGATACTACCATTGGCATTGCGGCCCCTGCGACCATTCGCCAGGATGGGACGCTCTCAAACAACGCGACCACTAAGTATGAAATTAAGGGTGAAGGCCCAGGTTACGTCGCTTTTGGCAACAACTCCGTTTCCTTTACAGGTACCTCTCGCCGCCAAACTGAGTTTAAGTTTGAGCAGGCAAATAACAAGCTCGAAGGAAAGACATCCGGGGATATTTCCTTTAATGTCAGTCCCGGTGGTACCTTCACCACCTACACTCCTGTTGTTGGGGTGAATAATAACGGTACCACCTTTACCCCGGTGGCTCCCCTACCCAGTGGTGGCAGCACCGGTGGCGGCACCGCGGTGGTTACTACCACGAGCACAACCCTAACGGCTGTCACAAATATCACCCTTATCAATACCAGCGCTAATACCACCTATGTGCGGACGTTTAATCCCACTCAGTTGGTAATGGGTAGCTCTGGCCGCGATCGCGATGATGACGATCGCGATGATGATGTTATCTTTGGCAACCTCACCTACACAGTTTATGTCAATCGCCCTGTGCAGGTTGTCGTCGAGCAGGATAAAAAAGGTCGGATTGTCGTAGTAGAACGTGAAAAAGGACCTCGCGCTCGGGGTAGCAAACGGAGAGTACTTTCGACCTATCAGGTGATTGGGTTACCCAGTCGTGTCTTCCCCGGTTTAACCGGGTTGAAGCAGATCCCTAATGCTCCTGATAGCGATGACGATACCTCAAATAACACCTCGACCAACTCATCAACCAACACCTCAAATAACGACTCGAACAATACTTCGACCAATACGTCGAATAACGAGTCAAATAACACCTCGACCAACTCATCAACCAACACCTCGAATAACGACTCGAACAATACCTCGACGAATACTTCGACCAGTGGTGGTGACAATTAAGAGATGAAAGCATCTGTCTAAGATGCTCAGGTCTCTAAATACCCTGTTCTAGTTATTTAGATTGGGTAAACAGTAACGGAGGGGGGCGATCGCCCCCTTTTTATTGGGGCTGACTCGTTGTCTTACACTGTAAATAGCCGTCGCCACCGGGTGTGGAATCAGATCCAGAGATGGAACCCCGCGCTGGCCGCTGCTATCCTCCCCCCTTACCCCTAAGAGACTTAGCCACCGGGCGATCGCGATCTAACATCCAGTGGTATTGCAGCAAAAGCATCGACGCAGCACCCTGAAAACAATGCCTGCCTATTGGTTTCTACCCATCCGGTGGGTTCGATGCTGAGCGACAATGTCCCAAAGGGGTGATCGCCCCCACCCCTGGCCTCACCCATCCAACGGACTCC
>CALIDI010000031.1 GCA_938023035.1 uncultured Leptolyngbyaceae cyanobacterium | reverse complement strand
GAAGCGAGTCAGGGCCTGATTGCCTCGGTAGGTGCGATCCGGATAACCCACGATACAGCCGTAGCGCTCAACCAGGGATTGTAACGCTTGAAACGCCCAGTCAGTCGGGCGCACATCGGTCAACTGAGAAACTGAAGTCACCTGCTCAAAGGCCGATTCTGATAAAAGGGCAAAATTTTCTGGCGTCTGAGCAGTTGTTTCGGCTGCACTAGCGACGGCTGAGGTCTTTGCCGGTTTGGTGGTTGCTGCCTCTGCGATCGCCTCTGTGTCAGGACTTGCCTGAGCAGCAGCAACCTCCGGAAGGCAAAACGCCCCCAAACTAACAAGAACCGAACTGAAAAACAAAACACGAGAGAAGGACGAATGCATAACGACACTCACACCAAATAGGTTAAATTCTCAATAAGTTCGACAAGTTAGCAGCCAACTGACGCCGTCAACTCCGCAATCAGTCGCACTAGCCAATTCCACCTATGCTCTGGAAATCTTGAGAATCCTGTAAAGCTTGCCCCAAAACTATTGATTCTAAGAACTGCGCAAAACAGACACTTGTTAAGGATATCTCGTGCAAGGCGAGTAACTTATTGATAATTAGTATTAACACCTGTTGGAAATATTTTGTCAAGTCCAATACAACTCGCTCTCAATAGAAGAGCGTTTGCTGGAGAATGTCGAGGGCTACTGCTGAAATTGCTGAGTATACAGTTGAGCGTAGCGGCCACCATGCTCCAGCAGCTCATTATGGCTGCCCGACTCAACCACTTGACCTTTTTCTAATACCAGGATGCGATCAGCGCGGCGGACAGTCGCCAAGCGATGGGCAATCATCAAAACCGTACGGTTTTGCATTAAGCGCTCTAACGCTTCTTGCACCAAGGCTTCTGATTCTGAGTCGAGGGCAGAGGTGGCTTCATCCAGGATGAGAATCCGAGGATTGAGCAAAACCGCCCGGGCGATCGCTAACCGTTGCCGCTGCCCCCCTGATAGGTTAACGCCACGTTCTCCAACCCAGGTGTGGTAACCCTGGGGAAACTGGATAATAAATTGATGGGCGTTGGCAATTTCCGCTGCCGATTGCACCGCTGCTAAATCAAAGTCAGCTTGCCCAAAGGCAATATTTTGGGCGATCGTTCCAGAAAATAGGATGGTCTCTTGGGGAACGATGCCGATCTGTCGCCGCAGGCTGCGCAGGGTAACATCACGCACATCGTAGCCATCAATTCGCACCTGCCCCTGTTGGGGGTCATAAAAGCGGTTGAGCAGATTGACAACGGTGGTTTTGCCCGCTCCAGAAGAACCTACTAGAGCGATCGCCTCTCCCGGCATCGCTAAAAAGGTTAAATTTTGTAGCACAGGCTTGCCTGGCTGATAACTAAAGCAGACATCGCGATACTCAACCCGCCCCGTCACCATTGGGAGCACCAGCGCATTGGGTTTCTCCTCAACCGTCGGTTGAATGTTGAGCAGTTCCATGACCCGATCAATCGATGCTTGTCCCTGCTTAAACTCGTTGTAGTTACTGGTCGCCAGGGAAATCGGGTCAATTAGCATCAACACAGCGGTTAAATAGCTAACAAACTGTTCCCCGCTGAGATTTTTCTGGGCAATTTGCCAGCCCCCCAGCAGTAAGAACAACAGCAAACAAAGCGCCTCAAGAAACCCAACAACCGGGAATTGAATCGCCTTCAATTGCTCGGTACGAAAACGCGCCCGCCGATTGGCTTCGGCCTCCTGGCAAAAGAGCTTGAGCGTATAGTCTTCAGCGGCGAAGGCCTGCACTAGGCGGATACCACTAAAAACTTCGACCAATAAAGCTGACAGGTTAGAAACCTGATTTTGGCTGCGATAGGAGAGTTTACGCAGTTGCTCACCAAACCAGGTAACCAATAGGGCCATAAGCGGAGCAATGAGCAGGGTCGCCAGGGTCAGTTGCCAGTTGAGATAGATCATGTAGCCCAGCACCACAATCAGTTGCAAAATGCAGGGGACGAATTGGTGAAATACCTTATTCACGACTTCCCCAATTCGATCAATCTCTTCTGTCAGGCGATAAGCCAGATCACCACTCTGGGCCGTTTCAAAATAGCTAGAACTAAGCCGTTGTAGGTGGGCATAGACTTGGGTACGCAAATCGTACACGACCGCCAGAGCCGCCTTTGCCATCAGGGCATCTTGCCCAAACTGGGCCAACTTCTGCACCGAAAAAATACCGGTGCAAAAAACAGCCAGACGAGCGATCGCAGCAACATCCCCCCGCGCCAGCAAACCAGCCATGTCTCCAGCAATTTTTGCCAGGAGTGGCCAGGCCGCTGTGAATACCAGGGTACATATGAGAGCTTGCAGAATCGTCTGGGTTTGAGGGCGAATGACAGCCAGCAGCGCCCGATAGCGATCGCGTGTTTTCAATCCGGTCAAGGGTGTTTCGATGGGTAAAGGGCAGGTAAGCGACAAACTCACCATGATGATTATCCCTGCTTGGCTACCCCTACGAACCTTTTACCCAAGTTTTCAGCAAATCCAACAGGCTAGAACCGCCAAAGGCCAACGCTAGTAAGATTGAGAGGGTCAAGGTTCCTCCCAAAACGCAGACTACCAGACCCGCCAAGGTAATGGCCCCATCATCTTCCATCAGGCCAAAACCACTGATGAAAATGCCCATAGCAGGCAAAGTGTTGGTACCCGGAATGGGAATCATCATGGACACCCCCATGAGGGAAATCAAGACACCAATGGCAATCCGCCCTGGAAAACTGGTACAAATAGGGAGGAGTCGAGGTCGGGAGATGGCTTCAATCCGCTGCAGCCAGGGAATTCCCTTTCTTAGAATGCCCTGAACTGTCTTAAGTTCCAGGGGATGGTTCGCAAACCAGTTGGGCAGCCAGGGGGTTTTGGCACCGGCCAGCAGTTGCAACGCCAGCAGAAAAATAGCCACCCCAAAAGGTACAGAATAGCCGGGTGCAGGCACAGGCAAAGCAGAAGGTAAAGATAACAGCACAAATAAAAACCCAAAAATGCGTTCCCCTGCCAGGCTTAAGATTTCGGGCAGGGTGATATGGAGCGATCGCTCCTCCTCAAAAAAATACCGCTGCAATTCAACCGACAACTTTGCCATGCCAAAACTCCTGGTTTGAAGAATGCTGCTAACCAATCAAAAGAATACCAACATCGAAAAAATAACTTGTCAAGAAACTGGCAAAACAAGCGCTGTAGCCACGGTTTCCCATTGGCGGATCTTCAGACCGGGTGAAGCTGGGAAACGATGGCAACCAACTTCTCTAACTTCGGTTACGAACCCTAGAGGCACGACGATGCTGTTTTCTCACAAGAACAAAACCGCCAAAACCGAGTAATAGACTAAAGAGCACGGATTGAGCGGCAGGGCCGAGATAGCGATTTACCTGGTCATAGCGCTCCCCTAGGGCATAACCCAGGTAAGTGAGTAAACCGACCCAAAGCGTCGTACCGACGGCAGAATAGGTCAAGAATTGGGCGATCGCCATGCGATTGATGCCGGCAGGCAAGGAAATCAGCGTGCGCACCCCTGGAACGAGACGACAGAGCAATACTGTTTTGCCACCATGCCGCCGAAACCAACGATTAGCACGGGTCATTTCTGCTTCTGAGAGAGTGAGCCACCTACCATAACGATGGATCCATCGACGCAGACGGGCTTCACCCACCGATGCCCCTAAGTAATACCAGGGAAGTGCTCCTAAGAGCGTCCCTAAGACCCCTGCCCCAATAGCTAGCCCCAGATTGAGCTGACCTCTGGCTACGGCAAACCCAGCCAAAGGCATGATCAACTCAGAGGGAATCGGCGGAAATAAATTTTCTAAAAACATCAGGAGCGCGATGCCCCAATAGCCCATACGCTCCATGAGGGCGGGGATAGTGCTTGCCAGCCAGGCATCCATTGTGAGTGACTCCGTTAATGATCGTCAGGGTAAAGACGGCTCTAAACAATCCAATCTGGGAGGCTGATTGGCGCACCACAATCATCTCCCTCTTTGTCCCAATTATTCAGGACTATTCAGGGACAGGAAATCTTGTAGCTTGTGGCAGCCGCCTATACTACGGAAACACTTCGACCAGTATCCATGCGAGAACATCGTGAGCGTTGTTCAAGCCATGACTTTGCTTCTTAGCATCCACAATCAGTCGTTCTCGAGTATGGAAGTAGCGAGTATCAATAGGGTTAAATTTAGACCCAACTAACGAGCCGTTCCTGAGTATAGAGGTAGGGATTTCCACATCCAGGCGATCGCAACCAACTCTTTACAATATTTTTAAGAGACCTTCCGGCTGCTGTGCCTCCATTTAAAGAATTCTAAGCAGGGTGCAGCAGTCATCTATAGGAGCGATGGCTATGCCCGTTGATACCCGCAACAAATCTCCCTTTCAAGCCCCTAGACCGCGTCAGTTAGGAGGCAGCCTTTTGATTCTGCTGGCACTCCTCTTATTGCTAAACTACGTGATTCCGAGTTTTGGGCCGCGTCCACCCCAAGTTGCCTACAGTGACTTTATTGACCAGGTAACGGCTGGCAAGGTAGACCGTGCCCTAGTCAGTGCCGAAAAAATCGAGTTTACCCTTAAGCCCGATGCTAACACCCCAGCAGAAGCCCGTCCCCGTATCTACACCACAACACCAGTGGCAATTGACCTGGACTTGCCCAAGATTTTGCGCGAGCATAACGTTGAATTTGGTGCACCGCCCCCCAGTCAAAATGGCTGGATTAGCACCCTTTTGAGCTGGGTTGTGCCGCCTCTAATTTTCTTCGGGATCTGGGGCTTTTTACTCAATCGCCAGGGGGGTGGCCCCGCAGCCCTGACTGTTGGCAAGAGCAAAGCCCGCATTTATTCAGAAGGCAGCACGGGCGTTAAGTTTCCCGATGTGGCCGGCGTCGATGAGGCAAAGGCTGAACTTCAAGAAATCGTGGATTTCCTCAAAAATGCGGGCAAATACACCCGGTTAGGGGCCAAAATTCCCAAGGGGGTGTTGCTGGTAGGGCCACCAGGAACGGGTAAAACCTTACTCGCTAAGGCGATCGCAGGGGAAGCGGGCGTCCCCTTTTACAGTATCTCTGGCTCAGAGTTTATTGAACTCTTTGTTGGTGTCGGCGCTTCACGGGTGCGCGACCTGTTTGACCAGGCCAAGCAAAACGCCCCCTGCATTGTCTTTATCGACGAACTCGATGCCCTGGGCAAATCCCGCGCCCAAAACGGAGTCATGGGTGGTAACGATGAACGCGAACAAACCCTCAACCAGCTACTTACCGAAATGGATGGATTTGAGGCCAATACGGGCGTAATTTTGCTGGCTGCAACAAACCGACCAGAGGTGCTGGACCCTGCTCTACGGCGTCCAGGACGGTTTGATCGTCAAGTAGTTGTGGATCGTCCTGATAAAATTGGCCGCGCTGCTATCCTCAACGTCCATGCCCGTAATGTCAAACTATCAGAGGATGTAGATCTAGAAAAAATTGCGGTACGCACCCCTGGCTTTGTCGGAGCAGACTTAGCCAACCTGGTGAATGAGGCCGCCCTGCTAGCAGCCCGTAACAATCGAGCATCGGTGACCATGGCTGATTTTGCCGAGGCGATTGAGCGGGTGATTGCCGGGTTAGAGAAAAAATCACGCGTTCTCAACGAGCAGGAGAAAAAGCGGGTGGCCTACCACGAAGTCGGCCATGCCATTGTCGGAGCGCTGATGCCCGGTGCAGGCAAGGTCGAGAAAATCTCGATTGTGCCACGTGGGGTTGGTGCCCTCGGGTATACGCTGCAACTCCCTGAAGAAGACCGCTTTTTGATGGCAGAAGATGAAATTCGAGGCCGAATTGCTACCTTGCTGGGAGGCCGTTCTGCCGAGGAGATTATCTTTAATAACAATGTCTCGACGGGTGCCAGTGATGACATTCAAAAGGCGACCGATCTGGCCGAGCGCTCGATTACCCTCTATGGTATGAGCGACCACCTGGGGCCAGTTGCCTTTGAAAAACAGCAAATGCAGTTTTTGGAGGGGTACTCATCACCCCGCCGCCCCGTTAGCCCCAAGGTGATGGAGGAAATCGACCGAGAGGTTAAAGAAATTGTGGATAACGCCCACCACGTTGCTCTGGCAATCCTCAAGGCGAATCAGAATCTGCTAGAGGAAACCGCCCAAGAGCTTCTGAATCAAGAGGTGTTAGAAGGCTCTGGCCTGCGAGAGAAACTGGGCCGCGCTGTGGCTCCCGATGAGATGGCCCCATGGCTGCTGACTGGCAAGTTACCAGAAGGAACAACGCTGATGCAAACCGGCCTTGTCTCATAAGTTCTTTTGTACTATATTTTAATTAATGCGATGCGATCGCTCTTTGGCTAATGGGGGCGATCGCTTTTTGTTAGCCAGACTTTGGCCTGCTTCCTGTTCATTCTCCCTGCCGACCATTTCTCAACCGCCTTTACCCGGTTCTAGCTCTTCTGCAACAATAAACTCGCTAGTCGCTTCCGTCAGCGCCTTTGGATCCATAAAGATAATTTTGGCGTTTTCACTCTTGCTAACATCTTGTTGTGCCTCGATATAACTCTTTACCAGTAGGTATTGCAACGTTACCCTAGGGTTACTGGAGTCGCGCAAAGCATCCGAAATGATTCGAATCGACTCGACTGCAGCCTTTGCTTCCGACTCCTTTGCTTTACGTCGGCTTTCAGCCGCCAACTCAGCGTCGCGGGCCTTCATCAAATCTTCAGATAGTTTAATTTCTTGAATCTCCACCCGCACAATCTTGACGCCCCAACCTTGGGTTTCTCGATCCAGGTTGAGCATAATCTGGCGATTAATCGCATCCCGTGAGGAGATTAAATCTTCCAACGGCAACTGCCCAATCTCTGATCGCAGGGTTGTGATGACAAGCTGCTTCAGGCTTTCGTCTAACTCTTCAACTTCGTAGTAGGCCTTGCGCAAATCGAGAATGCGCCAAAACAAGATGGCATCGACTTCAACGTTGGCTCGGTCACGGGTCATTGCCTTTTGTGGTTCAATGTCAATGAATTGTTCGCGGGTTGTTTCAACCAATACCGTATCCAGTAACGGCACGACAAAATTCAGCCCCGATCCCATGGTGCGCTGATATTTACCCAGCCGTTCGACAACCGCAACATTTCCTTCTTTAATGATCCGAACTGACCCTGCCATATAGCCCGCAACCGCCAGGGCGATCGCGGCAACGATCGCAAAATCCATAAACCATTTCCAACGTACAAAGGTTCTACATCAAAATTGTAGTTCCCTTTTTTTGAGAAGATTTGGTGTTTCAGAGGTTCGGCGTCCTCAGCCGCTTTGGTAAACCAGAGTTAAACCCCAGTGGCAATGAGTCAGCAGTTCAAAAAGCTTAGAACACAAAAAACTGAGGATTCTACCCTTTGCAAGGCTCTACCCTTCTAACAGAGTACTTTGGATTCCGCGTAGCAGGATTAGGGGTGCCGCAAACATCGCCAAAACCGATGACTAGAGACCTTTTTGGGCATAAAGTGCGAGGCGATGGTCAGAATCATGACGAACCAAATCACCGGAATCAAGTGATGAAACCAAGAAATGTGTAACCCAATCTGGGAAATTCCGAGCAAAATCGCGTCATCTACCAGGCTAAGAGCCAGCAACGCGATCGCGGTGATACCTTTCATGCTTGTGATCCTTATCTAAATGCCTAAAATCAAGCCCTCCCGTCTTCAGGGTAGGTGGAAACATCAGCAATTGCTCTCAAAGTAATCAACTTGCAACGGTTACTAAAGAAACTTCACTAAGGAATTACAATAAATCTTCAGGTTTGGTTTGAGTTCGCCGCAGCAATGCCACCCTAACCTGGTCAGCGTTCGACCTGTTGACGTTGTCTCAGGGAAGGGCCGCCTTGCTCTCGCCGCAGCAAAGCCACCAAACTCAGCCAAATCACTACTGTAAGGAATCTTCAGCAATGCAAACCCTAGACACACCCGTTGAGCGTCTGCTCAATGATCCCCTGACCATTGCCGGACGCACCTTTCAGTCACGACTGATGACTGGTACCGGCAAATACCGCAACTTTGATGAAATGCGCCAAAGCATTGCCGAAAGTGGTTGCGAAATTGTCACCGTAGCTGTGCGCCGGGTGCAAACGCATGCCCCTGGGCATGAAGGCTTAGCGGAGGCAATTGACTGGTCAAAGATTTGGATGTTGCCCAATACGGCAGGCTGCAAAACCGCTGAGGAAGCGATTCGGGTCGCACGGCTAGGGCGGGAAATGGCCAAGCTGCTAGGTCAGGAAGAGAATCACTTTGTCAAGTTAGAGGTGATTCCTGACCCTAAATATCTTTTACCTGACCCGATTGGCACGCTAGAAGCTGCCGAGCAACTGGTTCAGGAAGGGTTTGTCGTCTTGCCTTATATCAATGCCGATCCACTGCTGGCAAAGCGGCTAGAAGAAGTGGGCTGCGCTACAGTGATGCCCCTCGGCTCTCCGATTGGTTCTGGCCAGGGTCTGAAGAATGCGGCCAATATCCAAATTATTATTGAGACGGTAAAAATCCCGGTGGTAGTGGATGCAGGGATTGGTACCCCCAGTGAAGCCACCCAGGCCATGGAGTTGGGAGCTGATGCACTGTTGATTAACACGGCGATCGCCCGGGCTGAGCACCCAGCGATGATGGCACGGGCAATGGGCCTGGCAACACTTGCCGGGCGCTTAGCCTACAAGGCCGGACGCATTCCTGTACAGGCAATTGCCAGCCCCAGTTCACCCACTACGGGAATTGTGACAACGCCAGCCGAGTAGAGTAATGCAATTGTGGCGAACCGCACTCCGGATGACAGCCAAGGCTTGTAAATTGAAGCGACCCAAAGACGTCTTTACAGGCCGACGGCACCTATTACAGAAGACTATTTACCCGGAGGCTCTTTACCAGAGCGCGGCCCACCTAAACGCGCCCTTTGTGTCTTGATTGAGTCCATCGTTCCAAGCGCAGAGCCAATCTAGTACAGCAAGGCAGAAATTTCTGGACTAGCCCAAGCCATCCCCATTCCCCAGTTCTCCCATCAAAGGAGAAAGGGAGACGGCTCGAAGCCCCTCTCATACTCTAGGAGAGGGATATAGCCCTAACGGGCATTCAAGAAAGGGGTGAAGGTAGCTAGACCTAGGCCTACCAGGCCTTGTTGAGAGCCATCTTGAGGTAGCCGAACCGAGAAAAGCGCCACTGAACAGCACTTAACTACCGTTCAGTGAGTTAAAAAGCGGGTAGCGAGAATCGAACTCGCAACTAAAGCTTGGGAAGCTTTCGTTTTACCACTAAACTATACCCGCATGTAGTGTTTGACTATTATAAAGCTTAAATAGGGAAATGAGATAACTGTACGGACTCAACGAAATTTTGCTGAATGCTATACATAGGTAGTAATGTCTTCAGCTTTGCACTTTGGCGATCGCCCTACCGCGATCGCCATCAAGGAGTCAGCCATCCCTCTCCTTAGCGCTAGCATTTTCTGTAGACTATGAGCCAAGTCACTTCTTAGCCCCGCTTGATCAAACGCAAATGGGCTTCCAAGGCCCACCTACAAATCTAGAAAACCTAGTCTGTTCTAGCCATCATTGCCTCGACACAGCAATATGTTTAATGCCACCGAGCTATTGATTGAAGACTTTGTGCTGAAGCTCAAAGAAGGTTACCGGCGCACTTATGGCGGTCTAAAATCCGACTACGAAGATATCATTGCCTGGGTCGGGGGCATGGCCATGGAAAACATTGCCAACAGTGATGCCCTATATCACAACGTTGAGCATTCCATTCTGGTGACCCTAGTAGGGCAAGAAATTTTGCGAGGTAAACACATCCGGGAAGGCGGGGTCTCTTGTGATGACTGGTTGCATTACATCATTTCTCTGGTGTGCCACGATATTGGCTATGTAAAAGGGGTCTGTCGCCATGATCAAGATGGGATGTACGCCACTGGCAAAGATGGCAAAATGGTAGCCCTCGCTCCCGGTTCGACTGATGCAGCCCTAACACCCTACCATGTTGATCGCGCCAAACTCTTTATTGACGAGCGCTTTGGGGGGCATAAGTTGATTGATGCCGAAATTATCAAACGCAACATTGAGTTAACTCGCTTTCCGGTGCCCGCCGCCGAAGACCACCAAGAAACGACCAGTAATGCAGGGCTGATTCGTGCCTCTGACCTGATCGGGCAACTCAGCGACCCCCGTTATCTTAAAAAGATTGCAGCGTTATTTTATGAATTTGAAGAAACCGGGGTCAATAAGGCGCTGGGCTATCGTCATCCTGGCGATTTACGCAAAAACTATCCCAAGTTTTACTGGCACGGGGTCTATCCCTACGTGCGGGATGCCCTTGGCTACCTGTCGCTCACCCTTCAGGGCAAGCAGATTATTGCTAATCTTTACTCGAATGTGTTTGTTGTAGAGCACGAGGAAGCCGAAGCCTAAAAAACTAGAATTCAGTCGTCTCAAGCATTGAGTAGGGGCAGGTTGCACCATCAGATTTCCCCAAGTGAGGACGACCCGTATCCACCTGTACAGGTTCTGAGAGGATGCCGTCTACGGCCTCAGCCGTTATCGGTGCGGCTTGCGATTGCCCGGTTGCTGAGTCCATTCGGGGTTCACAGAGGATGGGAGCGTCGCCCCCAGTCAGGGGTTTTACTCCTGCATCCTTTCCTAAATCCGGTGGCGATCGCTCTATGAGGAAACCCCAAACCGAGTGGCTAGCGTTAATAATTGGTAACTCTCGGTTACACTGGGCCAAATTTCAGGCCGATTCTTTAGTGCAAACCTGGGATACCGACCCCTTAGAAAGGGAACCCCCTGGTTACCCACTGGATGCGTCTATTGAGCTATGGTTAGCTTCAGTTGTACCAGCCCAAACACCATTTTGGGAGTGTTTGCCCAATTGTCACACCCTAATGCTTAAAGATATCCCGATTCAGGGGATGTACCCGACTTTGGGGATTGACCGGGCCTTGGCGCTCTGGGGGGCGATCGCTCAATTCCAGGCTCCCGTTCTTGTGATTGACGGCGGCACAGCCCTCACTTTAACAGGTGCTGATGCCAAGCATCAGTTTGTCGGAGGAGCCATTCTGCCGGGCTTGCGGCTGCAATTTCAAGCATTAGGCAGCCAAACAGCGGCTCTACCCCCTGTGGCTCCACCCACTTTAGATGGGTCGCTGCCGCCCCGATGGGCGACAAATACTGAAACCGCGATCGCCAGCGGCATTGTCCATACGCTATTAGCAGGACTGGAGGCATTTATTGCTGATTGGCAGCAGTCCTATCCCCAGAGTCTGGTGACATTAACCGGAGGGGATGGGCCGTTCTTGCATCAAGCCTTGCAACAGCGATCGCACCACGCACTTCCCATCTATCTGGAGCCAAACCTGATTTTTTATGGAATCCGCGCGGTTCGCAACCGGCAACAGTCAGCCAGCCCTTAAAGGCCAGCAGCCCATCCAACCTGTCAGCTTTAACAGTAAAAGCTGATATTGACAGTCTAATACAAGCACACTCCAACAGTTGGCAAACCACCAGCCTCACTGGTCTTTAGACGAATTTGTTGAGGTGCTAAATTCCCTGTTACCGCAGTTTCTGCCGGTTCAAAAAAACCGGGGGCGCTTGCAGATTGCTGCCCGGGCCAAACAGGAAGCAACCCGCTATGCTGATGCCGCCGATTTAGCCAGTGCCCACCAGAGTTTAAACCGGGCCAAAATGGCGCTGGCCTTGGCTCCGAGTTGTGCTTCGCTGAATTTAAAGCTAGCGGCCATTGATGATCTGGCGACGGATCTGGACGCTCAAAATCTGAGGGGTTTCCGTAAATCAGCAAAATACAAAGCTTACTTGAGATCGCGAGGGGCTTCTCAAAAGGCTTACGGAGCCTACCAACAGAAAAAACAGGCACAACGGCGATCGCCCAAATCCGATCAGCTCTAGCCGGTCATGGGTCAGTAACAGCCCTGCTTGATTGCTATTGGCGTGGCTCTACTCATCAACACCAATAAATAGGGTTTCTTTCTAAGCTAGGCGGGTAATGCCGTCAAAATAGTCTTGAAGCTGTTGGTCATGGTCGTGGGAGAGCCGCCCCATTGGCAAGGTATCCAGAGAAAAGGCTTTCACCGCTAATACCTCATTTGGGTCTTGCACCTGTGGCGTACCAGTTACCTTTGCTTCTACCACTACACAGATGGAATGCACCCGCCCATCTCGCTCTGGAGAAGAATAAACCCCAACTAAACGTCCCATATGGGCCACTTGAAGACCCGTTTCTTCAGCCAACTCACGCTGAACGGTAGAAGCAATATCCTCCCCCCAGTCCACCATGCCACCGGGGAGCGCCCATTTACCGTTGTCACTGCGCTGCACTAGCACAATTGTGCCATCCGGCAGAATGGGGATAATGCTTGTACCCATGACCGGATGGCGAAAAATAATACCGAGAACGGTTTGAATAAAATGCCACCAGCGCCGCATAGGCGATCGCACCTGTAAGAGATAAACGCTAGTTTAGCTTAGGCGAAACACAAAGCGGATGCACAAACGCCATACCCAAAGTGTTAATCCAAATCTTCCAGCAACTGCTGGATATGGGCTTCCGGTTTAACCTTTTTGTAAATTTTCTCAATCTTACCCTCCGAATCAATCACAAACGTGTTGCGGGTAATGCCGATATACTCTTTGCCCATAAACTTTTTTGGCCCGTAGCTTTCATAAGCCGTTGCCACCTTACCGTCAGCATCAACAAGTAAAGGAAAAGGCAGATTAAACTTTGTGGCAAACTTTTCGTGGGATTTAGCATCATCCGTACTCACGCCCAGCACCACGATGTCTCTTCCTTCAAACTCACTGTAAGCATCGCGAAAAGCACAGGCCTCCTTCGTACAGCCAGGGGTATTATCACGGGGATAGAAGTACAGCACTACCCGACGCCCCCTCAGGTCTGCGAGATTCACAAGGTTCCCCTGGGCATCGGGCAGGCTGAAATCGGGGGCGGGGTCTCCAATGTTGAGAGTCATAGAAGTTTTAGAAAATCAAGAAACAAGCAAATCACACTGTTTTGGATTTTAAACTGGTGGTAAGCGGATTAAATGATTGGCGATTTTGGCTAGCAGCCGTTCGGCAACGCCAAGCATGCAATCGAGTATCTGCCAACTTCTGGGTTTAAGTTGGTATCAAAACTCAGGGAACTTGCTCGGCTGCGCAGAATTCAAAAGACCCTGCGGCAAGAGTGCAGCTCTCCCACAAAATTCACGGTCGCTCCTGTGAGAGTTGCCACGTGTTGACGAACCCAGCGCAGGGACTAACAACAGTCAAAACTTCGGCATTCAAAACTTCAGCCTTCAAAGCCTTGGTAGGTGAGCCGTCTAAGCAAGCTAAAGAATCCTCTCAGAAGTGCGGCGGAGGTGTGTTAAATCACCCCCTTAGAGCTAGGAATGCTTTGAGCACGGCGATGGTCAGCCTCGGTCGCCATCCGTAGCGATCGCGCAAAGGCCTTAAACGTCGCCTCAATAATATGGTGAGAGTTCACTCCATCAAGCTGCCGCAGATGTAGCGTCATCTGGGAGTGGTTCACTAACGCCACAAAAAATTCTCGGACTAATTGAGTATCGTAGGTGCCGACGCGCTGAGTCGGAATCTCTAACCCATAGGTGAGGTGAGGCCGACCCGAAAAATCCAGAGCCACTTGAATCAGGGCTTCATCCAGGGGGGCAATAAAGTGGCCAAACCGCACAATTCCCTTGCGATCGCCCAGGGCCTGATGTAAGGCCATTCCCAAAGTGATTCCTACATCCTCATTGGTGTGATGGTCATCAATTGCATAATCCCCCACAGCTCGCACCTCTAGGTCAACCAGACCATGGGAGGCAACTTGATGCAGCATATGGTCAAGAAAAGGAATCCCGGTTTGAGCCAAACAATGCCCGGTACCATCCAGGTTTAGAGTGACTTGCACATCGGTTTCCCCGGTTTTGCGGCTAACGGTCGCTATTCGAGCAGGCAGTTGATCAAGCTGAACTGATAACTCACGCGGGCGATCGCTCGTTTGCATAGGAATCAATCAATAGAACGTGCAGTAAACCTATTATGACCAGAAAGGGAAACTCCAGAAAGAAGACCATGGCAATATTTGCCCCTTGTCCAAGACTAGACCTGAAAAATCGGTGGAGACACCCCCGCTTCCACCGGGAGGAAGTTAAGTAGAAGTCAAGTGTTTGGCGCTCAGATGAGTGGCAAATCTAGGCAACTCTAATTTGATAAATTGTCAGCCGCAGGGGCCAAAGCAGATGGGTAGGGCTTTACCCAGCCCCTGTTGATGGCTCCATCTAACGCCAGCCGTGCACCCAGAAATAGGGCAAAGCTTTCTAGCAAAAAAAGCAGCCACAAGCTGATCGAAGCCCCACCCCCGGCTTCGATCTGGGCCAAGCCCCGCACTAAACTAAAGGCACCCACCGCCCCTGCCCGCAAATGGGGGTTATTATCCTGCCGCACGATATAGCGATAGGTAACCCCAAAGAGAAAGCCAGACAATTGGGCGATCGCTACTAGCAAAAGCCCATCAGTCAGCGCCAACGGTTGCACAGGCGGCAAGACTGGCCAGAATCGGGGGAGCCACTGACGGCCACAGAGAATCCCACAAACCACCAGGCTGGTCGCCCCCGCACTCACCAGGCCAGCCCTCAAGGATTGCCAGCGTTCTTCCCAGGAGAGGGTAAACGCCACAGCGACCGGCTTCATTCGAGCGTTTCCTTTGTCAACCACATCGCCTCCTTTAATCTGAACGTTCCTACCAGAAAAACCGATGGCCTTTTTGCCTTTTGACTACAGCTCCATTAAGATAAACACCAGAATATCAGCCCATCGACAATCAACTCCAAAGGATTGACCCTCGGCATGGCAGAAGAAACGACTCCCAACCCAACTCCAGAAGAAGCCACTCCTTCAGAAAAGGCAACCCCCGAAACAGCCAAGGCTGCTCCTAAAGCCAAAACTCCCCCAAAAGCTGAGGCGGGTGCAGAGGCAAAGCCGGCAGCAAAGCCAGCGGCAAAGAAGGAAAAACCCCCCGCCTTGGAAGATCAGCCCTTTGCCGAGTTTATTCAGCAGCATTATGTCCCTGGATTAGAGGCTGGCCTGAGCGAGCAGGGAATCCGCTCGGTGAGTTTGACCTTTGCGAAACAGCCCATCCCGATCGCGGGCTATGCTGAGGCTCCAGAGTGCTGGCAAGTCGCAGGCCGATGGTTAGTTGAAGGCAACCAACTCCGAGCTTTTAACATTTATTTTTTTGATGAAGATATTAAGGGCAAAAAAGGGTTTTCTTGCAGCGAAAGCGGCAACAAACCCAGCACGCTAGAGTCTTTTTTGATTGATGAGCGCCGGGTTGATTTATCTCTACTGGTTGATCGCACCCTGCAACGGCTTAACGCTCAGAAGTGGCTGGTTCGCAATTAACTGATGTATGCGCTGACTAATGGCACCCTGTTTACCGGAGCCGCAGAGTTACACGACTTAGCTATCTGGGTCGTGGGCGATCGCATTCAGGCGCTGCTCCCTCCGTTTCAACTACCCGCCGATTTACCCCAAGTGGATTTACAAGGTCACTATGTGGCCCCTGGGTTTATTGATCTGCAACTGAATGGTTGTGGCGGAGTCATGTTTAATGACCAGATTGCACCCGCCACTCTAGAGGTGATGCATCAGACCAATCTGCGCAGTGGTACCACGAGCTTTTTGCCGACTTTGATTACGGCGTGCGATGCAGACATGATCACAGCCTTAGAAGTTGTCGCAGCCTATCGCCAGCACCATTCCTCCCAGGTCTTAGGCGTGCATCTAGAAGGCCCCTACTTAAACCCTCGCCGTAAGGGCATCCACAATGGGGACTACATCCGACCACCTGATGGGCCGATGTTAAAGTGCATTGCACAGGCCGACTCCGTTGGCAGGCGGTTAATCACCCTAGCTCCAGAAATAGTGGAACCTGCCGCGATCCAATTCCTCACCGCAGCAGGAGTGGTGGTAGCGGCTGGGCATACAGATGCGACATACGAGCAGGCAATCGCGGGTTTTGATGCCGGTATCACGATGGCAACTCATTTGTTTAACGCCATGACCCCCTGGCAGGGGCGCAGCCCTGGCATGGTGGGAGCCGTGCTCAATCGGGCCGACATCTATGCGGGCATTATTGCCGATGGGCATCACGTCCACTTTCAATCTATTGCCTTGGCCCAAAAGATTAAGGGCGATCGCCTGTTTCTCGTTACCGATGCAACCCCCCCGGCTGGCGCAACCCTGGCCTCATTTGTCATCGGCGGCCAAGAGGTTTTTTATCAAGATGGCAAATGCGTTGCTGCCGATGGCACCTTGGGCGGGTCGGCTCTCACCATGATTGAGGCGGTAAAAAACTGCGTCGATCAGCTCTCCCTTCCCCTGGCAGAGGCCCTGCGTATGGCATCCCTTTATCCAGCAGCGGCGATCGGCTACGCCCAAGAACTCGGCAAAATTGCGCCCGGCTATCGGGCAAACCTAGTCATTTTCAATCAGAACTTGTCTGTGACCGGCATCGTTGACCAGGGACAATACCAGAGCTTTGCACCGATTTAGACGTAATTTAGACGTATATAAGTGACGTATCCATAAAGACAGATGAGCAAAAAGCTGGGTAAATAGGCAGAGTGTGAGGGTAGCACCTCTACACCCCGCCCTTACCTGAGCTTGCTCTGCTATCTGCGGCAAAACGAGACGAATCGTTATTCTCAAGGCAACCTATTCCACGGGAGTCGGTTGCCAGGCTTTTAAGATTCCAGACGCTTAGCCCCTACCGCAACACATCAACACGGACACGAGCGACGCCCGTATGCACCATGCCAATCACTTGAGCGGCAGCCGTTGACAGATCAATAATCCGTCCACCATAGTAAGGGCCGCGGTCATTAATACGAACAACGACCGACCGACCATTATCCAGATTTGTGACACGCACCTGGGTACCAAAGGGTAAACTGGGGTGGGCCGCCGTCATAGCATGCTGGTTATAAACCTCACCACTGGCGCTTAAATTTCCATGGAAACCCGGCCCATACCAGGAAGCCAGCCCACTCAATTGGTATAGTACCTTAGAAACAGCTGCAATCCTGGGTGCCGCAGATTTGGGCTTACCCAACACCTCCGATAGAGGCTCAGCCCCTCCCATTAGCCGGCGGAGGCGATTGACCGCCGTGAGGGCATCTTGCTCACGATTAAAAGTGGCATCCGGTAGAATTGTTCTATCATCCAGGGTGACCAGGACAGTATCCTCTAGCTGAATGACATAGCGATCGCCCAAAGTCACAGTTCCCTTTGCAGCCTCCCTCCAGCT
The DNA here is from genome assembly GCA_938023035.1 of uncultured Leptolyngbyaceae cyanobacterium. Taxonomy (GTDB): domain Bacteria; phylum Cyanobacteriota; class Cyanobacteriia; order Leptolyngbyales; family Leptolyngbyaceae; genus DSRU01. The sequence continues at coordinate 76,500 of CALIDI010000031.1, read as the reverse complement.
CACAACAATTTTGGAGGCGTCCACTCCTTCTCGATGGAGCTGGTTAACCCTAGTTGCCAGAGCACTGGCTTGCCAGAGCGGATCGTTATCAATGCTCTCAGCGGTTACCTGGCTCAAACCATAGGAGACATCTAACAAAGTGTCCACTGTAGAAGGCGGTGTTTCAGTACCCACCTTATCCTGGGAGACAGCAGATGGATCAAGGATCTGCTCCCCCTGCTTGAGTGGTTCAGAGTCAACCTTCGCCGCGCCAACAAAGGTTAAGACGGGAATATTGCGGATATAAAGTGTTGCTGCTGGTTTCCCAGACAGTTCATGGGTGTGAATCTTTGTAATACTTTCGGGCAAGCGATTAACTGTCTGAGACTCTGGAGAGGCTTGCTCACCAAGCTTAACAGGTTCCGAAACAGTGGCTAGCGGGCTTGTCCCTTGCCGCACTTGTAATGAATTGGATGAATTAGATTTGGCAGAAAAAGGGCTTTTAGTACGAGACGAACCATCAGACTCTGATGCCAATGGAGCAGAAGACGTGTGAGTCGAAACTTCACAAGGAGCTCTATCTGAACTATCGGCGGTTTGCACCGTAGGTGTCGCATCAACTTGCTGAGCCTTACCAGAGGGAATGGCAATCAGAGTCGAAGCCAACAGGGTTGCAGTCAAACTGCCTAACATTCGATGACTCATTCATTTACCACTGAAATCAACAGAGATAGGCTTAAACCTTGCAAGACATTACCGGGTTAAACCAACCTATCCACTTATGAGCACAACAAAGAAGTCGAACTCATTACGTGTTCGCTTCCGGGATGCAGAACTGCAACAGATTATCACGAAGTTTTCTATCTGGGGATCAGGGATCAACCGGGTCAGTGAAAAGTTTTATGGGCGCTTTGCAAAGGGAGAAAAGGCGAAATCCTCTCCGGAAAAAGGTTTGAAGGATTTTGACAAACAAAATACTTCATCAAAAATTTACATGAAATTTACACTTTTTCTAGCTTGATGGGGCCTGCTCGGAATTCTGTCGCTAGGTTAGGATGCAGATTCGCTAAAATGAGAGGCTATGGCCGTCGCACATTTGTAACGAATTTATGGATTATCGACAGGCAGGAGTCAACATCGAAGCGGGTTATGCCTTTGTGAATCAGATCCGTGACCTAGTTCACAGTACGGCTCGCCGGGAAGTTTTGAGTAACATTGGCGGCTTCAGCGGTTTCTTTCAATTACCAACCGGCTATCAGGAGCCAGTATTGGTTGCGGGTACGGATGGGGTGGGCACTAAGCTCAAGTTGGCGCAGCAGTTGAACCGGCATGATACGGTTGGTATTGACTTGGTGGCCATGTGTGTGAATGATGTGGTGACCTCAGGGGCAGAGCCTTTGTTTTTTCTGGATTATCTGGCAACAGGCAAACTTGAACCTGACCAGCTTACAGAGGTGGTGGCAGGCATTGCGACGGGTTGTCGGCAGGCGGGTTGTGCCCTACTGGGCGGGGAGACGGCTGAAATGCCTGGCTTTTACCCTGGCGGAGAGTATGACCTTGCTGGGTTTTGTGTCGGTGTGGTGGAACGGCAGCACCTCCTGAATGGTTCCAAAGTTGAGTTGGAGGATAGGGCGATCGCCCTAGCCAGTCAGGGGGTTCATAGCAATGGCTTTAGCCTAGTGCGAAAAATTGTGAGTGATGGTGGCTTTAGTTGGCAGGAGCAACCTACAGAACTGGGGGGACAATCCCTGGGAGAAGCGTTGTTAACTCCGACCCAGATTTACGTGCAGCCAGTTCTTGCAGCTCGTAAAAGCGGCATTGAAATTCATGGCATGGCCCATATCACTGGTGGCGGCCTACCCGAAAATCTGCCGCGGTGTTTAGGACCGGGGCAAGCTATCAGCCTGAATGCCAACAGTTGGCAGGTGCCTCCCATCTTTCAGTGGTTAGCCCGGGCGGGCGCTGTAGCTCAGCGGGATATGTTCCAAACCTTTAATATGGGCATTGGCTTTGTTGTGTTGGTACCGCCAGCCCAGACCGCAGCCGCGATCGCCTGGTTTCAGCAACAGGGTCTCAATGCCTGGGAGGTCGGGCAGGTCATTAGTGGTAACGGTGAACTGATTGGATTACCGGAGTAAGGTTGTGCCTCAGCCGCGTAAACGGTTTGCCCAGCATTGGCTACGCAGCGAAAAAGCGCTGCAACGAATTGTGGCTGCAGCAGAGCTAGGTGCAACCCCCACAGGTGGCGATCGCGTATTGGAGATTGGCCCTGGTACCGGCATTTTGACCCGACAACTCCTGGCCCACGCCGAAGCCGTCGTTGCGGTCGAAATTGATCGCGATTTGTGTGCAACCCTGACGAAAAAGCTTGGCAAAGCTAAAAACTTTCTACTGCTCCAGGGCGACTTTCTCTCCCTAGAGCTAGATGCCTTACTGGCACCCTTTCCAGATTTTCAACGGCCCAACAAAGTTGTGGCCAATATTCCTTACAACATTACCGGGGCCATTTTAGAAAAACTATTGGGTACCCTGGCCAGCCCCAACCCCAACCCCTTTGAGCAGATTGTGCTATTGCTGCAAAAAGAAGTGGCCCTACGAATGTGTGCCCATCCTGGCAGCAAACACGCGGGGGCACTATCGATTAAAGTGCAATACCTGGCGGAGTGTGAATTTATTTGCGACGTTCCTGCCCAGGCGTTTTATCCACCGCCAAAGGTCGATTCTGCGGTGGTCAGGCTCCGTCCCCGTGCCCTGGAACGCCCCCCACAGCAGCCGGATTTTTTGGAAACTTTACTAAAAGTTAGCTTTGCCAATAAGCGAAAAATGCTACGAAATAACTTACAGTCTCTGATTGATCGCGATCGCCTGACTGAGGTTTTGCAACGTCTCGATATTCCCGAGCACTGGCGGGCAGAGCAACTGGGGTTATCTCAGTGGATTCACTTAAGTGACGCCCTCGCTGAACTCGTCCTTGCCCATCCTCCCATGGATAGTTGACCACCATGCGTTCCTACACTTTGCTTGCGCCTGCCAAAATTAATCTCTATCTCGAAATTGTTGGCGATCGCCCCGATGGCTATCACGAACTAGTCATGGTGATGCAAAGCATTGCTCTCTGCGATCAGGTAGAGGTCCGCGCCAATGGCACAGAGGCCATTCGGCTTTTTTGTGATCATCCCCTGGTGCCAACCGATCCAACGAATCTAGCTTACCGGGCAGCAGAGTTGATGCGGCAAGCATTTCCCGAAGCCTTTGGCCGTTATGGCGGAGTCGATATTATCCTGCAGAAACACATCCCTGTAGGGGCAGGCTTAGCCGGTGGTTCAGGCAATGCCGCAGCTGTGCTGGTAGGGCTAGATCTCCTCTGGAAGCTAGGTCTAACCCAAGATGAAGTTCAGGATCTCGGGGCGCAGATTGGCTCAGACGTCCCCTTTTGTATTTCAGGTGGAACCGCACTGGCCACGGGACGCGGCGAAAAAATCGATAGCATGCCTACCCTAAAGTCATTCCCTGTGGTCTTGGCGAAGTATCGCCCCCTGTCAGTGGCGACAGCCTGGGCTTACAAAGCCTACCGCCAGCAGTTTCATGATTCCTATCTCTGTACGCCTGAGGATCTAGAATGTCGGCGACAACAACTCCATTCTGGCCCGATGATGGCAGCGATCGCCCAAGGAGATATTCATCAAGTTGCCCAACACCTGCATAATGACTTAGAAAAAGTCGTGCTACCTGCTTACCCCACCGTTGCCCATTTACGGCAACACTTCCAGGAAGCCGGGTGCTTGGGCGCAATGATGTCTGGCTCAGGGCCAACCGTATTTGGAATAGCCGCATCCCCAACCGAAGCAACCGCGATCGCCCACCACCTCACCGAAGCCATTGCCAACCCAGAACTAGACGTTTGGGTGACCCATGCCATCGGTAAAGGGGTGCACCTAGCAGAACCCTCCCCCTCTGAAACTGCGTTTCACTCAACCCATCGTTGAATTGACCAACAAACTGGAACTGATTACCCTTAGAGATCGTCTAAGGCGTTGAATGCAACTTAATGACCTCAGCAATAAAATGAACTGAATTAAACAGCTCGCTGTCTAACGATTTGCCGACCGTTTTCCACACAGACTCTTGCTGAGTCAAATAGGTTCTCTTGCGAGGCTAACACTGGCTTATCACAAAAACGACAGCCTAAAACTCGTGCTAAAGCAGCCTCTGCTTTTGGTTCCCCCTTGGGTAAAAAGAAGAATGCAACAGTCTGCTACTTCATTGGAGAAAGGAGTCATCCCCTTGCCCTGTTTATGACAGTGCCCCCCTCTTCTTGGTTCCCTGTTTGGGAAAAGAACCTGAATCTCCTCACCTGCTTTACTCTGTTCTCCATCAGGTAGCGAGGACTATATCACTCTGTAGGCAAGCTTTTCCATCACCGTTTCCATGCCAGGCGAGCGTTCATGTTTTAGGTGGAGAGTTAAAGTGAAGTTAGCATAACTTGATGATGAATCAAATTTCGAGGTTGTATGGCTGATCCCACTCAAATCAAGGTGTCTTCTGCGACAGTTGGCACCACCAATGAAACAGTATCCCCTACACCATTACGCTGCTTACTCGGAGCCGCTGTTTCGGCAGCGCTAACCTTTGCGATGTGTAGCCTCACCCAGGCTGTAGCCTCGACCTTTGCTAGGACGCCGATCCAGACAGATAACTTTACGGTTTATCGCATTTCCACGGCTGTCCGAACGCTGGTTATTGGCATGACTACTTTAGGGGTTTGGGTCTTTGGAATTGCCTGCTTGGGCTTGCTAGGGCTGATGCTGCAATTGCTGATTCGGAGTTTGACAAAACAAACCAAAAAGCCTGAAACCAATCAATAGCTAGATTTTTGCAGATAGAGATATGCGGCCAAAGATGGATGAAGGTACATAGGCCTTCTGTGATCTTTAAGACAGGAAAAGCGTTGTCGTCAGTTGTTTGACTGAGTAGGTGGACGGGTTATTTTTTCTGAGCGACGGCTGCAACGGCAATGTTAGTTATTTATTTTGGTATAGATGCGTTCTTCTCCGAAGTAAGAAAGGAAACTCTCTGATGACAACAATCCGGATTGTTTTAATCGAAGATCATGATCTTACCCGGGTGAGTATGCGCACAGCTCTCCAACAATATGGCGGGTTTGAGGTAGTCGGTGAGGCAACTGAGGCAAATGGAGGCCTGGAAATGTTAGTGACCCATCGGCCAGATGTTGCGATTGTCGATATCGGGTTGCCAGAAATTGATGGAGTCGAGTTAACTCGGCGGTTTCGGGAGATTCAGGCTGAGGCAGAAGATGCGGAGATTGCAGCTACAAAAGTTCTCATTCTCACGTTGCAAGACCGGCGTGAGGTTGTGTTAGCCGCTTTTGCTGCCGGTGCAGATTCTTATTGCATGAAGGATGCAAGTTTGCAGCGCCTGGCAGAGGCGTTGCAAGCAACCCATGAAGGCAATGCCTGGATTGATCCGGCGATCGCCCGCATTGTGATTCACCAAATGCAAGAGGCGCACACCCCAGTTGATCAAACCCAACTTGTGACAATTCAAGCGGCTGAACCTGAATATAACCAGATGTTAGAGAGCTACCCCCTAACGGAGCGAGAGTTGGAGGTTCTTCAATTAATTGTGGATGGCTACAGCAACGCGGCAATCTCCGACAAACTATTCATCACCGTGGGCACCGTGAAAACCCATGTGCGGAATATTCTCAACAAGCTCTGCGCCGATGATCGTACGCAGGCTGCCGTGCGGGCTTTGCGCTCAGGGTTGGTGGGGTAGAGCATCGGAATTACCGGCGGTCTCTAAATTAGCTGCTGATTCAGCAGGCACAGCCTCAGGAATTGCTGATTCAGCAGGCGCAGCCACTCGTTCAGATACTGTTGTTGTTTCCACTGGCGTTTCTGATACCGTTGCCGGTTCTGGCAGAGTAAAGCTTTCTACATAAGGGATTTTTTCTAGCTTTAGCCGGGTTTTGCTATCACCCGACAACATTTTAAGTAGTTTAGGTTTGGGGTCTTGCAGAAGGTAAATCAAGCGATCGCCCACCTGAAAGTCATCTTTTAGCGAAACAACCTGAAGGGTGGCACCGCGATGGATCAGTAAGGGCAGCAGTTCCCCCGCATCTATCAGCTTTTTGATGTGGGCTTGCTGTGGCACAGCATCCACCTCTCTCAAAATGGTTTCACCCAGTTTCACGGCTCCATCGGTGATTCCCTGATTCCAGGTTTTTAAGGAAACCTCAGAACCAAAGGCCTGGCCAATATTGAGTGAATCTTTATCCCTCTTATCAGCATCGCCCTGGCGTTCACGGGGAAAAACAGCCAATACTCGTGGTGGGTGAAACTCCTCTACCACCCGCTGGGCCACAACCCGATTCACTTCTCCATTCGTCGTGATAGCCAAAAACGTCCCCGTATAGGCAAGTCCTGCCCGCTCTAAAACATCTGTTTCCAGCGCACTACTGACAAACAGCCGTAGACCTTCATTTTCAGCTTGTTGATAGTTCTGAGGATTGGTATCAATTAAGGCGACTGATTCTCCCTGTTCTTGATAAAAGCGCCCAATTAATAAACTTAACGGGTTACATCCAACAATCACAATTCCAGTCGCCTGTTTCGAAGTAATTTGCAGCAAGTTCGCAAGGATCCCTGCTGTCAGCCCCTGGACAACTACCGTCAGAATAATCGTGAGAAAAACCAGTGCTTTGATGGCATCTCCCCCGCTGATTCCTCGCTGGGTCAGCAAAATGCTGAACAGAGAAGCCACTGACGCCGAAACAATACCCCGGGGTGAAATCCAGGAAAGAAAAATTTTCTGTCGCCAATTTAAATCACTCTGCCAGGTACAGGCCCAAATGTTAATGGGGCGCACAACAAGCATTAGACAAAGAACGGTAAAAACCCCACCCCAGCCCAGAGCAAAGACCCCTGGTAACGATAGGTCAGCCGAAAGCAAAATAAATAGTACAGAAACAGCCAGGATTGTTAGAGCACCTTTGAATCGTTTGAGTAAGCGTTCTTCAGACAGAGAAGAGGCCCGCAGCACAATCCCGGCTGCCACGGCTGCCATCAGCCCTGACTCGCTGCGAATGGTTTGGGCTAATCCGTATAAACCCCAAAGCCCTGCCAGTACCGTCAGGGCCTTTAAATCATCGGAAAGAAACCGCTCCCATTTCAGAAATACGCCCAGCAGCCAACCGCCGAGGATGCCGATCGCCGCTCCAATGCCGAGACGCAATAATAGACCACTGACAATTGACAGGGGGGCCGCACCACGATTCAAGAGGGTATCCAGCACGACCACCGCCAAGATGGCCCCGACTGGGTCAATCAGAACTCCCTCACTTTCCAGCAGGGTGGAGACTTGCCGATCCACCTTGACTTGCCGTAACAGGGGGTTAATCACCGTCGGCCCTGTCACCACAACCAAGGAGGCATAGAGAAAGGCGATCGCCCAGGGAAATTCGCTGAGCCAATGGGCCGCCATTCCTCCGCCTAAAAGTGTAATCAAAGTGCCGACGGTGACCAAATTCCTCAGACTGGTAGAAACCCGCCCTAAATCCCGTAGCTCTAGGCTAAAGCCCCCCTCAAACAGAATGAGGGCGACTAGCAGGGAGACCATGACCTCCAGGCCATTGCCCAAACTCGCAGGATGGAGCCAGCCTAAAACGCTTGGCCCTAGAAGAATGCCAAACAGCAGCAAAAAGACAATTCCAGGCAGTCGAAACAACTCTGCAATTACCTGTGCAGCGATGCCCGCCATCACGGTCAAGATGATTTGCAGCGTAATGTCGAGGGTGGCATCCATAAGTATTTGCTCGTATTCGCCTCTACGCTGCTAAGACATGCCCATGATTTCGTAGCCTGCATCCACGTAAACAACTTGCCCGGTGATCCCACTGGCTAAATCGCTACAAAGAAAAGCCGCCGTATTGCCGACCTCTAGTTGAGTAACAGTGCGGCGGAGAGGGGCAACTTTCTCAACGTGGTGAATCATGTCAAGAATGCCGCCCACTGCCGAAGAGGCCAGAGTGCGAATCGGGCCAGCAGAAATGGCATTGACACGAATATTAGAAGGCCCAAGATCAGCCGCCAAGTAGCGCACATTCATTTCCAGGGCGGCTTTGGCAATTCCCATAACATTGTAGTTTGGGATGACTTTGACCCCCCCCAGATACGTTAACGTCACCACACTCCCTCCGTCAGTCATCAAGGGCTTAGCCCCAGCACATAACCTCACCAGGGAATAGGCGCTGATATCCAGGGCGAGCTGAAACCCTTGCCGGGAAGTTTCAACAAAGTGACCGGTCAGGTCATCTCGGTTGGCAAAGGCTAAACAGTGGATGAGGATATCGAGACGACCCCACTGCTCCTGAATCGTGTGAAAGACGGCTTCGATCTGTGCATCGTCTTGCACATTACAGGGGACAAATAGGCTAGGAGAAAGGGGTTCAACCAATTCGGCAACTTTCTTTTCGAGTTTGCCTTTATCGTCAGGCAGGTAGGTAATTCCAATATTAGCGCCCGCTTTGTGCAACTGTTGGGCGATTCCCCAAGCGATGGAGCGGTTGTTCGCAATCCCGGTAACGAGGGCGTTTTTTCCAGTCAGATCCAGCATAGGTTGATCGCATGATGGGCATTTATGAGTATCGCAGACCGAGGGGACACCGCGATCGCTACCAAAACTGACCATAACGCATCACCGATATTTTATTTTTATGCAGATTCCGAACCATTGCGTTTGAGGAAAAGGGGGTCAGCAACTAGAATCGCTTCAGTAAGCTCGACGGCTCAGCCATTTTGTTCGGTCGGGAAGCGCGATGATGGCTACCGTCAGCTTGCTGAGTGCATTCGAGGGGCACCCCGTCTTTACTCAGGTGGCTATCATTAGCCATCGAGGTTCGCAGTTTTTGAAGATTCTAGGGATAGTACAATTGTATCTTCGACAAAAGAATGGTTACAAAAACCCGAAAGTTGCTGTATACCATTACTAATCTGTTTCTGTTTTCCCTAATCTTACTTTCCCCAATCTTACTTAGTTGCAGTAATTGAGAGTGCGTCAGCCAGTTCAGCGAACATCAGCTTTTTCTAAAGAGGAAGAAATTCGTCTCAGGGTGGAACTAGCTCGTGCGCGCCAGACAATTCAGCAGCTAAAGTCAGAAACCGCGTTCTTAAAACAACAACTGACGCGACAACAGCAACGACAAGCGCTGGGTCAGGCTAAGATTTTGCAGCCGCAGTCGAAGCCCCAAACCGCTCAGCTATCCATGCCAGTCCGTCCGCTGGCGCGATCGCCCCATCAAAAGGGGTCGCCTCAAACACGGGGTTCCTCTGGCCTTGATCAGAGCCGGCCTACCAATCGTACGATCGAACCACGACTCTTGCCTCCCTCCGCTTATCCTCCCGCTCTGCGCCGCAAGCGCCGCTTGAAACGCAAAGCCAGGCAGCCGTGGCGACGATTGCTGTCGAGTTTGATTGCGATGGTGGGTTTAGCGGTATTGATTGGCACGACTGTTTCGCTCCGCCCTCCTACCTCCCATTCTCCAGCTCCATCTACCCACATCCACGCGAACCAACCCAACCCTACCGCCCCCCCAAGTGCCCCGCCAGCAGCCTTTGTCAATGGGCAACTGGTCTACAACGTGCGCCAGGAACCGGCGCTGCGACCTAGCGCAACCTTGCAGGGAGTCGTTGATAGTGCGGTTGCCCTGGCGGTGCAAAAAGGCTTTAAGGCCGAGGAGTTATCCATTAGCCTGATTAACCTGAAAACGAACGAAGTCGCTGACCACCAGGGCAGTGTCATGCGCTATCCTGCCAGTATCGCCAAGTTTTTCTGGATGGTGATGGCCTACGCCCAGGTTGACCAGGGCATAATTGTGCCCGATGCCGCCTTTACGGCGGATATGCGGGCCATGGTTGTTGTTTCTGATAATGATGCCGCCAGTCGCATCTTGGATCGGATTACACAAGCAGAATCTGGCCAAGAATTAGCTGGAGAGGCTTTTACCGCTTGGTTTAATAAGCGGATGCAGGTAAACGAGTTCTTTCGGCAGTCCGGCTTTACTGACCTTTATGTTGCTCAGAAAAATTATCCGGTTCATTCCATTGGTATGCCGCGACCCAGTGGCCGAGAAAGGCAATTAAAGGATGACCAGAATAGGCCACTCAGAAGCCTAGTCAGCACGAATCAGGCAGCTCGCCTGATGTACGACATTTACAACGGCTTGGCTGTTTCCAAGGCACGGAGTCAGGAAATGGTGACACTGCTGAAGCGAGATCTCCACCCAGAGGTATGGAAACAAGACCCGCTCAACTGTGTGGCGGGGTTTCTCGGAGAATACTTGCCGCCTGATACCATCTTTGCGGGCAAGATTGGTTACACGACTGAAGCGCGTCACGAAGTAGCCTTTGTCGAAACACCAGATCATAAGACCGCTTATGTGCTAGCTGTATTTGGAGATTCTGCCAGCTATAGTCGCAGTGGCACGATTTTGCCTGAAATTTCTCGGCATGTTTATAACAAAATGACAGCAACAGGAGTTGAACAGCCGCCACGCCCTACAACAGAGCCTCAGGTTTCTCCGGGCAATGTCCTTTAGATTCTGCTCTAGAGAATGTCCTCTCAATATTGTTTGGTAACAGTTGCATGCAGCCGTCTTTGCAGTATTTGTCAGGATAGATTGAAAGGGTCATTCAAATAAACCCATTGGCAAGGAAATTTGAGGGTTAGAAGCTTGCTTAGAACGAGCGGGAGCAGTCTTGCGGGATGTAGGTAAAACGTTGATGCAAAAGCTGACAAACCCTTTGCAGTGCTTGCAGCAAATTTCTGGACAGACCTATCTCTGGATAGCCGTTATCATTTTTGGGGCTTCCGGTGCGGTGACCCGCCGAATTACAGAAATTGGTGCGCAAAACTTTGTAAATGGGGAAAATCCCATCTCTCTGTGTAATGTCTTGTTTGTTGGAAACCTGTGTGCCCTTATTGTGTTTCTGCTGATTCATCGCCAGTACTGTAACTGGGCGACTCTGGAGCGGTTTTCTGGTCGGGAGTGGCTGAGTCTGGGAATTGTCTCAACGTTGGCGGGGGCGGTTGCACCGGGGTTGATCTTTGAAGCGCTCACCGTGGCCCCAGTGACGAATGTGGTGCTGATTGGGCGCTTAGAGCCGCCTTTAACACTAGCGTTGTCAATCTGGCTGTTAGGCGATCGCGTCAATCGCTGGCAAATCGCTGGGGCGATCATGGCGTTTATGGGGGTGGCATTGCTGCTGCTGCAACCGACTCCCGAGACGGTGATGCAAGCGGCAGGCATTGTGATTGGCCGGGGGGATGTATTCACAGTTCTGAGTGCGGTGATTTTGGCAATCTCTACTATTCTTGGCAAGAAACGGCTAGGTAAAGTTCCTCTAGGCATTTACACAACAGTGCGAACGGGGCTGGGGGCAGTGATTTTCTTTTTCATTGCTCTCATGCTTTATGGCCATAACCACTTTATGGGTGTGCTGTCTCCGTTTCTATGGCGCTGGATGCTCGTGTATGGGGTAATGATTGTTGTCATTGGCCAATCATGCTGGCTGGCTGGCCTACGAAACTCATCGGTTTCTACCGCATCGATTGTGGGATCTTTTACGCCTCTGACAGGCATTTTAGCGGCTTACCTGATTTTGGGCGAAGTTCCTACGATGGCCCAGTATGTTGGTGGGGCCGTGATCCTGCTGGGTTTAGGCTTGAGTCAGAAAGGCATTCACCAGCAAACGGCTGGCCTGCGTCAAATGCAAGTCAATTCTGCCCAGGCGGAGCAAGTGGTCGAGGCCGGCGGTAGCTTTAAGGGGATTTAGGCCCACGTCACGCCATCTTCGTCCATAGGCCAAGGTCAATAAGCCAAGCAGCATGAGCGCAAAAGCGCTGTGTTTCTCCACTGGTCAAACCATGAATTGGAACGAGATAGGGGTGCTGGCATAGTGTGATGGCAATGTGTCACCGCAACCGCCATTAGCGTGAAAATGTTCGCAGGTAAACGATAGCAGCGGTCACAAGCCAGCTCGGCCCCCCTATTGCCTATGTCAAACCTGTTGATCTTCGCTGCATTTGGCCAAAGCCGTGGCGATTAGCAATCCAGAGTGGTTTCTAGCTCCCAGGTTGAAAGATGGGCCATATACTCCTGCCACTGTTGCCGCTGTAATTTTAGATAGGAATGGGTCAGCGTACTCCCTAGAGCCGCAGGTAAAATATCGTTGGTTTCAAGCTGATACAACACATCTGCCAAGCTCAGGGGCAATCGTCTGACCTTATCGACCGGCGGAGGATTGGTGTAGGTGTTGTAATCTTGCCGGGGGCCGGGGTCACGCTTGTGGCGAATGCCATCTAAGCCGGCTGCCACCAGAGCCGCAGGCAATAGATAAGGGTTGGCGGCACCATCGGCTAGGCGCAGTTCAAACCGTCCTGCATCGGGAATGCGGATCATGTGGGTGCGATTGTTGCCGCTATAACTAATGGTATTAGGGGACCAAGTGGCTCCTGACCGAGTGACTGGGGCATTCAGACGTTTGTAAGAGTTAACCGTGGGATTGGCAAAGGCACAGAGGGCCGGGGCAGAATGGAGCACCCCTGCAATGAATTGATAGGCCAATTCTGAGAGGCCTAATTCTCCTTGGGGGTCATAGAAGCGGTTTTGATTTCCGGCAGTATCCCACAAGGAAAGGTGGGTATGACAACCATTGCCCGTTAGGTGAATGAATGGTTTTGGCATAAAGGTGGCTCTCAGTCCGTGATTTTCTGCGATCGCCTTCACCATGTACTTAAAAAATGACTGCCGATCCGCCGTGACTAGGGCATCGGCATAGAGCCAGTTCATTTCAAATTGGCCATTCGCATCCTCATGGTCGTTTTGGTAGGCTCCCCAGCCCAACTCCAGCATGGCATCACAAATCGCCCGAATCACTTCATAACGGCGCATGAGGGCTTGCTGGTCGTAGCAAGGCTTACTCTGGCGATCGCGGCAATCAGAAATCTCATGGGCATCGCCAGACAACAGAAAATACTCACACTCCACGCCAGTTTTTACCCGAAAACCCATCTCCTCTGCCTGTTGTAAAACGTGCTGCAATACTAGGCGCGGAGCTTGCTCCAGCGGTTGCCCATCCATGCTATAGAGATCGGCAGGCATCCAGGCGACCTCGGGCTGCCACGGCAGCGGAAACACGCGGTCAGGGTCGGGAATGGCCAGCACATCCGGGTCAGCCGGAGTCATATCAAGCCAGGCGGCAAACCCAGCAAACCCGGCCCCGGCAGCGGCAATTTCGTCAATACTAGCAGCAGGCACCAGTTTTGACCGCTGCACCCCAAGCAAATCCGTAAATGAAATCAAGAAGTAACGGATACCGCGATCGCGGGCAATTTCAGACAAGGGAGTGGTCATTGGTTATTCCTACCTTTGCAAAACGCAAACCCATCAAATCTGGCAGCAGCCTGTCCGTTTCCTGGCAGCTTAGTACTTCTTACGACAGCGGCTCTTCTAACCAGGCCTGCACCGCTGCTCGAATCGTCGCCGCATCTTCTGGATTTTGGTAAGGGTTCCCCGCCCGATGCCCCCAAATCGACGGAATCGAGCGATAAACCGCCCCTGGAATGTGGGCTGCCTCCCGTTGACAATCTTCTGGGGGAAAGTACAAATCCGTTGTGCTTGCCATGACCAACGTTTTTGCTTGAATCGCCTGCAACGCGGCCAAGTAATCTCCTTGAAAGCGGGGATGGTTGCCAATGTCACACCGTAGCCAAGTATCAATCATCGCCAGCAAGTCATGGGGGTCACGGCGGCGATAGCTGGGTTCCCACGCTTTCTGAATGTAGGTTTCTAGGGAGTCATACCCCAGCTTGGTATAGAGGCGATCGCGGTAAAATGCCTGGGAAGCCGCCCAACTGGCGTAGGTGTAGGCAAAGGCACGATAACCTCGCTCGGGCAGAGCTTCAAAACAAGTGCCATTCCAGGCTGGGTCAGTTGTCAACGCCAACCGTAGACTTTGGAGAAACAGGCGATTATGTTCTGTGGTTCGAGCCGTGCCACAGAGAGCGACAATCCGCTTGACCCGATTGGGATAGATGGCTCCCCAGTGATAAGCCTGCTGCGCCCCCATCGACCAACCATATACCAGGTCTAAATACTCAATGCCAAAGACCTGCCGTAGCAATTGCTCCTGAGCGCGGACATTATCCCAATGGCTAAACCAGAAACCGGTCTCACTCAAACGGCAATCAGCACAATTGCTGGGCGAGCTAGAGAGACCATTGCCAAACATATTGGGCACGACGATAAACCAGCGACTGGGATCGAGAATGCCGTCTGGATCAATAAGCCAGTCGATATCCCAATGCTGTGCCCCGTAGGAGGTGGGATAGAGAATCACATTGCTGCGATCGCGGCTTAGCTCCCCATAGGTTTGATAGACCAAATGAGCCTCAGGCAACACCGCACCACACTGGAGAGTGAAGTTTGGTAACACAAAGCAGTTGAGCGCCTCACTCATACGGCTGGCTGCCGCAAGTTTGCAATAATTTGCCGGTTTACCTGAAGATAACCAGTGGCGACATGGGCAAGGTTAGGTCGAAGCTGCCGATGGGCTTCAGCCAGAGCATGAAACGGAATCGACGGGTAAAGATGGTGCTCGGTATGATAAGGCATATTCCACATCAAAAAGCGTAGCGGCGGCAGGGTAAAGGTTGTACGAGTATTTGTAAGGGGGTTGTTATCCTGACTGCAACCCGTATGCTCTGCCAGCAAAATGAACCGCAGCAGGGGTTGGCCCACGGCTAGGGGCAATACCCAGTAAAGCCAAACGGCCCAGGGGTGGCCAGCCGCCACAGAAAGGGCGATTGCCCCCCCATAGACGGCAAGTTGTAGCCGGGTTGAGCGAATCGCCTCGCTCGCCCCTGTTTGAGATAGATAGGGATAATCTTCTACTCTTCCCAGGGCAATTTTGCTGTGCCCCCGCAGTTTTCCCAGCCACCAGGGTAGGCCACTCAACTCCAAAAGGTAGGCCCTCAAGGTTGTCGGCTTTGGATCATCTAACTCCGGATCTTTGCCAGGAATTTGCGTATAGCGATGATGCCACTTATGGTAGCGGCGATAGAAGGTGCTGTTATAAAAAGACAATAAACCAGCCAACCAGGCCACCGCATCATTTAACCCCTGGCTTGCAAAAGCCGTACGATGGACGCACTCATGTAATGGGGCAAACATGGTAGCAATACCAAAGCCGTAGACAACTAGCGCTGGAAGCGCGATCGCCCAGTGGGGCTGCGTTGCCCATAAATACCCACTAACCGCCAAAATAGCGAGGTGCCCCAACAGGTGCACAAAGCCCTTAACATTAGACCGTTGATTGAGCGTAGCCAGTACCTGGGCAGACAAAATCTGACGGGGATGACTCCAGGTTGAGACAGGTACAACCTCAGAGCATTCCGGAGCACCGTCAGAACATTGAGTCGAGTGGGGAACCACAGTAAAAACTCCCTGTTAGCAAAAGTATCAATGACCATTCCCTGGCAATGGCGAATCAAATTTCATGAAGAAAACCAGCGCATCTGCGTCGCTGTAAACCTCGCTTGGGCAGCTCGCCTGTGCGCTAGCAAAACGTTCCTGTCGCCACATTCCTAAATCAATCAGGATGGCTGTGTCTTGCTTAATCTCTACTTCAAGGTAGTGCTAACGCTTGCGCAAACTCAAAGATAAACACTGCCTAAGGATGTAAATTTTACATTATGACCAAGTTGCAATCGCAATGTGTGCTTTATGCTACCATCCAGAGCGCTGCGTTCAATCTGATGAGATTCAGGCGAATCCATAGCTGAACGCAATTAATTCGGATATCCCATAGAAAAAAGCCAGCCGGTCGTTTGTGGGCTAGCCACTTCCCAAGGTCTTTACCAGTCCATTGTCTTCTGGTTTCGCCAGGGCTTTCTGGTCGCCTGTTTCCTATCGAGATAACCAAGGTTCTGTCAGGATGAAGAAACCCAGACCGATAAGGACGAAGGGCACCAGGCGTTGACCGTAGCGACGAATCAGGGAGGCGATCGCCGGGTGAGAGGCCACCCAATAGGCAGCCCCGTTTTCCACTGCCGTTAAGAGATAAAAAACAGCCAGGGTGATAACCAACTCTGCCCCATTTGTACTAGCGAATAAGGGCACATAGATACTAATGTTGTCTCCTCCATTGGCGACCGTCACTGCCGCAACCTGGAGACTTTCGGGTGCAATCAACCGTCTCAGAACTTGTTTCCACCGAACTTTTTTTGTTGTTGCTCTTGGCTCAGAGACCCAGTGGAGCGTATCGGCATCAGTTTCATCCATGTCCTGCTGCAATAGCAGCCACATCCCCATCCCAATGGGAATCACCCCCAACCAACTGAGCCAAGCTTCTGGAATCACCTGTCGCCCCAGATAACCCGGCAAACTGGCCAACACCAAAACGGAAAAACCCAGGTACTGGCCTATCAGGATATGGTGAGGACGAAACCAAGCAGAAACCTGGGAGAAAAAGATCACCAGGACAACGATATCATCCAAATTTGTGGCGATAAATGCTGATGTAGCTACGGCGATCGCCCCAATAAACCAACCCATAGCTCTCCTGGCCTGCTGACAGTTTTCTTAGTTTTTCTTAGTAAAGTATACTTTTGTAAAGCATTGTTTACAGAACTGGCAACCTGAGGTGGAATGCAACGATTAAGAGAAAGGGGCCTTGGCTCAAAGGTTCAGCCCTGAAACTTAAAAGCTTATCGCTAAAAGAAAAAGGGAAATGGCACATTCTCAATGCTTTGTGATGCTTGGTCTCAAGCAAATCGCAGCCTTTGAGTTGTTTGAGAACTCAGAAAAGGAACGTAAGTCGCATTTCTCACTGTTAACACGGGAGCGTCGAAAAAAGAGATAAACCCTGTTTCAGTTCAGACAGACAGTTCTCAGTAGCCAACTCTAATGCGTTGTAAGAAAGGGGTTTGGAGGCTACGCCCCCAGGCAGGAGTTTCCCCCCTCCACCCTTGCTCTGCTCATGCCTTCTACGCCTTCTATTTAATTGCACCCACTTAACTTACCCGTGGAAAATCGCAAGCTTTGAACTCAATCTGATTGGGGAGGAAAAACCGCTCCAATGATTGGGGAAATCCGTTATTCAGTTGATTCAGAATGTTCAGTAATTTCTGAACACACGTGCTATCTTCAAAGTATGAACCTTTCTGCCCCATCTCAAACAACTACAGCGGCTGACTCGCCTGATTCATCTTCATTTGAGCAGCGTCATTACATCGAGGATGTCAGTGTGCTGTTTGAAATGGTCGGTCTCCCTCGCATGGCAGGGCGAATTTTTGGCTGGCTGCTGATTTCTGATCCGGTTTATCAATCCCATAGCGAGTTAGCTAAGGTGTTGCAAGCCAGTAAGGGTTCAATCAGTACGATGACGCGTTTGCTGATACAAATCGGGTTAATTGAACGCTTTAGTCTGCCGGGCCAACGTCGGGATTACTTTCGGATTAAGCCTCACTCCTGGTCTGAGATTATGCGCCTGCGCATTGCCCAAAATTCAGCCTTTTTGGCAATTGCCGAGCGCGGGCTAGAGCTACTTCACGATCAACCAGAACATCTGCGATCGCGCCTAGAAGAGATGTACGACATGCACGCCTTCTGTAAACGAGAACTCCCTGCCATGCTAGAGCGCTGGGAACAAGAACGTCGTCAAAAGCACCGAGACCCGACCACTGCTTAATCACTTTTCATTGGCAAAAGGCAATGCAACTTCCTCTCATTGGTAAGGTTTCCAAAGGGGCAGCTCCCTGGATGATTGGCCTATCGGCGGCTGGTTTGGTTGGGGTTACCCTGGTCGGTTCGCAAGTGCTGCGCACAAGGCCAGGGCGCGATAACCTCGAAGCTCTGACTGTCGCCGCCGAGCAAAGGGATTTAACCGTGCGGATTGGGGCAACGGGTTCAATTGTGCCCGTGCGCACGGTCAACCTCAGCCCTAAAACTTCTGGTCGTTTGCTGGCCCTTCTGGTGGAGCAAGGCGATCGGGTGCAGCAAGGTCAGGTGATTGCCCGGATGGAAAATCAAGATTTGCAGGCAGAGCGTAATCGTGTTTTAGCCGAAGTCGCGCAGGCAACTGCGAATCTTTCTCTCGTGGAAGCGGGGAGTCGCCCAGAAGCGATCGCGCAGGCAGAGCAGTCAGTGCAGCAGGCCAGAGCAGAAGTGCAGGCGGCTCAGGAGCGGCTCAACTTAGCCAGCACCCGCGTCCAGCGTAACCGTGCACTTTACAGTGATGGAGCCATCAGCCGCGATCGCTTGGATGAAGTACTGAACGAAGAGCGCAGTGCTCGTGCCAGTTTAGCCCAAGCCGAAGCGCGACTGCGCAATACCCAGGCCCAGTTAGAGCAGCAACGCAATGGTGCTCGGGTACAAGAGATCGATCAGGCCGCCGCTCAGGTGGCGGCCGCTCAAGCGCGCCTACAATCCATTGAAACCCAACTGGCAGATACAGTGATTCGGGCACCCTTTGCCGGCATCATTACGCAGAAATATGCGACGGAGGGGGCGTTTGTCACCCCGACAACTTCGGCTTCTTCCACCACCTCGGCCACCTCCACCTCAATTGTGGCCCTGGCCAGTGACCTAGAAGTGCTGGCAAAAGTCCCAGAGGTAGATATTGGCCAGATTCATCTTAACCAGGAGGTTGAGATTCGCGCGGATGCTTACCCAGATCGAGTTTTTAAGGGAACGGTTCGCCTGATTGCACCTGAGGCCGTTGTTGAGCAGAATGTCACCTTCTTTCAGGTACGGGTCAAGATTACGACGGGCTTAGATCAACTGCGCTCTGGAATGAATGCGGATCTCACCTTTTTAGGCCGTCAGCTTGACAATGCTTTGATTGTGCCAACAGTGGCAATTGTCACGAATCGGGGCCAAACTGGGGTGCTGGTGGTGGGAGCCAATCGCAGGCCCCGGTTTCAAGCGGTAACGATTGGGCCAAGCATTGGTAACCAAACCCAGATTTTGGAGGGGCTGGGTTCTGGCGATCGCGTTTATGTTGAGTTACCGACGGGGGTCAAGCTAGATGATATTGTCAAAGGCCTGGAGCAAAAATAGTAGAAACCGCTGGCGAAAGAGACTGATTAGGGTCAAGTCTTCTTGGGTTGGTTGAAGCGTTATCGCAGTCGCGATGTTTCCTATGGCAACCGCAACTCAGCAAGCCTATTCAGCATTGGCGGTTGCACACTTGGTTGTGTCTTGGGCTTTCTGAGCAAAGCAATCATTCAGTGACTGGTGTGAGGACTTAACCCATTTCATGGATTTCGGTTATTTGTTTTTTCTTTGGCCACCTATGGATATTCTTGAAAGCACCCAAATGGCGTTTAAGACGCTGACCGCCAATAAGCTCCGCAGTACACTCACCATGCTCGGCATTATCATCGGCAATGCCTCTGTAATTGGGATGATTGGTGTTGGTCAGGGGGCACAGCGATTGGCCTCTGAGCAGTTTGAATCCCTAGGGCCGAATGTGTTGTTTGTCAGTCCAGGCGCACGGGAAGCCCGCAACCGCACCTTTGACCTGCCTAAAACCCTAGTGTTTGAAGATGCCAAGGCGATCGCCTCGCAGGTACCCTCTGTTGCAGGGGTGGCAGCACAGCGTCAAAATCAGTTCCCGGTGGTGTATCAGAATCTCAATACCAGTTCGCTCATTGTGGGCACTACGCCAGAGTTTCTCTCGGTTCGCAGTTTTGATATGGCGAGGGGGCGGTTTATTTCTAACCAAGATGTGGAGCGAAATACCCAGGTCGTGGCCCTCGGCTCTGACCTAGCAACGCGCTTTTTTGGTAACCGCGACCCGATTGGTGAGCAGGTTCGAATCAAAGGGATTGGCTTTCAGGTGATTGGGGTAATGCAACCCAAGGGGGCTTTCTTGGGAAACAACCAGGATGATGCCGCCTATATCCCCATCACGACCCATGCGAACCGACTCACGGGGCGCACCTCTCCCTATGGTCTCGATCTCACCTTTATTTCAATTGCGGCGAAAGATGAGCAAAGCATTCCAGCAGCAGAGTTTCAGGTCGCAAACCTATTACGTCTGCGCCATAAGATTACCGATAATGATGACTTTACGGTGCAAACCCAAAAGGATATTTTGCGGATTGTTGGCACCATTACCGGTGGCTTAACGGCAATGCTGGCTGCGATCGCGGGTATTTCGCTGTTGGTAGGTGGGATTGGCATTATGAATATTATGCTGGTTTCTGTTACCGAGCGGACGCCCGAAATCGGGTTGCGTAAGGCGATCGGAGCCACGCAGCAAGATATCTTGGTGCAATTTATGATTGAGGCAGTGATTTTGGCCTCTGTAGGTGGGCTTGTGGGAACTGGCGTTGGCGTTGGGGGAATTTTGGCCGTAAGCGCTCTGACTCCCCTCAAGGCCAGCGTTTCTCCCTTGGCGATCGCGCTAGCAGTTAGCGTTTCAGGGGGAATTGGCCTCTTCTTCGGCGTGTTTCCCGCTCGCCAGGCCGCTAAACTCGACCCAATTGTAGCCCTCAGAAGCGCCTAGTATAGCAAGGCCGCAACTTCTGAACTGGCATATATCCTAATCCCCTAGCCCTTTCTCCCACCAAGGGAGAGTGGGAGCCAGATTGAATCCCCTCGCTTGACGCAGTCTCAATCAAATTCAGGTTTTCAATCCCTTGCATCGGCAGGTTTTGTCTATCTGCATCAGTGCGGCTTGAGTCGTCAGGGCTACTAAGAGATCGACCTTGAAAACAGCCTCTAAACCTGCCCCGTTCCCTGGACGATGTGCTTTAAGGTTGTCAAGGTTTGCATCCCAATTGGGCCTCGGCGCAACCCCTTCTGGCTGGACATCCCTAGAAAAACTTCACCCCGTTTGGAGTTACGCATAAATCGTGGGGAAGCGTTAATGTAAGTCGAGGCACTGTTAATACTCAAGGCAAACTGACGGCTCTCCTGGTAAGATTCGGTCACTAAGCAATCCGCATGCCCACTGCTGTGCAAATTAATCCAGGCGATCGCAGCTTCCATCGTATCCACAACCTTAAACGCCACAATCTTGCCTAGGTAGGGATGCCGCCATTCCACTTCTTCCGCCAGTCGCAAATCCGCAAATTCTTGCACTAGACATGCATCCCCGCGAATTTCAAACCCTCGTTCCCGCAGACTATTCCACAACATTGTCAGAGAAGACGGTGAATGGCCGCGATGCACCAGCACCTTTTCAATCGCATTCACAGGATCTGGCTCGCCATAATGGCTATCTAGAATAATGTGGCGCACAGCATCTAGTCCCCCAGAAGGAGACCAGTAAAGATAACAGTTACCAATGGCCGAGCGCAGCACCGGTGCAGTGGCTTGACGCGTGACCTGCTGCACTAAACCTGCTCTCCCGTAGGGAATAATAAGGTTCACATATTGGTCTTGTACAACTAAATCTCGAATCGAGGTGCCCTGGTCAGAGGGTAACATTTGAAAACAACCCTCTGGTAAGTCAACCTCCTCAATCCCTGCTCGAATCGCTTGGGCAATCAGTTGATTCGAGTAGCTAGCCTCGCTCCCCCCCTTCAAGATAATGCTGTTCCCAGTTTTCAGGCATAGCCCAGTTGCGATCGCCCCCAACTCAGGCAACGATTCATAGATAAAGGCAATCACCCCGAGGGGCATCAGTTGAGAGTAAGTCTGACAATGCTCAATCTGATGGGTTGTGCTCATAATTCGCCCAATGGGATCCGGCAAATCACTCAGGCGATGAAGTAACTGCACCGTTGCTTGCAGCCGTTCTGGCGTAAGTTTCAGCCATTCCAGCATTAAATCGGGTACTGCCATCTCCCGACTGGCCTCTAGGTCTAACGTATTTGCCTCCAGGATCTCATCCTGATACCGCCTAATAGCGTCAGCAATAGCATGAACCGCTTGAGTGCGGTCACCCCCCTTTGTCATGCCCAAATGAATCGAAGCGCCATGGGCAAGCTGGGCAGCAGTGACGGGATCAGGAAACGTCTGAAGGAGATTTACGGTCATTCTGCTAACGTCGATAAGCCATCAAAACCATTAACGCAGGCAAGATAGCTAACAGCAACGCCATAATGATCCAAAGGGTAGCACTGGATGCTTGAGGAGCCTTGAGAGCAAGGGGAATCCAGATTCCCATCAATACCAACATCACCCCCATTAAAACTGGCAGGTAATTATCACTCAACCCCGGAGTAATCGGCACCCAGTGTCGCCCGGTCCAACGCCACGCCTTCTTGTAGGGGTAGGTCGTTGAAAGCTTCTCTAAAACAAAACCACTCTGCTCGATCACAAAAATTTGGTGGCATTTCTTACACCCAAAAGCCTCCGTCAAAGTGATCGGAGTCAGCTGACCACGACGACAGCAGGGACAGGGGTATTCCTGATTCAGTTCGATTTTTTGGGCTTTAAGAGTTGGCACAGGTAAAGCGGCAGAATAAGGGATTGGTCAAGCAAAACGAACCAGTATAACGACCGATTTAACTATTACTACAGGCAAAATTGCCCCGTGGCCTGAGATTTAATCCAATTATTAGCATTCATTTTGTCTTTGTGAAGAACGCCTTAATAGAGAGAAAAGATTAGCCTAAGCATATGCAATCATAAACGCTACCATCCTCTCTTTTCGTTGCGTTTTCCTGCTTGCGCCTCTATCGTTTGGCACTTTTAGTACTAGATGGCAGAAATTTCTGGACTCGCCCAAGTCACCCTCATCGCCCAGTCCCAGTTCCCATCAAAAGAGCAGGGGATAAGGCTCAAAGTGCCTCTCCCACTTTGGGAGAAGCACTGGGGTAAGAGTAACCAGACTAATGCTTTAATCTACTAGGGATTTTTCTCAGATTTTCTCAACAGAATCACCAACCTTTAGCTTCTTTTGCTATTGTAGTAAAACTGATTCACAATCATCCCTCTGAGTCAGTCGGCGATTTCCACGCGGATGTGGCGGAATTGGTATACGCGCACGTTTGAGGGGCGTGTGGCTTTGCCTTGCGAGTTCGAGTCTCGCCATCCGCATTAACATTAATTTTGGTCACGGCTATCTTGGGTGAAGGGGCAGCATGGCAGCTTTACAAAAGCCATAATCCTTGATGAGTGGCTTTAACTCTTAGCTCGGTTTGGAATACAGCAAGCTTCCAATTCTTCAGGAGACTTTGATCGCAATCACGTTTGCCGTCTAACCCTAGAGTCAAGCACCTGAATGTCAGTGTTTTTGGGGAATGCGTGACTCTTGGAAAAGCAGCCTCGTTCTGGGCTGCAGGCTCTTACACGTTCCTCGAATTGATTTGGTTGGCAAGCATTATGGGAGACAATAACGACAGCTATAAAGTGATTAGCGACAATCGCCAAGCCCGCTTTCAGTACGAGATTTTAGAAACCTATGAGGCCGGCATTGAGCTGATGGGTACAGAGGTTAAGTCGGTGCGGGCGGGTAAGGTTAACCTGAGAGATGGGTTTGCCTTAATTCGCAATGGAGAAGCGCTACTCCTCAATGTGCAAATTTCTGCCCACGAAACCACCAGACAGTCGTTTAATCACGACCCTCGCCGCACTCGACGGCTGCTGTTGCATAAGGACGAAATTCGCAAGCTGACGGGGCAAGTTCAGCAGCAGGGTCTGACGCTAGTTCCACTCAAAATGTACCTCAAACGTAGCTGGGTTAAGGTTGTGATTGGTCTAGCCCGAGGCAAGAAACTCCATGACAAGCGAGAAGACATTAAGAGACGCGAAGATCAGCGCAATATGCAACGAGCACTCAAAAACCGCTAAGGGTGCTTTGGCCGGAACTGTTGTTAGCACCCTAGCCTGTAGTTAGCACTAACGTTAGCGTGTTAGAGTACGCCGACTCCTTGCTTTGCGTCCTAACGCGCGTTGGTCGATTGAGGTAGCATTTTCCCTACGTTCCTAAGTAACCCTCCGGCTCAAGCGTTTTTCAGCAGTTCTGCGATCGCTTGGCGTTCAGCGGGTGGATGGGAAGGAATTTCTTGCCGGGCATCGGTAATCAGCCAATCCAGGGATGCGGCTTGTACATCAATCGTGGACCCTGTTTTATCCACACAATAACGCCCGTACACTAACTTATCCACCAGCCGCACACCAGGCCCCAACCGCGAATAGTCAAAAATGACGCTGTTATCTACCACAGCACCACTACAAATCCAACAGTTTGGCCCAATCATTGTAGGGCCAATGATTTTAGCGCCATCCTCAATGTGGGTCATCCCACCAATGTAGACTGGCCCTTGAATGTCTACCTTGTCCCAGTTCACCGACACATTTAACCCCGTGTAAATGCCAGGTGCGACCATCTTCCCTGGGATCTGCACATTTTTGACCTCTCCCTGAAGCACGGCCCGAATGGCATGCCAGTAGTCAGGGACTTTACCAATATCAACCCATTCAAAATCCATGGTAACGGCATAGAAAGGAGCGCCCATCTCGACCAATTTAGGGAAGAGTTGACTACCAATGTCATACTCCTGATTAGAAGGGATATAGTCCAACACCTCGGGTTCAAAAATGTAAATCCCGGTGTTGATACAGTTGCTCAGAGCTTCCTCAACCTTGGGCTTCTCCTGAAACGCCTGGACGCGCCCCTCTTCATCGGTTACCACCACCCCATAGCTAGAAACCTCTTGCTGGGGAACCGTTTTGGTGATAATTGTGGCGATCGCGCCTTTCTCTTTGTGGAATTTTACCGCTGCAGTTAGATCCAGATCGATCAGGGCATCACCACAAAGCACCACAAAGGTCGAGTCAAAAAAGGGTGAAAAATCCTGAATGCGCTTCATCCCCCCCGCAGAGCCAAGCGCCTTCCCGACTAGCTCCCCATCAATAATCTGCCCTTCAAAGGAATAGGCAATCTGCACCCCAAACCGTTGCCCATCCCGAAAATAGCTTTCAATTTCATTGGCCAAATGGCTGACATTCACCATGATTTCGCTGAAGCCATGCTGGCGCAGCAACTCCAGCAAGAACTCCATCACAGGCTTTTGCAGGATGGGAATCATCGGCTTCGGGATAGTGTAAGTAATCGGGCGCACACGAGTTCCCTTTCCTGCTGCCAAAATCATGGCTTTCATAGAATGCTTTCTCCCAATGAATTAAGCTCTTTGATCTTATCAATCGTCTAGCGGCAAATATTGTGACTTATGTCAGATGCTCACACTGTCTGAACAATTTTTTGTCAGGAAATCAACAAAGCTATACATAACATATCCGGAAAAATGCGGCTTTTGCTAAAAATAGTGGCACTACTGACGGAGAACCTACCTTAATCAGGGGGAAAATGCGGTAGTATCATGCGCTCTAAATCCGGCTAGGCTGAAAACGTAACACAAGACTTTCCCCCTCTTGAAGCAGCTAACCCGTTTCCTGATTGAGAGCAAGACTGGCCAGAATTGGCGCATCCAACCTCTTTAAGCGAGGCTCTACCCCTGTCGGGTAAGGATCACAGTCACCTATCCTATCGGTTCCAACCCTGGATTCAAACCAGAGAGGGGAAATGCTGGTTCATGGGAGCACTGGTTGTTACAATTGTTAACAGTTGCTTGACCTCTAAACATGAATCTTCCCAATAGGATTTCCTCGTCAACCCACTCCGATCCTCAAGATAGGGCACATTCGCCACTGGTCGTTACCCATGAGAAACCAGTGCCCGTAGTCATTGAGTCAGAGATTCCGCCAGCCGTGGAGGAGCATCTGCGCTATGCGCCAGCGGCTCCTGACGATAACCTGCGCTACAACCCGGAAGCGATCGCTGAGCGCTACCGTCGCCGTTCCTTCCAGGTATGGGGAAGAACTCTTCAGATCTTTTTACCGCTCTTTAGTTTTGCCCTTGCCCTCTGGCGAAATCGAAACCGCTCCCAGGACAAGGCTTTCCAGCGCCGACAAGCAACCCGCCTGCGGGAGATCCTAACCAAGTTAGGGCCAGCTTTTATTAAAGTGGGACAGGCTCTTTCCACCCGGCCCGATCTAGTGCCTCCAATTTACCTGGAAGAATTGACAAAGCTTCAAGATCAATTGCCCCCCTTTGATAACGAAACCGCTTTTCGGTTTATCCAAGAAGAACTAGGTAGCCACCCCGACGATATCTATGCCGAGCTAACCGAACACCCGATCGCCGCCGCATCCCTGGGTCAGGTATACAAGGGCCGCTTAAAGACTGGTGAAGAGGTTGCTGTTAAAGTGCAGCGCCCAGGATTGGCCGAAAGTATCGCCCTTGATACCTACATCTTGCGTAACCTAGCGGCCTTAGCCATGCGTTACATCTCCCGCATTCGGAGCGACCTGGTAGGCATTATTGATGAGTTTGCCAGCCGTATCTTTGAAGAAATGGATTACTCCCAAGAGGGACGCAATGCGGAGCGCTTTGCCCAGCTTTATGGCCATCTACCCGACATTTACGTTCCTCGTATCTATTGGGAATATACTGGGCGGCGAGTGCTAACAATGGAGTGGATCAACGGCACAAAACTGACAAAACCAGAGGCCGTTCGTGCTCAAGGAGTAGAAGCTACCTACCTCATTGAAATTGGGGTGCAATGCTCGCTGCGGCAATTGTTAGAGCATGGCTTTTTTCATGCTGACCCCCATCCTGGTAACCTGCTGGCAACCCCAGAGGGTAAACTCGCCTATCTTGATTTTGGCATGATGAGCGAGGTCAAGCCTGAGCAGCGCTACGGCTTGATTGAGGCGATTGTGCACCTAGTTAACCGCGACTTTGAAGGGTTAGCCCAAGACTATGTCAAGCTTGAGTTTCTGACCCCTGATACGGATCTCACTCCTATTATTCCAGCCTTTGCTGAGGTGTTTGAGGATGCTCTGGGGGCATCAGTTGCCGAAATTAATATGAAGAGCATCACCGATAAGCTATCCGCTTTGATGTATGAGTACCCGTTTCGGGTACCAGCCTACTACGCTCTGATTATCCGCTCACTGGTCACCCTGGAGGGCATTGCGATCAATGTTGACCCCAACTTCAAGGTTTTGAGCAAAGCCTACCCCTACGTGGCAAAACGGCTTCTCACCGATCCAGTGCCTCAATTACGTTCTTCTCTGCGAGATTTGCTGTTTAAGGATGGCAATTTCCGCTGGAATCGATTGGAAAATTTGCTCCGCAATGCTCGTAATAACTCGGACTACAACTTGAGTCAGGCTATCGATCAATCGCTGGATTATCTTTTCTCAGAGCGGGGCGAATTTATCCGGAATCATCTGGTTGATGAGATTGTGAAGGGTGTGGATACCCTCGGTAACCATGCGTTGAATGGCATTAGTTATACCCTGTCGGAATGGTTGGGGTTGACCATCCAAAGACCGGAACCTACGGCGGCTCTAAATCAGCAAAGCCTAGAGCAATTCCAACGTATTTGGGTAATCTTGCAACAAACCCCAGGATTTGATGCAACGCGACTTCTGCCCTTGATTCCCAGGTTATTGTTTAAGCCAGAAGCTCATCAAATGGGGCAGCAAATTGCTAATGGTCTCGTTCAACGAGCGATCGCCCGGTTTATTCGAGAATTTTTGTTGCCTACAGTACCTGATGAACCCGCTCAGTTTCCTCGGGCTGAATATCCCAAAGCCTTGCCATCTTCTCGCTAGAGAAATTAAGTGGTGCTGAGTAGCCTGACGAATTGAAGTAAAGTTTCAATTTATACAACATTCGCTTCATACCCAAAACCAACAACACCCAAAAGAGTAAAAGGGGCAATAAAGCGATTGCCACGAAAGTAATCATCCAACAGTTAAATCATTTAAGTCATTCAATAGTTATAAATAGATGTAGGTAAAGTTCTCTGCTGGCCTGCTTCAACATTTGGTGATGGGCACGCACACCCTGCTTTGCGGTCATTTTGGTATAGCCTCTATTGAAAATCTCCTAAAGTCGCGGCTATATAGACCAAACCTACCTTCGCTGGCGAAGGTAGGTTGCTATTGGTTTAAGTTTCCATAGATAGGCTTGACTCATGCCGTCGCAGTTCTAACTGCTGGACACTTTATCAAATGCTCTCTAAGTTAAAACAAAAAGACTCTTTTGTTCGGCACACCCCTTTTTAGGGGTGCCCAAGTTTTTAGGGGTACCCAAGAAAAACCGGTTTAGCGTCTAATTGCTTCTGCTAAGGGAGAAAGAGGCACTGGCTCGTAGGCCAGCAATTTCTCCAAAAGGTCATTGGGATTCCAATCTTCGAGGATTAGAGAACGAAGATGGGGACGCATAAACCGCTCACCAACTGCATGATCAAACATGGCCAGCATGTGGTAAAAGTAGCCGTCTAAATTCAGCAAACCACAAGGCTTTTGATGAAACCCATACTGCGCCCATGTCAACACATCACAAAACTCGTTAATCGTGCTATAACCCCCTGGCAGAGCAATAAAGCCATCGCCTAGCTCCATCATCTTGGCTCGGCGATCATGGAGCGATGGCACAATATGTAACTCAGTCAAACCTCGATGAGCCAACTCTTTATCCACAAGAGATTCTGGAACGACTCCAATCACCTCTCCCCCCGACTCTAAAGCAGCATCGGCTAAAATCCCCATGAGACCAATATTGCCGCCACCATAGACAATACCGATTCCCCGGCGGGCTAGGAGTTCACCTAATTCGTGAGCCGCTGTGACGTAGGTAGTACGTGCTCCCAGATTAGAGCCACAAAAGACGGAAATGCGCTTCATGTTATATCGCGTTAGTGAACCTCGCTTCACTTTTACAGAATTTAACGGACATAAGCAAGTAACTCAGCCAATTTTGCTAGGAAGAAATCAAAGTAATTGACAAGCCACAATAATGCGACCGTCAGTCCCACAACCAATGCAATAGAGCAGAACAAGTGCAAATGGAAAGGCAACACCATCAACATAGGCACCTTTCCATTTATCGATGCTCCCACTACAGAACAAATTTAAACCACTGCCATCTCAACTTGGGGTAACCAACGGCCTGTCGCCTGGCCAAACACAGCGAGCTCCTGCATCAACAGATCGAAACGCTCTGGCGTCAGTGACTGAGGCCCATCAGAAAGCGCTTTGGCTGGGTTAGGATGCACTTCAATCATAAGGGAATCAGCACCTGCTGCGATCGCCGCTCGTGCCATTGCCGGAACATACTCCCAGCGGCCTGTACCATGGCTAGGATCGATCATGATTGGAAGATGAGTCAACGCTCGCAACACTGGAATACAAGATAAATCCAGCGTATTGCGAGTGTATTTACTGTCAAACGTACGAATCCCTCGTTCACAGAGAATCACGTTTGGGTTACCTGCTGCCAGGATATACTCTGCTGCCATCAACCAATCTTCAATCGTTGCAGCCATTCCCCGCTTCAGCAAAATTGGCTTACCCTGAGCGCCAACCCGCTTCAGCAAAGAGAAATTTTGCATATTCCGCGCCCCAATTTGGATCACATCAGCCACCTCAGCTAGAGCATCCAAATCCGCTGCATCCATCAGTTCTGTAATAATGCCCAAACCAGTTGCATCCTTAGCTGCCTGGAGCAGAGCCAGCGCACTTTCCCCATGACCTTGAAAGGCATAGGGCGAAGTCCGGGGTTTGAAGGCTCCACCCCGGAGAAACTGCGCACCTGCGGCCTTAACCCGTTTTGCCGTCTCGATAATCATCGACTCGTTCTCAACCGAGCATGGCCCTGCCACCACTGAAATTGGCTGCTGTTCACCGAAGTGAACAGGGCCATTGGGGGTTTGCACCACAACATCACTCGGCTCACCGTGACGATACTCACGACTGGCCCGCTTATAAGGTTTTTCAACCCGCAGCACCTCCTCTATCCAGGGGCTAATTTCCTGAATCTGGAGGGGATCAAGGGCCGCTGTTTCACCTACTAACCCTATGACAACTTTATGCTTTCCAACAATTTTCTCTGGGTTTAGCCCCCAGCCCGCCAAGTCTTCACAAATCCGTGCAATTTCTGGCTCCGGGGAGCCGACCTTCATCACAACAATCATGTCATCTGTTCCTGTCGCTTAGAGTGAGTTTAATCGGTTACTGGGTTAGGCGGTTTTATTAAGGTGATCCATGACAGATAGGGCATTAATTCCAAGAAAAACACCAGGCCACAACCATTAGTCATCACAAGAAATCACATCAAGCCAACTTTTTAAAGAATTGAAACCCTCTACCAAGCCAAACCAAATGCCTTAGAAAGAGGAACTAAAAATTAGCCAAATCGCCCTGAACTGAAAAACTGAAGGAATTAGTACAAGTCACGCTGAAAGCAACTCCTTCAATTATTCCTCATTTCTGTTAGACATCGGAACACGGGCCTGCTGACGGGCTTCTTGCCAAGAAGTTATAGTGCGCCCAATGTTGAGTTTAAATTCACCCCAACCTAGCCAAGTGCCTTCGCGCGACTCTTCCCAAGAGGCAGAAAACACCCCGTAGCTCAACCCCAAAACTCCTAAACCAAAAAACCCTAAACTCACCAACAAAACAGCGGTGTTCGGCAACTTAAAGAGATGATTTGAAACAATTAGGTAGCTCACCACAAAGGTCAACATCCCAAAGAGGCTAGGAATACCCGAAAAGGCTGCCATGCGACGCACCATGCGGCGGCTCACCACTTCCGGCACAGCCCCTTTAGGAGTAGCTCTTGGAGAGGACGGAGCAGATACGGCGGTCTTAACCGATGTTGAAACAGGCTTCTTACCGCTTTTCTTCTTGGTAGAAGCTGGCTCGAAGGGCAAGCGTTCTGACGAAGTCACCTCTTTAGGTGCGTCATTACCAGACGGGTTCTTGGCGTTAGAGGACATAGCCCAACGTTCCTATCCGCGAATGCCTAATTTGGCAATTAAGGCTCGGTAGCGCTTCTCATCTTGCTTTTGAATGTAGCTAAGGAGGCGCTTGCGAGTTCCGATCATTTTCATCAAGCCCATCCGAGAGGCATGATCTTTCTTATTGCTTCTCAGATGTAAGCTGAGGCGATTAATTCGCTCAGAAAGCATTGCTACCTGCAAATCGGCAGATCCTGTATCCGTCTCGTGAATCTGGTATTCCGAAATTAGTTCTTGTTTGCGCTGTTGCAGCAGAGCCATGGGTCGATTATGTTCCTAGTAACTGAATAGTTTTGAAAAGCCGCAGTTTCTAATTTTATCACAGCTAATCCAGAGATCTGAGCGATCGCCCAGGAGTGTTTGGGCAGCAGGAATGGCATAATCTCACTAAACCAGAAGATTTTTGCCCAGCATTTGTATTCTTATCCTATCCTTGTGTTAACATCATTATCCATGGAATGAATGGGTCGGTGCCCGAGTGGTTAATGGGGGCGGACTGTAAATCCGCTGGCTATGCCTACGCTGGTTCAAATCCAGCCCGGCCCATCCAAGATTTTGCCCGTGTGGCTCAGTGGTAGAGCACACCCTTGGTAAGGGTGAGGTCACGAGTTCAATCCTCGTCACGGGCTCTTTCTCAGCAACAGTCTGGAAAGAAAGTTGGAGAAGACGCTGTTTTTTGGCAGATGCATGACAAGCGTGCTTGATGGTTTTTCGTCAAATGTCAAATATCGAATTTTAAAGGGGATGAATGTTAAAGGGGATACTTTAGGCTTGTCGGCAGCACTAGAGCACTGACAACCAACCCTAGTTCTTCCCTTTATCTCTGCATCCGTCTTGCTACAGGGAAGGCAAAAGACCAAAGCGCACCGTAAAAGTTCTCAGTGCGTCTACGGTTGAGGCACTCTAAACAAGCGGCTGATTTTTGCCAAGCTCGCCTCGTCTTTGACCACTGACATTCGTGATGATTGCCATCGCTGTTTGATTGGACAGGGTGCAGGGTTAGCCCCCTTGGCTAGGGGCGGCGCCTTCACATCCCATTACCTCTCAAAAGACTTAGCAAGCTGGCGATCGCCCATTACTCTGGAACAGTTTCTGTACCAGAAATCTACGTTTAGATACGCAACACCCATTAAGTTAGCCCAGGTAAGTTAGCCCAGGACGCTCCGCGCTCCATGATAAGAGCAGGGGTGACACTTTCTTTACCACCATGGGAACAGGCAGAAGTCTCAGAACATCACTAAATTCTGTAGCAATAGGAGAAAACTTTCCTCCATTAAAATCCTCCTTTGTTCAGAATTCGCCAAATTGAAGGTCACCATCAGCGTTGCTGGCATGACTATTTGAATAGAGCATCTTCGGAGACAGGGCATTCAAGTTCTTCAGCCAACGGCGGAATTCCCCTCAACGTTTGATTGATTTGAGATCCATCCTGTTCTCAGTCACCGGGAGACCCATTCCCAATAATTAAGCCGTAAGATAGAAGTATTTGATTCAGGCTCCATCCCGTTCTTAGTTTCCTGGCAATAGCGACTAGCAGGGCAATGAACTCGGTTTACACGTGGCGACTGAGTAATTTTACTTGAACTTTTTATCCCCTGAGGCAACTGAAAATACCGATGAAACCAGTCACCATTATTAGTCTGGCCATTACAACGGTAGCAACATTGGCACCGCTCAACGCCGCGATCGCCCAATCTGTCGGTTAACTGCGAGCCTGCCGCGACTATGTTGCCTCTCGCAGAGAGTTTCAAGGCATTCCCTACTCAGCCATTCAAGTCTTTGAGCGAGACTCTAGTAGTTTCGGGAGAGCCTTTGTATACTGGCGCATTAACCGCATACACAATGCTACCGGCTATTGCATTGTAGATCGGCGCGGGCGGGTTACCGAGTTTCGGATTACCCAAAACTCCGGCAGTGGAAATATCGCAGGAAATCTTGAAACCAACTGGGGTGATCCTGTCCGCCCCTATCGGGCAAGGATTACTTCAGACGATACAACCATCGTCAACCGCCCTGATCACCGCAATAAGCGCGATATTGGCGAGGTACGCCGCAACGAGAGCCTCACCGTCTATCGCACTTATTATAAGAGCAGCCGTCGGATCACGTGGTATTTAATCGAAGGATCGCGCCGTCAACGCGGTTGGATTAACGCAGATCGAGTTGATGATCAATGGCAGGATGAGGATGACGACTTTGACCAAGATAGCGATGTGGAAACCTATTGGGGTGACGCTGTGCGCCCCTATCGGGCAGTTATTGGCTCGGATGACACCACCATTGTGAATCGCCCTAACCGCAGCAACAAGCGGGACGTTGAGCGCGTGTCTCGGAATGAGTCAGTCACTGTTTTGCGCACCTACTACGAAAGCAGTAGTCGCATTACCTGGTATCTCATTCGCAGCTCGCGGGGCCAGGAAGGATGGATCAATTCTAATCGGATCCTAGAACCCTCGCCACGCTAATGGGGCCGCGTTTCATGCAGCTTTGACGCATCGTAGAATGAGTGAAGGCTAGACGAGGTAGCCGTTTTCTCTAGCCTTCACCCGTTTGCAAAACTGGCATAGACCCTCTACCCTGGTCTCAAAGAGTGGTTATTCTGAGCCAAGACCTCACCAAATTTCTCATTTCCCCGACTTAGCAATTTCACTGAAGTCATAGCGTTTTTTTTACATAGACCCTTTTAGAGAAAATATTGTTTATTATTGTTTGGAATGTACTCTATGACTGCCCAATCAAGTGCTTTTTCCTCAGAACGAAACTCTTACGAAACCAAGAGATTCGATCATCAGACTAAATCTGCCAAAGGGCGGATACAGATGATGGTCAGTTTTTCGTATTTTTGTAGTCTGAGAAAAATAACGCTACAGGATGATGCTGAGCGTTACTTTAATGACTAAGCTAGAGGAAAGCAGTCGAGGAGGTGCTCGCCAAGTCGGCTACTGAAGTTGTACTGAATAAATCGCTGGATGGAAAGATGAAATTTGAGGATATCTATCAGTTCTTCAACGCTCCCCCGCCATTTTACCTAAACAAGGAACTGGCGGTGTGCTACGTTCTCTCTGTATTGGCTCGAGGCGATTCCTACGGCACCGAGTTAATCAGTCTTTTAGAAACCGAATATCCGACCTATCGCCTGTCAGATACGGTGTTGTACAGTGCCCTTAAGTTCTTAGAAGATGAAGGTGTCATCACGGGGTACTGGAAGAAGGTAGAGGGTCGCGGCAGGCCCCGAAGAATGTACCAAATTCGTTCAGAGGCATTACAAAAATCTCAGGAGCTAACCCGCCTCTGGCACAACTACGTGAGCCGCCAGCCTTCAGTAGCTTCTCAGCCGGCTTATGCCATAAGTACGACTTGACGTATCACTTCGACTTTTGCAAGATGGGTTGCACTTAAAGCAACTGGAAGCCTACGCTGATTCACGATGGCATCTTTCTCCATGCAGGTTTAGCCTCATGTTAGACAAGATCTGGGTTCCATAGCGTAGGCTTTGAATTATGGAATTTTCTGTTTTGATATCGACCTTTTTTCTGACCTTACTCATGCTAGTAGGGTTATTTTTCTTTATCCGGGCTTCTGTGAAAGACCGCACTGAAATCGTTTTATTTCGGTCGGAGCAAACGCAAGCAGAGCTTTTAGCGGCGATTCAACGCTACTTTGAGCAGCGCGCCTATCGTTTGGTGGCGATCGACCCCAATCAGGAGCAAGTCTGCTTTGAGGGGTTTGTGCGTCCGAGTGTTTTCCTTGCCATTTTTCTATCTTTGATGGCAGGGGTTGGTACCCTATGTCTTTCCTTGGTGCTGCTGACACTCTTGCCAGACGTAACGCCCTTTTGGTTTGGGCTGGGACTACTGGCTCCCCTAGCTGGTTGGTTCTATTGGCAAGGCGCAGGACGAATTGAACAGGTCTTCCTGAAAGTAGAAGTAGACCCACAGCCCGGTGCTGCACTTCAAAATTTAGTGCATTTAAAAGCTCATCGAGATGAAGTAGCTGAATTTCAGCGATCGCTATCTTTAGAACTTGTCCGCTATGGAGACTAAGACTCCTTAAAAAGCTTGATAACTTGATACACGGGTTGACACTCAAGCGCCAGGCATGCAAAATGGGAGATCGGCAATTTATACAGCTCGGATCAGGTTATTAGCCAAAGCATGCTAAGCTCCGTAAAGAGCGGGCTTTAGAGCTACCTGTACGGCACTTGAGGTAACAGTCATGACGTCCTACGCAATTATTGAAACGGGTGGCAAGCAACTGCGAGTCGAACCAGGTAGATTCTATGATGTCAATCGAATTGCGGCTGATGAAGCCACCACAATCACGATTGACAAGGTACTTTTTGTTCATAATGAAGGGGAAATTAGCGTTGGGCAGCCTTTGGTTGGTGGAGCAAGGGTAGAAGGAACGGTTCTGAGGCACTTACGCGGGCCTAAAGTCATTGTCTACAAGATGAAGCCCAAGAAAAAGACTCGCCGCAAGAAGGGGCACCGTCAAGAACTAACTCGCTTGATGATCAATAGCATTACGATTGGCAGCACAACGATTGGCGCAGCACCGGTTGAGGAAAAGGTTATAGAGTCTCAGCCAAAGCCCGACGTTGTAATCGAACCTATCGTGGAAGACGTCACTGTAGAAGCGGGCGCTGTAGAGGAATAGGATTGCAACCACACAAGTTGGTTACACTGGCTATCAGGTGGTTTTACTGTTTAGGAAAAAAGCTAGAGAGGTCAGACATGGCTCATAAGAAAGGAACAGGCAGTACTCGCAATGGACGCGACTCTAATGCAAAGCGTTTAGGAGTGAAGCGCTACGGTGGCCAGGTCGTTCAGGCGGGTAACATTTTAATTCGTCAACGCGGCACAAAGATTCACGCTGGTGAAAACGTTGGTCGTGGGAGTGATGATACTTTATTTGCCTTAGTCAATGGTGTCGTTACCTTTGAACGCTATGGAAAGTCGCGTAAGAAGGTTAGCGTTTATCCGGTAGCGGCTGAATAGCCAATTTTCTGTTTAGGCTTAGAATCATTTCTGATTCAGTCTTTGTAATGATGGCAAGCATTTGCTGGGTAGTCTGTTTGACTGCTCAGCTTTGTTTTTAGCTTTCTCGAACAGCCTGAGAGGGTTTCCTGTTGCAAACAATCCGGATAAGGCAACGCTTCTGTTGATTCCTATAGAAGGCTTGTGAAGGCCAGCTTTTTTCCTCCAACGAAACATATGGTGCGATTGGGCGCATTTGCCTCTATGGGGTGACTTTGTTTTGGCTCAACGGAGCAAGTTAGGAAAAGCCGATTAAAAACAAAGTTGACAGATTCAGCTCTGTTCAGAGCCAGCGTGCGTTCCAACTGTGGAAAGATGCAAGGTTTTGGTCTGGGCTTTGTTCGTTCGATTTGGACAGTGTCTTCTAGAGCAAACGACCATGACTCGAATGTTGCGCTATCAAAACTTAGAGTTCCTGATGCTGATGGGCGGTGTGTTTTTGTTAGGGAACGCCTGTAAGCAAGTCAGTGTTAATCAGACGGCTGAAACCGTGCCTTCAGCTCATTCGAGCCAGAAGCCAGAACAACGAACCAATGCCAATCCTAGGGTTAAACCGACGGCTCCGCCATTAGTTCAACGAGGAGCAGCGATCGCAACGGGGAATGGAGCCAACACATCTAACACCGTCAGGCTCAATCCCGTTCCTCCCGGTGGAGCAGATAACCTCAGCCCGCTGGAGTTGCGTTACTTTCAAGGAATGGGACCATTGGAATATGCTGCTCGGCTTACAGGGATTCCAAAAACTGAGGCCTGGCGCATTCGCCTACGTCTATATCCAGAAAATACGGGGGGAAATAACAGCTTGAGCTATCGAGTCAAGGTCGATCACTACAACCTTTCACCCGCCTTGTACCGTGAGCTTGTAGAATCCTACGGTCAAGAAAATGTTGCTCGTAGCCTGGCTGATCGCTCTCCCCACCAACATTTTGAGATGACTTTTAGGCCGGTGATGAATGTCGCTGCAGAACTTTTGCCAGACTCTGTGCAGAGATCGCAATCGAATGTTAGTCAAAATCCACAGGATTGCGGCATTGGCATTGGTTGTGCCGAAATCGAATTTATGGGAGAAGGCGAGCATTGGACAGATGAGCGCTCTATCGATCTGGAGTTTGCACCGTGGGAAGAGTTCCAAAACCCTAACCAGGCCAATGGTCGGGTTTACGGCATGGTGCGAAGTCTGGCCAAACAAGCAGGCAAAATTCAATCATCGGGCTGGGTGGATGGCGAAATTCTTGAAAGTCTCGGTGACGAACGCCCTTGGATCGAAGTTCTAATTGATAACCGTGCTGGGAATAGTGATAACTACCAAGCTTTATGGATTGAGCAGGCCGCCGATGATAGTATTCAAGCCAGCGTTTACCTGATGTATTCAGGCACTCGCAGCGCTGATAGGGCCTCTGTATCACGCTCGTACCTTTGCTCCAGGGGAGGTGCTGCAGGCCAGCTTAGAGCAATCTGTCCTTAATCTACGATACTTAGTCAACGCCTCATTCCTAAGCCAAATCGTTAGTCGGCATGCGGGGAGGTGCCACCAAAGCATCGGGAATATCCTCTGGTAAAATAGAAGTCAACACCTCATCGGTTAGGTTATCAGACAACACCGCTAACCGATTAGCCTGTTGCTCAATCGTTTTCTCAAACAGGTTACGGGCTAAACGAGCATTGCCAAAGGTTTTGTCTCGATGTTCATACAGGTCAGTGAATAATGCTTGTAACTTTTCAGTTGCAGCATCTACCAGTTGAAAGTTGCCGTTCTTGCAGAAGCGCTTAAAGATAGCGACAAGTTCTGTTGGGGTGTAGTCGTTAAAGTAGAAATACCGGTTAAAGCGAGACTTCAAACCTGGATTGGACTCAATAAAGGTCGCCATCTGATCGGTGTAGCCCGCTGCAATGACCACGAGGCGATCGCGATAATCTTCCATGCGCTTCAGCAGGGTATCAATCGCCTCCTGACCAAAATCCTGGCTAGAGTTGCCCCCTTTTAACGCATAGGCCTCATCTACAAACAGCAGACCATCCAAGGCGGCTTCGACTAGCTTGCTCACCTTTTCTGCCGTGCCACCAATATGGGATGCCACCATACCAGCGCGATCCGTTTCGATCAAGTGACCCTTATTGAGAAAACCCAGCGTCTTAAAGATGCGCCCCATCAAGCGAGCAACCGTGGTTTTACCAGTCCCAGGCGGACCACAAAAAACACAATGGAGTGAAACACTGGTGGTTGCCAGCCCACGCTCAACCCGTACTTTTTGCACCTTGAGAAAATTGGTTAGGGTCTGCACCTCCGTTTTGATATTATCCATACCTACCAAATCATTTAACTCGGCTAATACCTGCTCTAGGGTCTCTTCGGGGGATGAATCGGGTGCTGCTGGGGTCGCTGATGGCTTAGCCGGGTTGTCTGGGGTTTGGGTATCGACGGCATAGCCATGTAAAGCTCGCCAAATTTGAGAAAGGGCATCCAGATCGGCTAGGGTGATCAGGTCGTCTGCTTTGACAATCACCTGGGCAAAGCGATAAAACGCATTGATGACTTGCTCGCGATAGTGGGTCTGTTTCTCCCGGTCTATTTTTTGGAGGAGGGCCGGAAGTTGTAGCCCTGCCTGCTGTTTTGGCTGACCAACCAACTCTAACAACAGACGCATTGCCTCTTTTTGATAATCGCGCCGTTTTTCTCCTGGCAAATCCCACAGGTACATCACGGCGTAGAGCTTATCACGATCGTTCTTAATCAGCGCGTAAACAGATAAAAAGGCTAACAACTCATTGGCTGTAACTTTGCCACTGCTTTGCCCACAAATTTGGATAATCCTGGCTAGGTCTTGTAGAACAATTGGCTCTAGGGAATGATCGAATTGCAGCAGGGGAGCCAGCTCCTTGTAGAAGATATTGGCTTCTTTCTTAATTTCGCTATTATCCACAAAGGTTCTCCTGGCTGATCGGCGCGGTTGAAACAGGACTTGAGAAAAGAAAGGGGGACTGATCGCCTTATTTTAATTGACTGCGTAAAATCGACGGTATTGGTCGGAGGTTGTCGCGATCGCTGTTTTATGCCACACCAGTTTACAAAAACTTGGTTTTCCGCGTTCTAGGTGCTTAATAACGCCCATGTTTAAGAAAGCGAGTAGACTAAGGCATCCATCTTTCTGCCTCAATGGGAGCAGGAGCATAGCCCTAGCGGGCATTCAAGAAAAGGGGGTACGGGTGGCTGCGACGAGTCCAGAAATTTCCGCCTTGCGGTACAGCCTTCTGGATGATTTTGGGAATCAGAACAGTCACTTAAAATCCTTTTCGCACACCCTTTCTCGTACCAATTTATTTAAACAACAAATGCGGTAGATACCCGATTGAACGCTTTGGTGCTGCCGGGCTGTTGCGGCCAAAATCGTCAATCGTTCGACAAGCTCGCCAGCCGTCAAAGTCCAGAATGGTATCACCATTCACATGGGAGATTCCAGAAACCTAAAAGCATTAGCAGGAAAAAGCATGACGGACAGCACCACTATCGAGACCTCCGTGGAAGCAATCGTGCAGCAACTCGCTGGGCAAAAAGCCGCCTGGGTGCAGCAAAGTCAAGTGCAACGGTTGCAATCTCTACGGCGTTGCCTGACGACGGTTGCGGCAACAGCCTCAGAATGGGCCACGGCTGCCTGCCTGGCAAAGGGAATTGACCCAGCCAGCCCCCTAGCAGGGGAGGAATGGATGATTGGACCAGTTGCTGTGCTCACTTATCTGCAACGGTTGATTCGGACGCTAGAGGCTGAGGGGCAACCCCGCCCTCCTAAGCTGTATCAGCGCCATGGCCAATGGATTGCCCAGGTATTTCCTGACAATTGGCTGGATCGGCTGTTTTGGCTAGGTTTAAGGGGAGAAGTATGGCTGCAACCGGGGCAGCCGCCTACCCAAGCCACCTCTCTCAAGCAGGCCAATCCAGCCGGGCACCTGGCGTTGGTATTGGGTGCGGGAAACGTTTCAGCGATCGCCCCTCTAGATGCTCTTTCCAAGCTCTTTGCAGAAAATGCGGTGGTCTTACTGAAGCTTAACCCGGTGAATGACTACATGGGGGGCATCTTAGAAAAGGCGTTGAAACCCCTGTGTGACCAAGGCTATTTGGCCATTGTTTATGGTGGGGCTGAGGTTGGCCGCGATCTTTGTCAGCATCCGCTGGTGGAGAGTGTCCATGTTACGGGTTCTCACCTCACCTATGAAGCGATCGCCCAACAACTCAAAAATCAGCCCAAACCGATCACTGCGGAGTTAGGCTGCGTTACCCCAGTACTGGTTGTTCCTGGCGATTGGGCACTCCCTGATCTCGCCTATCAAGCCCGTCAGGTGGCCAGTATGGTCGTACACAATGCCAGTTTTAACTGTGCGGCCGCTAAAGTTCTAGTCACCGCTAGGGATTGGCCACAACGATCCCAGTTTTTGGCTCTGGTGCAACAAGAATTAGCCCAAACACCATTACGAACTGCCTATTACCCTGGCGCGCGCGATCGCTACCAACAATTCGTTGAGCGTTATCCCCAGGCTCAGCGACTGGCCCCCTCTACCGCGGATACAGATGAGTTAGAGTGGCTCTGGATTGAGGATATTCCCCCACAATTAGGAGAATACGCCCTCACCCAGGAGGCGTTTTGTGGAGTATTGGCTCATGTCAACCTGCCTGCCGCCACCGCCGCGGATTTTTTGCAACAGGCTATACCCTTTGTGAATGAGCAGGTGTGGGGTAACCTCTCCTGCACAGTACTCGTTGACCCAATGACTGAACGGCAGCAGCAGCATATCATTGAGCAAGCCATTACCCACCTGCGCTATGGAGCGATCGGGATCAATATTTGGTCGGGGGTTATCTTTGGAGTACCCAGCCTTACCTGGGGCGCCTTTCCAGCAAATTCAGTGAATGATATTCAGTCGGGCTGTGGAACCGTTCACAACGGCTATCTGTTTGACTATCCGCAAAAATCAGTACTGCGATCGCCCGTACGTAGGCCGGTTTTGCCCCCCTGGTTTGCTCGCCACCCGAACTTACTTGCTCTGGCACGCCACTATACAGCCCTACAGGCTAACCCCAGCGTAAAAACACTGCTAGCAACAATCAAGGCCTCGCTGCAAAAGGCTTAGAGAATCTGGATAGGGGCGTTACATCACTTCATATCACTTAGAAGATCGCGGGCTGTGGCTACAGTCAGCCCGCAATACTCAACTGAGTACCCAAAGGAAACTCTGCTAGCTCAGCAGCAACCTTACCCAGTTAACTTAAGCCAGGTCAACTGCGTAGCTAGATCAACTTAATTGTCCGAAAGCCATAATAAAGCCCAATTGCCAGAGCTGCGGCTGCACCAAGAATCAACACAAAAGAAACCACTCCTGCCATTGCTTTTCTCCAAAAAGGGTTGAGGGAAAGGAACCGTAACAATCTCCCTATCTAGAGTACTGAAGGAGGGAGCTTGACGCAATCAACAGCTTGCCAAAACAGGTTGCCGCTCTGCGACAGTTGGCAATGGCTCAATTGCGCTAGTTGCATAGACCTCACAGGAATTGTTAGGGCTTTCAATGAGCTTAACTTTGTGCAGTTCCGCCCCAATGGCTCGAATAGGCTGTAGCAAAAGGTCGCGGATGTGAACAGCAATATTCTCTGCTGTCGGTACCACTTCCGCAAAGTAAGAAATATCCTTGTTTAAGAACGTGTGGTCAAAGGGTTCAACCACATAGTCATCAACAATTTTTTGAAAGTCTACAAGGTCGACAATCATCCCAGTGCGGGGGTCAATGTTGCCCTTAATCGTTACCTCTAGGTGATAGTTATGCCCATGTCCGTGGGGGCGGGCACACTTGCCGTAAATCTCGCAATTTTCTTCGTAGCTCAGATCAGGCCGAGCGAGGCGGTGGGCAGCACTAAAATGAGTGCTAATTGTGAGATAAGCTTCCATATCATCTCCGTAATAATCGGCCCAAAGTTCAGGACTCTCAAACAATTGAATGCGAATTAGCGGCAGGTGAGGAACTAGGCGTTGCCAGATTACCCGTGCGACATTTTCTGTGGTCGGTAGGGTTTGCTGAAACTCTGGCCAAACCTGATTGAGATAGGAAAAGTCTAATTGACTAGTAACCTCACGTTTGATCACATGCTTAACGTTCGACAGGTTCAAAACCATGCCGTATTCGTCGAGGTCTCCTAGCATTGAAACATAGAGCACATAATTATGCCCATGACCGGGCGCATTCGCGCAGACTCCAAACCGGCATTGATTCTCTGCTTCGTTTAACTCCGGTAACCAATAACGGTGGCTAGCAGAAAATTGAGCACGGCGATTAATGATGCATTGCATAGAAAAAAGAGGGAGAACCCGTTAAGTTCTGTAACTTGGCGCTCCCATCAGAATAGCGCGATCGCGGGCCTGCTGTGTCTGAACTCACCCGGTAGAAGAATGGCTTTTTTCTTGAATCACCATCGACAAGCTCAGCAGCTTGCTGGGAGCCGTCGGTAAACGCTGGGTTGAGTACACGACACCGACCTGCCTACATCCAGTCAACCGCCAGGGTCAATTGCAAGGTGCCTAGGCCCAAATCCTTTGGGGATAGTGCCCGCGCTTCAAACAAACCAATCATGTCACCCAGCTTTGGCTTACCCCGACTTGCACCCGTTAATCCCTTAGCGATAATCAGCCCACAATAACCCTTCGTTTTCTTACAGCGTTGCTCCCACTTTTTACGAGCTGCTGCATGGGTTGGGTCTTCCTCACTAAACTCGCCAAACAGGTAAAGATCACCGCTACCAGCCTGAAGTAGCCCCAGGTCATAGTGATCGCCACCGTAGGGGTCTTCCCCAGGGTTAAAGCAAATCCCCTGTAGCCCCCCGGCCTCCTTCAGGTTTTGGATCAAGATTTTTGCTTTGGGACGCGATGTCTGAATCATAATGACGGGTAGCCCGTCTCCAGCCTGAGTCATTTTTTCTGCAACCTGATGATGTTCAGCCCCTGATCGCACCAAATCTAAGGTTTCCCAGGGAACGACCCCCAAACTTAAAAAAGAGTTTTCTGGAACAAGGTCATCGCGAATATAGGGCATTTGACTCGGATCTGCACCATCGGGTTCGCCCATCTCTAGCATTTCTGCCGCCAAATCTGGCCGGGTGGCCACTGTCACACTCACGGTCTTACTCGCCCCCCCCAGGTCAGGAGACGCGATCCGAAAGCGGGCACTCAGAGCCGGGAATTCGCCATGGTCAAATTTACGCCCATGTTGCTTAAAGAAGCGGCAAAGGGCTTCTAGGGCAACTTGCAAAGCAGCTGCTTCCTCTTCGCACAGGTTTGCTCGCATTCCCTCCAGGGGATGTAAGCTACCAAAGGTTGGCTCAATTTCGCTATCGGGCAACAGGGCGAGGTTCAGGGGTTCATCTATATTGGCAACCGCATCAAAAGTTACAAATAGACAGTCTTGACCCAAAAAGGCCTCTTCCATGGCTTCTGTAGATTCGTTGGCCGCCATAGCCTGTTGGCGAAAGCGCTGCAACGACTCTAGGGAGCGATAAAACAGCACCCCATATTCCATGCCCAATTTGCCCATAATAGAAACGTAGAGGGTGGCAATATCCCATTGATTCAGTTCAATCGAAATAATTTGGTGATCTTCCAACCGCTGCCAGGGCGCCACTGCCCACAAGTCCATCGCTTTGGTGGGTAAGCTTTGCAGATAGGCTTCAGGGAGTTGGGGTGGACGGCTCCCCAGGGCCTCTTGAAATCCGCGAAAGATTTCGTCGATGAGGGGCAAATCGGGCACATAATCGAGATTAATGTCTAGCCCTTGTAAGACTCCACGCAGAAAAAATAAAAGCTCGCGATCGCGCACTACAATCTTTTGCGGACGAGCCGGCATTCCTGGACTGTGGGGTTGCTCCATCCCCCGCAACAGAGTACGCACCACTGCTTCTGTCCCCACCTCTGGAGGCACCACATCCATCGCTCGGACAATGCCCTGGGAGCCATCCACCCACAAAATGCAATCCCCCTCTGGCCCGTTCGCCTCACTGCCCCACTCCGGTGCGCCAAGCTGCCCGGCCCCGCGCACAAGTGCCCGGCGATCCCCTTCCCACACGCTGGGAATTTGCGGCAAACCGAGCAAACGACGACGCGTTGTCTGATTCAACTTAGTCATAGCAATTAACCTTCTGGAAAGGAAAACAGGGCAAGCCTGTACTCCGGGAAGCACGCTTGAAGGGCGATAGATATTCATCTTAACCGGGCAGTTCCTTTTCGATAAGGAACTGCTGAAAACAGCAAGGATCATTCACCTTTGCTAGGGGCGCAGGCTAGCGCTGCCGACGTTATTTTGCAGCTTTTTCCACCGACCCTTCTGCCCCTGTTTTAGCCTGCCACAAGCAATCAATGCCTCTTACCTCGTAGATTGGAGCCAACCTTACAGACCTGGGGATTCTTGGTAAGATAGGGAGTGACTAACACGCTCAAGAAGTTGAGCCAAACCTGGTCAGTGATAGATTCCTAGACTAAGGAGTAACTTTAGTAGCTATGACACAAGCCACTGAGACCCCAAAACGCGGCATTCTGATGACCGATGCAGCGCTTCGTCATGTTTTGCGGTTACGTGAGCAGCAAGGTAGAGACCTCTGTCTGCGAGTCGGTGTACGGGGCGGGGGGTGCTCTGGCATGTCCTACACGATGAATTTTGAAGAGGCTGACAATATTCAGCCCGATGATGAAGTTTACGACTATGAGGGGTTTAAGGTGGTTTGCGACCCTAAAAGCTTGCTCTACCTCTATGGCATGGTGCTGGATTATAGCGA
Source organism: uncultured Leptolyngbyaceae cyanobacterium (assembly GCA_938023035.1). Classification (GTDB taxonomy): domain Bacteria; phylum Cyanobacteriota; class Cyanobacteriia; order Leptolyngbyales; family Leptolyngbyaceae; genus DSRU01. The sequence continues at coordinate 31,833 of CALIDI010000031.1, read as the reverse complement.
TGCTTTGATTGGGGGCGGCTTTCAGTTTACAAACCCTAACGCTAGTCAAACCTGTGGCTGTGGCAAGTCATTCTCGGCTTAAAGTTGGAGCTTGGGGCAGATCGTTGCTAGTCTAGAGAACTGAATGTTCAATCTGATTCAGATGCTTGTGTCAGTTCGAGTTGACTGGATCTTTTGGTCAGCCTGCGCTGATCACTGAAGCGCCAATCATCTGTTTATGAGAGAAGCTCAGACAGCGTGAACGTGCTAGGGTGCCAGCGTGAGAGTGTCTGGCTATTGCTGTTTTTTTCGATTCGGAAAGCTGACGCAGGGTCTGGATTGGGCACCACAACGACACCCTTAATATAGGCTCATGACGCAAACTGTAGAAGACTTATTTGATCAGGCGATTGAACGCTATAAGGCGGGTGAAGCTCCGGGGCAGCTTATTCCTGTGTTTAAGGAAATTTGCGATCGTTCCAGGAAGGCTAGCGCGGCCTGGACTTGTTTGGCCTGGCTATACCTGCTCACTGATAAGCCTAACCAAGCTGTAGATGCAGCCACCAAGGCAGTCAAACTGAATCCTCAAGATCCCCAGTCCCGGGTTAACTTAGCGGTAGCGATGTTAGACGCCGGGAAAAAAGGGGTTCGTCCTCATATTGAGCTTGTTCAGCAGATTGTCATGATTTCGGCAGAATTAAGAGAAGAGGTCGAGCAAAATATTGCTGATGGCCTCGCTCGTAAGCCGGGTTGGAAAAGTTTGGAGCGCGTGAAGACCTGGTTGTTTGAAGAATAAGATTTGAAGAATAGCGCGGAGAGCAACGTAGGCGTACTCACCAACCCACATCGGACGCGGAAGACACTTGGAAGTATCGTTACAGTTGAGATCTAGCCAAATAATTGACAACGCATTCACCAATCTTTGGGCGACAACAAAGCCGTATCGCTACGGTTGAGGTCTAGCCAAATAATTGACTCCTCGTGGGTTTTGAGCGATTGCAGCGATCCGAAGGTGTCTGGCCAAAGCTATAATTCGTATTCTCCTGATTAAGGTTCTACCAACGACTTGCCCAGGAGCTGACTTGTCATCTCTACTCCAGGTGAATCCATGTTATCTATCCATCAATTGGTTACCGATGCCCAATGGTTTGGCTATGCCACGCTGGCAATGTTGGCTATAACCATTGCCGCCTGGATTTTTCAATGGGGGGTGCGATTTCGATTGGTAGGGGTCACCAGTTTTATGGGGGTCTTAACGGCTGGTTTTTTTGCTCTCAGCCTAGGTCTCCATGATCGCCCCTCCATTCCCAACGCTTTGCGGTTTACACGGGTTTACGATACGGGGGCGAATCAGGTTGTGGTCACGGTTCCCCCCAAAATTACAGCAGAGCAACTACAAGCCACCTTGCAACAGGCGGCTGTGGATTTGGCTTCGCCGGGGCGTTTATCGGCTGATGGTACTTTAACGGTACGGGCGCGGGTTGTTCTACATCCAGCACCGGGAGTTTCTCAGCCTGTCTACTTGGGACAAGCGCAGCGATCCTTGACTGGGCCAACCCAAACTGTTGAGGTGACCATTGATGCTGCTCGTCTTGCCGAAGTGCAGGCCGCCTCGGCAACTTGAGGGTGTAGATATCAAAGCCCTCTCAGAAGTCAGAAGGAGCGGGCTACTGAGAAAGTTTTGCGTTTCTTTTTGTGAGTGTTGTCTATGACTGTCACGGCTTTACCCTTCCTCACAGTTGCCCCGGCTCAAGTGATGCGCGGTTGGGGGATTTTGGCCCAGGTTGGGCCTGCAATCGCGACTTTAGGCCATCGCCCCTTGGTGGTCAGTGGTCGCCAAACGATGGTACTGGCCAAGGCCAACGTACTACCTGCGTTGCAGGCCGAATCTTGTGAAGGGGTAACGGTTACCTACAGTCCAGATTGTAGTGAAGCAACACTGGCAAAAATGCGGCAGTCTGTGATGCAGCATCGAGCCGATGTGATCGTTGGGCTAGGAGGCGGCAAAGCTCTGGATGCAGCTAAGTTATTAGCCCATCAGTGCCAGCTTCCCATCGTGACGATTCCCTCTTCGGCGGCAACCTGTGCCGCTTGGACGGCATTATCCAATGTCTACTCTGATCGGGGGGCTTTTCTCTATGATGTGCCGCTGCCGCACTGTCCAGATTTGTTGGTCTTAGATTATGGCTTGATTCAGTCAGCCCCAACCCGAACGCTGGTCGCAGGTATCGGGGATGCGATCGCGAAATGGTATGAGGCGTCCGTTAGTAGTGGACATTCGGAACAAACATTGATCATTGCCGCTGTCCAACAGGCAAGAGTGCTGCGAGATATTTTGCTGCAAAAGGCTGCGATCGCCCTAGCAGAACCAGGAGGCCCTGTCTGGCAAGAGGTGGTCGATGCTACCGTGCTGCTGGCGGGGGTGATTGGGGGTCTAGGGGGTGCCCAATGTCGTACTGTGGCAGCCCATGCCGTGCACAATGGCCTGACCCATCTTCCAGCTTGCCATGGGGCGCTCCATGGCGAAAAAGTGGCCTATGGGATTCTCGTCCAGTTGCGTTTAGAAGAAATGCTCCAGGGGAGCCAACTGGCGGCAACAGCCCGGCAGCAACTCCTCAAGTTTTATGAAACAATTGGTCTCCCCCAAAACCTAGAGGCGTTAGGGTTAGCCCAGGTGACCTTGGCAGAACTCCAGCAAGCCGCCGTGATCGCGTGTCAGCCAACCTCAGACATTCATCACCTGCCCTTTAAGGTAGATCCGCTGCATCTCATTGCGGCCATGGTCTCTACCCAGTCACCCAACCGCTCTGACGACAGAAAACTGGATGGGAGTGGACAACTCTTGGAAACAACCACGCCCTTTGTCCCTGTGATGACTGAGGAGGTGTCGGGATGAAACTTGACTGGCTCAGTCCTGCTGCTCGCCTGAGTTCTTTACCCCCCTACGTGTTTGCTCGGTTGGATGAGCTAAAGGCACGGGCGCGCGAGCAGGGGTTAGATTTAATTGATTTGGGGATGGGAAATCCCGACGGAGCCACTCCTGAACCGGTTGTCGCAGCGGCGATCGCGGCACTGCAAAATCCCAAGAATCATGGTTATCCCCCCTTTGAAGGTACGGCTAATTTTCGGCGGGCGATTACAGAATGGTATCATCGCCGGTATGGGGTGCAGCTTGACCCCGAAAGCGAAGCCCTGCCGCTGCTTGGTTCAAAGGAAGGGCTGACCCATCTGGCCCTCGCCTATATCAACCCAGGGGATTTGGTGCTGGTACCCAGCCCCGCCTATCCCGCCCATTTCCGTGGCCCCTTGATTGCGGGGGCGGAGATTTACAGTCTGGTGCTGCGCCCCGACAATGATTGGTTAATTGACTTAGCTGCCATTCCCGATGCGATCGCCGAGCGGGCTAAAATTCTCTACTTCAACTATCCCAGTAACCCCACGGCAGCAACGGCTCCCAGAGAGTTTTTTGAGGAAATCGTGGCTTTTGCCCGCAAGTATGAGATTTTGCTAGTGCATGATCAGGCCTACGCAGAGCTAGCCTTTGATGGCTATCAGCCCACCAGCTTGTTAGAAATTCCCGGTGCGAAAGAGCTTGGGGTTGAGTTTCACACCATGTCTAAAACCTACAACATGGCCGGCTGGCGGGTTGGTTTTGTTGTGGGCAATCGCCACATTATCCAAGGGTTGCGTACCCTTAAGACCAATCTGGACTATGGCATCTTTGCCGCTTTACAAACAGCCGCAGAGACGGCTTTACGTTTGCCCGATGTCTATCTCCACGAGGTTCAAGCCCGGTATCGCACGCGCCGAGATTTTTTGATTGCAGGTCTGGCAGAACTAGGGTGGAATGTTCCCAAAACAAAAGCCACGATGTACCTTTGGGTGCCCTGCCCCCCCGCGACAAACTCCACCGATTTTGCCCTATCAGTCTTGCAGCAAACAGGGGTAGTCGTGACTCCCGGTAATGCTTTTGGTAGCGGCGGCGAAGGTTATGTGCGGATTAGCCTAATTGCTGAGTGTGATCGCCTGGCAGAGGTTCTACGCCGCTTTCAGCAGGCAGGCATTGCCTACAGCAGCAATGCGAACCTTGTTTCCAGTCCCGAAGTTTAGGAACATGAATGTAACTAGACGACCAAGAGATGGGTTAATCTCGTACTCAGGCAGAGACCATTCCGCTGATTTGCAAAATTCGCCCGTCTAAAAGCTCGTGGCTTGCTTCAATCCCTCCCCCTTCCTTAGAAATCAAGGGAAATCAAGGGAAATCAAGGAAAGAGGTGCTTATCCCGCCTTAACTACTCCGTCTAGAGACAATTTGGATGCCAGACCCGCCAGGTTTTGCACAGGGCTTCACCATAGAAGTAAACGTCCCCTAGGGCCAAAAGAAAAAGCAGAAGACAACACAACCCCCCTGGCCCTATCACTCTATTATCCCTATCACTCTATACAGAGGCATAAACCTTTTGGTAGTACGCCTGGTATTCCTGAGATAAGAGCGGTTGCCACCAATCCCGGTGATTGAGATACCAGAGTACGGTTTGCCGCAGGCCACTATCAACCGTTTGCGCCGGAGTCCAGCCCAGGTCTGTTTTCAGCTTGGTGGCATTGATCGCATAACGACGGTCGTGGCCGGGACGATCTTTGACAAAGGTAATCAGTTGTTTGGCCGGACGAACCGGAAGATCAGGCGCTAGTTCATCCATCAGATCACAGAGCTTATGAACAAGATCAAGGTTTTTCACCTCGTTGTTGCCGCCAACATTATAGGTTTCACCTGGCTTGCTCCCATGGATAACCGCATCAATGGCGCTACAGTGGTCTTCGACATATAGCCAATCCCGTACATTTTGGCCATCCCCATAGACCGGCAAAGGTTTCCCTAAAAGAATATTGATGCACATCAACGGGATCAGCTTTTCGGGGAAATGGTAAGGTCCGTAGTTATTGGAACAATTGGTCATCAACGTCGGCAACCCATAGGTATGATGGTAGGCCCGCACAAGGTGGTCGCTACCAGCCTTTGATGCCGAGTAGGGGCTGTTGGGCGCGTAGGGAGTTGTCTCCGTAAAGGCAGGATCGTCTGGTTCCAAACTGCCATAAACCTCATCCGTGGAAACGTGATGGAAGCGAAAAGTATCAGGCTGATCATGAGCCAGCCAATGCTGCCGAAAGGCCTCCAGCAGGGTGAAGGTTCCGACAACGTTCGTCTGGACAAACGCTCCTGGCCCCAGGATGGAGCGATCCACATGAGATTCTGCGGCGAAGTGCACTAGAAGATCAATGTCTTCTTCTTTAAGTAACTGATCAATTAAGGGGCGATCGCAAATATCTCCCTGCACAAAGCGCAAATTCGCTTTGCCCTCCAGGGGGGCAATCGTAGCTCGGTTACCCGCGTAGGTGAGAGCATCCAGCACAACCACGCGATCGCCAGGATATTTGCCACACCAATAGTGAACAAAATTGGCCCCAATAAACCCGGCACCACCGGTCACAATCAAACGTCGGGGGGTTCGGATTCCTAACTGCTCTGTCATGGTTTTACCTCTTTCATCAACAAATAAGGACAAAGGACTCAACCCTGAGCCGATTGCACTGGTTCAGTCACCAGGGCTTCTGCCAAATCTGGGGATGTCTCTAGAACACTTTGATAAAGACGCAGCATTTGCTCTGCTTTAACATCCCAATTAAACTGTTGCACCACCCGTTCCCGACCGGCTTTTCCCATAGCCAGGCGTAATTCAGGAGCCACCGCTAGTTGCCGCATCGCGCTGGCTAATCCAGCAATCAAGCCTTCTCGACTCACTGGATCAACCAAGATTCCACAACTTTCATTCAGGTAGTCAGCAGGGCCACCCCAGTTGGTGGCAATCACAGGTAGCCCGACGGCCATTGCTTCCAGCACAACCGCCCCGCCACACTCCCACAGGCTGGGTAAGACCATGACGTCAGCCCGTTGCAAGTGCCGGGCGCACTCTACCTGAGAAAGCCAGCCTAAAAACTCAACCCGATTCGGGCTGGGATTTGCTTGGGTCAAGCTGGCCTCAGTCTTTGTCCACAAACCCAAGTGATGGGCCTGCATTTCCAGGCGCGATCGCTCCACCCCATCGCCAATAATTTCTAGACTGATTGGTAGTTCTGGCGCAAGCCGGCTAAATGCCTCAATGAGTAAATCAACAGCCTTCCAAGCAACTAACCGCCCCACAAAAATAAATCGAATGGGTTGGGGCGCTGCTCCAGCCGCTAGTAGCGATTTCGATTCATTGGATTTCGATTCATTGGATAAGCCCACAATCTCTGGCTTCGGCTGCCAGATAGCTAAATCCACCCCATTCTCAACCAGCTCAACCACCCTTGAGCCAATCCCCTTTGGGAGGGCCGCCCTGGTACGCTGATTAGCCACTAGCAGCAGGGCCGCCTGCCGCTTTCCAGGAATCAGCACATTCATCCAATCTGCGAAGAACCGACCCATACCAACCGCAGAACGCACCAACCGACTCTCCATTGCTTGAAAGGCCGGAGGATAATTCATCCCTCCATTCATAGGTCCAATCACAACGGGCACCCCCATGCCAAAAATCATCGAAGGTTCCTTCGGAGAGACCGGAATCGGTTGGTGGATGATATCCACCTGATGTTGACGCACCACCCGGCGGATGAGTTGGCGCTGAATCATCTGACTCAATAAACTCATTAAAAAGCCAAGGGTCATATTGGCAAGCTTACGGGGTAAGAGGCTGCCCAGATTCCAAAGAAGGCGATGCCAGATCGTATCGGGAACAAAATAGATCCGGTCAAAATCTTGAGGAAACAGACTGCTTAATTCTGCCCGTGTGCGTTCATGCGCAATTAACCAGGTTTCCAGTTGAGCTGCCCGAAATTTGCGGAAATAGTGCATTGGCAGAGCGGCTTCTCCGCCAAACTTTGCCGATGCATTTTCGGCCACAATTAAAATCCGGGGGTGAATGCCTTGCATGGCACTTGTACTATCGGTGGTTTTGTCATTGCTCATACACGGTAGTTCGCTGATTTTTTTACAACACGCCCACGGCAAGGCGCAGTTCGATAGGCAAAGGGCTTCAGATGTCATTGAGTGACCTCATCCCAATTGCAGCGGAGGGCACGCCAACTCTTCGACTGAGCATTTGGCGTTGCGGGGGTTCTGCGATCCAAAATTGCAAGCCCTGAGTCCAAAACGGTATCAGATCCAGGGTCACTAGACTCAGGATCGGCCAATTCCTAGATTCCTTAAAATCCAGAATTCTGGGCACTCCATTTCGCTGATTTCAGCACCATTGATCTAGCACCACCCATGCAAGAGCCTGAGCCAACTAAAATTTCGTAGCACAGCGTCGGTTTTGCGGTTAGCGATCGCCCTCTCACCCGCTATCATGAACGGTGCAGAGACGATCTAAGTCAACTCAATTTGACAATCATCGCCAATCATAAACCGTAGTGCTTTAGGGCGTGGAGGCGCCGCATGGAGCTGAGCGCGTTGCCCAATCACACTATCAACAATGCGTTGATGAATGCCAGAAATTTTAGCCCCTTGTAAAATCACACTGTGTTCCACATCGACATCGACCAGATGAACCTGATCCGCAATACTGCTATAGGGGCCAATAAAGCAGTTTTCGAGATGGCATCCCTTACCGATGGTCACCGGGCCACGCACTGTGCAATTAATTAAGGTGGAACCCTCGCCAACTTGCACCCGGCCAGAGATTTGACTCTTCTCATCGATATTGCCTGCAACGACGGGCTGAAGCAAACAGGTATCTAGGATAATTTGGTTAGCACTCAGCAAATCATCTTTCTTTCCTGTATCAAGCCACCAGCCCTCGATTTGACTTGCTTCGACATGCAAGTTGTGATCAATCAGGTTTTGGATTGCATCGGTGATTTCTAATTCACCCCTTGCAGAGGGCTGGATGCGATCAATGGCCGCATGGATACTTTTATCAAAGAAATAAATGCCCACTAAGGCCAGGTTTGAAGGCGGCACCTTGGGCTTTTCGACCAGTCGTAGAACTTTGCCCTGGGAATCGACTTCAGCCACGCCAAAGGCCGTAGGGTTAGGGACTGGGCGCAGCATAATCAGGGCATCCATATGCTGCTCTTTGAAGATATTCAGCAGGGGACTTAGCCGATCTTGAATCAGGTTATCCCCTAGGTACATCACAAAGGGAGAATCGCCCAAGAAAGGACGAGCCGTTTTCACTGCGTGGGCCAACCCCGCAGGCTTATCCTGCAAGATATAAGTGATATTAGCGCCAAACTGTTCCCCATTGCCGGTCTTGGTTTTCACCTCTTCACCCGTTTCGGGGCTAATGATAATACCAATATCGGTAATGCCAGCCGCTACGATAGATTCAATGCCGTACCAGAGGATGGGCTTATTGGCAACGGGTACCAGTTGTTTGGCACCAGTGTAGGTGAGAGGTCGTAACCGAGTACCTTTACCGCCACTGAGAATGATTGCTTTCATAGGGGTTAGAGAGATAGAAGAAGTGGGCTAAGAGTAAACTTCGGCATCTTTCAGGGGTTTCCCTGCCAGATCTTTGGCAGAGAGGACGGGTTCTCCATCTAGGTTCCAGGCGATCGCCAGGTCTGGGTCGTTCCACAAAATCGAGCGCTCGTACTGGGGAGCATAGAAATCGGTTGCTTTGTACAGCACTTCTGCAACCTCTGAAGTCACCAGAAAGCCGTGCGCAAAACCAGCCGGAACCCAAAGCATCCGCTTGTTTTCAGCACTCAGCTCACAACTGACCCATTGACCGAAGGTCGGAGAACTCCGCCGAATATCAACAGCAACATCCAATATTGTTCCCACAATGGCCCGCACAAGCTTACCCTGGGCCTGCTGAATTTGATAATGTAATCCTCGAAGGACGTTTTTACTAGAGCGCGAGTGATTATCCTGCACAAAGTGGGCCGTGATTCCTGCTTTATCAGCAAAGGCCTGCTGGTTATAGCTCTCCATAAAAAAGCCCCGTTCGTCGCCAAAGACACGAGGCTCAATAATCAGCACTTCAGGAATTGCTGTCGAGATGACATTCATTCATTTAATTCCTTAACCTACTACACCCAACCAACTGTACAGTTCTTTGATTGCCTGCCTAGCTGAAATTTTTAACGGATCAGCAGAGCCAACCCTCCCCTTTAGAGCAACTTTTTCTAACTAAGGCAGGGCTTTAACACAGCTTATAACTTTTGCTGGCCTCTGGATTCAATTGTGCTTCTACGACTTCACCAAAACATCAACACAAAGATGCCCAATTACCGTCTGAGAACTCAAGTAAACACTTTCATTTCTGGCCTTTGCCAAGCTCCCTACATGAATGATTGGTTTACGAAGTTTTGAAGAACGCAGTAACAAAAATTACTTGCAGCCCAGTTCAGCCTGCCCCCTTATGCCTACTAAGCATTTTTCATTTTGAACTCCGCCTCGTGATACGCCCTGGCCTGTGGCAGTTAGAGGTTGGTTACCTCTCTTCAAAAATAGCTGAGAACAGTCAGGGTTTACAGTTCAAGTCCTTTCCTCTGGTCCTTTCTCTAAAAGACTCAGGATTATCCGGATCTTGTGGTCGAGAATCCAAGATGTGCTGAACCAGTGGCACTCTCTCTAAAAACCTGAGAAGAAATTGCCCGATTTGCTTTAACACTTGTTGCCAGTGAGTCTGAGGCACCCCGATGGCCTGTTGATAGCTTTTATAAGCCAATTGGTAAGAACCTAAACGATGGAGGGCGACTCCTCGAAAAATCCAGGCCTCCTGATGATCAGGAGCCAGTTGAATGGCGCGATCGCAACTTTCCAATGCCACCTGGTATTCACCCAGGTGGATCAGCATTACGCCTCGAAAAACCCAGGCCTCTGCGGCCTCAGGATTAAGGGCAATCGCCTGGTCGAAATGCTCCAAGGCTTCTGCATACATCCCTTGATTGGCCAGTACCTCGCCCCGACGGAGCCAATCAACCTCGTTGTCTGCGTAGACACCTCGTCTTTCTGTAGAATAACGTCGTCGTCCAGTGGCCTCACTTTCTAGCGCTCGATCTACCGCTACCGCCCTTCCCTGGGGAGGGAACAAGAACAACGGCTGGGGATCATTCTGGATGCGATCAGGATTGAAGGGAGAGCTCGGTCGTTGCATAGCTTCAGGTTGGAGTTAGAAGGAGCGCACCAAAAAAGGAATGAATAGACGACCTGATGTTAGCAATGAGTTTAATGTAGTTTTATAACTCACCGGTTCTATCTTGACAGGACTGGCGCTGATTCCAATACTTTTATGTTCTTGGAAAGGTTAATTTTTGTATAACCCGGCTTCAGGGTAGATTACTGGCTATGGCGGCCTAGCCGCAGTGATAACGATTTGATTGAGAAGGTAAGCAGGTTATGGCAAAGCAAAAAGTTGGGCTGTTGTTCGGCGGGCGCTCTGGAGAGCATGAAGTCTCGATTCGCTCGGCGGGGGCGATCGCCCGTGCCCTGGCGACCGGTGCAAACCGCGAAAAATATGACCTGCTACCGTTTTATATTCAAAAAAATGGGGATTGGTGTAACCCCGCGATCGCCCAGGCGGTGCTGGAATCTGCGATCGCTGTGCCCCCAAAAACCATAGATGACTCGACAACACACATCGCTCAGCAGCGACTGGCTCGCTGGCAATTTCCGGTGGAGGCCGCAGAAGTCGACGTCTGGTTCCCGATTTTGCATGGGCCAAATGGCGAGGATGGCACAATTCAGGGGTTACTCAAACTTCTCCAGGTACCGTTTGTCGGTTCTGGCGTATTGGGATCTGCCACCGGTATGGACAAGCTCGCCATGAAAACGGCCTTTGCCCAGGCCGGTCTGCCCCAAGTGCGATACCTTGCGGTCACCCGCGCTCAGATTTGGTCAAACCCCTGCGTTTTTCCGAAATTGTGCGACCAAATTGAAGCCACGTTGGGTTATCCCTGCTTTATCAAACCCGCCAACCTGGGTTCTTCTGTAGGGATTTCTAAGGCGCGCAACCGTACTCAACTGGAAGCCGCTCTGGATAATGCCGCTAGTTATGACCGCCGCATTATTGTTGAAGCGGGTGTGCTTGCTCGTGAAGTGGAATGCGCTGTTTTAGGCAATGACAACCCCAAAGCCTCTGTTGTTGGAGAAATCACTTACCAAAGCGATTTCTACGACTACGAAACCAAATATACAGAAGGGCAAGCAAATCTAATTATTCCAGCAGATTTACCGGCTGCCGTTAGCGAACAAATTCGTGCAGCTGCGATTCAAGCGTTTCAAGCGATCGACGCGGCAGGGCTGGCAAGAGTTGATTTTTTCTATGTGGAAAATACCAGCGAAATCTTGATTAACGAAATTAATACGCTTCCAGGTTTTACCTCGACCAGCATGTATCCTCAGCTTTGGGCCGCCAGCGGTGTACCGTTTCCCGATCTTGTCGATCAATTAGTGCAGTTTGCCCTAGAACGCCACGCCGGTCAGGTTAGCGCGCCCGGGTCGGCAGGGTAAAGAAAAATCGACTCCCCTTCCCATGGGTGGATTCAAACCCAAGTTGCCCGCCCTGGTTTTCAACCAGGAGTTTGCAAAGTGCCAATCCCAGCCCTGTTCCTTGAATATGGTGGCGATCGCCATGCTTAACCCGATAAAACCGATCAAAGATATGGGGTTGATCAGCTGCGGGAATGCCTAACCCATGGTCGCGCACCCAAACCTCTAGCCAATCGGGGTGGATCTGCGTCGCTCCCACCTCCAGCACACAGCCGGCTGGCGAATATTTAACAGCATTCGAAATTAGATTCACCAGCACCTGGGAGGTCTGCCAGCGATCGCCCCAGACCAGCGGCAACGAAGGATCAAAGTGATACGTTACAGAACAATTGCTAAAGCCCTGCATCACCTCAGTCACAATTTGAATGACAGAGAGCGGCTCAGACCGGGTCTGAAGCTTTCCGGTCTCCACATGGCGAATGGCCCCTAGATCGGACAAGAGATGGCGCATTCGCCCAATATCCTGACGCACCTGGTCTAAAAACTCTTGCCGATGATCTGCGCTTAAGTCAGCCTCTGTGAGCAGACCCAGCGCCCCGCTCAGAGAAGTCAGGGGAGTCGCCAGTTGATGCGTCATTAACTGCAAAAGCTGGGTTTGAGTCGCAATTTGCTCCCTCAACGCAAGATTCTCTAAGAGGGCTGCTTGCAATTCTGGGTCAGAACATTGCCCCAAATCAGGCTGACCGTCAGGAAGACGGGGCAGGTTCAGCTCATCACCAGGCGAAAAAATCATTGAGTCAAAGGGCGATCGCAATAATTGGGGCTGCCCCCCGTTAATGGTCATCTTAAACGGCTCTATTAACTTTGTTAAAAAACTTAACAAAATTTAGGTGCGATCGCCAACATCTAACGGCTGAGAAGCGATTGTGTATAGTACAAAGTACCTGTCTTCGATAACGACCTACCACTTGACCTTCTGGATCAGAACCTCAAATTTTCCATGGATTTCCTTCGCTCTTTGCCGTGGTGCTCTGCGCCGACAACGAGCAGTGACATCGCGATCTTGCAGCCTACCATCGATAAACTCAGCGTTGGTGAGGCGATTTGACCGCCCAGTCTTTCAGAAACCCCACCATCAGTCTCTGCCCTCAAAGTCTTCAAACCCATCGCCATGGCTATTATTTCGTCAAAACAGTTTCCTGAGCCGACCAATCCCCCCGCAGAAAGCCCTAGTGCCGCCCCCAAGGCAACCCCTGCCACCGGTAAAGACCAATCTGAAAACACCTTACTGAAACCCAATGCCGAGCCAGAGGAACAGGGCAACCAGGAAGAACAGCTTCGCCCCCAGCGGCTCGCTGAATACCTGGGTCAGAAAGATTTGAAGGAAGTTCTGGGAATCGCGATTCAGGCCAGCAAAGTACGGAATGAAAGTCTAGACCACTTGCTGCTCTACGGGCCGCCCGGTCTCGGAAAAACGACGATGGCATTGATTTTGGCGGCAGAAATGGGAGTCAATTGCAAAATTACAACTGCTCCAGCTTTAGAGCGCCCCCGCGATATCATGGGCCTGCTGGTCAATCTACAACGGGGTGATGTGCTATTCATTGATGAAATTCATCGTCTTCCGCGGGTAACCGAAGAGCTGCTTTATCCAGCGATGGAAGACTTTCGGGTTGATGTGACGATTGGTAAGGGTACCGGTGCCCGCACCCGCTCCATTCCACTGCAACCCTTTACGCTGGTAGGAGCCACTACTCGGGTGGGGGCTTTAACCTCTCCCCTGCGCGATCGCTTTGGTCTAATTCAACGCCTGCGGTTCTATGAGCTGGATGAACTCACTCAAATCGTTCTGCGCACGGCGAAATTACTGGATACGCCAGTTACCGACTCGGGGGCGACAGAAATTGCCCGGCGATCGCGGGGCACACCCCGGATTGCCAATCGCCTGCTTCGCCGTGTGCGCGACTATGTACAGGTAAAAAAATCTGGGACAATCACAGCAGCGATCGCGGCGGAGGCATTAGAACTCTATAACGTCGATCCCTGTGGTTTAGATTGGACAGATCGCCGCCTCCTGAGTCTAATGATTGAAAACTTTGGCGGCGGCCCGGTTGGGCTTGATACGATGGCAGCGGCAACAGGAGAAGATACCCAAACGATTGAGGAAGTCTATGAACCCTACTTACTTCAGATTGGTTACCTCAACCGCACACTACGGGGGCGGGTAGTCACAGCGGCAGGGTATCGACACTTGGGTTATCCGCCACCTAATCACCAATTACCGCTGTTGTCTTAGGACTGGGGATTAAATCGATGGGTACCCATATGGGGAAAGCTGCTCTCTCCTGCCTCAGCCGCTTCGATCACTCAACCCTCTCAACCCGTCTTGTCACTGGTTCAACTCCAGTTTCTGGACTTTCTTGCTCTTTTGATTCCTCTATCTTTGTCTAACTATGCCTTCCATGTTTCGCTCATTACTTGCTTTTTTCCTTGCTAGCTGTTGCTGGTTAATGTCCTTGTCGGTTCTTGCCGCAGAAGCGGTGACTCCATCACCTGAGCCAGTTGCACCCGATCATCCTGCGGCGGTTGTGGTTCCGTCTCCGGCCTCAGCGGGGGATGAGCCAGTCACGGTGGCCCCGGATCTCTTGAACTTTGTACAAGAACTAGACGCGATCGCAGACGAAGCCTTTGAAGCCACCAACAAGGGGGATTTCACCACCGCTGAAACCCTTTGGACAAAGTTAATTGATCGCTTTCCTCAGAACCCTGCCATTTGGAGCAACCGGGGCAACTCACGGGTTAGCCAAAACAAGTTGGAAGCCGCCATCGCTGACTACGATAAGGCGATTGAACTGGCTCCAAACGCACCCGACCCCTACCTGAATAAGGGGGCAGCCCTAGAGGGGCTAGGGCAGTACGAAGCGGCGATCGCAAACTACAACCATGTCCTCGAACTCGACCCCCAGGATCCCGTCGCCTACAGTAATCGGGGCAACGCAGAAGGCAAAATGGGAGACTGGGAAACCGCCCTAGCCGATTTCAAAAAGGCGGCTGATTTAGCCCCCCAGTACGTATTTGCCCGTGCGAACTATGCCCTTGCTCTCTATCAGCTCGGCAAAACCGAAGACGCTATTCGCAATATGCGGCATCTGGTGCGCAAATACCCCACCTTTGCAGATATGCGGGCAGCACTGACGGCAGTTCTGTGGGTGAATGGCAATCAAGGTGAAGCAGAAAGTCAGTGGGTTTCCGCCGTTGGTACCGATGCTCGCTATAAAGACATTGACTGGGTAGCGAATGTGCGCCATTGGCCACCCAAAATGGTAGCTGCTCTAGAAAAGTTTTTGAAATTGCAATAACCTTAACTCATTTCCGAGCAACTATTCTCGACTCCCAATTCCCTCTATTGGATAGAGGGAATTTGCCCTCTCTACTTCTGATGAACGGTGGTGGGAAAACGAACCCGTCATTGATTGGGGGCGATGCAGCCGAATCAACTGCGACAACGTCTTTTTCAATTGAGTGCGGGGAACGATCGCATCCACGAAGCCATGCTGAAGCAAATACTCTGCCGTCTGAAAGTCATCGGGTAATTTTTCGCGCAGGGTTTGCTCAACCACACGCCGCCCGGCAAAGCCAATGGTGGCCTTTGGCTCTGCCAAGATCAAGTCTCCCAGCATTGCAAAACTAGCCGTCACCCCACCCGTTGTGGGATGGGTCAACACCGGAATGTATAGCAAGCGGGCTTCTCGGTGACGCTCTAAGGCGGCTGAGATCTTAGCCATTTGCATCAAGCTCAGCATCCCTTCCTGCATTCTGGCTCCTCCAGAAGCACACACAATCACAACGGGCAGACGTTCACGGGTAGCGCGCTCAATCAGGCGAGTCAGTTTCTCACCCACAACAGACCCCATGCTGCCCCCCATAAAGCGAAAATCCATCACGCCCAGACCAAGGGGCTGTCCGTCAATCTGACCAATCCCAGTTTGTACGGCATCCTTCAGCTTAAGCTTGTCCTGCATTTCCCGCAGACGATCGCTGTAGGATTTGCGATCGCGAAACTTCAACGGATCCGTTGCTTGCAGACCCTCATCCAGCGGCAGCCAACTCCCTGAATCCACCAGTTGGCGAATGCGCTCATCGCTGTAAACCCGCATATGATGCCCACATTCTAGGCAAACCATCTGATTCGCCCGCAAATCCTTGGTGTAAGTTAAGACCCCACACGCTTCACACTTTGACCACAGGCCATCGGCAATTTCTCGCTCCTGGCCCTCTCGTAACGTCGGCCCCTCTTTTCGGCGATTTGCAAACCAGTCAAATAAAGACATTGATGCTGTTTTTCCTCAATCAATAAGCAATTAGACAATTTTTTCCAGAAGAAGTTTTCTAAAAATTGATTCTCTTTGTATGTCATTGCCTGAATTTGTCAAGCAGTCGCGGCCCTTGTCAGTGCCTTGAAGAAATTGCCGATTGTGGGTTCTGGCATTGTTTAAGAGCCGTCTTCAGATTCTGATTCGGCAGAAATAGCGTCAGAGTCAACCTTGATCGCAGCTAATAAATCAAGGGCACTCTGATAAGAGTGGAGTTGCACCTGTAAAGCCGTTAAGCTGCCAACCCCTAGATAGGCAGACAAACCCAAATCGACTAGTCGAGCAGCAATACCCTGGCTCTCTAGCAACTGTTGCGACAGCTCCGCCTCCCAACGAAAGGGCACCGTTTTAAGTGTGATCCATGTCACATCGTTGATTCTATCAAATGAAGCTGACACGCGACGCAATCCCACCCTTTGCTGAGCGAATATAAACCTATTATCAGTTGTCAGGGCCACGTTTGTGGGTGAGGATGGAGAGTGGGCTGTTTATCTATCAAGGGATATGACCGTCGCGCCTGAATCATCCGCTATCCCCAGTCTGATCGTGGGTCTGGGGAATCCTGGCAGTCAGTATGCCCACACCCGCCATAATATTGGGTTTGATGTAATCGATGCCCTAGCTCAAAGTTGGCAGGTTTTGCTCACACAGCAGCGCAAATTTCAAGGAGAAGTCGGAGAGGGCTACAGGGGGCAGCAGCGGGTGCGTCTACTTAAACCCCTGACTTATATGAACCACTCCGGTCAGTCGATTCGGGCGGTGCTGGATTGGTATAAGTTAGAGCCAACGTCTGTGCTGGTGGTTTACGATGACATGGATTTGCCGCTAGGCAAACTCCGCCTGCGCCAATCGGGTTCAGCGGGGGGCCACAATGGCATGAAATCAGCGATCGCCCACCTGGGAACCCAGGCTTTTCCTCGCTTGAGAATTGGAATTGGTAGCGCCAAAGCCATTCATCCCGAAAAAGATACCGTTGCTCATGTTTTGGGAAGATTTACTCCACAGGAAGCTGGGGTTGCGCGTGAAGTCATCAACCTGGCGGTCGAACTGGTGGAATCAATTTTGCAGCGCGGGATCGAGAAAACGATGAGTCGCTACAATCACCGCAGCATTGACCTAGAGACCCTTCAGTAGGGGTTTTATTCCTAAGGAAAAGGAATATATTTCTACAAGTAATGCCTTGACGATCACACTGCGCCGCCAAGGAGGTGTTGATTTAGAGGAAACCTCTTCCCGCAGGGGTTTAAGAGCTGTAGCCGAGACGTGAATACATGGTCGCCATCAAGAAACCATAGGTGGGATCGCCTACCCCCTGCAACCAGCCTCAGAAAATCGGCCTAAAATCCATCGAAACGGTTATTAAGCGGTTTGTTTCTGTAGTTTAACCGTGGTCAAACGTTGCAGAATTCTTTACATTAGAGGTTCTGGATTGTGAGTGTTCTATCCCCGTTTAGCACCTAAACGTAAACTTATGCTCGGAAACCCTAACATCGCACCATCATTTCCCCATCAAGTGTTGACTTTAGAGAAAGGTACCTTCAAAAACTGCCACATCTACTTGCCGGGTTTGCCGAAACCGGTTGGGGCGATCGCCTACAGTGGCCAGTTTTATAGCTGCGTGCGGCTCTACACCGATCATGCTGCTGCCCAGCGCGGCGCGCAGCGATTGCTAGAGCGTGGCAATCGGGTAGTCTTGACGCGAGTGCCAAAGGGTCTGGTATTGTGGGTTTCTGAGCCTGATGCCCGACTGGCATAGGTAGGCTACCCAGGGAGAGCACTTTGGCTAATCGGCGATTGCCTGAAACTACCGCCTACGTTCGAATTACCCGTCAATGCTGGCAGCAGGGTAAGCTCGAAGGTGAGGTTAGAGCCAATCATTACGAGTGGCGATTTGAGTGGTCGTTTCGCCAGGGCATCTTATCCGTGCAACCTTCTTTGGGGCGCGCACTGATTCGAGAACCCCTGAGCCGCTTTCTAGAGCAAAAAGATTACCAGCTTGAACCCGGTGGCGATTACTCCTTTACCATTCGCGGTGAAGTCTAGGTGAATGCCTGCTTCGCTGAAGCAAAGAGGGCATTAGCATGAAGGTCGCTTTGGTTCACGATTGCCTACGCACCTATGGGGATGCAGAGCGCATCCTTACTGTGATTCATCAGATATACCCCCAAGCGCCGGTATTTACGGCCTTTATTGACCGGCATCGCTTGGGAGATGATTGGCAGCATTTTGCCGATTGGCAGATTTGCACCAGTTGGGCGCAGCGACTACCGGCGATCGCCCGCTACTACTGGGGCTATCGGGGTCTTTGTCCCTACTTTTGGGAAGCTTTAGACTTATCGGCCTTTGATTTAGTTCTTTCCTCCTCTGGCGGCTATTTGAGTCATAGTGTGCTGACCCGCGCTGATGCCGTGCATCTATGCTACTGCCATACACCCTCCCGTTCTCTCTGGGAACCCGCCACCTATGTCCATCGCCCAAATCAATTCGGCAAATGGATTGATCCGGCGCTGCGGCAGTATGACTTTTATGCCATGCAACGGGTTGATCAGGTGTTCACCAATTCAGAAACTGTTGCCCGGCGAATTCAAAAATATTACCGACGTACGGCAACAGTCGTAGTGCCCCCCGTTAAGGTTGCAGCTACTGGCAAAGCAGGAGAGCGCTACTACCTCTATGCTGGAGAGTTAGCCCCCCAGCAACAGGTCGACTTAGTCGTGCAAGCCTGTCGCGAATTGCAGCGGCCCTTGGTGGTAGTCGGGCTGGGCAACGCCCAAGCGCCTGACTATCAGACCTACCAATCGTATTTACGGCAATTAGGCGGAACGGTTCAGTTCATCGATAATCCCTCAACGGTCGAAATGGCCCAAATCTATGCCAACACGCGGGCACTTATTTTTCCTCGAACCGATGCCGATTTTGGGTTTACCCCTGTAGAAGCGATGGGCTACGGGGTGCCGGTGATCGCCTCAGCCCAGAGTGGAATTTGTGAAGTGGTGCTGAACTATCGCACTGGCCTACTATTTGCCGAAGCAACAGTGGCGGGTCTGTGCCAAACCCTTACCCAATTTGAGGGACTTCGCTTTTTTTCCCACGCTTGCATTCAGCGGGCTGAAGAATTTGCCGAAGCAATTTTTATTGATCGGTTCAAGTGGTTGATTGCCCAGGCGATTGACTCGAGTCAACAGGATAAGGAGATACCCTTCCCATAGAACAGGGCGCTTTTAATGGGTGTCTTGCAAAACGGTAATGCGCCCGGAGGCACTGGCAACCCAAAGGCGATTGGTTTTAGGGTCGTAGGCTACGCCGACAGGGACAGGTGGCACAGCGATGGTTTCGAGCCGTTGCAGGTTATCGGTTTGCACCTTACTGAGGGAATCAGCACCAACGTTAGCGACATAGGCAAACCGGCCATCGGCAGAGAGGGCGAAGCTTTGAGGTTTTGCGCCCGTGGCAACCCGCTGCACTAGACTCGGTTGGCTTAAGTCAATTTTTGCCAGTTGTCCGTCGGTTTTGAGGGTGGCATAGAGCCATTTGCCATCGGGGGAGAGGGCTAAATGCGTTGGCGATCGCCCGACTGACTCTAACCAGCTCACAGCAAAGGTGGGTAGATGAATGACGGCAATCCGATCCGCTCCAGAAATCGCAACATAGGCTTTTTGCGACCGAGCATCAACCACAATGCCTGCGGGGTAAGGCCCCAACTGGAGTCGGCGCACCTCCCGTAGGGTTTTGGGATTCACAATACTGAGATCCCAACTGCACCAGTTACTCACCAAGACATAGCGATTATCGGGGGTCACGGCGATCGCGCGTGGCACCGCACCTACCTGCACCACTCCATTGATTTGCAGCCGATCACCCCGTAGCCGTTGCAAAAAACCGGCTGGTTGGCCATCACCGGGGCGACACTGCTCCTGATCGAGCGATTGCTTGGGGTTTACCGGAGCCGATTGATGGGAAACCCAAATCGTGCCATTTTGGGCGATCGCCACCTGCACGGGGGCTAGGGACTGCAACCCACCCCCGGCCACACCATAATTCGCTAAACGCACCTGGTCAGAGAAGTGGCCAATCAAGTCAAAGTTACGGTGAATTGCGCTCAAGCTCCGTTTATTCTGGCCATTCGCAATCAAGAAGCGCTCTCGCCCGTCATAGGCAATTGACAGGGGAGCGTATTCGCCAGTAAACACCTCAACCCGCTTCAAATCCGTCAGCCACTTTGACTGAATTGAGCGTAATTGCCCTTCATATTCTGAAATTTTTTTCTGGGCATCTGCTCGTTTGGGGTCGTTTTCAGGAACCTTTTGCAGCAGAGCGATCGCCTGCTGCCATTGGTCTGCCGCCTGTTGCCAGTCTGCCTTTGTTTTAGCTGTACGCCCCAAGTCAACTGCCTGCAACGCCTGCTCACGAGCTGCCCCAAAGAAATCACCTAAATCGTCAGTCGCCCCAGGGCCAGCAGATCGGTTCGCTGCCGAATCGCTAGCCATCAGATAGCGATTCCAGATGTGGATCACCCCTAAAGCTAACAGCAGAGGAAACAACAACAGCATGCCGCGAGCCAGGAGATGACGGTGGGGCTTTCTGGGCGATCGCCGCCGTGGGGTAGCCGCCATCGGGGGACTAACGGCTTCCACCGCAGGAATTGCCGGATTGAGCGGCGCAGGCAGCTTAGGAGCCGAACCCTGAACAGGCTCTGGAGGCAAAATCTTGAAGTCTCCAGTTAAGCCACCTTTTGGTAAAGGCGGTGGCAGAGCCAGCGGCGGATAGGTCGTTGACACAACCGCATAAAGGGATCGAGAACTCGCCTTTCCTGAAGCAGCTTGGGAGTTCATGCCAAAGGGATCCGCCGCTGGATCCGAAATCGTTTGAGAATTAGGAGCCTCTCCCCAGAGAGACGGAGAAGCTGCTAGTTCCACCGCTTCTATCCAATCAGGGTGGCTATGGCCAGTCATGCGCCCATAAATCACAAAAGCTGCAAGATGCCGCACCTTAAGCTGTTCAATGCCCTTACTGACAAACTCAATGCAGGCATTCGGATCGAGGGGTTTATCCGCCTCTAATAAAACATGCAAACAGCCAGCTTCAATCGACGCTTTCGCAGAAGCACCAATTTCCTGGAGTGAGGCATTCATTAGGGCGGCGATCGCCTCAGCATCACCCTCTTGAGCGCGGTGAATTAGGTCGATTTCAGTCATAGGCAGCGGTCAAGCGAATTCCACTGAGCCAGCATAGCCGAGTTTTTTAAATTTAACCCGATTTCTCTGGGAGAGGAGCAACCCAATGCGCTGGCTCTGCCGCATTTAATTCTGGCAACATCTTGGGAGGGCCTAAGTCAGTGAGTGCATAACCTTGAGGATAGCTGCGCTGGGGTGCATCGCTGTAAAAACGAGGATCTTTCCGGTGAAGTGGTCGTCCTAGAACAAAACTCCAAGACCCCAAGCGCTTCTTTTGTGTCTTTGTGGTGAGTTTTACAGGTGATTACAGCCTCGATCCTAAGCAGGTTGCAGCCAACAAATGACAGGCTGGCTGTTTCTGTTTGAGAAAGACGACACAGGCACCAAGGCTTAGCCAATCGCACCTTAGACAACTTGCCTTGAGCGATTTGTCTTAAGCACCGTCGCAAGCCACCGAACGATGCCGAGAGACTCTACCTTAAAGAGGCAGTTTTTTCCTAGAAATCGCCGCAGGTGCGATCGCAACCCAAAGGGCTTCAACTTCCGGAAGAAGCCGGAACACCCAGACAAGCAATAACGCTTCCAGATTAGCAGGGAGAAAAGTAGCGTAAGTAACCTTTCTCCCTTTCCAAACAATCCAATTCTAAACAATCCAAATGACCCAACTACCTTGAGAATCAGCTTGATCGCCAGAGTGCTCATTTCATTAGGGGTTAAGGGGCAATGCCCCCAAGTAAAGGTGCTGTCCCTGCCCCCATCCTAAATATCAGGTGAATATCAGGTGGCTACGGCCACATCTGTCACCAAGAAGACACAAGCCCCAAGAAGCTTTTGGCAATTAGCTTAATACTCTGGCACCGAGGCATCGATTTCACGGCTCCAGGCAGTAATGCCGCCTTTTACATTGATGCCTTCAATCCCAGCCTGTTCCTTGAGAATACCCAGAGCCTTCGCCGATCGCCCACCCATCTTACAGTGAGCAATCAACTGATGCCCATTCAGCAATTCCTTCACTTGCTCAACACCGCGCCCATTCTCAATCTCTGGGAGAGGAATCAGCACCGTTCCAGGAATCCTCGCAATTTCATATTCATGGGGGTTGCGCACATCAATCACCACATACTCATCAGAGCCACTGTCAAGAATCTGCTTCAGCTCCTGCACTGTGATTTCTTGCATACCTTGCTTTGCCTCCGCTTCCGCTGCTTTTGCTTGGGGAATCCCACAAAACATTTCGTAATCAATCAGTTTGTCAATCACCGGGCGCTCCGGATTTGGGCGCAGCTTTAGCTCCCGGAAGGTCATATCCAGCGCATTAAACAGTAACAATCGGCCACTCAAGGTAGTGCCTTTGCCTAGGATAATCTTGACGGTTTCTGTCGCTTGAATCACACCAATAATACCAGGGAGAATCCCCAGCACTCCGCCCTCTGCACAGGAAGGCACCATCCCTGGTGGGGGCGGTTCGGGATAGAGGTCGCGATAGTTGGGGCCACCCTCGTAGTTAAACACCGTTGCCTGCCCCTCAAATCGAAAGATGGAGCCATAAACATTGGGCTTATTCAACAAGACGCAAGTATCGTTCACCAGATAACGGGTAGGGAAGTTATCCGTGCCATCCACCACAATGTCATAGGGTTCGGCAATTTGTAGGGCATTTTCGGCGCTGAGTCGGGTTTCGTACAAATCCACCTGGCAATGGGGGTTAATTTCTAGGATGCGGTGCTTGGCCGATTCAATTTTAGGTTTACCCACCCACGAGGTGCCGTGAATCACCTGGCGCTGGAGGTTTGAACGATCAACCACATCGAAATCAACAATCCCAACCCGGCCAATACCAGCAGCAGCCAGATACAGCAGTAGGGGAGAGCCTAAGCCACCCGTGCCAATGCAAAGGACGCTCGCGGCTTTAAGCCGCTTCTGCCCTTCTAACCCAACCTCGGGCAAGATCAGGTGGCGCGAGTATCGTTCGTAGTCATCTTTTGTCAGTTGGACTTGATCCAAGTCAGGATTCAACATGGTAAGTAAGCAAGAAGAAATCAAAAGGTCAACATGAACTATCAGGGATCGTTACCAGGGCTAGAGCTAGGGCACGCAGATCCCTTTGGTCGTCTGAGCATCTACCAGCAAAGGAACTGCCTGAAAAGCATGGTAATTGTCGAGTACCCAGGCATTTTGAGCAATCACCTTCCCCCGCTTGACAGATACAATCAGGTAGACGTAATCAGGCCACGCAAGCTGGCGATCGCACTCAGAGGGAACCGCCTCATGATCGGGATGAGAATGGTAAACGCCCACAATCTCCTGGCTTCGACTGCGGGCTTCGCGCATCACTTGTAGCATTTCAGCCGGATCCATCCAGTAGCGATCGCCCTTTCCATGGGAGCAGTCCATTCCCAAATCACCAGCAATCTGATCATTCCAAGCATTTGCCATCGGCCAGACCTGCTGTACCTGCCATGGCTCAGCCGATGGTACTTGCCCCAGTAGCAACCCGCAGCACTCCTGGGGATAAATGTCTTCTGCCTGGGCAACAATGATTTGCAATTGGCTGGCGCTGATCTGAAGAATCACTGAATTAAGAGCCAAACAAGAATTTTAGATCTCTTATTCTAAGACAGGATCAAGATTCTACGACTGTCTTGTGCAACACTCGGCCAACAGAGGCCAGATCGGGAAAAAATGTCCTGTACTATTGGGGTTAGTGTCTTCTAACTCTGATTCCATGGTGCAACGCGAGTCCATCCTCAAGCGAACAAGTCCACCACAGTCTCTCACAATTGCTGTGATTGGCGATATCCATGATGCCTGGGATGCTGACGACGAAGACACACTCAAGCATCTTGGCGTTGATTTGGTGTTGTTTGTGGGTGACTTTGGCAATGAGGCGGTTGAAGTCGTGCGCCAGGTCGCCAATTTGAACTTGCCTAAAGCAGCTGTTTTAGGCAACCACGACGCCTGGTACAGTGCGACAGACTGGGGCAGAAAGAAATGCCCCTATGATCGCAGTCGGGAAGATCGCGTCCAGCAACAGCTCGATCTCCTCGGCCCTACTCATGTGGGCTACAGCAAACTCGACTTTCCAGAATTTGGCGTATCGGTTGTGGGCGCACGCCCCTTCAGTTGGGGTGGCTCTGACTGGAAAACACCTGAGTTTTACCTGACCCGTTATGGAATATCCGACTTTGCGGCTTCCACTGACCGCATTGTGGCCTCAGCCCAACAAACCACAACGAATTCACTCATCTTTTTGGGGCATTGTGGCCCTTTTGGTCTCGGCGATCGCCCAGAAGATATTTGTGGCAGAGATTGGCAGCCCCTTGGAGGTGATCACGGCGATCCTGACTTTGCAGCGGCGATCGCAAAGGTGCGCCAACTCGGCAAACAAATTCCTCTGGTGGCCTTTGGTCACATGCACCATCAGTTACGCCATACCAAAACCCACTTGCGACAGGCTCTGGTTACCGATGCGAGTGGTACCGTTTATGTAAACGCCGCCTGTGTTCCTCGGATCATACGCCAGATTAGTCATTGCCGCCGCAACTTTACTCTGGTCTCCCTCGTTGCAGGGGTTGTTCAGCAGGTGACCCTCGTGTGGGTTGATCAAGATTTCGTAATTAGCACCCAAGCCATTCTTTACCAGCAGGCAACTCCGCTACAAAGGTAAGGCCGAAACACCAACAAGCGGTAGCCTCTGGGTAAAATAGGAACATGGCTACTCCCGATCACTATCACACCCTGGATGTGAGTCCAGAGGCAACCCACACTGAGATTAAGCAGGCGTATCGACGCCTGGCAAAGTTGCATCACCCAGACAGAAACAAGACCGATGGCAGCCATGAAAACATTGCCCGTGTAAATGCAGCCTACGAAGTTTTAGGCGACCCTGAGCGCCGCCGCCACTACGATCAACAGCGCTCTTACTACGACCAGCTAGAGGCATCTAGAGGTAGCCAAGAAAGTCGGCAAAAGCGAACCGCTGCCGCCCAAGTCAGTTATCGTTGCCAGCAACAGCAGTCTCAACAGGCCGATGATGACCTCCGGCGCTGGCTACGACAGGTCTACACACCCGTCACCCGTGTCCTCAACCAAATCATAAAACCCCTGAAGGGCCAGCTCAATGACCTGGCCGCAGATCCCTTTGATGATGAGTTGATGGAAGCGTTTCAAACCTATCTGGAAGATTGCCGCGCATTACTCAACCGTGCCGAGACCACCTTTAAGTCTCAACCCAATCCATCCACTGCTGCTGGGGTGGCGGCTCATCTTTACTACTGCATCAGCCAATTGGGAGACGGTCTAGAGCAGTTAGAGCAGTTTACCTACAGCTACGATGACCACTATCTCCACACTGGTCAGGAGTTATTTCGGATTGCGACCGGCCTGCGGCGAGAAGCCCAAGCCGCTGTGCGAGGGTTGCAATAACTCACTAAAGCCGAGCCTAGTTCTGCTAGGGTTGCCTCTCTGTTTTTACCTTTCCTTAATCCTGCGAGGCTACAGTCGAGCCAGTGGGTGCTTCAAACAGCTTCTGTACAAGGGATTGAGCATTTACCAGAACAATGGAGTCGGCAACAATGGGGCTAAATCGCAGACATTTTTTAACGTTTTTGGCAGCAGGGTTTGGCACTGTTGCCTGTGGCCGCTTTCCTCAGACTCAGCAAGCCCCTGCAACTCGCAGTTCCGCAGGGATGAAGTTGGCGTTTCAGCCGGTGCGTGGGCCAATGCCGCTGGCCGTTGAGGCGATCGCGGCCAATCAGCAACCCCAAATCTATCAGTTCTACGAAGTGGCAGATGATTTAGTCTTGCCTGCCGGCTACACCTACGACATTTTGGCCAGTTGGGGAGATAAGGTCGGCGATTCGCGCTTTGGTTACAACAACGATTACCTCTCGTTCATTCCCACTGGAGAAAACGAAGGGCTACTGGTGGTTAACTTTGAATATGTCAGCGCAGTACCCTGGCAGCAGAGCTACGAACGAGTCATCGGCAAAACTCTGCCCCTACGGGAGGTAGACCGGGCGGTACGTCAGGCCGTTAAGGCCATTAAAGATGACAAAGTTCCCGGCTTAAATGCGTTTCGCCTGAGCGACCAAGATCCCATCAAGCAACAGGTGCAAGCTGTTTGTGCCGAAGCTTTGATTGATCAGGGGTTAGGCATCATTTCGGTGCGCAAGACCACCGAAGGCCGCTGGGAACGCACCGCCTCAAAGCTAGATAGGCGAGTCAGCGGCATCTCTGGCCTACGCGATGGCCATTACTTAAAGGCAACCGGCCCGGCTGTGGCGGTCTTTCGCAAAACCAAGGGGCAGGGCTATGTCGATCAGTTAGGGGAAAAAATCATCGGCACCTTTCAAAACTGCGCCGGGGGAACAACCCCCTGGGGGACAGTACTGAGCGCCGAAGAAAATATTCAAGTTCAGGTTCCTGAACCAGTCTATGCCGATGGCACATCTCTTGACCCCATCCATCGCCCTTTTAACATCACCGATGAAGAACTCACGGGTTTGGGCAATGTGTTTGGCCTGGCAGGAAATAAGTATGGCTGGATTATAGAAGTGGATCCGATGAACCCCACGGATTATGGCACCAAACACACTTGGCTGGGGCGCTATCGTCATGAGGCTGTAGGCGTGCGCGTTGAAGCCGGCAAGAAACTTGCTTTTTACTCTGGCTGCGATCGCCAGGGAGGGCATATCTACAAATTTGTCAGTCAGGAACCGGTCATCGACCCAACGGCTAAGAGCAATTCCAAATTGCTTGAAACAGGCATGCTCTACGTAGCTCAGTTTAATCCTGACGGTACCGGTAAGTGGCTGCCGCTCGCACCCGATACCCCCATCAACCCCACTCCACCGAGCTTTCTCGCCGGGGTGATGCTACCGCTGCCCCAGCGACCAGAAGGGGGTATCTTCAAGGCTGAAAAAGATGAGCAAGTCGTAGCTTTTCGACAACGGTTCAAACAATTGGGTGACCTCTACACTGGCAACGTGGTAGAGAAGCAGGGAGCCATTTTGATTGATGCCCACTATGCGGCCAATGCGATCGGAGCCACCTGCGCCGCCCGCCCCGAAGATACGGTCATTGCGCCCGATGGCTCTCTATTCATTGCCTTTACCTCTGGCTCGGCGCACCGGGAAAATGGTAGTTCTGATATTCGCGTCTTTAAGGGTCCCAAAGGAGAAACTGGCTACGAATATGGCTGGGTAATGCATCTCACGGAGACAGACAACGCCCCAGACGCCACGACCTTTAAGTGGGAAATGACAGCAACAGGCGGAGAACCTGTCGAAGGGGGGATGGGTTTCGCCAACCCGGATAACCTCACCTTTGACCCGAAGGGCAACCTTTGGATGGTGACAGATATGTCGTCTGATCGCCTTAACCGAGAGGTCGGAGCCAATCGTCTAGAAAAATCAGGCGCACCAATTCGACCTAGCAGTTTGCGCGGTATCTATGGCAACAACTCCATCTGGTGCATGCCAATGACCGGCGATGGAGCCGGAGAGGCCTATCTGTTTGGCTATGGGCCAATGGAATCAGAGCTAACCGGCCCCTGTTTTACACAAGATGGTTCGACGCTGTTTCTATCAGTGCAGCACCCCGGCGAGACGCAGGGAATTCGTAAAGACATGGCCATGGAAGAGCGCCAGTTTGCCCTGCGCACCACATCTGGGCAAGAATTTATGCAAACCCGAAAAGTGCCTATTGGTTCTAACTGGCCCAGCAAACAAGCCAACGACCCACCGAAACCATCCGTCGTTGTAATTCGTAAAACAACGCCAGGGGAACTGGTCGTTTAGCGATCGCCAGAACCGCCAAGGTTCTGACAAATCGCCATAGCGACCTAATCTAGAGCGGGGGGCAGGGGTTCCCCCCTTGACTGGGAACCGCGGCCCCGCACCCGCTTACCCCCTAGTGCACCAAGCAACCGGGCGCTAGCGATACAAACCTAGAAATCGCCTACAGTTTGATGCACTCAACTATCTCACAGGCGCAGCCTTCGCCTGTAAAAACTCTGCCCCCTTAAGCTCACCAAAGCTGCATGTTTTATTTAGATTCAACCAGTCAATGCTGAAAAAATCAGTCAACTATCCGATTCAGCATCTATACTAAATCGAACCTTTCCTCAGTTGCATCCACCAATGAACCCTGTCCAACTCTAGATGGGAAGGGTTATCTACAAAGAAACGGCAAGTTTTGAGCTGAACTTTGGTCTAATTCCCTGTCATTTCTAATTCCCTGTCATTTTGGTGTTCAAAGCAATTGTTAGGGCACCTGGCAAGGTAAATACAGGCACGGTAAATACACTATGGAGTTAGGTTGATGAGTTATGGCGAACCGCCGACACAATGGCTCAATAAATCCACTCTCCCGGTACGATAGTTTTGCCATTCACCAATCGTTTATGTTGGTAAGTAGAGAAAATTAGTGAACGTTTCGCGCCCTTCTTCCCCTCGTAAAAAAAAGCCTCAATCAGCTTACAAAAAGCGTCCTAAGCAGAAAAAACAACGCTGGCTCTCCGTTTCCTTTGGCTTATTAGGGGTTGCCGCTGTCTCTGCTACGGCAGGGGCTTTGTTTGCTGTCGGGTTAACGAGTACACCGCTCATGCAGCGGAAGTTTGACGCCGCTGACGCCTCGGTTTTCTCTAAGGGCGATCGCATCTCCAGCAGCAATCTGCAAATGCCAGAACTGACCCGACCAGTTAACATCCTGGTACTTGGCACAAAAGTACTCTCTTCAGATTTAGACGACCCGCCACCAGAACTAAAAAATTTGGGCTACCATGCCCTGGTTAACTCATTCGATGGATTGACCGACACAATGTTGCTGCTTCGGTTTAGCCCAGATACGAAAAAGCTCGTGGTTCTATCCATTCCCAGAGATACCCGCATCGAGATTCCCGGTCGTGGCATTTCCAAGATTAACGCTGCTAATGCCCAGGGTGGCCCCGCCCTGAGTGCGAGATCGGTCAGTCATCTCTTAGGCGGCGTGGGCATTGATCGTTACGTCACCATTAACGTACAAGGAGTACAGGCTCTAGTAGAGGCCCTTGGTGGAGTCACAGTCTATGTTCCCAAAGATATGAA
The DNA here is from genome assembly GCA_938023035.1 of uncultured Leptolyngbyaceae cyanobacterium. Taxonomy (GTDB): domain Bacteria; phylum Cyanobacteriota; class Cyanobacteriia; order Leptolyngbyales; family Leptolyngbyaceae; genus DSRU01. Next base: position 2,741 of record CALIDI010000031.1, on the reverse strand, counting down.
ATATCGGGATGATAGTCAGCACCTCTATATCAATCTGAAAGCCGGTAAGCAACACCTCAATGGGGAACAAACCCTACAGCTTCTGCGTTTTCGTTACGACCGCTACGGTGATATCGGGCGGATTCAGCGGCAGCAAATGGTGATGCGGGCCATTATGGAGCAAGCGCTTAAACCATCCATCATCGGACGATTACCTAAAATTTTATCTGTGGTGCAGTCCCATGTTGATACTAACTTAAGTGTTGAAGAACTCGTTGCCCTTGTGGGTTTTGCAACTCAGGTGCAACGCAATGACGTGCAGATGTTAACCATTCCGGGCACCTTTGGAGACGTCAAACAATATAAGACTAGCTACTGGCTGCCCTCCCATAGCCGCATTCAGAATATGATGGCGCAATACTTTGATTTTGGTCATGCGAATCAGCCAGAAGATACTTCTGGGACGCGTATCGCCATCCAAGACAGCACGAAACAACTAGGAAGCGTCGAATTTTTACTAGAACGTCTCCATTCCGCCGGTTTTAGCCGCATTAGCACTGATGATGGCCTCCAGGAACCAATCAAAATAACGCGAATTATTGCTCAACAAGGAGATGAGACTGCTGCCCGCCAAGTTCGACAGGCTCTGGGATTTGGCGAAATCCGCGTCGATAGTACAGGAATCCTAGATTCTGACATTACAATTCAATTAGGTCAAGATTGGCAACAAAAGCAGTAGAAACCTTTAAGGTCTCCTCTTCTTTTGCTTTGACTGAACCAGTTGACCAGAGCGCTATTTGATTGCCCGATTATGCCTCCAGCTACATCAGAAAGCCAGCCTCAGGAATTTGATGCAGTGCTGGGTAATTCATTCAATGCAGCCCCTGGTTCCGTTGTCTTAGGAGGCATAGAAAATTTGCGCCAAAAAATTAAAACAGGCAAGGTAAAGGAAAAAATCGTTGCCATACAGGCAGCACTTACCTACGGGCACAAAGGAATCGCCCTGGTGATCCAGGCACTAGACGATCGCTCCCCTCAGGTCAAAAAAGCAGCCTATCAAGTTTTACGAGATTGTCCAGAAGCCGAAGCACAACAAGCGGTTCAAGCTTTTTGCCCTTACCCTATTTTTGAATGCCTCTCAATATTACAGGGGCATCAGACTAGCATCACCGCAATCGCTATTGGCTATCGCAGCTTTCGCTACCGTCCGGCTCAGTTAATCGCTGCTAGCGCCAGTCGAGATGGTCAAGTCAATCTTTGGGATTTAGTATCCGCAGAGCGCTGTTTCACCCTCAAGACTGAATCTATTGTGCAAGCACTCGCAATTGATTCCAACAGTGATAGCCTAATTCTGAGCACAACCAGACAAAAAGTAATCGCCTGGAGTCTAAAAAATGGCCAGGAGCTTGAACCTCCTGCCACTCAGTTTCGCTCAATTCCATCCGTTACCCTAGTGGGCAAACATCCCTATCTTCAATATCAATACCTATTAAGTGGTAGCCGAACTAGCATCAAAGTATGGGAACTAGAAACTGGGAAAGAACTCGCCTACTTAAATGGACACACTCGACCCGTCACTGCGATCGCCCTCGACTCAACAGGGCTATTCTTAATCAGTGGTTGCAAAGGGGGGACTGTCCGTCTTTGGGGAGTTGCCTAAGCCTAGAGCCACCTAAGCAATAGAAGAAACATCACCTGAATTTGACAAAAGGGTGAGTAATCCCTGAGCAGCATCCAATTCAGCCATTACCCCCACAGGCAAAGCCGCATTCACTCCGTCATGCCCAAAGGGAAGCTCAGAAACAATTGGGATGTTTAAATCGCCTAAGCGATCGCGCAAAACTTCTGCCGCTGTAAAGCTAGGAATATGCACCGGAGCATCGCACTGACTAAAACGCCCAATGGCAATCCCTTTAATTTGCTTTAATAATCCCGCCAACCGCCACTGGGTTAGCATTCGATCAATCCGATAGGGAGACTCACCCACGTCTTCAATCGCCAAAATGGCCCCATTAAAATCGGGTTGAATCGGCGTTCCAATCAAGCTTGTGGCAACCGTCAAGTTAATCGGTAATAACACCCCCTTGGCTACCCGTTGATTCCAACCCTTTCCCTCCAAAGAAGGCAAAGGGCGGCCTTCCACCCAATCGAACAATCGCTGTAATGACCAAGCAGGTTCATTCGCAATAGTGGTCAACAACGGTCCATGAACCCCAGATACTCCTCGCTGCGCCAAACTCAGCAATAGACTAGTAATATCTGAAAACCCAATCAGCCATTTTGGCCTGCTCCAGTGCCAGTGCCAATCCTCCAGCAGTCGGGCACATCCCCACCCTCCGCGTCCACAGAGAATTCCTCTACAGGTTGGATCATCAAGCGCCTCAAACAACTGTTGTCGCCGTTGTTCATCAGTACCTGCTAAATACCCCCAACGCCACTCACTCTCAGAGTTGATATCAATTTGATAACCCCGCGATCGCCAAACCTCAACCCCCTGATCAAAACTTGTACGCTCCCGTAAAGCACCGCTAGGTAAAATCACTCGCAACCGATCTCCTGGTTTCAGCGAGTCAGGTATCTGGCAAACTTCCATAAAAACAACTCAACCTGAATCAATCAAATATATCTGCTATAGATTTTTTTCTAGGAATATCAACACTTCGGCAAGCAGGTGTGAGGGGAGGACTGATGGGGACAACAAAAAGTGCCCCTCACCCAGAGTAGTGAAGAGCACTTTTTGAGAATCGACCTGGCATCGTGCT
>CALIDI010000030.1 GCA_938023035.1 uncultured Leptolyngbyaceae cyanobacterium | reverse complement strand
GACCATTCTCGACAAGCCCGATCACACGGGGCGAAAAGTGGTTGAAGCTTTCAAAGCCACGATGAAGATTGTCTTTGATGATGTCTTGCCACAATGGAATTACTCTGCTGTACCAGAAGTACAGGTTATTTAATCCACGTTTCTAAGCAAGATTTCCCGGAGTCGGTCTACCTCGTTGCACTAGGGTGGTGTAGATCTGTTATTATTGGGTTCCAGTGCCAGGAGAGGTGGCTGAGTGGTCGAAAGCGGCAGATTGCTAATCTGTTGTACGATTTAGGTCGTACCGAGGGTTCGAATCCCTCTCTCTCCGTTCTTAATGAGTGAGTTGATGGCTGGTTTTGTTGGTTCCCACTAGCTTGCTGACGTTGAACTGATGGAGCCATTTGACGTGAAGGCGTGGGATTAGTAGCGAACCAGAACAGCCCCTAGCTAGGAGGAGCTTTTTAGGCAAAAAGTCGCACCTTTCAACCCTGCTGAGATTCCTAAAATTGAGCATTGGCAGTATTTAGCAAAACAAAAATAGCCGCGATCTGGCTTGTCTAACTGGAGCAGTCATGCTCCCAAACAACCAGATGGGTTAACTGTATCCATCCTAACGCCATCTGTAAGGGGTCATCCCCTTTGCTCTTCTCCTTTGAGGTCTCCTTAGAGAAGGTTTTAGAAGCCTATCTCCTGGTAGCCCTGACCACTAAAACCACCAGACACTCTTCAAACACCCCCTTAAGAAGGCCGTACCTACAGACTGTAGATACTGGTTTGAGCACCTGGCGCTGTGGAGTTTTTACAATCTAAAATCTCAGATATTGCCTAACGAAAGGATGACTTGCCCCATCGCCTTTCTTGCCTGCCTGTTAGGATATATCTTTCTCTCCTGGGAGAAAGGAGCAAGATATTTTTGTTCCCTTGCCCGATGGGAGACGGCGAGAGTAGGGGGGATAGGGTGATTCCTATCCAGATTCAGCAACGTCAAATCTCAAATCGTTTGACAAGCCCACTCCAAGTGCAAACTCTAAGACAGTAGACTCTGCCGAGAGAGAGTAATCAAAAATAAGGTATTCCACAATGCAGCTTAGGCAAGAGGCTATCATAGAGACTATTGAGTAACAGATTGTTAACAACCATCAATGATTGTTTCTTCCCCAAGCCTAGAACGGTTCAAGGCATCGGTTACCGAAAAAGTATTCTTCGGCAACGAACCAACCACAGAGCTGATTGCGATTCTGCTGGTCTACTTTGTTCAAGGCATTTTGGGCCTAGCCCGATTAGCCGTCAGCTTTTTTCTGAAGGACGATTTGGGCTTGAGTCCAGCGGAGGTGTCGGCGCTAGTGGGGGTAGCGGCTTTACCCTGGATGGTAAAGCCCCTGTTTGGCTTCGTCTCAGATGGGCTGCCTATTTTTGGCTATCGCCGTCGCCCCTATTTGATTTTGTCTGGCTTTTTGGGGGCCTTTTCCTGGTTAGCGATGGCAACGGTAGTGCAAACCCCCTGGATGGCTACTGCCGCGATCGCCCTCAGTTCCTTATCCGTTGCCTTTAGCGATGTCATTGTCGATTCATTGGTGGTCGAGCGGGCGCGGGCCGAATCCCAAGGTGATGCTGGTTCGCTGCAATCCCTTTGTTGGGGAGCTTCGGCAGTGGGAGGCATCATCACCGCCTACTTTAGCGGCTCCCTACTAGAGCATTTCAGTACCCGTACTGTGTTTGCGATTACAGCAATCTTTCCGCTGATTGTGTCCCTGGTAGCCTGGTTGATTGCTGAAGACCCTCTGGCGGCAAAACCCAATTGGAGTGTTGTCACCAAACAACTCGGACAGTTGAAACAGGCTGTTTCCCAAAAAAGTATCTGGCTGCCAACAGCCTTCTTGTTTATTTGGCAGATGATGCCCACCTCGGAGTCAGCCTTCTTTTTCTTTACTACCAACGAGTTGGGTTTTGAGCCAGAGTTTTTGGGCCGCGTCCGACTGGTGACCAGCCTAGCGGCCCTCGGAGGCACCTGGCTTTTTCAACGATTTCTGCGTACTGTTCCCTTTCGCACAATTTTTGGCTGGTCCACGGTGATTTCTGCCGTCTTGGGCCTGACCACCCTGCTACTGGTCACCCATACCAACCGTAGCTTAGGCATTGATGATCGCTGGTTTAGCTTAGGAGATAGCCTGATCCTAACCGTGATGGGGCAGATTGCTTTTATGCCTGTGTTGGTTCTAGCAGCACGCCTCTGTCCCCCAGGGGTGGAGGCGACCCTGTTTGCCCTGCTGATGTCGATTGTGAATTTAGCGGGTTTAGTCTCCTACGAGTCAGGGGCACTCTTAACCCAGTGGCTGGGGGTTACAGAAACCAACTTTGACAATTTGGCTCTGCTGGTGGTCATCACTAATCTCTCGACCCTACTACCGTTGCCATTACTCAGTTGGCTGCCTGCGGCGACCGATACCCCCCCTGACCATGAAGGGGCTGGCAGCCTGCATCCCTTACCCGCAATCGAGCCAGACCCCTCGGCGAGCAAACACTTGGGGCAGCCCTTTTTGCCCGATCTAGTCGATGAATTAATGCATGCCCCGGCTCCTGTTAAAGAACCCATCGAGTAAATCATCTTCTATGCAAGCTGCGTCACCAACCCAATCGACTTCACATTCTGTTTCCTACAACCGGGCCGACTGGCAGCGGGGTTATCGCTCACTCAAGCAAGAATTTGATTATTGGATAGATGCGGTAACCGGAGAGATTCCTACCGCTTTGAAGGGAACCCTGTTTCGCAATGGCCCTGGTTTGCTGGATGTGAATGGTCAACGGATTCACCACCCCTTTGATGGGGATGGCATGATTTGTGCCGTAACATTTGATCGCGGCACAGCTCACTTTCGCAATCGCTACGTGCAAACTGAGGGCTATCGAGCCGAGCAGCAGGCCGGAAAAATTCTCTATCGCGGTGTGTTTGGCACCGATAAGCCAGGGGGCTGGCTGGCGAATGCCCTGGATCTAAAGCTGAAAAATATTGCGAACACCAATGTAATTTACTGGGGTGGCAAGTTGTTGGCTCTTTGGGAAGCAGCAGAACCCTATCGGCTCGATCCTGCGACCCTGGAGACCCTAGGCCTGGAGGATTTAGATGGCTTACTCCCAGCGGGTGCGCCCTTTTCGGCTCATCCCCGCATTGACCCGGCCTCTCTCCAGGATGGTGGACAAGCGGTACTGGTAAACTTTGCGATTAAAACGGGCTTATCTTCGACGATCACTCTTTACGAGTTTACCCCTGATGGTAAACCAGTTCGCCAGTATGCCCACTCGGTACCGGGTTTTGCCTTCATCCATGATTTTGTGATAACGCCGCGCTACGCCATTTTTTTCCAGAATCCGGTTAGTTTTAATCCCGTGCCTTTTTTGCTGGGGCTACGTTCTGCCGGGGAATGTATTACCTTTCGTGCTCAGCAACTGACTCAAATCATTGTGGTGGATCGGCAGCAGCCCAGAGCAACTCCACGCATTCTAGAGGCCAAAGCTGGTTTTGTGTTTCACCATGCTAATGCCTTTGAACGAGGGGATGAGTTGGTGATAGATTCTGTTTGCTATGCCGATTTACCTGCTGTGGATCCTGAGGGCGATTTTCGCCAGACCAATTTTGCGGCGCTCGCCCCAGGGCAACTCTGGCGTTTTGTCCTGAACCTGAAGACTGGCATCGTGCAACAGCAATTGCTGGATTCTCGCTGCTGTGAATTTCCTACAGTGCATCCCCAATGGGTTGGGCGGGAGTACCGCTACGTTTACTTGGCGGCGGCCCACGCGCCTCAAGGAAATGCTCCCCATCAGGCAATTGTTAAATGGGATCTGCAAACGGGCGATCGCGACCTTTGGTCGGCAGCACCCCGTGGGTACGTCAGTGAACCTGTGTTTGTGCCCCATCCCCGGGGGAATGCTGAAGACGATGGCTGGCTCCTGACGCTGGTGTTTGATGCGGCTCGTGATGCCTCTGACCTGGTGATTTTAGATGCAGCCGATTTGAGTCAACCGGTGGCTCAACTTCATCTTAAACACCATGTGCCCTACGGGTTACATGGTAGCTTTACCTCCCAATGCTTTCTGAGCTAATCCATCAGGCAATTCTTCAGAAGGTCTTAGAAGCTGACTTATCCAGTTTTTTACAGCTATCACCAGGTTACTTGGTACACTTGGTACATTAGAGGTTAGGGAGAGGGAAGAACAGCTAGAGGGTTTCCCCCTGCACCTCGTCCTCAATTAGGTGGCGATAGCCGTACCGATGAAGTGGATTTCGGCGCTTTCAAGCATTCCTCAAATCCATTTTGCTGGGACTCTGGGTAGCTGGTTTTTATGAGATTTGGGCAAACTAATGGCAGGATTTGGACTCAGGACATCAGCGTTCTAGCCCAAAATGGGACAAACCCACCCTGTCAGGGAGAAGAATTTGCTCAGATGTGAGACCCTGCTGACGGAGCAACCAGATGCCAGTGTGGCCAGTGGCTAACCAGGGGGCGATCGCTCTTTGGTTACGCCCCAAGCTTTGAGCCATTGTCCTGATGTATTGTTTGCTAGGGGGTTATTCCAGCGCTTATGTCAGAATCACTGCTGCAGCAAGAATTAGATGCTCTACGTCGGCAAAATGCAGAACTCAAAAATCAGGTTGCGGCCCTGACCCGATGTTTGACTGTTCCTGATATTTCTCATCCCCCAGCCGGATTTGTCGATATTCCGGCTCTCGACGAAGGGGAGTATCCAGGTTTTTCCGTTCAGGCGGCGCTACCTCTCTGGCAACAACCCGGCTTTTTACAAAGTATTTGGAACGGGGTAGACTATGGCATTTTTGTGCTGGAAGTGCTCAATCAAGGGGAAGATTTTCGGTTTATTGTCGGCAATCCTGCCATGGAGCGCAGCAGTCCTCTCCCATTTGCCGATTTGCTGGGCCAAACGGTTTCGGTTGCCCTAGGTGAGCAGGCAAGCTCCTACCTAGAGCGCTATCGCCAGTGCATTCAAGCAGGTAGAACTTTACAGTTTGAAGAACGCTTTGATCATTTAGATGAGCCATCCTGGTGGTTGCAGAGTGTAACCCCGCTGCGGGATGCCCATCAGCAAATCTATCAGTTAGTGGTCACGTCCACAGATATTAGTGATCGGATTAAGGCGGAGATGGCTCTGCGTCAAAGTGAGCAGCGCTTTCGTGATATTAGCGAAGCCGCTGGTGAATACATTTGGGAGATTAACGCTGAAGGAAAATATACGTTTGTCACAGATAAGGTAAAACACGTCAAAGGCTATGAACCCGATCAGCTATTAGGGCGATCGCTTCTGGATTTTCTGCATCCTGATGATATTGGCCAGGTAAATGAAGCCTTGCAGCTTGCCTCTACTTGCAAAAGCCCCTTTAAGTTAGAGTTGCGCGACCTGACTCCGACGGGTGAAATCGTTTGGGAAGAGGTCAATGGGGTTCCTCTGCTGGATGACCACGGTGCTGTGATCGGTTTTCGGGGAGCGGGTTTGAGCATTAGCGATCGCAAACGAGCCGAAGCCCAATTGCGGCAACAGGCTGCTGACCTGCAAGCCGCCTTATTTGAGCTACAACATACCCAGGCACAACTGGTACAAAGTGAGAAAATGTCTTCCCTAGGGCAGTTAGTAGCAGGAGTCGCCCATGAAATCAACAATCCGGTCAACTTTATCTATGGCAATTTAAGCCATGCTCATGCTTACGTTAGCGATTTGCTTCACCTGATTAATCTCTATCGTCAGCATCACCCAACGACGCACCCTGAGATTCAAGCGACCCTCGAAGCCATTGACCTAGATTTTGTGATGACCGATCTACCCAAAGTGCTGGCTTCCATGAAATTAGGAGCTGAGCGGATTCAAAAAATAGTGGCATCCCTCCGTACTTTCTCCCGTATGGATGAAGCGGAGTACAAAGCCGTCGATATCCATGAAGGCATTGATAGCACATTGATGATTCTGCAAAGCCGGATTAGGGCAAAGGGAAACCGGCCAGCGGTGGAAATTGTCAAAAAATATGGCAAGTTACCACTGGTAGAATGTTATGCCGGGCAGCTCAACCAGGTGTTTATGAATATTCTCAGCAATGCCTTAGATGCGCTGGAAGAAAGAGATGAACATCGCACAGTAGAAGCAATGCGGCAAAACCCCAGTAAAATCCTGATTCAAACTGAGATCACCGAGCAGAAGTGGATCAGGGTTTGCATTGCAGACAATGGTAGAGGCATTCCGGAGACGGTGCAGTCTCGCCTGTTTGATCCCTTCTTTACTACCAAGCCTATTGGCAAGGGCACTGGGATGGGCTTGTCTATTAGCTACCAGATTATCACCGAGCGCCATGGCGGACGCTTGAGTTATCAAACCGCGCCCGATCAAGGCACCCAGTTTATCATCGAGATTCCTCTCCGCCAGAACTAGCGACCCCTACAGTTTTTCTGAAGGTCGGCCAATCGTCAGCGATCGCCATCTTTTGAATCCATCTCTCAAGGATAGGAGGACACCTTGTTCAACTGATTCATCTCAAATGCTCTATCAGCGCCAAATTCACCCGTTTCAATCAGGTTGGCACTAACTCTCCTGGACGCAGGCGTGACCATCTGCCCATATCCGCCGTGAAACTAGCACAACCAACGACATCCCACTCCATCTCAATTTCCTCTCCACAGGTGCGGATGTTAACGTTAATAGTGGGTTCAGTGGCCTCAAAGTCAGGGGTTTCTGTTAAGTGCGGTTGCTGATGCTGAGTCTCAACAGCGTGATAAGTGGTGCAACGATCCACATAGAGGCAATTAACACAGACACACATGGAAGAACCTCCCATTTTTAGGGGACTCAGCAGAAATGGCTTGCTTTCTGCTAATCTAGCGCAGGCGTACAAAATATTCAGCCCTTGGTCGGCTTAATTTTCATTGCAAGGGGCGGGTTGACAATTTGTCTCGTCTACTCAGATACCCCCAGTCTTGCGCTGACCCATTGATTAACGGCATGGTAATGAAAGGACTATCGGATTCGCATTATTTGACCTTTAACAGACCTTTTCTGGCATTTTTCAGTATGACCTCGTCGGCGCTGTCGCCTCAAACTTGGCTGTTTGGGCTAGAGTGGCTACCAGCTTCAGCGTGTCTGGTGGGGGGGAGTGTGCGAGATGCCCTGTTGGGGCGTGTGGGAGACTACCTCGACCTTGACTTTGTATTGCCAGAGGGGGCAGTGGCAACAGCTCAGGCGATCGCCCATCACTACAAGGCGGGTTACGTGCTGTTGGATGCTGAACGCCATATCGCCCGTGTGGTGTTTGAGCGTGGCACAGCCGATTTTGCCGAGCAGGTCGGGAATAGCTTAGAAGAAGATTTACAACGGCGAGACTTTACAGTGAATGCGATTGCCTATGACCCCCACTGCGATCGCGTCATTGATCCGCTCCAAGGCTGCCGTGACTTGCAACAGCGCACCTTGCGCATGGTGTCTCCGGCCAATTTAGCAGAAGACCCCCTGCGACTGCTGCGGGCCTATCGCCAAGCCGCCCAGCTTGGTTTTAATGTTGAGCCAGCCACTCGCCAGGAAATTCGACGCTTAGCTCCGCTTTTAGGCCAAATTGCAGCGGAGCGCATTCAGTCAGAAATTAATTACTTGATTAGTACAGATCGGGGTACATTCTGGCTTCAGGCGGCCTGGGAAGATGGCTTGTTGCAAGATTGGTTTGCCCATGCCACAGCCGCAGACATGGCACTTGTGGCAGCCGTTGACCGAACGGCCCGAGTGCTCCAAGAAACCCTCCCTGATTTTTATCAGATGCTGATCAGCCCTCTCCGCCAAGTCAGCAAACCTGATGCGTCTGCTGCATCAGGGGGAGGAAGACCCAAAGGCGAAGGGCCAGCATCAGGGGCAACTCGTAACTGGCTGACACTGGCACGGCTCACCTGCCTCTTGGGGAGTGATGTCACTGCGGCTGAGGTGCAGCTTCGACGACTGAAGTATAGCCGCAATGAGATTCAGGCAGTGACAACCATCCTGCGTTATTTGCCCCAATTGCAGCAAGCGGTTCGTAACGAGGCGATCACAGAGGTGCCCCAACTGCTGCTCTCTCTGCGCGAACAATGTCTCTTTTTTCAGGCGGTAGGTCATACGTTTCCTGCTGTTGCAGCGCTGGCGATCGCTCGAGGAACCCCCCTAGAGGCGATCGCACCCATGTTAAAGCGTTATCCCAACTTCAATGACCCGGTTGCACACCCCCAACCCGTGTTAACGGGGCAAGCCCTGATGAAGGAGCTAAACTTACCCCCCGGCCCCCGGATTGGGCAACTGCTGGCAGAGTTGCAACTAGCCCGCGCCGAAGGCCGAATTCACACTGCTGCCGATGCCCTTTCCTATGCCGCCAAGCTAGTTGAGAGCGAGAGTGGAGCCAAAAATTAAAAATTTAGAGATGCAAAACTCAAAATGAAGAACACCCCTACCCATTGCCCCCATCACCCGCTCAACTGTAATGGCTAGTACAGCAAGGCAAAAATCTCTAGACTTGCCGAAGTTGCCCTCATCGAGAGCATGTCACCTTTGCAGGCCCTCATTCTCCAGCCCCTGATCCCAACCTAGGAGCAGAGGAGTCGAGCCATCTCAAAGTCCCTCTCCCATTCTGAAAGAGGAGTATAGCCCTAACGGGCATTCAAGAAAGGGTTGAGGGTAGCCAGACTAATGCCCTGGTTCACTTGCCCTGGTTCTCTAGCTAGAGGCACTGGTATAAAACCGCAGGGCAAAGCGCCAAAAGGCAGCAGCAGCATACAGTAAGCTAACGGCTAGGAAAGCCGCTGCGATCGCCCAAATCCATTCCCCTTGCCCTAAGATGGCTTCGGCTGGAACCGTGGTGAGAAAAGCCACAGGAACCACAAATGTAAAGAAAATTCGATAAGCCGTAGGGTAGGCAGCGATGGGGTAGCGGCCTGCTTCTAATAAGCCCCGCAAAACTTCGGTGACATTATAAATTTTGACAAACCAGATACTCATGGCCCCCAGCATAAACCAGAGGCTATAAAGAATTAGAAACCCAAACAAGAGCGGCAACAAGCCCCATAGATAGCGGTTGATTGTCAGTTGTAAGCGATCGCCAGCGTAGAAAATGACCCCCAACCCAAAGAGTAAATCTGGAATCCCCCAGGGGGAGAGGGTGTGAGCCGACAGCCAAAATTGAGAACTAATTGGCTTCAGCAAGACAAAATCCAGTGTGCCCTGCTGAATATGGTGCACAATCCGATTCAGGTTAGGGACGAGAATAGTTGCAGAAAACCCCTGCAAAAGGGTGAAAATACCCAATACGATCAGGGCCTGCTCCCAACTCCAGCTTTGAAAGTGATAACCAGTGCGATAAAACAAAAACAGGCTAAACAGACTACCAATTAGCCCCCCCAAGCTGCTGAGGGCAGCCAATACAAAGTTGAGGCGATATTCCAATTCGGCGGCGATCGCCGTAGCCCAAAATAATCTCAACACCTTCAAATAACGTGCCATTGCTAACACCACGCCTAGATTTCGTCCTGTCAGCAGTTGCTACCTGCTTCTGCCGTCCCTCAGCCCCTTACCCCATCAGCCCATCCCTCCCCAGAATACAAACAAAAGGCTTAAATCTTTCTGACGCAGTTTAATCACTGGCCATCCACCAAAAGCCATAAAAATTAACCCTTAGACTCATCCAATGGCAGGACTTAGCCGGTTTTAACCTATGCGAAACTAATCGTAACAGGTCTGAATCGTGTGATTATTCTCTTCATGTTGACACAGGCTTGATTTGGTTCGTTGTGCTTCCCTGCCATTCACTACTACTCCTGTAATTTTCTGTAATTGCATCGCCGCATTGTGAAGTTAACTGTGCAGGTCGCTGCTTTCAGCCTGGCAAACCTTGCTTACCTCAGCCCATAGGAGGTTTTATGAAAACCTTAATTGCTTACGCCGTTGGTTTCGTGACGGCAATGTCTCTTGTAACTCCCCTGAGGGCCGAAAACCCAGCCGACGTAAAGCGGCTACTGGAAACCCGTAAATGTGCTGGTTGTAACCTGGCAGGGGCAGATTTGTCAGAGACTTATTTATTAGGTGCCGATTTGCGAGATGCTAACCTGAAGAGGGCAAATCTGGCCAAGGCCAACCTAGAGGGTGCCGACCTCACTGGAGCCAATTTGCAAGGAGCTAACTTAACCGGAGCCTTTGCCAGTAATGTGGTGTTAGACTATGCAAACCTGAGGGATTCTAGCCTGGTGAATGCGAATTTGAGCCATGCGATAACGGCAGGAGCAATCTTGACCGGAGCGGATGTACGCGGAGCCAGTTTGTTTGGTAGTGGGATTGGGATTGGTGGTGATTAAAGAGCAAGATAAGCGCCCCCGACGAGTGGTTATTACGGGCGTAAGCCGGGGGTTAGGTTTAGCAATGACCCAGGGCTTGATTGCTGGAGGGCATCACGTATTTGGGTGTGTGCGATCGCCGGAAGTAGCTGATTCCTTAAATCATCGGTTTGGCCCACCCCATAACGTAGCTGTGGTCGATGTGACCGACGAAGGAGCCGTAAAGGCATGGGCGGAAGCCGTGACGGCAGGAGGGGTTCCTGATTTGCTGATTAATAATGCGGCAATTGTGAACCATCTGGCCCCCCTTTGGCAGGTACCTGCCGCCGAATTTTCCCAACTGATTGATATCAACATCAAGGGCGTAGCGAATGTGCTGCGCCACTTTTTGCCATCCATGGTTGCCCGACAACAGGGCATTATTGTGAATCTTAGCTCTGGCTGGGGCCGCTCGACATCACCGCAGGTCGCCCCCTACTGTGCCTCGAAGTGGGCGATTGAAGGGCTAACCCAATCGCTGGCCCAGGAGTTGCCTCCTGGCATGGCCGCTATTCCCCTTAATCCGGGTATTATTCACACGGATATGCTGGAAATTTGCTACGGCGAAGAGGCCGCAGCTTACACTGCGATCGCCGATTGGGCAAAGCAAGCCGTTCCTTTTCTTTTAAGCCTGACAGCTGCCGACAACGGAATCCCCCAATCAGTACCAAGTGGTGGTGCAGAGGCATGGTGAAATATCGGGATCAATGGCTGTGAAACTTTAGCCTTGAGCCAAGGGGCGATTCTCGCAGCGCTAAGCCTGAAGTTTTCCTGGGAGACCCAGCAAACTCTTACTTTTGTTCAGTAGAGTAGAAGAGCTATCACTTTTGAAGCGCCACAGGTATAGACCGGATCGCAGGGTTACCAGCGGAAGCGCACTTTTCAAAATTTTCAAACGTCAAACTTCTGCTTCTAGCGATTCTCCCGATTATTGACTGACGCTCCTGAAAGAGGGAGTACGGTTAATCATCTCAGCGAAATCTACACCGGTTTTTACTCCAGCGGTGTGCAATCACACAGCGACTGTTTTTCTGGGTGGGTAACGTGAGAAAGCTCTGATCTTGTCAATCTCAACTGCTTTTGATTGATGCTAAACGGTTCGCTGCCTTCCGATTGGGTTCAACGATTCTCTGATCCCTACGCTGTGTTGGGTGTTGCCATTACAGCGGATGATCGCCGTGTCTTAAAGCGCTACCGTGCAGTTGCTAAGTTACTTCATCCCGATGCCTTTGCCCATGCCCCGGCAGAATTGCGCAATTTTGCCAGCCAATTGTTTGCTCGCATTGTTAACCCTTCTTATCAAAAACTCAAGCAGGAAAAAGGGCGCGCTGAAAGCTCTGCTCTGCTCCGGTTGCAGGTGCGCCGTTTATGCCGTGAAGGCCCCCTCAAGCCCAAGAGCGATCGCGCCCAACAGTTGATGGTGCACCCTGCCACTGCCGTCGATATCTTTTATGAACAGGCAATTGCTAAACTAGCTGAGCTGCAATATGAGCCATTGACGCGCTTTGACCCTGTTACAGTCGAAATGGGCGAGTTAAATCTGGTCTATCTTCAGCTCAAAATGGGTGATATGGTCGTGCGAGAAAAGCGCACGGGGCTTATAGCGGCTGTTGAAGCCAAGCCTATTAACTTTACCCCAACGACAGCGAATCAAGAGACCGCCAAAGAAAGCTACGCCCGTCGCCACTATCGCCGTGCCCAAGAGTACGCCAAAAAGGCAAACTGGCAGCAAGCCGTGCAAGAATTGAAGGATGCGATTAAGTTAGAACCTGATCAGAGTGAATTTCACGCACTCTTGGGCTATGTCTACTTGCACCAAAATCTCACTGGCATGGCCACTGTTTACTGTCGGCAAGCTTTGAAGTTAAACCCTAAACAGCCCCTGGCACTCAAGTATGCCAGCAAAGTTGGCATTAACCCGGAGCAACCAGAGCCAACGAAAGACGCCCCTGGCCATAAACGGGGCCTGTTTGGAATGTTTCGGACAAAGCCCTAGATCGGGTTGAATCGCCAGCCGCTTTTTCCCAAGATCTGGATAAAACCATTCCCCCAAATTTCAAGTCAATAAGCCACCGAGCTACGACCAACTTGGCTCAGCGCATCAGCGACTGCCCAGAAAGGTAGGAGAAATCCGGTTTTTAACTGTGCTGGATGCCGCGATCGCCCCCGCCGTCAGTTAGCATGAAGTCACACGGGTCGCTGGGAGAAACAAAGTGCTGTCAAAAGGGTTTGAGGTTGAGATTTACACCGGCACGCCCGCAGGTGAAGTCATTGGCTTATCTGACAAGATTGTGGCAGCACTCGCCGGGTTTGTGCGCGAGCCGGATAGCCGCAACGTTGAATATACGACACCGCCCTGCTATCGCTACGAGCGTCTTTTATGCGATTTGGTGCAACCGCGTTTGCGCCTGCGCCAATACCTAAAGCAATTGGGCGACTACACTCTCATCCCAGGGAGTACCCTTTCCCTTGGTGGCAGCGATCGCTTTTGTCGCTCTGATCCAGGTAACCCTTACCATACCTATATTGAGCAAACCTATGGCACAAAAGTAGTCACCGCTAGCGTGCACATTAATATTGGTATCAGTGACCCAGAGATGTTAATGCGAGCCTGTCGGCTGATTCGAGTAGAGGCTCCCTTATTTCTGGCATTGAGTGCTGCTTCTCCCTTTGTTGACGGGGTAGCAACCGGGTACCATTCAACCCGTTGGCATTTGTTTCCCAAAACTCCAGCTCATGTGCCCTTGTTTGAGAGCCATGCCCACTTTATCCAGTGGACTGAAGCCCAATTGCTGGCAGGCACTATGCAAAATGTACGGCACTTATGGTCTGCTGTGAGGCCCAATGGCGATCGCCGACCCTACAGCCTAAATCGGCTAGAACTGCGAATCTGTGATTTAGTTTCCGACCCAGTCGCCTTATTGGCGATCGCCGCACTGTTAGAGGCAAGAATTATCCAGGCAATAAACAACCCCCAACTCGATCCGTTAGAAATCAGCCAGTTACCCGCCACCCACCGAGCTGAAGCATTAATTGCATTGACAGAGCAAAATGAAATCGCTGCCGCCCAATCTAGCTTGAATGCTAACCTCCACCACTGGCAAACAGGAACACCGATTCTGGCTCGCCAATGGGCAGAAATGCTCTATCACGAGGTTTGGGAAACGGCCAAACAAGCAGGATTTAGCTGTTTTCTATTACCCATTCAAAAGATTCTGCGAGAAGGGAATGAAGCCGAGCGCTGGCTCAGCCTGCATGGGCAGGGAGTTCCGGTTCCTCAGGTGATGCACCAAGCTATTCAGCAGTTGTCCGCCCAGGAATTTGCACTGCAAAGCCAGCTGTGTCAACCCCTCGTCGCTTAAAATCTGGCGTTTTCACCACCAAAACGACTGTTTCAGTCAGCCGTTATATGAATTGGCGGAAATATTTCAGCAACTTAGCTGAGTTTCACCCCGTTTACTGGTGTCGTTCCCTCTGGAGGGATACCAAGGCACCGGGCGATCGCCCAAAGCAGACTCCCATTATCCAGAATAAACCCTCCTACCAGGTTGAATTTTGGACTTGGGGTGAGCTTGTCGCACAATTTGCGATTTTGGATAGCCGCCGCGTCGCCATCCGGCGTTCAATTAGATAGCTGCCACCTTCTTTGCTGAAATTGGTCTCACCGATCAAAACGACCTAACGTTCGGATAGGAAAAAGTTATTGAGTGCTGCACTCCCCTCAAGAACCGGGGCTACAGCTCACAGTAGAACCCGCATTGCCACTTACCCCCAGCCAAAATCACTTGAACTCTTCTTGGGTGCGTTCTTAGATCTACCAGGGCAGTTCAGCAAACTCAGCACAAAATTTGTCAGCTTTCCAAAATCATTCAGAATTATTAATCAGTTCCCGAGCAGGCAGTGATGCATTAAAAAAACATATTCTTCTAAGATTTGTATTGTAGAAAACAGCCTGGTTGGTTTGGTTGTTATCGCCGCTATATTTGGCCACTTGTCTGCGCCATAATGGGGTTTCCCAAGGTTGCTTCGCCAAGGCTTCGACCCTTGCGGCACTCTTCGTTCTGATTATTTTCTGATTCAGCTAAAAGATACTATGCCGCGTGTTGTGCTTGTGCATCCCCAAATCCCGCCAAATACTGGAAACATTGCGCGCACTTGTGCGGCAACCGACACCGAGTTACATCTGGTTGCCCCCCTTGGGTTTGAAATCAGCGATCGCTACCTGAAAAGGGCTGGCTTAGATTATTGGAACCATGTCAAGCTGCACTACCATCCCAATCTCGAACACTTTCAACAGATGCAGCAAGAGCAATCTGGTCGTTTGGTCAGCTTTAGTGTCTCCGGAACCGAGAACTACACAGACTTTTCCTTTGCTGACAGCGACTGGTTAATATTTGGCAGCGAAACCAACGGCTTACCCCAAGAACTGCTTGCAGACTGTGACGCTGTCTTGCGTATCCCGATGAATTCCAATGTTCGGAGCTTGAATTTAGCCGTTAGCGTTGCAGTCGCGCTGTACGAATCCCGTCGCCAATTGGGATATTTCTAACTCTGCGTGCAGAGTAGCCTGAAACATTTCCCAAAGGGAGAAAGCCCCCTCAGAGAAGATTATTTTCCGACAAGTCCCTTAGGTCGGCATCAAAAAAGCTCCACGGTTCTTCCAAATATTTATCAAATGTCAGGGATTGACAGCCGTCGATTTTAGCCAACGACAACAAAGGAGGCCATTGATTCAGGATTTAGAGAGAGAACGATCGTTTATGGACAGGGCAAACGATACCAGGGCCACCACTAAATCAAATGGCATTCGTCTAGTCCTACCTGCCACGGCAGACAAAGCCTTTAACATATGGCTTTGGTCAAAAAGCTTCGGACAAAAAACAGTGCGCAACCGTCAATGCCGGCTAGGCTTTCTAACCTGATCACTGCCAATTGACGCGTCAGCGACAGCAACATAGGGAGGGATGAGCGGATTCAGCCTCCAGGCTTTCGTCAGGTCTTCCGGTGTTTCCTCCCTCCAGCAAATCTCAGAGGGACGAGCGGATTCAGCCTCCAGGCTTTCGTCAGGGAGTCAAGAATAAAGTTACTCCCCTCCTATTCCTATTAAAGTTCCTATTAAAGATAAAAATCATTAGCAGGACTCAATCGAAGGAGTTCTCTGCCTTTTCAGGCTTTAATCCCCCTCAGATAGGCAACTTTCTCCACACCTCAATCAAACCTTAAACCGAGTAAATACGGAAATCAGCTCGGCTTCCATAGCATTTTCAAATCATTTCCGGGGTGAATCGAGCACCATCCTAACGGTTAAGTCAGCCATCATTGATCAGTCCCGAACCTTCTCCCTGTAGCGGAAACAACATTTTTCCGGGAAGCGTCTCCATCAATTTAATAAGAAATTTATATAAGCTTGACACGGCGATTTTTGATCTAGAATGCGGCAAATTAAGGCTCTAACAATGCCGGTTTTGATCTTTGGTTTTATCGTAGAAAAAAGCTTTAATGCGTTATCAAGCCTTTATTCATTCACCCAAAAGTCCCTCTGAAAGAGGATTTCAGCCGTCAGGCTGAAATCTGACGGTTGACAAGCTGATCGGGGTTCTGCTAGCTATTTCATCGAATCCATCCATTGGAATTTTTCGCAATCGCACCCGGTTGTCTAATTTGGAAAAGCAGGTTAATCTGCCTGAGTATATCTACCCCAGGTGATTTGAATCACAAGGATTTGTGAGCAAAATCATAGAGCGGTGGTAAATTGGATGATTCGTGTACGATTGGACGCTGGACACTGTAGGAGGTCGTTTTTGAAGCGAGCAATGTCACGGAAGGAAGAGTCTGCACCTTCCAGTTTTACCGGAGTCGATTACGTATCTGGTCAGAGCAAGCAGGCTGCTTCTGAGGTTTCTCGTCGGGCACGGCGCTCAGCTGCTGTTATTGGTCTGGCTTTATCGGTCGGTGCCCATGGTCTGGTTCTTACTCGCCCAGGCGATGCTGCAACGGTTGCAGACCCGATGGCTAGTAAGTCGTCGTCAAATTCGCCAAATCCTGCAACTGATGGATCCCTTTCTGAGTCTGAGGATGGTGTGGTGACGATTCCTGCCCTGGAGCCTAGTCTTAGTGCAAAGGCTTTGGTTTTGCCTGCTGAGGCTGTGGCGGTTTCCACTCCGGCTACAGATGCTTCTAATGCGATTCCGGTTGTTTCACTGGTACGGCCAGACGTGGATGCTTCGGCGTCTGCGGGCGAGGCGGGAGTCATCCTTCATTCTGTGCGTGAGGGCCAAACTCTCTGGAAGATTGCGCGGGTTTATGGCGTTGATGAAACGGCGATCGCCCTAGCAAACGGGCTTTCTACCCATTCAACTTTGATGGTGGGCCAGGTGCTAAAGGTGCCTGTATCAAGCCGAACGGCATCGGTGGCCCAGGCAGACGCTGATTCTTTACCGGCAGATGTTTCTGTGGCTTCTTTGGCGGCTGAGGTTTCTCAGTCTTCTGCGCCCACAGTGGTTGATGGGGATGAGAACTTGTCAGAATCTCCCGCTGTGGTGCCCACCTCTGAGCATCCTCTATCGGTCGCTCCCGAAGAAGTGGCAGATCAGTCGCCACGTGTTTCTGAGGGCAAGCAGAGTGCTTCGGCTGTGACATCCAATGTCTCTGCTTCCAAGTCTTCCGCCGATTTACCTCCAGAGTCTGCTGTTGAACCGCTGACCGACGACTCGGTTGAAAAGACTAAAGAGGTTAAGCTACCCTCTCCGTCAACAAAGGTTGCCGTTGCTTATGTCAAGAATTATCGGGTCGTTGCGGGGGATACCTTAAGCGCGATTGCCCGTGCCCATGGTGTTTCTCAGCAGGATCTGATCCGAGCCAATCGAATTGCAAACCCGAATTTGATTCGTGTCAATCAAACTTTAGTGATTCCAACGCGGGTTGCTGCGGCCAGCACGTTGCCTGAGCTACCGGTTACGGTAATCCCAGCCTCCGAGCCGGAAGAATCGGCTGCTAATACCCAAGAGCCTATCAACGGCTCGCTCCTGTCTTATCGAGTGCAACCTGCACCAGGAGCCATTCCGCCAGAGTCGCCAGATTTTACTCCAAGCGATGTCCGCCCTCGGTCTGTGGAGCCTGCTCCAGGGGCAACCTATGATTATGTCGGCAATCTGCGGGCAGAGATTGTCAAGCTCAGAGAAAAATACCGTTCGCAAGCCTCACCAACAACGGTGCAGGTTAACCAGACTGAGCAGGTTGCTGCTGTCTCCGCTAACCCAGCGCCTGAGCTGATACCTCAACGGGTTGATCGCGTGAACCCAGAATTACGACCGGTTGGGGAACGTGTTGCTCCTCGCTCTCCAGTCAACCCTGAGTGGGGTCAGTCAGAGCAAACTCAAGGGATCAACCGGCCTCAACAGGTTGCTGTAGCTCCCGTTGGCTCGGAAAGCTATGATCCAATTTTGAGTGCAGCGATCGGTAAGGTCGTTTCTCCTGATTTGCCACCTATTGGAACCCCTGATTCTTACTTGCCCAATGGTCGCCCTGCTTCTCAGGGCTTTATCTGGCCAACGCGAGGGGTGTTGACCTCTGGTTATGGTTGGCGCTGGGGCAGGATGCACCGCGGTATTGACATCGCCGCTCCAACAGGGACGCCAATTGTGGCTGCCGCCGACGGGGTTGTAACCTATTCTCGCTGGAATTCAGGGGGCTATGGCTATCTAGTCGAAATCACGCACCCCGATGGTGCAGTAACGCTTTACGCTCATAACAGTCGTTTACTCGTGAGAGAGGGGCAACTTGTTACCCAGGGGCAACAAGTTGCTGAAATGGGTAGTACTGGCTATAGCACAGGACCTCACTGCCACTTTGAAATCCATCTACCCGGTCAGGGTGCAATTAATCCGGTGACTCGTTTAGCGAGAAGGTTAGATTAACCTTTCTTAAGGTCGAGTGCGATTGTTTGAGTTTGAGGGAAACTGGCCTGAGTTGAATTTGATGAGTTCCACGGGGAAGCATTATGCTTCCCTTTTTTGTTCAGAGCCGTAGCCATTGCTGCTTCTACTGTGCTAATTTAATAAAGCAGTGTTGCGGCTCAGTAGCTCAGTGGTTAGAGCAGGGGACTCATAAGCCCAAGGTCGCAGGTTCAAATCCCGCCTGAGCCATTCTGATGAGAAAACTTTGTTTCTTAAAAGCATGGGGCTTGAAATAAAGCTAGCGCAATGATTTCAACTGTTTGTTTTTGGCAAGTGAGGCCCCTCTAAATTTTAAGCAAAACCCATTACATTGTTTTATCCAAGCTCAAGTTTAGGTTTGGAGTCTTCAGTCTATTAGGACGAATGGGTTCTAAGGGGTGATGGTCTGTGGTCTAAGGGCGCCTGCGACGACCCTGAGCTTGCCGGTTCTGACGGCTAGTTCAGAACCGGGGATCAGTTTTGCTTCAAGTCTTTTGGGTTTGGAGTTGAACAAGCTTTTAACCAGCTTTTTTCTGGCTTCAAGTGGTTGTTTTGTTTGCGCGGCAAGCATTGGTTTCGAGTTGAACTGGTTAGAAACAGCCAACAAGTTGAACCTCTTGCTGATCTCTTTTGTCTTAGTTAGTAGCAACCGATAGACAATGATGGAGTAGATGTCCCGGTTAGCGGCTGTGCCAATTGCGTCTCATCAAGCCCAAGCAGAAGAACCCGATTACGCCTTGGTGCAACGTTGCATCCAGGGAGATTCTCAGGGATTTCGTCTGTTGTATCGTCGCCATCAACAGCGGGTCAGAGCAATCCTATATCAGTTATGTGATTCAGAGGCACTAGATGACTTAGTGCAGGATGTATTTTTGCGGGCCTGGCGGGGTTTACCTAAGTTTCGCCAGACGGCACAATTTTCTACCTGGCTTTACCGTATTGCCTGGAACGTTGCCTCAGATCATCGTCAGGCTAGTGCGAAGTCTCGCGATCGCCTGCAAGTTTTCAAGCAACAATCTTGCCGGCGGCAAGAGGCTGTAGATGTGATGCATTTGCATTATCAGGATATGGTGCAACGGGGGCTGGCCCAAATGAGTTTTGACCATCGGACAGTGCTTGTTCTCCACGATCTGGAGGAACTCCCCCAAAAGGAAATTGCTGAAATTCTGGCGATTCCCGTTGGTACTGTTAAATCGCGTTTGTTTCATGCTCGTGCCGCTATGCGTCAATATTTTCAAAAAGAAGGAGTTCAGCTATGAGGTTTCCTGAAAAGTTTCCTGAAGATGACACCGCGCTGGCTGATTTTTTACGGCAACACCGGCACGCGGTTCCGCCGCCGTCGCCCGATTTAGAAGATCGGATTATGGAAATGGTGGCGATCTCCCAACGATCGCTGAAGGCGGTTCCGCTGCATCGCCCCAACTGGAAGCTACGCCTATTGGGTACTGGGGCGATCGCGGCTAGCCTGATTGGTGGTTTGGTTGGCTACCGCTTATTGACACCTTCTTCCCTCAGCTATGCCGAGCTATCAAACCTAGAAGCCTACATGGAGACTAATTGGAACTCTGCCCTTGGGGAAACCTCATCAGAAGATGTCATCGTGATGGTGAATTAACGCCACTCTTCCCTCCTTGCTTTTCCTACAATCGGCTGCTTTTCAAATATCTTGTCCCCCTGTTCTGGATAGGCCTATGGCTGTGCGTCGTGTTTCATTCATCGCTGCTTCTCTGGTTGTACTGGGTGGGGTGATCGCCCTGACCCTACCCCATGCCCTTTTGCCTCAACCCTCTTCCTCACCGGAGCCGCCACGCTTCGACCAGGGAGCACCATCGCCACAAGAGGCTCATTGGCTGAAGGATCTCAACCTCAGCCGCGCTCAACTGCAAAGAATCCAGGCCATCCGTCAAAAATATCAGCCCCAAGTAGGATCACAGCGAGAGGCGATACGGCAGGCTCGGCAAGAGTTTGAAACGGTGATTGCGAGCGAGGCGACCGCCGATCAGGTACGCCAAAAATATCGGCAGTTTAGAACCATTAAGGCTCAGCTCGAAGACACCCGGTTTGAAAGCTTGCTAGAGATGCGAGAGGTATTAACCCCAGCCCAACGGATTAAGTTTGCTGAGAATATGCAACAACGCCGCTCAAAGTATCGCGATCGCTTACCCGAAGCAGCGAGAGAACCCTAGATCAAGGCAAGGTTTATTTGATCAAGGTTGAAGTGTGAACGATTTGTCACAGATAATGGGCTATCAATGGATGGATTCTCAATCGAGGTACTACAACCGTAGTATACTTCCTTCACAGATCCTACTGCTAGTGTTCTCCCAATAGCGACGAGTTGGATGCTCTAGGGATTCAACCTCGCTGGAAACCGGCCCGAAGTAAACGACTAGCCAAATTCATCCCCCTATCTTTTACCCCTATGCCTGTGACCGACCCCGGAGCTTACAAAGATACTGTTAACTTGCCCAAGACACGATTTGATATGCGGGCAAATGCGACCAAGCGGGAACCTGAGATCCAACAGTTTTGGTCAGAGCACCAGATTTACGAGCAGCTTGCCCAAACGAATCCGGGAGAAGTGTTTGTGCTCCATGATGGTCCGCCCTACGCTAACGGGTCGCTGCACATGGGCCACGCCCTGAATAAAATCTTGAAGGATTTCATTAATAAGTATCAGCTTTTGCGCGGGCGTAAGGTGCGCTACGTGCCGGGTTGGGATTGCCATGGGCTACCGATTGAACTGAAAGTGCTACAAACCCTAAAGCCAGACGAACGCAGGGCTTTGACCCCCTTAGGGCTGCGCCAGAAAGCGCAGGAATTTGCCCTCAACGCAGTTGCAGAGCAACGAGAGAGTTTTCGGCGCTACGGGGTCTGGGGCGATTGGGAGCACCCCTATCTGACGCTGAAGCCCGACTACGAGGCAGCTCAAATTGGGGTGTTTGGGCAAATGGTACTGAAGGGCTATATCTATCGCGGGCTGAAGCCGGTGCACTGGAGTCCCAGTTCAAAGACGGCTTTGGCCGAAGCTGAGTTGGAGTATCCTGAAGGCCATACTTCCCGCAGTGTGTATGCAGCCTTTGAAGTGACAAGTCTGCCGATCGCTTTGCAAATGCCGCTCGATTCATTTTTGGGCGAGCTAGGGGTTGCCATCTGGACGACGACTCCTTGGACAATTCCAGCGAATCTGGGCGTGAGTGTCAATCCTGATCTGGTTTATGCCATTGTGGAGGTCGGTGAACAGGCTCCCGGTCGGTTTAAGTACCTGCTGGTTGCCAAGGATTTAGTGGAGCGGCTAGCCGAGGTTTTAGGCACGCCCTTGACAGTGCAGGCAACGGTTATGGGTAACGCCCTAGAGCATACGACCTATCGCCATCCCCTGTTTGAGCGCGAGAGCAAAATCCTCATCGGAGGGGATTATGTCACCACCGATTCGGGTACGGGGCTGGTGCATACCGCTCCAGGCCATGGGCAGGAAGACTACCAGGTAGGAATGCGCTACGGCTTGCCGATCTTCTCTCCTGTAGATGACGATGGCAACTTTACGGCGGAGGCTGGCCCCTTTGCGGGGCTAAATGTCTTGGGCGAGGGGAACACTGCGGTTGTAGAAGCCCTGCAAGCGACGGGGGCTTTGTTGAAAGAGGAACCCTACGAGCATAAGTATCCCTATGACTGGCGCACCAAAAAGCCCACAATTTTTCGGGCAACGGAGCAGTGGTTCGCGTCGGTGGAGGGCTTCCGGGAGGCCGCTTTGGCCGCGATCGCCCAAGTGCGGTGGATTCCTGCCCAGGGCGAAAACCGGATTACACCGATGGTTGCTGAACGTTCTGACTGGTGTATTTCGCGGCAGCGCAGTTGGGGCGTACCCATTCCTGTCTTTTACGATCAGGAAACTGGGAAACCGCTGCTGACCCAGGAGACGATTGCCCATGTGCAGGCGATCGTCGCTGAGAAAGGCTCGGATGCCTGGTGGGAATTGCCCGTTGAGGAATTGCTGCCCCCCACCTACCGGCAGGATGGACGATCCTACCGTAAGGGCATGGATACAATGGACGTCTGGTTTGACTCTGGTTCTTCTTGGGCAGCAGTGGCCCAGCAACGACCTGACCTGCACTATCCAGTGGAGATGTACCTAGAAGGTTCAGATCAACATCGGGGCTGGTTTCAGTCGAGTCTGCTAACAAGTGTAGCGGTTAATGGTCAGGCTCCCTACAAGACAGTGCTGACCCATGGGTTTGTACTGGATGAGCAGGGCCGCAAAATGAGCAAATCCCTGGGGAATGTGATTGACCCCCGGGTGCTGATTGAAGGTGGCAAAAATCAGCAGCAGGATCCTCCCTATGGGGCTGATGTGTTGCGGTTATGGGCTTCATCGGTGGACTATTCTTCTGATGTGCTGATTGGCAAAAACATTCTCAAGCAGCTATCGGATGTGCGCGGCAAAATCCGCAATACGGCCCGGTTTCTACTGGGAAATTTGCATGATTTTGACCCAGCGAAGGATGCGATCGCCTATGAACAGCTCCCAGAGTTAGACCGCTACATGCTGCATCGGATGACAGAGGTATTTAACGAAGTCACAGATGCCTTTGAAACCTTCCAGTTTTATCGCTTTTTCCAGACGGTTCAAAACTTTTGCGTGGTGGATTTATCTAACTTTTACCTAGATATTGCCAAAGATCGGCTTTATATCAGTGCCCCTGACTCGCCCCGCCGCCGCAGTTGCCAGACGGTGATTGGGTATGCATTGGAAAACCTAGCACGGGCGATCGCCCCGGTACTCTCTCACCTAGCAGAGGATATTTGGCAGTTTTTACCTTACAAGACCCCCTATCGCTCCGTCTTTGAAGCGGGTTGGGTCAAGCTAGAGGAGCACTGGCACAAACCTGAACTAGCTGACCGGTGGGAGACGCTGCGTCATGTCCGCTCGGAGGTCAACAAAGTGCTGGAGCAGGCCCGAAGCGACAAAGCGATCGGGGCTTCCCTGGAGGCAAAGGTCTTGCTCTATGTGACTGAGCCTGAATTACAGAGCACTCTGGCGGCTCTAAACCCTGTGGACGCTTTGAGTGGCAATCAAGTGGATCAACTCCGCTATTTCTTTCTGGTGTCTCAGGTAGAGCTACTAGACTCTTTTGCCCCTCTGGCAGGCCTGAAGTATGCCGCTCAGACCGAAACACTGGGGATTGGGGTCGTCGATGCTGAAGGAAAGAAATGCGATCGCTGTTGGAATTATTCCACCTACGTAGGCACATCGGCTGAACATCCGCTCCTTTGTGAACGCTGTGTTCCAGCTTTGACTAGCCACTTTTGACGCCCTTTTATTCTTCCTCTAAAAGGCTTCTACCATCGCCACCAACTCTGCCTCTGTCAGAATGGTGACTCCAAGCTCCTTGGCTTTTGCCAGCTTAGAGCCAGCCTTTTCGCCAGCCACCAGGAAGTCGGTTTTAGCACTAACAGCATCGGTCACTTTCCCGCCCGCCTGCTGAATGAGAGCCTTCGCCTGCTCCCGTTTGAGGGTGGGGAGGGTGCCGGTGATCACAAACGTTTTGTCTGCCAGGGCTAAGTTAGGCGGCTGGGTCATGGTTGCCAAAGTCTCCGGATTCGCCAGAGTGACACCACTGGCCTGCAACCGTTGAATCAGCGTTTGATTGGCTGGATTCTGAAACCAGTCATAGATCGATTGGGCAATGATTTCACCAATCCCATAGGTGGCTGCAATAGCAGGGATACTCGCTGCGGCCAGTGCTTCAACCGAGGGAAAGGCGGCGCTTAAAACCTGGGCGTTAACACTGCCCACATGCCGAATTCCTAACCCATAGAGCACCCGCGGCCAGGGTTGTTGCTTGGATGCAGCGATCGCGGTGACCAGTTTCTCCGCTGATTTTGGGCCCATCCGCTCTAAATGGAGCAGTTGCTTCACCGTCAGTCCATACAAATCAGGCACCGACTTCACTAGCCCCGTATCCACCAGTTGTAGAATTAACTTTTCCCCTAACCCCTGGATATCGAGTGCCTGTCGCGAAGCCCAATGAATCAAGGCTCCCCGCACAATGGCAGGGCAAGAACAGTTGATACAACGAGTGACGGCTTCATCCGCCGGCTTCACCAGGGGTTGGCCGCATTCAGGGCAGTGGTTAGGCATCTGGTAAGGGATGGCCTCCGCTGGTCGCAGTTCTCGAATCACACGCACAACTTCTGGAATAATTTCCCCAGCCTTGCGCACAATCACCGTATCCCCCAAATGGAGATCCAACTCCCGCAGGCGATCACGATTGTGCAAAGTCGCCCGGGTAACCGTCGTGCCTGCCAGCAACACTGGCCGCATTTCTGCCACTGGCGTAACCGCCCCGGTACGCCCCACCTGGATCACAACCCGCTCAACAACCGTGGGGGCCTCTTCCGCAGGGTACTTCAGGGCGATCGCCCAGCGCGGAAACTTTTGGGTAAACCCAAGGCGAGCTTGTAAATCCAACGCATTCAGCTTAATCACAACCCCATCCGTGAGATAAGCAAGCCTACTTCGCCCCGTAGACCAGCGATCGCAATAGGCTTTAACCGCAGCCAGATCAGGGCAGCACTGCCGCTCTGGATTCACCCGAAACCCAATGGATTGCAACAACTCCAAAGCCTCCCATTGAGAAGTTGGCGGCTTTAAACTCTCAGACCCTGAATCGCCCTCTGCTTCAGAAACCGGAATATGTAGCGTGTAGGCAAAAAAATCAAGCTGACGCTGGGCCACCACCCTAGAGTCAAGCTGACGTAGGGTTCCTGCTGCCGCATTACGGGGATTTGCAAAAAGCGCCTCTCCCCGATCCTGCCGCTCTCGATTAATCTCTGCAAAAACGTCTAATGGCAAAAAGGCCTCCCCTCGCACTTCCAAAAGCGCTGGCGGAGAATCTAACCGTAACCGCAAAGGAATCGAGCGAATCGTCCGCACATTTGAAGTAATGTCTTCCCCCACAACCCCATCTCCGCGAGTTGCCCCCCGCACCAGTTGTCCCTCTTCATAGGTCAAAGCTAGGGCGTTACCATCAATCTTTAGCTCACAAACGTAGTCAAAGTCCTTGATTTCCGGTGCCAACCGTTGCCAGCGCTCTTCCCACTTCATTAAGTCCTCATGGCTAAAGGCATTCTCCAGGCTATAGAGCGGAATGTTGTGCTTGACCGAGACAAATTGACTAGCAGGCTGCTCCCCTACCCGACGGGTGGGGCTGTCAGGAGTAATGAGGGTAGGATAGCGCTCTTCGAGTTCCAGTAACTCTTTGTAAAGCTGGTCATAGATTGCGTCCTCCATTACGGGGCTGTCCAGCACATAGTAGGCATAGCTGGCATTTTGCAGAAGCTGGCGTAACTCATGCACCCGCTCGGCCACATGAGCCGGAATCAGCCCTGCGTCACGTTGTTGTTCATTCCCTGGCCCAGTTTCTGCCATAGCGATCTTTGAATAAGCCAATCTTTACGATTATGAACGATGCCTTGGACAGCTCCTCTCTAAAACTGCTAAATTTCACCCAGTGACGCCCTCAAGCTCAGTGGTTATTCCAGGAATGCCCCATGACAGAAAAACAGCCCATTTCACTCACGGCCCAGCCACCTCAAGCTAAGGAAGCGGCCAATCAGTCCACTGACTTTGAGTTTTTATTTACCCGTGACATTGAGTTTCGTCAGGAAACACTCTATTTCATTGTGGTAGATCGCTTTTTTGATGGCGATCCCCATAACAGCGAGGGAGCAAATCCTGAGCTTTATGATCCCAGTCAGACGGATTGGGGTAAGTACTGGGGTGGTGATCTACAGGGCATTATTGAAAAGCTCGACTATCTTAAGGGGTTGGGAGTAACGGCCCTGTGGCTAACGCCTCTGTTTGAGCAGGTGGAGCAATTGGCGTATGAGAAGTATGCCGCCATTCATGGGTACTGGACCAGGGACTTTAAGCGCATCAATACTCGCTTCATCGGCAAGGATGAAAATCCTTCCTTGTTTCAGGCAAAGGAAACAACCTTTGACCGGCTAGTCGCGGCGCTTCATCAGCGGGGGATGAAACTGATTCTCGATATTGTTTGTAACCACAGTAGCCCGGATGTCGGCGGGGTAAAGGGCCAACTGTTTGATGATGGCAAACTCATTGCCGACTTCAACAATGATGTTAACCACTGGTACCACCACTACGGTGAAGTCACCAATTGGGAAGATGCTTGGCAGGTACAAAACTGTGAGCTGGCAGGGCTTGCAACCTTTAATGAAAACAATGTTGCCTACCGGGACTATATTAAATCGGCGATTAAACTCTGGCTAGATCGGGGTGTAGATGCCCTGCGAGTGGATACCGTCAAACACATGCCTCTCTGGTTCTGGCAAGAATTCAACACGGATATTCAAACCTTTAAGCCAGATGTTTTTATTTTTGGCGAGTGGATTTATAGCAGTCCGGATGATGTCCTTTCGGTCAACTTTGCCAATCACTCTGGCATGACGATTCTTGATTTTGGGCTAGCGATGGCAATTCGCCAGGGGCTAGCTGCAGGAGATGAGGGTGGGTTTCATGTGGTGCAGGAACTGCTGGACAAAGATGCCCGTTATAACGGGGCCACTGAGCTGATTACCTTTATTGATAACCACGATATGCATCGCTTTCAGAGCCTTAACGCAGATCCAGACTTGCTGCGCATCGCTGTCGACTTGCTGATGACCACACGGGGAATTCCTTGCCTGTTCTATGGGACAGAGCAATACCTCCATGACGATACCAACGCCGATGAGAATATTTATGGCAATAACGATCCCTACAATCGTCCGATGATGCAGCAGTGGAATACCGATACAGCGGTTTATAAGGATGTGCGGCTTTTGGCTGGCCTGAGGCGCTTGAATCCGGCTATTTCCCTAGGAGGGCAATGGCAAAAGTACCTTACCCCTGATGTTTATTGTTATGTGCGGCGTTACCGCGATTCTCGGTGTTTTGTTGCTCTCAATAAGAGTGATCAGCCTGCGGTTGTGGAAACGGTCGATACCGAATTACCCGATCGCGAACACACCTGTGTATTGACTCGCCGCAAGTTTGAAGTGGTCGATGGGCAAATTCATCAGTTAGTCTTAGCCCCCATGGAAGCGGTGGTGATTAGCCATGTCGGTGAGCGGGTTAAGGGCCAAATCGTGGTGCTAGCTCAGTTAAATGGGTTAGCGACTCAACCTGGAGAGTCTGTGATCGTGATTGGCGATTGCCCGGAATTGGGCAATTGGGATGTTAACAATGGCTATCGGTTGGAGTACATCAACGCGAATACCTGGTTTGGCGAAATTCCCTTTAATGAAAGTGCGGGTCGAGCGATCGCCTATAAGTATGCGATCGTGTGTCGGGATGCTGAAGGGCGTGATACCCGCGTCCCTGTCCGCGAAAATATTACCTGTCGCCGCTGGTTACTGGCTGACTCTGGGGTGGTCAAGTGGCGCGACATGTGGGCCAACTGATACGTGGGCTAACTTGGGTACATCAGGCTAAAAAGTTCAGGCTAAAAAGTTAAGACCAATCGCAGCACCCCTTGCCAGATGGTGCGATTAGACCGTTCATTATCGGCACGATCAACCACAATTAGAGCGGGAGTAATGGTGATATGGTCATTAAACGCGAAGCTATAGTAAGCTTCAAAGTTCGTCTGGGTCGCATTCCCCAGTTCCCCTTCAATGAAGGGCTGCCCAATCGCTACCCCCGCCGTGGAGCCAGGAATCACAATATTCCGGACGATCGCCCCAATTGCCCAGGTTCTTGGATTTAGATCCAAATCACTCCCCAATACAGGATTAAACCCTTTGTAATGACCCCAGCCAAACCGACCAAAGACCGAGATCTGATTATTAAATACCCACTCCACATTCAGCCCCAGGGCTGAAATATCCACCTGGTTGACCTCCGCACGAGTATACTGCAAGCGAGCGATCAACGCCTGACTCAGAGCGTACTCTAGCTCTATGCTAGCCTGGTAGCGATCGCCAAATAAGCCGCCGCGAACCGATCCCCTAGACACTTGTTCACTATCAGCGGCAACATACAATGCCCTCAAGGTGAGCGGTAATTGTTCCACTTTCCAACTGAGGGCCAACCCGGCCCCCC
The DNA here is from genome assembly GCA_938023035.1 of uncultured Leptolyngbyaceae cyanobacterium. Lineage (GTDB taxonomy): Bacteria > Cyanobacteriota > Cyanobacteriia > Leptolyngbyales > Leptolyngbyaceae > DSRU01. The sequence goes on along the minus strand of CALIDI010000030.1, from coordinate 28,208 downwards.
CCGTCCGATCTACGGGGTTTTGGATAATCAGGGGGTTATTGGCAAAAAAGCTAGAAGAAAAATCGATGGCAGGCTGGTTAGCAAATCGGTTCCGGTCAATAAAGTCGCGGGGTGAAAGCCTGGCTCCTACTGTCAGGGCTAAAGAATCCAACGGCTGAAACGTGTAGTGCAGTTGACTCAACCGCACAGACGACTCAACTCCAACAAAGTCAAGCCCGCCTGCCCCTGCTAGTAACCCCAGGGAACCAAAGCGATTGCCCCGCTTATCTTGGGCTTTGCTGACGGCATCCCCACCGTTATTACCCACTTCCAACTGAGTCAACAGCCGGTCGCGTCCGTTCAAACTGGTGCTTAAATTCAAGCGGGTACGGCTGATAAAGGTCGCACTGGCGCTGCTGCCATCGGTAATGGCAAACACCGTTTCACCCGTCAGTTTTGTAGTGGGAGAGAATTGATGGCTTTCTAAAGTCGCGATCGTGGCATCGGCCTGGGTGAGGCGACTATCCAGACTCTGGGAAATTGTGCGGTAGGACTGTTGCAACCGACGCAGGGTTGCAAAATCATCTCGAATTGCAGAGAATTCTGCTTTAGCCAATTCTGCTGTCAACAAGTCAAGCGCCTGGGCGATCGCCGCCGCAAATTCATCCCGAGTAAGGGGCTGATTGCCCCGAAACTTGCGGTCAGGATAACCCAGGGAAAAATTACGACGCTCAATTAAGTCCTTTAATGCTTGATAAGCCCAATCGCTCGGTTCTACATCGCTTAACTCTGACACCGAACGCATCTGCCCTAGAGCGTCATCTTCCCCTTGACAATCGCTGATTAGCGATTGCACACAATCCATCGGGAGAGAACTGTCTACAGTTTGGGCGATCGCAGCCAAGCCATTGTTTAATGCTCCCAGGGTAATAAAGACGGCTGAAGGATACCAGCCATTCCATCTGATCACGTCGTACCACTCCTCGCCATTGCTTCTAGCCTGCTGCCATTAAACCTGATCAAGCCCGACCATCGAATACTGCTTTTTCAGCAATCTGGGATGCAAATCGGGACTTAACTATGCAAACACGCTAAACTCCACCCTATCAGGAGTCAAAAACAAGCAAAATAAGAGCAAGACCTTCTCTGGCAAGAAAAGCAGTTAAACAACAGCCAAAAAGTTATCAGATGCAAAACTCGTTACATGTAGGACGATATGCCAATAGCTCTCAACCAACAGGGTGCATCCCCATCTCGCAAGTATCCCCGCCCTGTGAGAAGAGCCAAGCTCTAAATCTCCCACTTTCCTCCCCCACAATAGGCAAAGGAGGGGCAGATTCAAACCCTCTTCCTGCTTGGGAGAAGGCTTTAGGGTGTAGCTTGCTTCCTGCAGGGTGGGTGACAAAACTGGGATGTACTCCAACTATTAGACCTGCCTGGGTTACCTAGCATCCTGGCAGTCAACATCATCTTTGATTGGCGAGTTCTAGTTTTTCAGGCAGCAACGACCTCAATCTGCACTGTAGCAAGCACTTCTGGGTGCAGCTTAATATCAACCTTGTAGGTACCCAGCTTACCCACTTCTGGAACCGTGATGCCACGCCGATCCACCTCTTGCTTCGTGACTTCCTGAATGGCATCAGCAACATCCTGGTTCGTTACCGTACCAAAAATTGCTTCATTTTCACCCACCTGCTTGGCAATTCGATAGGTGCCAACCGTTTCTAATGCAGTCTTCAGGTCAATAGCCTGCTGCTTTAGCTCTGCCAGACGCTGGCGTTCTAGTTCACGGCGGCGCTCTACCTGCTTCAAGATACCGGGGGTAGTGCGCACCGCTAAGCCTTTTGGAATCAAATAGTTACGAGCATAGCCCGGTGCCACATCGACTAGGTCGCCAGCCCTACCGAGTTTACTGACATCTTGATTGAGAACAAGTTGAACGCGCTTAACCATGATCGTTATGAGGAAGTTGGACTGAGGTAAATTTAGGAAAGTGGAAGGGTTAAATCATTTCGGGGTGTTGCTTCACAAAGGAATGAAGTGACCCGATCTCCCGTTCTTGAACCTTGAATGCCCGTTAGAGTTATATATTCTGCCCCTAAGGAAGAAATCGAGAGAGCCGGTTCTCTCTAAGGGAGAGCGCGCTAGGGTCAGAGTGAGTTGGGTGATCCATATTCAGATGCAGCAACATTGATTTTCGGTTTGGCTCTGAACTTTTTGAATCGAGAGAGTGGGCAGTACAGGATTTGAACCTGTGGCATCCTGCTTGTAAGGCAGGCGCTCTACCGCTGAGCTAACCGCCCGTTCGTTTCAAAGCACAATCATGTATCTTATCAGAAGCAATCAAATCTTACCAGGATTTTGTCGTTGAATCTGTTTTTTCCGAATTATCTCTGTGATGCCATGCCCTCTGGACGCACCCACGATAGCATTACCCTTTGGGGCCTTTTACCTGTGACCGGTTGCGCCTACCTGGTCAGCCAAAAGCCGACGGTGACGTTACTGTTGGCGGGGGGGTATCTGTTTGGGGGGTTAATGTTTGGGCCAGATCTGGATACGCATTCTTGCCAGTATCGACGTTGGGGCGCTTTACGCTGGATCTGGCTACCCTATCGGCGGGCAATGCGGCATCGATCGCAATGGTCTCACGGTCTGCTAATTGGCACTGTCGGGCGCTTGTTTTATCTTCTCAGTTTGGTGGGCAGCAGTACCTTGGTAGGTCTCTTGCTGTGGGAAATTGTGCTGTGGATTGGCGATCGCCCCAGCCATACCACGGCGATCGCCCAAAAAATCCTGGAAATCAGTTTGAGGGGGTTCAGCGATTCTGTCCAAACTTATCCTGGGGAATGGCTGGGCGCATTCCTTGGGCTAGAGTTGGGAGCCATGAGTCACTCCCTCAGCGATTGGATTGTTTCTATGGTAAAGCGTAGACAACGTAGCAAGCGACGTTAGGGTGACAGAATAGGAGGTAGAACAGTTCTATGGTACGGCCCCCAGGCAGGCAATCTCTTTGAAAAAGCGCGTCACTCTTACATTCCCCAAACGCTCGGTGCACATGCCAGTCACCTATCGGCTGGCGAAGGATTTTAATGTGGCTGCCAATATTATTCGTGCCCAGGTAGCCCCTAACCAGATTGGCAAACTCGTGGTGGAGCTATCTGGCGATATTGATCAGCTCGATGCGGCGATTGACTGGATGCGATCGCAGGATATCGGCGTTTCTGCCTCCAGCCGCGAGATCGTCATTGACGAAACCAGCTGTGTCCATTGTGGTCTATGTACCGGCGTTTGCCCAACAGAGGCTCTCAGCCTTGACCCCATCTCGTGGCGACTCACCTTTGCCCGTTCCCGTTGTATTGTCTGCGAACAATGTATTGCCACTTGCCCAGTGCAGGCTATCTCCACCAATCTTTAGGGGAGCTTTAGGGTGAAGGGTGCAAGAGCAGGGGAAAGGGGAAGCCAAGAAGGCGAAATTTACCCTATCCTCTATCCCTGACTCATCTGTACCCCACTGACCGACTCACCGACTTCATCCTCCCGTCGCTCCTTTCTTACCCGGCTTTTCAGTCGATACCACACGCAGTTCCTTGAGCTGACTAGGTTCGACCCCAGAGGGCGCGCCGGTGAGTAGACAGCGGGCTTGTTGCGTTTTGGGAAAGGCAATCGCATCGCGAATTGACTCCTCCCCCGTCAGCAACATCACCCAGCGATCAAGGCCATAGGCAATACCGCCATGGGGGGGAGCACCGTATTCAAACGCCTCTAAAAAGAAGCCAAACTTATCCTGAGCCTCACTTTCTGATAACCCGATCAGGTCAAACACCTGGGCTTGTAATTCGGGTTGATGAATCCGGACGCTGCCTCCAGCGGCCTCATAGCCATTGAAAACTAGGTCATAGGCCAGTGACCGCGCGGTTTTTAAATCAGCCAGATCTTCGGGATGAGGGGCTGAGAAAGGGTTATGCGCAGCTTCCAAGCACTTTTCTTCAGCATTCCACTCAAACATCGGAAAATCAACCACCCAGAGCAGATGAATTTTAGAGGTATCGATTAAACCCAGTTCCCGGCCCAGGAATTGGCGCAACCGATCCAGGGTTTTGTTGACTGTGGCGCGATCGCCCGCCCCAAATAACAACAAGTGCCCAGGGACTGCCCCAGTTCGTTGCAGGATTTCTTGCTTTTGCGCTTCAGACAGGTTGTCTTTAATGGCTCCGATTGTATCAATTTCGCCATTTTCCCGAACGCGGATGTAGGCCAACCCCTTGGCTCCCGCCTCTGTAGCCTCCTTAAACAGATCGCCACCTGGTTTGATCCGCACGTTGGAAATCGCCTCATTTCCCAGGGGAATCGGTAGGATTTTGACGATCCCACCCTTGGCCACTGCCTCTGAAAACACCTTAAAGCCCATATCTTGCACGACATCTGAAACATCGACTAACTCTAGGCCGAAGCGAGTGTCAGGTTTGTCACTGCCGTAGCGATCCATGGCCTCTGCGTAGGTTAACCGGGGAAAGGGACGGGGTAGATCAACCCCCTTTAAGGTTTTGAGCAAGTGGCAGGCGAGGCCCTCGTTGAGATCCAAAATCTCATCTCGCTCCATAAAGCTCATTTCCATATCCAGTTGGGTAAACTCTGGCTGACGCTCCGCTCGCAGGTCTTCATCGCGAAAGCACCGAGCAATCTGGTAATAGCGATCGCAACCGGCAATCATGAGAATCTGCTTGAATAATTGGGGCGACTGAGGCAAGGCATACCATTCGCCAGGGTTGACCCGTGAGGGCACCAGATAATCCCGTGCGCCTTCGGGGGTAGATTTAGTCAAGATGGGGGTTTCCACTTCCATAAACCCTTCCACATCTTCTAGATAGCGCCGCATCTCTTGCATCAGGCGATGACGCATTTGCAGATTTTTGGCCATCCGTTCTCGGCGTAAGTCGAGATAGCGGTACTTTAAGCGCAGTTCTTCCCGCACGTTCTCCGTTTCGGCACTGGATACCTGAAAAGGGAGTTGCCGTCGCACTGCATTGAGAATTTCAATCGCATCGGCATAGATTTCGACCTCCCCCGTTGGCAGCTTAGGGTTGAGCGATTCCGGTGGCCGCTGACTCACACGCCCGGTAATTTTGACAACATACTCATTGCGCAAGCTCTCTGCCTGGTTGTAGGAGCCTGGTGTCCGTTCAGGATCGCTAACAATCTGAACGATCCCAGCGCGATCGCGCAAATCAATGAAGATAACACCACCATGATCGCGGCGACGATCAACCCAACCGCAGAGAGTGACCGTTTGCCCAATGTGTTCCGCCCGTAATTGACCGCAGTAGTGACTTCGCATAATGCCAGAAAAACGCAAAAAGTAAGATGAAATGCCGCTTTGTAACTTGCAACCCTCAGAAATGGCGATTCCAGGCTTTTCTGAAGGCATTCAAACTTTCCCATTATCGCGTATTCAGTCCCTGCTCAATCAAGGGTTTATCAGCAAACCTTCATGACCGCCCTGTCGTTCAGCAAAGCCGTCAGGTGCGGAGGTCAGGCAGCGAAGGAGCGGAGCACTGACTTGATTTAATTTCGCACTAAAAAATAAAAGAACTAGAGAATCTAGCAATAGATAGGGAATAGGTGACAGGAAACGGGCAAAAAGCAGGGGTGACAGAGGTTTGTGGATGGGAAGATAGCCTGACCTGCATGGCGAGGGCTATTCAAAACAGTTGCAAATCTGGGGATCAAGTTGACGAAGGCGCAGCTTTCGGCGCTCAGGTTTTGCAGCCACACAGAGGCCAGGGGTTTGTGATAAATTAAGTGACTGCAAGTTAAATTACTTAATCATTCTTACCAATCTGATTTAATAATGATGTTGGGCCATTGTTTAGGGAGGCGGCGCGGGTCTCTGAAGTAGCTTCAGGGAATAATGCCGAAGCAATATTGGTGAACCTGTCGTCTTTGAATTTTTTCAATAATTTGCGCGCAGATCCTAAGAACAAGCAGTTTGCGGTGATTGGGCTTGGTCGCTTCGGTCGAGCAGTGGCGGCCACCCTCCATCGTCAGGGCTATGACGTTCTCTGTATTGACTCTGATGAGAATAAGGTTGCCCAAGTTCTGGCTGATCGCCTAGCTACCCATGCCCGCCAGCTTGACTCAACATCTCCTGCCGCTCTCAAAGAAGGGGGCATTTTTGAGCAGGATACGGTGATCGTCGCTATTGGCAACTATGTCCAGGAAAGCATTATTACCACTCTGAATGTGAAGGAAGGAGGAGTGCCCCATGTGGTGGCTAAAGCCTCCTCGGAAATTCACATGAAGTTGTTAAAAAAGGTGGGTGCCGATCACGTTGTTTTTCCAGAGCATGAAATGGGTTGCACTCTAGCACGCTCATTAACCCGTCCTGGCATTTTAGAACGATTTGAGCTAGATCCTGAGAATAGCGTGGTTGAAGTGTTGGTGCCAGAGTCTTTTGTCGGCAAAACCATCGCTGAACTGCGCCTACGGAGTAGCTATGGGCTGAATGTGCTGGCAGTGAGCCAGGATGGTAAGTTTGAAATCAATCCTCCCCCTAGCAAGCAACTAGAGCAGGGCGCGGCAATCGTAGTGATTGGCTCAAACCAGAGCATTGAACGGTTGCCAGTCTAGATTAAGTCTAAATTAACTTATCTAGATTGACTCAACTTAAGATTTAGCTCTAGCTCTTGCTGTCGCTATGAGAAACATGGAGACAGCGGATTAAGCATCCGACCCAGTAGGGCTGTTGAGCACGTGGTTTGATCCTAAGCTTTTGACCAGAGCTATTCTCTTAAAGCCCAGCACTACCCGACAGAGTCAGCAGATTTGCTAGGAGAACTTGCAGATGATGGCTCAGGGCTATCGTGAAACGCTGGGTCAGAGGCAGGCTATCAATGGCCATACCTGCGCATAGCAGCATCAGGTAAAAGATCGAGTACTTGAACAGCGATCGCGCTACCTGCAAGTCGGAAGATTGCTGTATCAACTGCCAGGCCTTTTGCACAAAAATACCCCCTAACAACACGGCGATCGCCCCATAGAGCCAGCCTAAGGTATGTAAGGGATAAACCAGCAACAATGTCACTGGGATCAGAATCAGGGTGTAGTAAAAAATTTGTTTTGCCGTTGACTCATTCCCCTCAACGACAGGCAGCATTGGCACGCCAACCTTCGCATAGTCCTCCCGAATGAGAACGGCTAAGGCCCAGAAGTGGGGTGGAGTCCACAGGAAGATGATGGCAAACAAAACCCAGGCCGCCCAACTCAGCTCACCGGTGACAGCGGCCCACCCCACCAGGGGAGGAATCGCCCCCGCAGCGCCCCCAATCACAATGTTCTGAGTGGTGTGACGCTTTAACCAGTGGGTGTAGACCAGAACGTAACAAACGATGCCAGCCATCGCCAGGCCAGCCGCCAGCAAATTTGCGAAGAGAGCAAGCAATAGAAAGGCCGCAAACGTCAGTGCGATCGCAAAAATCAGCGCATCCCTGGGTTGAATCCGACCAGAGGGAAGGGGGCGGTGGCGGGTGCGTTCCATGATGTAATCAATGTCTCGGTCATAGAGGCAGTTAATGGTATTGGCAGCACCTGCCGCAAAAGCCCCGCTAAGAAGGGTTACAATCAGCAGAACTGGCTCGACCTGTCCTTTCGCGGCAATCCACATGCCCCCGGCAGTGGTGATCAGCAAGAGCAAGATAATGCGTGGCTTCGTTAGCTGGTAATAGCTTTGCACCACCTGCAACAGATTAGCGTGACGGCGTGGTGTTGAAAAAATCGTTTCTTGCATGCGTGTAAATTCCGAAAAGCAGCATTGAAGGTAACTTGGAGGATAAGGAGGATCACAGGAACTGCGTAAAGATCACAGAGAAAGGTCACAAGGCAATCCCCATCTACGCCATGGCGTCAAAAGTATCAGTGCTCTGGACAATTTCCGAGTGACACACTCACTCGATGGCAATGCCAGCTCGCCCACAAGGAGCGTCAGTCCTTTCAGTCAAGCGGGCTGTTCTCCTGGTTCCTGCGGCGAGCGATCAGAATGACTGTCGATCAAGGTTGTTGAGGTGTGACGCGACCCCAACCCGGCTGGCGCATCTCGAAGAGATAACACCGTGAAAGCCACAAGGGTTCCCAACAGAGAAGCCCCAACGGCCTGATGCATCACCGTCAATGGCTCAACCTGTAGGTGCAACTTAAAGGTCGCCACGCCAATCAAAATCTGTAGGACGACCAGCGCCCCTGCTAGGTTTGCTAGTTTCCGCAAAGTAGGGTGAAGTGCAGGGGTGTACCACGCAATCACGACCGTGGCCAGGGTGGCCAGCGTCGCTGGCACCACCCCAGCGATATGGCTGTTCATCACCACGCACAGCTTTGAGCCACTGAGACATTGATGCAAAGCCCAGCGAGAGGCGACGAGTGCCCCCAGAATGCTCTGACCGTAAATCAGCAGAGTTGCCGTCAGAGAAACCCAACGGAGCCTACCCACACTGCCCATCCCTTGATGGGGTGTGAGACAACAGGCGATCGCAACCAGGGTTGAAAAAAAGAGCAAACCCATTCCTAAATGGGCGGTCACAATGTCAAAACGCAAAAGCTGCGTCACCGTCAACCCGCCCAAAATCCCTTGGAAAACCACCAGACTAAAGGCCGCAAGAGCCGCCCAGGGGAGCCAACCGGGAAGCGATCGCCGCCACCTTACCGCTGCAGCAACAAACCCAATCACCAGGAGACCCATTGACGAGGCCACTAGGCGGTGGAACCATTCCAGAAAGACTTGTAGATTCATCTGCTGGCGAGGAATAATCACCCCGTAACAAAGCGGCCAATCCGGACAAGCCAACCCGGCATTCATCACCCGAGTAGCGCTACCCAGCGCCATCAAAAATAGTGTTAAACCTGCCAGCACAAAAAGATAGCGACGAATCCAAACCTGGGGGCGAGAGGCCGATTCCTTTGTTGCAGTGAAGGCAATATTAGCCATTTAGTCACCTACCGATAAATACCGTCTACGCAAAGAGCATCAAAGAGTGAAACCTTGTCCAAGTCCAGAGTCAGGGTCTTGCCTGCGGGAAACCATCGGTCTTGCGTTGAACCTGATGAAGCTCAAAGAACTCAAAAAAGCGAGTTTCCTAAAACTTAGGATGGAAACCAAGAGAAAGCAAAGAAAAATTAAGACAGATTAAAAGAATTAACATCGCTTGTCTATCTCAGCGTTTGTCTGTCTCAAAAAAGTGCTCTTTCCTTTACCTGAGCAGCTAAAGTCCCCAAGTTATCAGGAGAAAATATCCGGCAGAAATCAGCCGGGTAAGGTACCCGTCCACAAGAGGACATTTCATCAGAAATTGATTGCACTGATTGTTCAGCACTTCCCCTATAACTTAACACTGTCCTTTCTTCATTAACCTTTGCCTCGCTTAACATCAGCTTGTACCTCTTAACTTATAAATGAGTGAACCCTTGATCGGGTTTCCCCTTAGGAATTTCTTTTGATTAAGTGACAAACGCGGTATCCAGTTATGCAAAATCCCAAAAATAGAGTGGGTTTTCGCTTGAGATGTTAAGCAAATCTTGAGAAAAGCCTAAAAGTATCTATTGTTATTGCCTGCTCCTGGCGTAACTGCTTTACCTTGAATAAGGAGCCTAGAGCAGCCGCGCATTTCATTAACGTGTTCACTCCTAGGCTCAGGCTGATTTGTACGCGCTTTACAGAATATCTCGGGCAACCCATTGTGAATATTCCAAGTTCCATCATCACTATGCTGGCTGGCATTGCCCTGACACTTGTCAGCCTTTGGTACGGCCAAAATCACGGTCTCATGCCCCTCGAAGGCTCTGAGGAGTCTTTGCCGATTGATAGCTTATTCAATCTCATGATGACCATTGGCACTGGCTTATTTCTGCTGGTGCAGGGGGTTATCGTCGTTGCAGTGCTCCGGTTTCGGCGGCGCCAGGGAGATTTGGCGGATGGCCCCTACATTGAGGGCAACATTCCTCTAGAAATTTTATGGACAGCCATTCCAGCCGTGATTGTGATGATATTGGCGGTCTATAGCTTTGAGGTTTATCGCCAAATTGGGGGGCTGGGGGCAATGGATCATGCGATGGCCCATGCGCAGCCACAGCCGCAGATGGCACGGTTGGCGGGTGCGGCGATCGCGGCCCCCTTGGCAGAAGCCAGCCCAACCTCCCTGGCCGATGCCCCCAGCCCTGAACCAGTTCTGTCGGATGCGACCTACCAGTTGCCAGGGGATGGGCCTTATGAGATTCAAGCGCTGGGTCTGCAATATGCCTGGATTTTTACTTATCCTGACACAGGTGTTGTTACGGGCGAGTTACACGTTCCGGTCGGGCGAGAAGTTTTGCTTAAGATTAATGCCCAGGATGTGCTCCATGCCTTTTGGGTACCAGAGTATCGCCTGAAGCAGGACGCGATTCCGGGGCGGCCAACCGAGATCCGCTTTACGCCCAGAACAGCCGGGGAGTACCCGGTCATTTGCGCTGAGTTGTGTGGGCCTTATCACGGAGCGATGAAAACAAGGGTGATTGCCCATTCTCCCCAAGAGTTTGCGGCCTGGATGCAAGAGCAGCAGGTTGCGAGTGCCTCAGGCTTAGAACAGGCGATCGCAACGGCTGACCCAGCCCAACGCTCAGTGGAGCAAATTCTGGCACCCCACATTGAGTCGCTTGGCATCAGCCCTGAAGTATTACAGCAACTACATCCCCCGATGGTTCATGCGCACGCCTCCTAGCAAGATTTTGAACCCTCTGGTCTGCGAGGAGCACGAGCCTCACCACTGAATTTATTGCTTTTTCCTATGACGACGCAAACACCGACTCAATCAACGCCAGCGCGATCGCACCCTGAACCTCATCAGGAGACCACCTGGCGTACCTACTTTAGCTTTAGCACCGATCACAAGGTCATTGGAATTCAATATCTGGTGACCACCTTCGTCTTCTATTTGATTGGAGGCGCGCTCGCTACCGCCGTTCGCACTGAACTGGCAACCCCAGAAGTAGATTTTGTCAGCCGTGAGGTGTATAACGGCCTGTTCACGGTGCATGCCACAGTGATGATCTTTTTATGGATCGTTCCAGCAGGTACGGGTGCCTTTGGCAACTACCTCTTGCCTTTAATGCTGGGAGCAAGGGATATGGCCTTCCCAAAACTCAATGCGGTGGCATTTTGGATGATTCCACCGGCAGGGGTGTTGCTAATGCTCAGCTTTATCTGGGGTGCCCCTGCTGCTGGTTGGACGTCTTACCCTCCCCTCAGTATTGTGACGAATCCGGTCGGCGAAATGATCTGGATCCTCAGCCTACTGATTTTAGGAACGTCCTCTATTTTGGGAGCGGTGAATTTTCTGACCACTATTCTCAAAATGCGGATGCCTGGTTTGGGCCTTAACCAGATGCCCCTGTTCTGCTGGGCCATGTTGGCGGCTTCTGCTTTGATCCTCCTTTCAACTCCGGTGTTGGCTGGGGCGCTGATTCTCCTTTCCTTCGATATTGTGGCTGGCACGGCCTTTTTCAACCCTACGGGCGGTGGTGACCCGGTGGTATACCAGCATATGTTCTGGTTTTATTCGCACCCAGCGGTCTACATCATGATTCTGCCGGTCTTTGGCATGATTTCTGAGATTTTGCCGGTACATTCCCGGAAGCCCATTTTTGGTTATAAGGCGATCGCCTACTCCAGTCTGGCCATTAGCTTTCTGGGGCTGGTGGTTTGGGCACACCACATGTTTACCAGCGGTACCCCGCCTTGGCTGCGGATGTTTTTTATGATTGCCACTATGGTGATTGCAGTGCCGACAGGGATTAAGGTCTTTAGTTGGCTGGCCACGATTTGGGGCGGCAAGCTGGAATTAAATAGCGCCATGCTCTTTGCCCTTGGCTTTGTTTCTATGTTTGTCATTGGCGGCATCAGTGGAGTCATGGTTGCCGCTGTGCCCTTCGATATCCATGTGCATGACACCTACTTCATCGTGGCCCACATTCACTACGTTCTCTTTGGTGGCAGTGTTTTCGGCCTCTACGCCGGGATCTATCATTGGTTTCCTAAAATGACCGGGCGAATGATGAATGAATTTTGGGGCCGGGTTCACTTCGTGCTCACCTTTATTGGCTTTAATATCACCTTTATGCCCATGCATAAGCTGGGCCTAGAGGGTATGAACCGCCGGATTGCTGAGTACGATCCCAAATACGCGGCCCTAAACTTGGTGTGTACTGTTGGCACTTACATTCTGGCTGTATCCACCTTTCCGTTTATCTTTAATGCGATTTGGAGTTGGTGGAAAGGGCCAAAGGCCGGCGACAACCCCTGGCGTGCTCTCACCCTGGAATGGCAAACCAGCTCTCCTCCACCCGTTGAAAATTTTGTTGGGGAACCTGTTTTAGTCACTGAACCCTACGCCTATGGGTTGAACGGTAGCACTCCAGGAATTTCACTGGAACCAGAGGCGACTCCTAGCCCGGCAACTTAGGTGGGCAGTTCCCTTCTTACCCCTGGTCATCTGGCTAAACGCAGCCCGATCAGGGGAAATGCACGGGTTTTTCTCGGCGTGCTTGTCTCTGTCTAAGATTTGCTGACTACTGACCGACTACTGACCTAACTACTCACAACATTCATGACTGGTTCTACGATTGACCCTTCTAAAGCGGCTCTTAACTATCATGTCAGTGAGGTTGAGGCCTCCGGGCATGGCCATGAAGCTCATCCCGATCACCGTGTCTTTGGGGTGATCGTGTTTTTGGTGGCAGAAGCCATGATCTTTTTGGGGCTGTTTGTGGCCTATCTCACCTTTCGGGCTGTTGCCCCGACTTGGCCCCCCGAAGGTACCCCAGAACGGGAATTGCTCCTACCCGGTATCAACACAATTATCCTGATTGCCAGTAGCTTCGTCATCCATAAGGCCGAACCGGCTATCAAGCAAGGGGATGTGAAAGCGGTTCAAAAATGGTTTGTGCTTACGGCCTTGATGGGCGCTATTTTTCTGGCTGGGCAAATTGTGGAGTATTTCAACCTAGAATTTGGTTTAAAGACAAACCTTTATGCTAGTACGTTCTATGTGTTGACGGGTTTCCATGGTCTGCATGTGTGCTTTGGGCTGATTTTGATTTTGGCCGTCCTGTGGCGATCGCGACAGGCAGGGCACTACTCTCAAACCTCCCATTTCGGCATTGAAGCCGCCGAAGTCTACTGGCATTTTGTCGATGTCGTCTGGATTGTACTGTTTCTATTGCTTTACATTCTTTAGGGTGTTGCTGCTTCCATGCCCAATTTTTTGATTGCGGTCTTTGCCAGCTTTCTGGCAGGGTTAGGAACAGTATTGGGTGCCCTACCTGTTTTGTTCATTCCTAAAATCACCCAACGGGTTGAGGGCATTCTTCTGGGTTTTGGGGGTGGAGTGATGCTGGCGGCTACGGCCTTTTCTCTAGTGATGCCAGGGGCTGAAGCCGCCATTGACCAGGGGTACTCCCGCTGGATTGCCGCAAGCATTATGCTGATTGGGATTTTGTTGGGCGGTTGGGTGCTGAATTTTATCCATGCCCAGTTTCCCCATGAGCACTTTTTCAAAGGAGTTGAAGCAGTCGAGCAGGTGCATCTGGCTCGTATCTGGCTGTTTATTGCGGCCATCGCTCTGCATAACTTTCCAGAGGGATTGGCGGTAGGAGTCAGTGTGGGGAGCGGCAACTTTGAGACGGGGTTGCCCGTTGCGATTGGTATCTGGTTGCAGAATATGCCAGAGGGGTTAGTCGTGGCCGTGGCACTGCGATCGCAGGGTTACTCTGCCGGTTATGCGTTGTGGATTTCACTGCTCACAGCCCTAGTTGAGCCTATTGGCGGCATGTTTGGGGCCGGTGTTGTGAGTTTAGGAAATGCTATTCTACCTTGGGGAATGGCACTGGCTGCAGGAGCAATGCTCTTCATCATCAGCGACGAAATTATTCCTGAATCCCACCGTAAGGGGCTAGAAAAAGAAGGAACAATCGGAGTAATGGTCGGGTTTGTTACTATGACATTCTTAGATGTGGCTTTAGGATAATTACAACCGCTGCTGAATAGCAGCGGCAGTATCGCTATCACCAGATTGATTCGGCCATTGGGTAGGAAGGGGTGGGGGCAAAGTGCCCCTAAGTCATGGGTTCCGACTCTATACGCCGTGTTTAATCAGGTGACTATGGCGCTAAAATTCACTAAAATTCAAAACAGTAGAGATATAAGCCTCTGTCATAGTGTAAGATAGTGAACTGGACTAAATCAGAACCCCGGAGACAACAGCTATGTCACGTCGATGTCAACTCACAGGCAAGAGAGCGAACAATGGCTATGCGATTTCGCACTCTCACCGCCGTACCAAAAAGCTGCAAGAGGTAAATCTACAGTGGAAGCGGATTTGGTGGGAAGAAGGCAACCGCTGGGTGCGCTTGCGTCTTTCGACCAAGGCGATTAAAACCTTACAGCATAAGACCCTGGGAGAATTTGCGAAGGAAGCTGGGCTGGATTTAACCAAGCTCTAGGTTGAGTTCTGATTCAAGTCCGATCCACCTACCGGGGAAAATTGATTCACGCAGAGAAGGGGAGATTATTATCGATGATTTCCCCTTTTGTTTATTTTTCGTTTATTCAGTGAATACTCTGGCCAAAACGCGTGCCATGCAACTCTAAATTAATTGACATTTTGCCGCATCCTCCCTATCCATTCTATGAAAACCGTACTCATTGATTTCTATAAAAACCGTGCTCGTTGATTGACAAAACTTTTTCGCTGGCGGCTGGAAGCCGCGCCTACAGATGCAAAGCCCGCCTGCGCGGGTTTTCGGTAAGGGTAGAGAGGCAGCGCCCGACTTTGTTGATGTCGCAGCGGTTTCAACCGCCCGGTGCCCAGGTTTTGTCAGTCAATCAGGAACCGTGTTTACCCTATTGTCATTTCATGGTCTCTTCATCTACCCCCAATCCTTATAAAAGTGCCATAAAACTTCGCTGTAGATTTGTCGAAAGTGTTTTGCACCTGTCAAAGTTGGTTGACGACTTGACGCTTTACGTAAGTAGCCAACTCCTAGCACAGTAAGGCAGGAAATTTCTGGACTAGTCTTAGCCGCCCTCATCCCTCAGCCCCTCTTCCACTTTGGTAGCGGAGTATAGCCCTAATGGGCATTTCAGACAGGGGAAAGGGGAGCTAGGCTGATGCCTGAGTCCACTAGTTAATTTTTAGCAGGGGGTTGGGGGGCTGCGCCCCTAGATAGGGGGTTTCACTCTCTCTAACCCTAATCGCAGCCTCTATCTGATTGCATCGCGTACTTGGAAGCTGGCGGTTTGTCAGGTGTAACGCGATGAAATACATCAAGGATAGGTGGGGATAAACTATGTTTACGCTGCTGCGATCGCCTCTAAAAGATGAGGGATTTCTTCAAAGTCAGCGCTACTATCGCTGGATTTTGGTTGTTGCATTCGTCCTTCGGCTGATTTGGGCGATCGCGGTTCCTGTGGAGCCAGTATCTGATAGCAATGCCTACGATACCTTTGCCCAAAACCTGGCCAATTGCCAGAGCTATGGTTGGGATTGTGATCATCCAACTGCTTACTGGCCAGTAGGTACGTCATTTGTTTACGCTCTGCTCTATCGCAGCTTTGGCCATCATTATGCGCCAATTGTGGGCCTCAATATCCTGTTAGGGTTGGCCACAATCTGGCTCTCGATGTACCTGGCAGAAAAATGGTTTCATCGTCGGGTTGCCGTCATCACAGGGGTGTTATTAGCGCTCTGGGTCAGTCAGATTCAGTTTGTTACGGTGTTAGCCAGTGAACCCATTTTTACATTTCTAATTGTGGCAGCCCTGGCGCTCTGGGAGGCGCAGAGCGTTCCCTTTCTGCTGAAGGCAATTTTTCTTGGCGTTGTTCTGGCTGCCGCCAGTTATGTGAGACCCACCGCCTTGCTAGTGCCTATATTGCTGATGTTTTTGCGCTACATGAAAACAAAAGAGATTCTTAAAAGCCTGGCCTCAACAGTGATTATGCTGACAGTCATGGCTTTACTAATTGCACCGTGGACCCTTCGCAATGCACAGGCCTTTGGTCGAGCCGTGACGATTTCAACCAATGGGGGTGCCAACCTGTGGATGGGAAATAACCCTGCGTCGTCTGGAGGTTATATGGACTTGCCGCCTGAAACCCAGGGGATGAATGAAGCCGAGCGGGATAGGTATCTCAAAGACCTTGCGATCGCCCATATCAAAGAGCGCCCCGATTTGTTTGCCATACGCACAGTGAAGCGCGTAGTCGATACCTACAGCCGTGAAAGTATTGGAATCTCATGGAACGAAGCAGGCCTAAGCCGCCGCTACGGCAGTTGGATACTTTTGCCCCTTAAAATCCTGAATCAACTTTACTGGCTCCCTGTGTTGGGGCTGAGTTTAATCGGTGTCGTTTTGTACATTCAAGTCAATGGCTGGCTCACAGCGATCAGGAACCCAAGTCTTTTATTTTGGGGTTACTTTACAGCCATCAATGCCGTCATTGTTGCCCAAGATCGCTATCACTTTCCTAGCATCCCCATGATTGGAATGTTTGCTGCTGCTGCCTTGATTGACTTAGTGGATCGAATGCATGGAGGCAACCGTAAGGTAGACAGTGGGCGTTGCTGAATCGCGATAGGGTTTGGCAAAATTCTGAACGAGCTTTTAGGGCTTTCAACCATCAATTCATCGCTTGAATCAGCAACGCTGTAGACCGTGGTAGGCAAAGTTGAGGGGGCCAGGGATTTTTCAGACCTGACTCAGGCTGTCCTCATTCTAGGATTGGGTTGTTCTCACCCGATTTTGGCCCAAAGCAGGATAATCAGTCTATAAAGACCTTCTGAATCTATAAAGACCTTCCGACTTCTGACCCCAAACTCATGCAACCATCAATATCGACCGCTTTGGTGAATGCTCAAGTAGCTGCCGCCAGTCATTCTGGTAGCCTGCGAGTGGAGCACGACACGCTGCTCCACTTCTACCAACGGGTTCGACAATTTAGTGAGCAGCTTTGTCAACCGCTAGAAATTGAAGACTACGGCATTCAAGGAATGCCAGATGTCAGTCCACCAAAGTGGCACCTGGCCCATACCACCTGGTTTTTTGAAACCTTTTTACTGCTTCCTCACCTAGCTGGATATGAGGTTTTCCATCCTCAGCTTGGATACCTGTTTAACTCCTACTATGAGGCGGTAGGTCAACGGCATCCACGTCCACAGCGGGGCTTGCTTTCTCGCCCCACGGTCGAACAAGTATATCGCTATCGCACCTATGTGGATCAAGCGATGCAACAGCTTTTATCGGATTTGAGCGATGACCCGACTGTCGTCGATTTGGTAAAGCTAGGGTTACATCACGAGCAACAGCATCAGGAGTTATTGCTGACGGATATTAAGTACAATTTTGCCCTGAACCCTCTACGACCTGCCTACCGCACGGATATAATGCAATTTTCGGTGGCTGATGCAGTCTCCAGAGAAAGCTGGTTAGATTATCCAGGTGGGCTATATTCCATCGGGTATGAGGCGGAGGGCGATCATCCGGCTTTCGCTTTTGATAATGAGTCGCCGCGTCATCCGGTCTATCTGCAGGATTTTTGGTTAGCAAGTCGCCTGGTCACTAATGGTGAATATCTGGAATTTATTCAGGCGGGTGGGTATCATAAGCCAGAGTACTGGCTTTCAGAGGGGTGGGCCACGGTTCAGACGGCGGGTTGGCAGGCTCCCCTCTATTGGGAAAAAATCGATGGGGCCTGGTGGTTGATGACCTTGGCGGGGCTGCGTCCCCTCAATGAACAGGAACCTGTTTGTCATGTCAGTTTTTATGAGGCAGATGCCTATGCCCGTTGGGCGGGCAAGCGACTGCCAACCGAGGCAGAGTGGGAGGTGGCAACGGCCCACGTTCCCCTACAGGGAAATTTTGTCGAGAGCGATCGCCTGCATCCAGCTCCGGCTGGGGGAAATAGCCGCCCTGATCAGTTGTTTGGCGATGTTTGGGAATGGGCCCAGAGTGCCTACCTGCCCTATCCTGGCTATCAGCCTGCACCGGGAGCCGTGGGTGAGTACAACGGCAAGTTTATGTGTAATCAAATGGTGTTGCGGGGTGGTTCTTGTGTTACGTCCCAAAGCCATATCCGCGCCAGCTATCGCAACTTTTTTCCGGCGGCGGCCCGCTGGCAGTTTAGCGGCATTCGCTTAGCCTGTTCTCATCCTTAAAGCGATCCAGTTTGCTCACTTGAGAGCGTCAGCAGCCCTATGCCAGTGGCAAGCGCTACAATCATTCCTAAAGGATTGTAGGAGAACGGTTGTGCCAACCTTAGGAGTCAACATCGATCACATTGCCACGATTCGCCAGGCCCGGCGCACCGTAGAGCCAGATCCGATCGCGGCAGCCGTTCTGGCCGAGTTGGGAGGGGCAGATGGCATTACCGCTCACCTGAGGGAAGACCGCCGGCACATTCAGGATCGGGATATTCGGTTGTTGCGTCAGACAGTGCGCACCCATTTAAACCTGGAAATGGCGGCGACGGATGAAATGGTGGCGATCGCGCTGGATCTTGGCCCTAACTACGTTACGCTGGTTCCGGAACGGCGAGAGGAAGTGACCACCGAGGGTGGGCTAGATGTGGTCAGTCAGCAGGAACGTCTGGCCCAAGTGGTTGACACCCTGCAACAGGCGGGCATTCCGGTTAGTCTATTTATTGATGCCGATCCGGCTCAGATTGATGCCTCTGCTAGCATTCGTGCTCAGTTCATTGAGTTGCATACAGGCCCCTATGCCGATGCCCGCGATGAGGCTACCCAAGCTAAGGAATTACAGCTTTTAGCCGCTGGTTGCGAGCGGGCGATCGCCGCAGGGTTGAGGGTCAATGCAGGCCATGGGCTGACCTACTGGAATGTGCGCCCTTTGGCGCTGCTGCCCGGCATGGAAGAGCTGAATATTGGCCATAGCATTGTGAGCCGTGCCGCCCTAGTTGGCATGGAGCGGGCAGTACGCGAAATGAAGTTAGCTATCCGCGGGGAGTACTAAGCGCACCCCCTGGGGGCGGTAGGACTGACTGAAATTGACTGAAACAGAGGATATGACAAATATCTGACTGAAGACCCTAGTGCTGCGGGGCTTTTGCTAGCCAACGTCGCAAATCCGAAACCCAAGGGGGAAGGGAGAAGTTCTACGGCTCTTCATGCCAGAACCGCTGTAATTGATACCGCCAAGCCGCTAGCGTCTCTTCTTGGGCTTCTCGTCCTAGGGCCATATCACCCATCAGCCCCTCCTGATAGAACCGCTCCAGGGTTTGCAACGTCATCTCCAGGGTTTGCCCCTGTTGCTTTGCCTGATTCACAATTTGACGCACTCGTTCCTCCACCAGCTGATTAAAGCACCAATCGAGGCCCTCTTTTTTCATCAACAACAACTGCTGCACAGCAGAGACCAGGTCTTCTGACTGAAGACTCGCCCGATTGTGCTGAAACACTCCCCACAAAGCATTTTGACTAATGGCATAACGGGTTTCCTGGGTTGCATCAAAATTAGCTTCTAGGAGTTGCGCTAAAAAGGGAGCTGCATCCTGAGCGGGGGCGATCGGCAACAGTAGACGCAGCCAACTTTCATCCTCTGACAGCAAGATCAGCAATCGTAAATCTGCTAACTCTACTTGCCAAGAACCGGGAGCAGCAGAGACCGCCGCAGATCCAAACATCTGTTGGAGGGTGGCAGCAATTTCCTCTGAGGTCATGGCATTAACGGGCAAATACAGCTTTGGTCAGAAAGATGAGGACAAAAACAGGCCTCAAACGTCATGCAGGGCAGCTTTCTGCCTTGTGCTGAGTGACATTACAATTGCGTGAGGCTGGCGCTTTCTGGATTATATCGAAATTGATCAAGCGTTCCCTCCTTGATTTTTTCAACTGCCTCCTCAATCGCACTCAGCGGAACAAAAAACCATTCCTTCGGCTGCACGGGTACGCCAAAGCGATCCGGTAGCTGGACATCCAAGCGAGCGCTGTCAAAAAACCGATGCAGGAGAGCCTCCAGCTTTTTCGGGTTAATGTTGGCGAGTTTGAAGGTGGCAACAATGTCTACCTCTGCCAGCAGATAAGTCGGATCTTTTTTAGCATGGGCAACTCGGCTTTTGACATCGCCGCCAGTCACGCCGATTTTATGAATGATGGATCGATTCTCGGCAATGAAGGGATCGTCCGATCGGCTTCTGAGCACATAGATATAACCGGTTTGGATATCATCTTCGGCTTCAGTGTGAGAAAACAGAGGCCCCCAGTCGGGATTGGTGATGCGGCGGCTGGTTTTGTCTTTGTTTAAGGCACGCTGGAGCGATCGCAGCAGCAAATCACTCTCGGTACCGTTGTCATAGATTACTCGCAGGCGACAGTTAGGAACCCCATAATCACTGATAAATTCTTCACCCTTGGCCGCGACGAATACCTTCTGACCATTGAGGATGAACAGATCACCTTGGTTGATAGATGCATTGTCCTGGTATTTGATGGTTTGCCGTACCCCCGTCTGTAAATCTTGCTGCACTTGGTCGAAAATGGGCTGGAATTGCTCAAAGTCTTTGCAGGGGGTACGTTGGGCGATTTCTTCAGCCGTGTTAATTTCCCGACGTGAGCGTACATGGGTGAGTTGAGTGATGTCATTTGCTGAAGTGGCATCAATGCCTAGAGCATCCAGTAAGGCTTGATCGCTCAACTCTGGCTCGTCCCCCAGACTCTCTGCTGCGGCATCGAGCAGTCCACGGGAGTCTAGAGGTTCCAAAATAGCCCGACATTCCTCCAATTCCCGCAGGCGATCGAGCCGCACGGCATACAGCCGCTCGAAAATATCCCGGTCTTCCCCATGCTGGGGGAGTCTGCCCTGTTCCTCGACAAACCGCTCGATTTCCGCGAAGCCAGCAATGATGCGTTCTTCTCTAGCCGAGCGCTGGCCAGCAGGTTCGGGAGCCAAGTCCACTCCCAACTCGTCGAGCAATTCCCAATCTTCATCGGTGGTGTATTTAGGCATCGCGCTCCTCCTTAACTTTGCGGGTGAGGAAGGCTACCCCTTCGGCCATGCGTCTCTCCCAGGGGTCGGTCGCGGTGAGGGAGGGTGGCCGACCTTTTTCTTGCTTAAAGCGTAGCGCCCGCTTGGCTAGTTCTCGTGCTTCCTCAACTGTCAGGCTGACCCGCTTGGCGGCAATGACTTCGGCAACTTGCTTAAGCCGTTCTTCGCTCATGGACTTAGCCAGAATCGCGTAGGCTTCGCCAAAGGGGTTGATGCGATCGATCAAGTCCATGTCTAACTCGGTGACGGAGAGGGTAAACTGTCGCACGCCGTCGATGAGAGCAGTATTTTTGGGAGCTGCGGCGGTATCTGC
Source organism: uncultured Leptolyngbyaceae cyanobacterium (assembly GCA_938023035.1). Classification (GTDB taxonomy): domain Bacteria; phylum Cyanobacteriota; class Cyanobacteriia; order Leptolyngbyales; family Leptolyngbyaceae; genus DSRU01. Next base: position 6,841 of record CALIDI010000030.1, on the reverse strand, counting down.
CCTCACCCCCGGCCCCTCTCCCGCTTTGGGAGAGGGGAGAAGATTGTAGGTGCCACTGGCTTCGTTTACGGCCTTTTTGGCTTGTTGGATGACGTTGAGGGCGGCGATCGCGTGTTGCCGCACAGCTTCTTGATCTTCTGTGTCTAAATTGGGAAATTTTTCTTTGACAATTTGGCCCATCCGCACTTGGGTCAGTTCTTCGGGGACGAGTTCTGCATCGAAGAGGCCCCGTTCGAGGGCGGGCTTGTCTTGAACAAACGCGGTGACTAGCTCGGTCAAATCTTCGCGACAGATGCGGGTTGCTTCTGGACTCTTGGGTTCGGCGAGTCCCTTGATTTCGAGCTGGATTTGCCCAGTTTGGGGATTTACCCCGACGTTGCACTTGCTTGGATCGTAGCCACCCTCGCCGTAGTCAAAGCCGGGAGTAGGCTGATTGTCGGGGCGCTTAGGTTTGAACTCAAAGCGAGGGGCGAGGACTTGTTCCATCAGCAGGCTGGCGGCGATCGCCTTGAGGGTATCATTCACCGCCTCGGTCACGGCTTCCTCGCTGGCATCGGGTTCGGCAATCAGGTTGGTGAAGCGGGCGCGGGTTTTGCCGGGGGCATCGCGGGTGGCGCGTCCGATGATTTGGATAATTTCCGTCAGGCTAGAGCGGTAGCCGACGGTGAGGGCGTGTTCACACCAGAGCCAGTCGAAGCCTTCCTTGGCCATGCCGAGGGCGATGATGATATCCACATGGTCGCGGTTGTGTTTCTGGGCAGGGTTTTTGAGGGCGGCGACAACGCGATCGCGCTTGCTGGGGTCATCATCCACCAGATCGGCAATTTTGAGGACCTTGCCATCAGCCGTTTTGACGAGTTGAAATCCCGTTTGGGGGTCTATGCCCTGCCATTCCCCCAGTTCTTCGATGATGTGTTCAACTTCGCGGATTTTGTCTTTGGTGCTTTCGCGGGAGTTGACGTTGGGAATGTGCAGAATGGTCTTTTCGTTGGGGTTGAGCACCTGCATGATTTCGTCGCTGTAGCGACCGTTGTAGAAGTAGTAGCCGATATCGAGTTGCTTCAGGTATTGGTAGCCATTGAGTTGTTCGTAGTAGGTGTAGGTGACGGTTTCAAAGCGGGCTTCGTCTTCGGGGTGCAACACGGCCTCGGCATCACCCCGGAAGTAGGAGCCGGTCATCGCAACGATGTGGGTTTTGTCGCGGGCCATGAGTTGGCGGATATGATCGCCGAGTTTGTTATCAGGGTTGGCGGAAACGTGGTGAAATTCGTCTACGGCAATCAGGCGATCGTCCAGCGCCTCGACCCCAAATCTATCTACCGCAAAACGAAAGGTGGCATGGGTGCAAACCAGCACCTTGCTATCACTTTCCAAGAATTTTTTCACGGCATCGACTTTGCCGCCGTTATCGCCGCCAGGGGCATCACAAAGGTTCCAGCGGGGTTCGACGACCCAATCCGCCCAGAAGCCATACTGACTCAGGGGTTCATCGTGAAAACTAGCGCCGATCGACTTTTCTGGTACCACAATGATCGCCTGTTTGAGGCCCTGGTTCTCTAGCTTATCCAGAGCGATGAACATCAGTGCCCGACTTTTGCCGGAGGCGGGGGGTGATTTGATCAACAGGTATTGTTCGCCCCGCTTTTGGTAGGCGCGTTCCTGCATGGGGCGCATCCCCAGGGCGTTGGCTTTAGTGGAGGTGCCGTCTTGAGCGTAGGTGACGGAAACGGCGGGGATTGCGATCGGGTTACTCATAGGGTGAGAGAATATTTGTGCTGTGGAAATCCTTAGGCTGACGGAAATTTGCTATCTACTTCGCTATCTTTACCTCTTTCGCTGTCCTGCGCTATCTATCGTGTGAGCATGGTGTTATTGCTCTCCAGCCATTGCGATCGCTTGTGCGAGTACAGTAGGGCTAATACGTAAACCCACTTGGATCAGATTTTCTAAATCCTGCTTGACAGATGGAATGTATCCCATTTTCTTCGCTAGCACGACCACAGCTAAAGTTCCTCGAACTGGGATCTGGAGAATCTTGGCTGTTTTTCGCGCGGCTAAGTCATCGATAATTGCCTCATAGGTAGGATGCTGAATTGCCCAGGATAAGACTTGACTTTCTCCCAACCCCAGATCCCAACTAGCAATCCTTGAATCAATAGCTGGTGCAGGCTGAATGAATGCTTGTCCAGATTGCTGGAGCCAAGTCACAGCCCTATCGGTGTAACCTCCCAGATTAATTTCATCTACAACGCCTTGAGGAATGATGACTTCATCACAGAAGTCATTGAGCAAATGAATCCGATCGATCTTGGCTAGGCTGATGATTGGTGAGGCATTCACGACCCAACGCTTAACCACGGCTAACTTCCTCAGTCAGTTCTTCTAGGCTGGTTTGAAAGGGGGAAACCTCAAATCGGTCTAATGCTTGAAGAAAAGCTTGGCGGCTGATGCCTGCAATTTCGGCAGCTTTGGATTGGGAAACCATTCCTACTTCATACCACTTGACTACGGCAGCAATGAGTAGTTCTTGAGCAAATTGATCTGGGGTGCTGCGAAGAGCAGAGAAGGCACTTTCAGGTAAATTCAGTTGGATTTGAATCATGATTAACCTCCGCTGGGTTGACGTTTGGCGGATTTTTCCCTCACCCTAAATCCCTCTCCCAGAGCGGGAGAGGGACTTGAAGCCTTTCTTGCCCCCCTTCTCCCAAGTTGGGAGAAGGGGCTGGGGGATGAGGGCAGTTCTTCAAAGGGGAGAGTTCACGCTCTCCTCTATTCTCCCTTCTCTTCAAGATAGCCAACCTGCCTCCAGGAGACGCTCCCAGGCTAAGTGAATGTGACGAGGTTCAAACATGCGTTTGCGCGGATTCCAGGCGTGAACCTTTGTAATAGCCGCATCGGGAGTAGTCGCTTGTTCGTGGGTGGCGACCCAATGCACCGTCGCTAGCAATTCCATGCCGAATGGAGTCTCGAAGCCTTTGATCAGGTTGGCTACTTGGTCAAACCGCGCCTGGGTGTCTGGATGATCGGCAAGAAATTGTTCAGCTTGCTCGGCGGCCTGGGGCTTGAGTTCGAGGGGCTTATCGGGTTGATCTTCAGCATCGCCATAGCCACTGATGAAATGCCCTTCAATGTGATTGAGCACGTGACGCAGATTGGCGGCATAAGGCCCATAGAGTGCTTTTTGGTAGTTTAGCCGCAGGGGTTCGCCGGCTGCTTGCAAGAAGTACATCAGTTTATGCACTTCAAGCAGGGTCACAGTTGGATCCATCGCAGCAGCCAGATAGCGTCGCATCAATCCCAGCAAAGCGGCTCGTCCCGCCGTCATATTGGGTACCTTGTCGGATCGAACCATCGTCACTGCTTGGGGTGCTCCGGCGGGTTCAAACAGCAGCACATCGATTTCGGGTAAGGTCTGGAAGGTTTGGGTGATTAGGGGTTTTACGTCTTCCCAATTGAGGCCGCCTAATCCACAACCCAGCGGGGGAATGGCGATCGAGCGAATTTGGTACCGCTGAACAATCGTGATTAAATCGGCTAGCCCTGCTTGGATATCCTCAAGGCGGCTTTTACTTTTCCAATGGCGCTTGGTAGGAAAGTTAATAATCAAGCGCGGGTTATAGAGGCGGTTGAGGTCGTAGACAAACAGCTTGCCCGGCTGTACTTGGTGCGCCTTACAGGCAGCCTCATAGGCTTTGAAATTGGCAGGGAAGGCTTTCTTGAACTGGAGAGCTACGCCGCGCCCCATGATGCCAACACAATTGACAGTGTTGACCAAGGCTTCTGCATCAGCTTTGAGGATGTCCCCTTGGGTCAGCTTGATCATGTTGACTGTCTCCCCTCAAAAGTACCAGTCTGGCTCGATCGCGATCGCTGGCTGATGATCGATACCGACCAGAGCACTATGGACTTGCTCTAGCACTATCTCATTCATCGTTCCAACTTTTTCGATCAATGTCCAGGGAAAGACATCAAACATTAGAAACTCAGCTTGCTTCCCTTCTTTGATTTGGGCATCTCGGAAATCTGTCGCACTTACCGCATCCCAGTTAATTTCGCTTAGCTGCGCCGGATCGTTGTAGAAACGGGCCAGGTGGGAACCGGCATTGCCACTGCTGAATGCCCAAGGGACGGCATGGGCATCGGCCCAGGTAATGACTTGATGAAAATCGGCTTGAAGGTGAACGATCGGGTCTTGCCCACCGCGGTAAGTCATTTCGGGATGGTTTCCCTTATAAAGGATATACAGCATGATGGAGCGCGGGCAAAAGTAAAAGGGGACGTATTGGCCGACGGTAGTACCGGAATGACAAGGGACTTTGATTTCTTTGAGGCGGCGCTGTTTGATCGTGGACATCCCAACGAGTGAGCAGGATAGGTGCCTGGCGAGGCGCTGGGCATCGGAAACTAGTCCCTCGCCTGTGGCAATGCTGAGAAGATTGTCAATATGGGTGATGTGGTAGATTTTGGGACAAGAGGGGATCGCAGCCATGTTCAGCTAGGTTATAGATGAGTCGGTCACTACATGCCCACCAAGGCTAATTTCATCGTCAACCCCTTGAGGGATAATCATTTCATCACAATTCCATCACAAAGTGACATTATGACTGGCTTTTACGCTTAGCAATTTTCCCTGGCTTTTGCTGACTGGTCATTTTGACGTACAGCTCAAACAACTTCTCCAATCGCTCCGTATCGTTCTTAAACCGCCGCCCGATGTAAATCCGCTCCACGACTTCATCATTTCTGTCGTGCGCTTCCCGTACTAGGGGAAACTCGCTGTCCATCCGCTCAGAGTCGTACATGTCGGCAATGGTAGCGGGGAAGTAGTGCTCCCGGGCTAACAAAATATTCTCAGCGCAGCGGGTAAGGTCGGCTTGGTTTTGCTCGGTGAGGGTGGGCACGGGGAAGGTGTTCCAGCCCAGGGTGTTGGAGTAGGAGAAATCGGTTCTCATACGGACGCAGACGGTGCCGATCCAAACCCAGTGCAGCCACGAGGCGATCAGCATTACTTCATACTGTTTTTTTTGTTGGTGCTTTATCCATCTCATGTTGTGGTGTGTAATGCCAAAAATTAATTGGGTTCTTCGGATCAGGCGTTTGAAGATATCGATTTGTTTTAAGGCTTACACCTAGTCTTCTGGTCTTACATCCTTGATCCAAGTGCTTGAGAACTTCAAAGCGCTCTCCTTGTGAATTAGTGATATTAGGTCTTTCTTGAGGAAAAAGAGCAAGGCTCAGTTCAGTAGACTCCAGCCATTGTTCATAAAGATTGAAATGAATTCGAGAGAAAATGCTGATGCCAGCGAACAAATCTGCAATTTGACAACATGGTTCTTCATGAGACTTAACTTCTTTGAAGTCAGTGATTCTATAGTAAGGATCATCAAAAAATTTTGTGGCGAATAATGGGAAGTCAATCTGCTCTCTCCTTCGACCGCGAGCATCAATACATCTAGCTACAACATCCCAATCCACTCCAACTCCTTCATCAGGATATATTTTCCAGGTTGATAATCTTGGACGTTTCGTTAGAGAATTTGAATGCAGGTGGTAAAACATTCTTCCATAATTTGCAATATCATCACGATTTGAAACTTGATGACGAGAGTCATTTGTATCCCAGATAATTGTATCCACACGGGCATCATCACTTTGAATTAGATCCCAAACAGCATTGATTAATTTAATGGCACAAAATCGATATTTTGCATCCTTCAGTTTTTGCCATTTAAATTCTTTTACATTCGATTCATTCAATAACTCTTTCAATTTCAAATTGATCTATTCAAGATTGTCAGATCTTAGAGAAAAAGTCGCAATACTTTTAAAGCCTTGATCTGAATAGCTTTCGTCTGCAAATGAAACATACTGCATACTATGCTCTATCTCCTTATCTTTCTGCGTTCGGTAGAGGTCTTTAGTACAGTTTTCTGACAGGTCATTTTGACATACATCTCAAACAATTTCTCTAGCCGCTCCGTATCGTTCTTAAACCGCCGCCCGATGTAAATCCGCTCCACGACTTCATCGTTTCTGTCGTGCGCTTCCCGTACTAGGGGAAACTCGCTGTCCAGCCGCTCAGGGTCATACATATCAGCGATGGTGGCAGGAAAATAATGCTCGCGGGCCAGCAAAATCTCTTCGGCGCAGCGGGTGAGGTCGGCTTGGTTTTGCTCGGTGAGGGTGGGCACGGGGAAGGTGTTCCAGCCGAGGGTGTTGGAGTAGGAGAATCGCATTTCAAGTCGGACACAAACGGTGCCGATCCAGACCCAATGGAGGCGGGAGGCGATCAGGGCTAGATTCCAGAGGGGGGCATCGTAGAGGGCGAAAGTTTCGCTTGTTACTGTACTGTAGCTGTTAATAAGTCCACTTGGTAAATATGGGCGGTTTTCAGAAGATGTTCGAGGGACGGTTATTGTCCAGTATTTCCCAATATTCATTTCCCGCATTTGATGGGCACGCGCTGCCATTTCGTTCGTGCTCTTGTCACGGCTTGCCAGTCGCATTTTCCGCACCCCTTCAACTCGCCGCCGGATGGGTTCAATCGCTAATGCTTCCTCTAAATTTTCATCCTCAATCCACAGGCAATAGCGAGATAAACCGCGAATAAATTCCGCCGATCCATAAATACGCCGAATAAATTTTTCTCGCTGCTCTTGGCTCAGGTTCAGTAAATCCACTTGATTCGTAGAAAGCAGCAAGCTGCCACCATCAACAGGTTTATTACCAAAACTCATTTCAAATAGCCCAGCCAAGGGCCTGGCTGCTTTTTCAACAATCACGTTAGCAGCAGCAACTAAATAAGCATTGATATGCTCAGCTTCTTTGACGACCGTCTCCC
>CALIDI010000029.1 GCA_938023035.1 uncultured Leptolyngbyaceae cyanobacterium | reverse complement strand
AATAAACGGCGACCAGTAATAGGGATGTTGCAGCGTATCCAGGCTCACCGTCCGGGGTTGGCCAGTGCGGCTATCGACCAGTTCAATATCTGAGCGCCGGCCCCCAACCGGGGTGAAATTTCCAGTAATCAACGCCTGCTGGGCCGCTTGCAGGGCAGCGGCTTTGGTCATACCCCGCTGCAGTACCCCATAAAAGGCATTCATCAACACCTGAGTGCCGCCATCATTCACTTGCCAGAGGGAGGCGATCGCCGCTCTCGCTCCCGCCCGCTGCAACTGGTAACCCAGACCCAAAACTTCTTCCCCATTGCCCAGCTTACCGCCCAGCCCCGTTTCGCAAGCACTCAGCACCACCAAGTCCACATTTTTCAGAGTCACGTCTTTGACCTCATCCAAGGTGACCACATCCGTCGGGGCATTGCCAAACAGAAGGAACGACTGCTCCGCTCGGCCCCCCACCACCTTGCCGTGGGTCGCCAAGTGCAGAATAGTAAAACTGTTGAGCCGAGGGAGCAAGGCCGGGCGGTTAAAGTCGCGGTCAAACAGCCCCACCGTCCCGGGAATCATCGCCGTCAGAGTTTTCACTTCCTTGCTAGCGGCGGGCAGCCCGCCAAAGCGAAAGGCCTCACCGCCCACCGTTACCGTGGTTTCCTGGGTGCCATAGGCCCCCGCCACAATGCGCGGTTGTTGCGCCGGGAGCGTATGGAAATCAGTCACCGAGCAGGCAGTGATGTTGTTAACGCCATAGCGCTGAATCAACCACTGCTGACCATCGTGCAGCGCCGCCAAGGGAGTGTAGCGCAGAGGGCCATTGGGGGCATAGATCATCGTTTTGGGTCGGGCCTGCTGCAAGTCCGCTTCCAGGGGTTTGATTAACCAGGTGTAGAGTTGGTGGGCCAGGGGCTGGGCCTCACTGCCAGGGCGACCCAGGGCAGCGCGGTACTCGACAATGGCGCGGTTGAGGTCCTCCCGCTTCCGGTTGTTGACCGTGCGCCGCAGGGGGGGTGCATCGGGGGGGGTGCCAGGGCCGCGGACATTGCGCAGGTACTGTTCCAATTCTTGCAGTTTGAGGAGTTCCAGCATCTGCTGGGCCTCCAGCACCCGGTCTTGTTGCAGCAGATCCGCCAACCGCCGGTAGGTACTGGCAACGGTATCCGTATAAGATTGCTGCTGCTCCCGGGGCAAGGTGCGCAATGCTTCCCGAATCGTCTCCCAGGTACGGACAGAGTGCTTGAGAAAAACAATGGCCAGCTCGGGTTGCTGCTGAGCGGCCAGCAGGTAGCCAATATTGTGGAGGGTGGTGCCTTCACCTTGTCGGTCTTTGATCTCGCGGGTGAGCTTCAACGCTTGCTCAAATTTTTCCAGGGCTGCTCTCAGGTCTCCCCGCTGCCATAGCTGTACCCCTTCCTTGTTCAGCTTGATGGCCTCGGCCCGAGGGGTCTGGGTGGTCTGGGCGGCGGCAGGCAAGATCTCCCGATTAGCAAAGCAGGTTACACCTCTTTATACCTCCCCCGCTCTAGGAACCTATGCAACATCGGCGAGAACGCTTCGATAGAGAATTTCGCGCCAGGTTGTGGTTTGAGGGGGGGCGAGGGGCTGACATCCTACTCTCAATCAGGGGTCTATGCTGATTAATCCCTACGGGCACTTTTAATGTAACAGAACATTCCAATTCCTTTGCCAGTCAGACAACGGGCAGACATGATGAATAGGTACGAGGGCGCTGTCGGGAATAGTGTGACGGGTCGCAGACCTTCATCGTTTAACCCTAGTAGACTCAGGCATCAGTCGCCCTCACTCCCCACCCCTCTCCCAAGTCCCAAGGCAGGAGAGGGGCGTTGATTCGGTTTCTCTGCCCACTCAATGGGAGCAGGGGTATAGCCCTAGCGGGCATTCAAGAAAAGGGGATGCGGGTGGCTTAGACGATTCCAGAAGTTTCCGCCTTGCTGTACTCGTCAATGTTCTGAGGTTTCGTTGCCTGTCAAATCTAATTGAACGGGGTTATTCGGATCGGTTAATTGGGCATCATTCCTTGTCAGAAAGGGAAGGGGGGATTGTCCTAAAACAAAGGAAATGCCCCCTTCTAGCTTTGACATCATCTTTCGTTTCATTGTCTCTAGCGACTTAGGCGTTCTATCTATTCGGGAGCAGCTAACATGCCAAAAGTATTCGTAGAAGCAAATACATTTCTTAAAAAACAGTTACTTGGCTCTACTGACTTATCCGATTCAGAAAAGTTGTATATGGAGAAAGGGCGAACCTTTCATGTGACTCATTACGCGCCCGATCGCAATCAACACTTATTCATGAAGCTCGCTTCTCCCCTGCCGGCTGCCGATAAAGTCAGCCGACTAGAGGTTGTCTATGCGTATGCCCCCCATGTCAGAATTGATGTCGAAGAGCAAAATCAACGCATTCAACTGCCGGTTAAATACTTCTCTCAGCTTGATAATGATACGCGCATCTTTGGCCCTGGTTGGCGACAATGTAACACCACGAGTAATGCCATGCTGGCTGATTATTTACTTAAAGGTGAGTTAAGCAGGCAAGCACGGGAAAGGGGCTTATCAGAACCAGAATCGGTCTATATGCGCATTGTTGCCAAGTATGGAGACACAACAGACCATCTGGCTCAAACACGAGCCTTGAAGGAATTAGGGATTGACTCCTACTTTAGCTACACCCTGTCGGCCAATGAAGTTCTAGAGTCTCTTAGGGCTGGCATTCCGGTAGTGGTGGGGTTTGCCTATAAAAGCTCGGGGCATATCTGTGTGATTGTAGGCCATGACCCGGTACAACGGCATTGGTTGGTGCATGACCCCTATGGAACTCGCCATGGAGCCAGCAATAACTATGATGTGGGCGTGGGTGGAGCTTTTGACCCCTATACCTATGACACGATGCAACAGATTTTTTGGGATATGGGTGGTTCTTCTGGGTGGGGTAGGGTGGTGACGAGTGTGCAGGGCAAGCCAACGGGTTTGCCCCTAGGCATGTAGGCGGGATAGCTTTTGATGCAGCTCCCTTTGTGGCCCTGGTGCTTTTAAGTTGAGGCTATCTAGAGGGGTTAAGGGAGGCCAGCGGAAGCGCAGATAGATTTTGGGTAACTTCCAGGTAAATATGCTCTAGCCGAATGGGTTGGCGTGTCACTCCATTGATTGGGATTCCTGCAAACTGAGCCAAGATTTCTCGAAGTTCCATGGTTTGTGGTAACCAAAAGGCTAGGTCTCCTTGGTAACGGCGGGTAGAAAAACCAAGGGCCTCGGCCCGAGCGATCGCAGCCGCTTCATCGGGCGTTTGCATCAAGATGATTTCCTGGGCAGCGATTAAACTCTGCAATTGGGCCAGGGTTCCTTCTGCGATGATTTTGCCTTGCTTTAAGATGCCAATGCGCTGGCAGAGGCGCTCGGCTTCATCCAGCAGGTGGGTTGTCAGTAGAATGGTGATTCCCTGGCTTTGCAGGTGGCGAATCAATTCCCAAAGATGATAACGGGCCTCAATATCCAGGCCGGTGGTCGGTTCGTCCAGCACTAGAAGGGGGGGCTGATGAATCAGGGCGATCGCTAAACTCAGGCGACGCTGCATCCCGCCACTCAAGGTCTCCACCCGTTGCTGGGCCTGCTCAACTAACTGTACGGCTGCGAGGCAAGCTGAAATGCGTTGCTGTTTTTGTCGGCCCCGGAGGCCGTAGAGGCTGGCAAAAAAGTCGAGGTTTTCAGCACTCGTCAACTGGCGATAGAGTAACGGCTCTTGGGGAGAAACGCCGAGGAGTTGCTTGGTCGCCGCAGAGAGGGGTTGCCCAGCAATCTCAATGGTGCCGCTGTCTGGCTGCAACAGATGACACAGCAGATTAATGGTAGTAGTTTTACCGGCTCCATTAGGGCCAAGTAGCCCATAGATTTCGCCAGGGGCGATCGCTAAATTTAAGTCGTCTAGGACAACCCAATTACCATAGCTTTTGCAAAGATGGGCAATTTTTAGCACAGGAGAATGCATCGAATACAGCCAGCCAGATGAAAGAATACCGCAACGAAACGGCTGCTCTAAATGGGGAATTCTGGAATCGGACAGACCCTAGCTAGGTACCCTCACCATGAGGGCAGCCTTTTTCGGGAACTTAATCTTATTCTAGCCAGCCATCGCGGCAGATTTCATCTAGAAAAAAATTCATTAAAGAGAACCGGGGGATTCTGTGTTACTGGTGAGTTCCCTTAGCTGTGTCCTGTATGCTATCACTGATTGTCGTTGTATTGCAGTGAGTCTAGTGGAGCATCCATGACTGCCAAACCTTTTGCTTTACAAGAATTACCCACCGACTTGATGCAAGAGCGAATGCCACGGCATGTGGCGGTCATTATGGATGGGAACGGGCGCTGGGCAAAACGGCGGGGTTTGCCTCGAATTATGGGGCATCGGCGGGGGGTCGATGTGCTCAAAAGTCTGCTGCGCTGTTGTCGCGATTGGGGCATTGAGGCATTGACAGCCTATGCTTTTTCTACAGAAAATTGGGGCCGCCCTACGGAGGAGGTCGAGTTTTTGATGACGTTGTTTGAGCGTGTACTGCGGCAAGAATTGCAGGAGATGATGCAAGAAGATGTGCAGATTCGCTTTGTTGGCAATTTGGTAATGTTGCCGCGATCGCTACAGGCAGAGATTGAGCGGGCCGTGACGGAAACTCAAAAGAACCACGGCATTCGCTTTACTGTTGCCACTAATTACGGTGGTCGCCAGGAGATTTTGCAAGCCTGTCGGGCGATCGCCACACAGGTACAGGCCGGGCAATTAGAGCCAGAAGAAATTGACCAGGCCGTGTTTGAGCGCCACCTTTACACCGCTGGGATTTGTGACCCCGACCTGCTGATTCGTACCAGTGGTGAAATGCGGATTAGCAATTTTTTACTCTGGCAAATGGCCTACGCCGAAATCTATGTTACCAATACGCTCTGGCCTGATTTTAATGGGGAAGAATTTCACCGGGCCCTAATCAACTACCAGCAGCGCGATCGGCGCTTTGGTAAGGTGAATGCGCCTTAATTCTCCTGCTTTTGGCTGAGCAAATTCCCAGAGAATCTACCCTCTTGGCTTACCAGCGACCGCGCCAGCCATCTCGATTCACCCGGTTAAACCGGGGTTCTTGAAAGGTGTTGCCAATTCCCTTTAATACGCCCCGTCCCACTAACCCCAGGCCACGGCCAATCACCTCGGTTAAGACATACACCACCCCACTGCCCACAAATGCAATGGCTGCCCGTAAGCGCGGGGCGATCGCATCCCGTGCTTCTAAGACCAACGTCACCAATAGGGGAATCCCCGTCAGATTCTCCAGTTCCTGATTGCGGGGGGCGTAAACCAAGGTTTTACCAATTCCCCCCTCTCGCAGCACCCAAAGGTGATGGCGGCTTTCAAAAATTGCCTTGGGTTCGTTAAAGTACTTCTCCGCTCGATACTTCCAGGATAAGTTATTCCGAAACCGCTCTATCTCACGGGTTGAAAGCAGCCGCTGGTCAAAAAAGGTCTGTTTCACAGATTCAATATTGGCAAAACGATTGAGTAGCGGCTGCATTACCCCATTCGCCACTTGTAGCAGCAGGTGATGCAAAATCATCTCTGCGCGAGTCATCGCCTCTACGCCGCCAGGAGCATAGACCGCATCATCGACAGTCAGCGGTGCCTGAAAGAGCAGATGGGCAAAAAGTTCTGGAACAAAGGGAATTTGATTGAGAATTTCAGTCTGTACCCGATCGCCCTCTTGCAGCAGATAATCCACTAGGGGGACATCCCCCTTGGGAGTCGGTAAGGTCGAGTACTTGCCAAGATATTCTGTTAATGCCTCCTGCCAGAGATTCCGCAAAACATTGGGGTAACGCTGGGCTAATTGGTCAGGGGGCACTTGGGAAAACCGCAGATCCTCCAAGGCCGACTCAAATTGCCGCAATACAACATGAAGCAATTCGCGTTTTTTATCTTCCCGTAAAATATCGATTTCCAGGGGGGTATCTGTCAGATTGCGGAGGCTTGACTGTAGCCGCCCACGGGTAGTCTGCAATAGCGATAGCTGCACGACGCGGATCGCCCTTGCCCCAGCGGGTTGCATTGGGGCTGCCTGGGCGTCTGGGGCAGCGGCTGCAATAATGCCAGCAGCCGATCCAAAGGGAGACGCCCCTGCAAGCTCAATCCGTTTGCCTGATTCAGCCCTTGCCGCAGAAACCGGCTCCTGAAAACGGGGGCTAACGGGTTGCACTGGTGCTGCCGGCACGGTTGCAGAGGGTTCTCTTTCTAAGGCGATACTGGCCCTAGTGGGGCTGCTGAGCAGCCGCTGAAGTAGCCAACGGGCGGCGAGTAGCTCCCGCCGCCGCCCCAGCAGTACCCACTCATCTAAGAGGGAAAGCTGAGGGTAACGCAGTTGGGCTTCAAGCTGGGCGATCGCCCCATCAATTTGTTGCAAGCCTGATCGCTGCAAATTTCGTTTTAACACGGCTAGGGTTGTTTCATCGGGGGCAATCGCAGGGGAGGCAACAGGAGGACGAGCTAAAACCGCCTGACTGATAGAGGCCATTCCATCAGCCCAGTAGGACTGGCCTGCCGCCACCTGTCGAATCGCGGGCACCAGTTGGGCGATCGCCCGTTGCTTATCACAATAACCCGTTGCCCCAGTCTGGTAGGCTGCGGCCAAAAAAGCCGGCTCTCGTCGCTGGCTCAGTAACACCAACGGCAGGGTCGGGTAGGCCTGTCGAATCTGCCGACAGAGGGCTAGGCCCAGTTCACCATGGCCGCGCAAGTCCAGGCTGAGAATGCCGACAACCGGGTCACTCCCAGCCTGTTCCAGGAGATCGCCCAACACTCCCAGAGCGATCGCACCCGCATCTACTTGTCGCACTAACCACATATCCCGAAATTGGGCCAAGTGAGCTGCCAGCCCCATCTGGTAAATGGGATCATCTTCGATCAAAACCAGTCGAATAGGGCGGTTTTCTTGGGTGGGTGGCTCCCCTGAATAGCTCATGGCAAAAGGATGGACGTTTAAGGGTGGAAAAACAAAACACTAGCCGGATCATACGCCATTCACAACAGACGTAACTGTGTTTGATAAACCTCCTCCTCCGGAAAAGAATGAATTGTTGCTTCTGCCAGTGTCAGGGGAGGATCTGGCTCCGTTACCAGCAGTTGCTCTGCTGCGGCTAACAAATCAGGGAGCAAATCTTGCAAATCGGCGCGTTCGGCAAGGTAGGTTTGCAACGCCTCTAGCGGATTGAGGCCAATATCGGCAGCCAGTTCGGGGATGCGCGGCCGCGCTAACTGACTGGTTAGGTGCGGCTGTATGGTATAACTGTGGGCGATCGCCAGGGCCTGGTGCAAAGCCGTACTATCAATCGCATCGACCTGATCTGGGCGGAGACGATAAATTAACCGCACCACAGCATCTTGAATCGGGCTAGCGGCGATCGCTTGCAGCAAAGTCGCCTGGGGTTCTGCTACCGTCGCCAGATCACACTCAATTGTACGAAAGGTTCGCCCTGGTAACGGACAAAACTCAAACTGAGTATGTCCACGCTCTACTTCTCCAAGGATATACCCCTTCGTTTCTGATTCTTCGCTAAAGTCTACGCGCTCAATACTACCGGGATAAACCACTGGCGGATGCTGACTCAACACCTGATGGGAATGCACATGCCCCAACGCCACATAGTCAAACTGGGGGCGCGTGAGAAACTCTAGGGGGACTGTAAACCCCTTACCCACCGCCAAAAAGCGTTCTGCCCCATAGCGAGCTTTATCAACCATAAGATGGGCCAGCAAAATGGTGGGCAGGGTAGGGTCAAGCTGGCGAATTTCTCCCTCCAGTGCCACTCGTAACCGTTCCAGCAGCAGACGATGAATCTCCCCTAAAGACACCCCCTCGGTTTCTGGGCGTGTTAGCAAGTGAGAACGGGTTAACCAGGGTAGGGTAATCACCTGTACATCCTGTTGACGTGTGGCAATGCGATGAGTGCACAGGCGATCGCCCACAATCACCCCCGGCACCCGCAGCGTGCGGTAGATGCAAAGACTCGCACCTCCCTGCCCCTGGGCATGTTGATCATGATTTCCCACCAACAAAACAGCCGGAATCGCCGCATCCGCTAATCGCCGAAACTGATTGGCAAAGGCTTCCTGTACTAGGGGAGGGGGGGTCGCATCTGGAAACGCATCTCCCCCAAATAAAACGAGATCCACTGGCTCAGACAACGCTCGGTCAATGCAGTGACTCAGGGCATCCCGAAAGTCCTCCAGGCGGGTGTTCATTCCTGTATTAGAGTTAATGCGTCCGTGGCTCAACCCACTCCCCATATGAATATCGGACAAATGCAAGATTTTAACCATGGGCGCATCAGCGACGTTGTATTCCATCAGGAAGAGTCTTGTGATTGGTTCTCCCTCAACTGAACTTCCACGCACTTCCCACTTTACTTATCATTGTCCCAAGTCCATTTAACAGAACTTAGTACAAAGTAACCAGTACTCTCATTCTGACATATTTGTGGTATGTCAGCGATCGCCCCATCGGCAAAGTTTGGCTGCTGCAGTCATCTTGCCCCCATGAAAACGGCTGTTCCGTGAGGCTCAGGGCATTCTTTGAAGGAAGAGTCGGCTTTTTTAGAAATCGCTTTAGGAATCGTCTCTGGCTTGATCCAAGGCTCTACTATGACTATGATGCTTACTTTTAAGAATCGCGCCTCCAGCCGTTTTTACCTGCTCTGCTGATGTACTTGAAATCACTGCATCTTTGCCAATTTCGCAACTATCTGGAGCAACAGGTCGCATTCACTGCCCCTAAGGCAGTTTTACTGGGTGAAAATGCTCAGGGTAAATCTAATTTGCTGGAGGCTGTAGAATTATTGGCAACAGTGCGGTCGCACCGCACCAGCCGCGATCGTGACCTGATTTTGGAGGGTCACTCTATGGCCAGCATCACGGCTCAGGTAAACCGCGACCTAGGTGAAGTTGATCTTTCCATTACCTTTCGTCAGGGTAGTCGGCGAACTTTTAGCATCAATGGTGAGCGTTTGCGTCGCCAGCTCGATTTTTTAGGCTTGGTCAATGCTGTACAGTTTTCTAGCCTAGATCTTGACTTGGTGCGGGGAAATCCAGAGCAGCGTCGCCACTGGTTAGATGGCCTGTTGATTCAACTAGAGCCAATCTATGCTCACCTTTTACATCAATACAATCACATTCTGAAACAGCGCAATGCTCTTCTCAAAGAACGGCAGCGTTGCGCACGGGAGCCGCTTAGCAGCCAGACTCAACAAAGCCTGGCAAGCGCCGATCGGCAATTTCATGCTAGCCAGTCTGCAATGGGAATGCAGCAAGAGGCGATCGCAGAAATGAGCCTGAGCGATCAACTCGCCCTTTGGGATGCGCAACTGGTCACCGCCGGCACCCATCTGATTCGGCGACGCGCCCGTGCCCTCACTCGCATTGCCCCCTTAGCCAATGCCTGGCATCAAGCCATTAGTGGGAGCCGTGAAACCCTGGCCATTACCTACGCCCCCAATGTTCCCTTAGAACAAGATGATCCACAAGCTGTGCAGCAAACCTTTTTGGAAAAGTTACAGGCGCGGGCAACGGCTGAGCAGTTTCAAGGGGCCACTTTGGTCGGGCCACACCGGGATGAAATTAGCTTTACGATTAACCAAGCCTCTGCCCGCCAGTATGGCTCCCAGGGGCAACAACGCACGTTAGTGCTGGCGCTTAAACTGGCCGAGTTACAGTTAATTGAGACGGTTACCCAAGAGCCGCCCCTACTGCTGTTAGATGATGTGCTAGCAGAGCTTGACTTAAACCGCCAGAATCAGCTCCTAGAAGCCATTCAAGATCGGTTTCAAACCCTTATTACCACGACCCACTTGGGTGCCTTTGATGCCCAATGGTTGCAATCTTCCCAAATTCTCGTAGTGAAGGCCGGTCGCCTTATGCAGGCATAGGGGAGCGGCGATCTGGCAACGACCACTTAGCGTCAAGCCGACGAAGGCCCCATCGAGCCGGGCGATCGCGTACCACATACGGGTGCCTGTCACTTTTGCCCTCACCCTTTTCCTTTTCTGGTATGCCCGGATTGTTCTAATCCCTCTCCCAAATTGGGAAAGGGACTTTAAAATGGCTCGGCCCCCTGCTTCCAGCCGGGGAGCAGGGACTGGGGGATGAGGGCCTGCAAAGGTGACATACTCTCCCACGTACCAGACGGGCCAATGCCCCATCAATCGCTATGTTCTTGCCCGGGTTAAAGTAAACCTCCAGGATTAAGATATTTGGAACCTCTAAACCAACGGTTGAGACTCCGACTAGACGGATGCCATACCTCCTAATCCCCGCTAAAGCTGACTTTGGGACATTTGCATGGGTTATTTAGCGTGTTGTAAAACAACTTCCCTTCTTATCCTTACGCCTTAAACTACAGGAAAGGTTTTGATGGAGTACTCGCATCATGGCTGTTTTGAAGGTTGGTATTAATGGGTTTGGGCGAATTGGGCGGCTAGTTTTTCGGGCTGGCATTAGCAACCCCAACATTGAGTTTGTTGGGATTAACGATTTGGTTCCTTCTGATAACCTGGCATACCTCCTCAAATATGATTCCACCCATGGGGCTTTTGAAGGCACCATAGAAGCCAAACCCGACGGCATTGTTGTCAATGGCCAATTTGTCCCTTGCTTTGCGCAGCGCAACCCCGAAGAACTCCCCTGGGGTAACCTTGGTACCGACTATGTTGTCGAGTCAACCGGCATCTTTACGGATTTTGAGGGGGCGTCAAAGCACATTAAAGCGGGTGCTAAGCGGGTGCTGATTTCTGCCCCAACAAAAACTCCCGACCAGGTTAAAACCATTGTCGTCGGGGTGAATTGTGACGAGTTTGACCCCGCCCAACACACCATTGTCTCAAATGCCAGTTGTACAACCAACTGCTTGGCTCCGATCGCCAAAGTCATTCACGAAAACTTTGGTTTGGCAGAAGGGTTAATGACAACCGTTCATTCCATGACGGCGACCCAACCCACTGTTGATGGCCCCAGTAAGAAAGATTGGCGAGGGGGAAGGGGTGCTGGCCAAAATATCATTCCAGCTTCGACGGGTGCGGCCAAAGCTGTCACACTGGTCTTACCGGCACTCAAGGGCAAGTTGACTGGTATGGCCTTTCGCGTACCCACGCCCGATGTATCAGTGGTTGACCTCACCTTTAAGACTGAACGCGCGACAACCTATCAAGATATCTGTGCCGCGATGAAAACGGCTGCTGAAAATGGCTTAAAGAATATTCTGGGCTATACCGAAGACCTGGTCGTTTCCTCTGACTTTATTACCGATCCGCACTCCAGCATTTTTGATGCAGATGCCGGGATTGAGCTAAATTCCAATTTCTTTAAAGTCGTTTCCTGGTACGACAATGAATGGGGCTACTCTAATCGGGTACTCGATCTGATGCTAATCATGGCCAAAAAAGAAGGGATCTTAAATGCCTAGCAGATGAAGGCGTAAGTCTGGCTACCCTCACCCCCTTTCTTGAATACTCGTTAGGGTTATCCCCCCTTCCCAGAGTGGGATTTGCACTGCGATGAGGCTCAGCAGATGCTTTAAAGTCTCCCGACCACCCTGGCAAGTCAAGTTGCGGCGATACAGACAAACTCTGCCTTCCGCAGGGTATTGAAGGCTCTGGTTGGGTAGTCTGCGACGGCAGACTTGGGCTGATATGGTCGCGGTTTTATTTTAACCGTCGAACACGTTGCAAACGCCCTTGTAGAGATTCCCACTAACCAGGGAGGCGATCGCCCTGAGCAGGCATCAGTAGGCTATCCATGGTTAGTCAGGGCCGCGGCCGGTTCTGATGCACCCAGGGTATACACTGAGAGCACAGTCATTTGTTCAGTCGCAGCTCTATGGTTGAATTTCCCACGACACTTGATCAGGCGCTTGATCAAGCTCAGGTAGCAACATCAGCGGCGATCGCTGCCGGTTATCGCCGCCTCAGCATAGATTTACTCCTACCGGAAATTAAGCCAATACCACTGGCCTATCCCTACCTTCAATGGCTCGAGCATGAGCGTGAAGGGCTGAAGGTGTTTTTTAGTGATGCTGGGGCAGCGGCGTTAGCCCGGCGAGATTGGGCAGACCTTCAGCTGCGATCGCGCAGTATCGATGTTGCCGGATCACGCCAGACATCAACCATTGAAGAATTAATTGACCCAACGGATCAGGTTTTTGTATTTGTTGCCCCTACCGCCATTGAAGTCCATGTTGTAGAGCAAGTTTGCAATGCGATTGGGGATTTACCTGTGATTCTGTTTGCTCCCCGCTTAGAGGATGTCAGCACGGTTGGCATTGGCTACGCCGCTCGGCAATTACGCAATCGCTTCCTCAGCACAATTGAACCCTGCTACTACTTGCGCCCCCTAGCGGGAGCGGCACTGCTAAGAGTCTATCCTTCCCCCTGGCAGATCTGGCAAGAGCAAGAAACAAGCTACACCCTTGTCGCAGAAGAACCCTTAAAACCCAGCGGCGAGAGGATTGATGAAATCCTGATGAAGACATCAGCCGGACAACCCTCCTCCAGGGGTGGTTTTGTTTCCAGGATGCAGAGCTTTCTGAAGGCTTTAGGACAGTAGCTGGGTTTATGAATTTTTTGCAAGACGTTACCCATTGAGGAACTTAAATCTGCAACTCCCTCCGTTGTTCAGGGCATAATAAATCTACAGTCAAGTTTTTATGTGCCTCTTTTGGTTTTGGCACTTTGAATAAGCTAACGGTCTTTGGTTAGTCAGTCCAACTTGAGGGGTTTATGGAGGTCGCACTGCTTGAAATTTGATTCCGCTTTAGATATGCAATCTATTTGCAGAAGACCGGTCAGTTTCAAGCTCGACTTCAGGTTCATCCAGTTTAGGCTGATTAACCAGAGCAATCTTTTCTGCGTGGGCAGCAAGTTCTGCCCGTCTACAGGCAAATTGCATCATCATGAAGTTTGACGACGCCTGTTAGCCCCTGTTATTTCTCCGGCTAGATGGGTTTGTTAGAGTAAGCAGATGATTAGCAGAATGCTCTAAGCGACCAGCAAGGAAGGTCGCAGAGTGCCAAATTTGGATAGGTTTCCTGTTCTCTGGTGATTAGAGCGGTTACATGGGTGAAGTGAGTCAACGACGAATCATTATTGGCGATGTTCATGGGCACTACGATGGCCTCATGGCACTTTTAGAGGCGATCGCCCCTAATACAGATGACCAAGTGTACTTTCTTGGAGATCTGATTGATCGCGGTTCTGCCAGTGCCCAAGTTGTTGATTTTGTCTGCAACAGCCCCTACTCCTGTTTGCTGGGCAACCACGAACAATTAATGTTAGAAGCTTTTCCAAATGGGCGAATTTATACTCCAGCATTGCAGGCATGGCTGTATAGCGGTGGGAAATCAACAGTAGCGAGCTATGGAGATGCAGGGATTCTGATTGAGCATCTAGATTGGTTCAGAACTTTGCCCCTCTACCTTGACCTGGGAGATGTCTGGTTAGTCCATGCCGGTATTGACCCCCACAAACCCCTACATACGCAGACTGCTCAAGAATTTTGCTGGATTCGAGATGATTTTCACAGCATTGCTCAGCCCTATTTCCCAGATAAACTGATTATTACGGGGCATACCATCACCTTTACCCTCCCAAATGTTACCCCTGGAGAGATTGCCCAGGGATGCGGTTGGTTGGACATTGATACCGGTGCCTATCATCCCAAGAGCGGCTGGTTAACTGGGTTAGATCTGTACAATCGCCGAGTTTACCAGGTCAACGTTTATCGAGATAACCTGCTGCGGGTTTTGCCCTTTGATGAAGTTGTCAAACAAGTTGAACCTCAACAGGTATGTTCCTATCGTCAGGCACTGAGAACCCCTTAAGCTGAGAGTCTCTCGACCTGAGGTAGTCTGAGAGCTTCATAAGAATCCTCTTTACCTTATTGCAGGTGAGGGCTAAAGCGGATAGCGTGGCCAGGGTTTTCATCATTCTCACAAAAACTGTCCAGGGAATACGGAGTGCTGTCATCGATTGGGGGTTCCACCCATGTACCCCGTCCCCAATCAGGTGGCTATCTGCTATTTATAGATTTTCACTAGGGTTTTACGGTTAAGCACGACCGCTTCTTTGCATCTGACTGCGGCTGCCTCTGAGGCTACCCACACCTAGGTGATGAGCCTGGCAGACTTGGCTCCTTGCAGAGAAGCAGGTCAATGAGAATCTTGCAGACCACTTGATGAGAGGATTGTAAGCGCTCTGACAAGGTCAGCATTGAGTGAACTAGATAGACTGTTAGGAAAGATCACAGGTTTTTCCTGGTTGCTGATCTTTCTGCACTGAGTGGGTTGCCTTAGAATAAAGATAGATTATTTAAAGTTTCGTAACCTTAGCCTGAGTCGAATCCATGACTTCAGTCCTTTCTCTATTTACTCCCGTCGAAGATGACCTGCGTCTGCTGACGGAAAACCTTAAAAACTTGATTGGTGCCCGTCATCCGATTCTATATGCAGCCGCAGACCATTTGTTTGGGGCGAAGGGGAAGCGGGTGCGTCCGGCGATTGTTATTTTGGTGTCGCGGGCCACGATGAAAGGCCAGGAGATTACGCAGCGCCATCGCCGTCTGGCTGAAATTACTGAGATGATTCACACAGCCAGTCTGGTGCATGACGATGTCGTGGACGAGTCGGAGCTGCGACGTGGCGTTCCCACAGTTCACAGCAGCTTTGGTAATCGCGTAGCCGTACTGGCGGGTGACTTTCTGTTTGCTCAGTCTTCCTGGTATTTAGCAAACCTCGATAATTTGGAAGTGGTGAAACTGCTGTCTCAGGTGATCATGGATCTGGCTGAGGGCGAAATTCAACAGGGATTGCATCAGTTTTCCAGCAGTCTATCGATTGATGCCTATCTGGAGAAAAGTTACTACAAGACGGCTAGCTTAATTGCCAATAGTTCCCGAGCGGCGGCTGTGTTAAGCGATGCCACCAGTGACGTAGTGACAGCGATGTATAATTACGGGCGTCATTTGGGGTTAGCCTTTCAAATTGTGGATGACCTGTTGGACTTTACGGGTTCGACGGAGGAGTTGGGCAAGCCCGCTGGCTCTGACCTGAAGAGTGGTAATTTAACGGCTCCTGTCCTCTATGCTTTGGAAGAGAAGCCCTATCTGGAGGTGCTGATTGAGCGTGAGTTTGGTCAACCTGGAGATCTGGAACAAGCGATGGAATTGATTCGAGATAGTCAGGGGGTGCAGCGATCGCAGGAGTTAGCTAGGCAGCATAGTCAGAATGCGTTAAGCTGCCTGGAGTGTTTGCCCGCCTCAGAGTCTCGACAGGTGTTGATGAAGCTGACCGATTATGTACTTAGGCGGATGTATTAAATGCATTAGTCGTGCGGTCTGAGTCTTAAGCATTACGGTTTGGTGCTCTCTATTCCAATGCTAATCGGTCGGCCATTTGGTTTGAATAGTGTTTGTTGATCCTAAAGCGACTACCCTTTTTCCTTTGGGATAGTCTGGGCAAATGGTTTTGCTCAGCTCCGCGCCATGAGAAACGGAAGTACGACCATTGATTGTGCAAATTGCTGGTTTGGGATGGAGGGGGGCTTGAGAACTGTCCAGTTGTTAAAACCGCGACGACACCAACAAATTTCGCGGATGCAGACTTAATAAAATCCAGAGTAAAATCCAGGTTTTCATTAATCTGCATTGGCAGACTTTCTTCGGGTAGCTGCGATTTCAGTCGCTAAGGTGGCAGGCTTTTTCTCTGAGTTAGATTGCATTCTTCTCCTTACAGGAAGGTGTGAGGACTTCTTTGGCTGCTTTGCTTGACTCTCTAGCCAGATGGAGACTTTATAGTTACAAGAAGCACCCCGCAAGCGTATCAGGATAGTTGAATGAAAGGGGAGATAAGGGGGATTTGCCCCCGTCTAGAGGATTTCTCCTTGCATCCTGTTCTAGCTTAGTTTGTACGCTATACATCCTTACCTTAGAGGTAAAGCCATGATGCTAGAGCTTATTGTGCCGAGCATGGCATGCTCGGCTTGTGCAGACACAATCACTAAAGCAGTCACCGCTCTTGACCCAACAGCAACGGTTGAGGCTGACTTAAAAACAAAGCGAGTGAAGATTGAAACCCTAAAACCTGCTGCTGAGGTAACCGCTGCGATCGCGGCCGCCGGTTATCCAGTTTCTTTGCGCGTCTGAGGTTGTGACGATTTTCTAAACGATTTTCTAATTTTTCTACCTCCCTACAATGATGAAAACCCTCATCCTTCGCTTGCAGGGTATGAGTTGTGCTGCCTGCGCAGGCAATATCGAACGGGCGATCGCGGTAGTTCCGGGCGTGGCTAATGTGGTTGTTAACTTTGCGGTGGAGCAGGCCACTATCCATTACGACCCTCGAAAAACGGATTCTGCCCTTCTCCAACAGGTTGTGAGTGCTGCCGGCTATAGAGCGACCCCCCTGGAAGACGAAAGCCCGATAGATGCCCAAGTCGATGCCGAAACTCAACAGCGACAGCAGGAACAACAACAGTTGACTGTTCGCGTCATCTTGGGGCTGGGATGCAGCACTCTTTTGGTTATTAGCCACACACCCATGATGTTGGGACATTCTACGGGCTGGATGCCACCGATTCTCCATAATCCCTGGCTACAGCTTGCGTTGACAATTCCGGTCATGACTTGGTGCGGACAGTCATTTTTTGTGAACGCCTGGCGGGGATTACACTACGGGCGGGCGGATATGAATACCTTGGTAGCGATGGGCACAGGGGCAGCCTTCCTCTATTCCCTGTTTGTCACCGTCTTTCCAGGGGTACTAACGACCCAAGGGCTAGAGCCTGACGTTTACTATGAAGTAGCGGCGGTGGTGATCACCCTAGTGATGTTGGGGCGATTGTTAGAAAGCCGCGCTCGGGGGGAGACTTCCGCAGCGATTCGCAAACTCATTGGGCTTCAGGTTAAAACAGCACGGGTTATCCGCGATGACCAAACCGTCAATATTCTTTTAGAGCAGGTGCAAGTTGGCGATCGGGTTGTGGTAAGACCGGGCGAAAAAATTCCGGTTGACGGCCGGGTGCTGGCTGGAGAATCAGCCGTCGATGAATCGATGATTACCGGTGAACCGCTGCCGGTAGAGAAGCGCCCGGGTGATGAAGTCATAGGGGCTACTCTAAATCGAACAGGGCAGTTTACCTTTCAAGCCGAGCGGGTCGGTCGGGATACAATGCTGGCGCAAATCGTTCAGCTTGTCCGGCAGGCCCAGGGTTCTAAGGCTCCCATCCAACAACTGGCCGATTGCATTACAGGCTGGTTTGTGCCCAGTGTCATCACCGTAGCTTTGGTCACGTTTATTCTCTGGGTTGCAATCACCGGCAATTTGGTGCTGGCCTTGTTTACGACCATTAGTGTGCTGATCATTGCCTGCCCTTGTGCCCTGGGTTTAGCGACCCCTACTTCAATTATGGTGAGCACGGGCAAGGGAGCAGAGTACGGCATCTTAATCAAAGATGCTAAAAGTTTGGAGTTGGCTCACAAAATTCAAACTCTGGTGCTTGATAAAACTGGCACCCTGACTCAGGGTAAACCGACCGTGACCCACTACCGCACCCTCCATGGTGCAGCCCACGGTAACGAATTGAAGTGGCTACGTCTAGCTGCAGCCGTTGAGCAGTATTCTGAGCATCCTCTGGCCGAGGCCATTGTTGCTTATGCCCAGGCTCAGGGGATTCAGCCGTTCCAGGATTTTCAAGCGCTGCCTGTGGATGCGTTTCGGACGATTGTTGGTTCGGGAGTAGAGGGCCGAGTCGCCGGGCATCTGATTCAAATTGGTACCGGGCAGTGGCTTCAGGAGCAGGGGATCGATCTCTCACCTCTGCGCTCAACGGCTCAAGCCTGGGAAAGAGTGGCCAAGACAACGGCCTGGATGGCGGTGGATGGTCAAGTGGAGGCTCTTTTTGGCCTTGCCGATGCGTTAAAGCCTGCTTCAATTGCGGCAGTGCAGCAGCTTCAGAAAATGGGGTTGGAGGTGATGATGCTGACTGGCGATAACCCTCAAACAGCGCAGGCGATCGCAGACCAAGTAGGCATTCAGACGGTGATTGCCGGAGTCCGCCCAGATCGCAAAGTCGAAGCAATCAAGGCCCTCCAGCAGCGGGGTCAGTTAGTAGCCATGGTGGGCGATGGCATCAATGATGCTCCCTCCCTCGCCCAGGCAGATGTGGGCATCGCTATTGGTACCGGCACGGATATTGCCATGGCTGCCAGCGACATTACCCTGGTGTCTGGTGATTTACAGGGCATTGTGGCTGCCATTCAGTTGAGCCGCGCCACGATGGGCAATATTCGCCAGAACTTGTTTTTTGCATTTATCTATAACGTTATCGGCATCCCAATAGCGGCGGGAGTCCTTTACCCTTGGTTTGGCTTATTGCTTAACCCGATTGTGGCTGGGGCAGCGATGGCTTTCAGCTCGGTATCTGTGGTAACCAATGCTCTGCGTCTACGACAGTTTCAGCCTAAGTAAACTTTATTTCCCAAGTCAACCTGACTGAATGGGGAGGTGTTTTTTGCTGCGATGCGGCGATCGCTGACAGCATCTTTTCAAAGCCAATGTGGGTGTTGCAGGGGCATTAAGTAAAGGAGGATTGGTGCTTATAGCTCTAGCTGCTTGATTTAGGATGGGTGCCCCCATACCCCCAATGGCCCCAGCAACCTGGTGATATTGATATTGAGACCCTTTGCATTCGATGGAAGCAAAATGTTCGTCTATCGTTGCTGATTTCGCAACACTCTTTTTCCTTGATACTTGCGGCTTTTCCCCTACTGCGCTGTTGCTTTAAGCTCGTTTATACTACAAGAGAAACCCTACTTTTCAGGTCTCTGCGTGCAACCGGACGACGTTACTACTAAGAAAATATCGATTTCTTCCTGCCCAGTACCTGCCGATCAACAGCCTCTGAATGAATATCGGGAACTCAGCGAGTCTGGTTTCTATCGCTGGGGGTCGATGCCTGTGGGCCAATATACGCGCAAGTTGCTATGGGTTTGGGTCTGGGGATGGTTAGTAGCCGGGCCTGTCGCCGCAGGCAGTTTCCCCATCAGTAAATATCCCCTTAAGTTTACTCTGCTGGCATCGGCGGGAGCCTCTGTTTTTGTTTGGCTGACCCTAGCGCGGCTCTATGTGGGCTGGTTTCACGTGCGTTCGCGGCTCAACAGTCCCGCTATTTTTTATGAAGAGTCCGGCTGGTATGACGGGCAAGTTTGGGAAAAACCAGCCGAGGTGCTCACGCAAGATCGTCTAGTCGTCACCTACCAGGTACAGCCCGTATTTCGGCGGCTGTATTGGACTGTTGCGGTGCTGGGCGCTTTTTTTCTGGTGGGAGGCCTGCTCTGGGTTGCGCTAGCTATTCATTCAGCTAGCTAGATGGGTTTACCCCTTGGGCCGGCGATCGCGAAGTATCTTCTGAACCAAGTAGTTGCCCTGTAGAGGTACCTTCAACGAGGCGTAGCTTCATTTCAGCAAGCTCATCATCGATTTCATCAGCCTGACCCAGAGCCGCAATTCGACCCTCCAGACTAGAGCCGCTCAATTCAGCCGCTGCATCGGCCTGGGCCTCTAGCTGAAACACCTTCTCCTCCATCCGCTCAAACGCTTCCAATGCACTGCCAGAACCCACCTTCCCAAGAATGTCATTAATCTGCTGAGTCGCCTTTGCCGATCGCGCCCGGGCAATATAAAGGTCTTTCTTGGTCTTCGCTTCGTAGATTTTGCTCTCTAACTTACGCATATTCTGCTTCAGTTGTTCTACAACCGTTGCTTGCTGGCCCAACTGAGCTTTCATAGCCTCCGCGGTTTCAGTGTAAGACTTACGGCGAGAGAGGGCTTCCCGCGCCAGAGGTTCTTCTCCCTTTTGTAGGGCTAGTTCGGCCCGGCGATACCACTCTGCGGCTGTAGCTTCTGCCTGGGCGGCTTGTCGTTCAGTGCGCTTGTGGGTGGCGATCGCCTGGGCTACCGCCTGACGCATCTGAATCAGCTCATCCTGCATTTCTAGCACAACCTGTTCCAAAATCTTTTCTGGATCCTCCGCTTTACCAACCAGGTCATTCAAGTTAGCACGAATTACCCGCAAGATTCGGTCAAGCAATCCCATCGTATTTTCCCCTTAGACACCAGGGTTGACACAGCATCCATCGCCAGATGGCTTTCTTCTTCTCAATACTACGCGAATCATCCTAGACTTGCACCTGAGACAAAGATGCTCTCAGGCACCAATGGTAAGAAAAGTCGCATCCGCCTGCACCAACCGCTATCTTTTGAATCAGCAATTCCCTAAAAAAGCAGGAAAACTGGGTAATGACCATCCCCCATGCAGATACTGATGCCTTATCAGTACAGTGCGCCATTGTGACCGTGAGTGATACGCGCACGGTTGAAACCGATCGCAGCGGCCAGTTATTACAGCAACTCCTGACCGAGGCAGGACACGTTATTGCCGCTTATCACATTCTCAAAGACGATCCCGCTCAAATTCAGGCACAACTCATCGCCCTTAGCCAAAAACCGGCTCTAGACAGCATTATCATCCACGGCGGCACAGGTATTGCCCCCAGAGATACCACCTATGATGCTATCGCTCAATTGCTAGAAAAAACTCTGCCCGGCTTTGGGGAATTGTTTCGCTGGCTGAGTTACCAGGAAATCGGCTCGCGGGCAATTGCCTCACGGGCGATCGCTGGGGTATTTCAGAGCAAACTGATCTTCTCCCTGCCAGGATCCAGCAACGCCGTTAAGCTAGCAACTCAAAGACTGATATTGCCAGAACTGCGCCATCTCGTTAAACAACTGCGTGGCCATTAAATCAGCGATAGAAGCGATATAGGGTAAACCCTCCCCAAACAGACGGTTTACTGCAAATAGCAAGATTGCAATTTTGACAAGTCTCTGTTACATTAGTTTACAGATAGAAACAAAAATTTACATAGGAGGCTGGTTATGACCATCCTAATTGCACTGTTTTTGATTGGTTGGGTTGCGGCAGCAGTATTGGGTACCCAAGCTTATTTCCGGGGTGAGCAGTCAAAGCCCATTCATGAACGCAACTGGCGCTCTGAATCCTTTGAGAAGCTTTCTGCAGCAGTCACAGGAACTGAGATTGATTACGCTACACGAGTTCCTGCCTTTAAGATCGACGCTTATACCAGTCAGTTCTTGACCAACGCTTGAGTTGTTGGGCTTTCTTAAAGCGTCGCAGGGTGTAGCTGTTACCCAAGTTGTGAAAACTAGATGGCTCGTAAGAAGGGTGAGATCTTCAACCCTACTTAGGAACTTGGGCATAAACAGGGTAGAGCAGTGACCTTCTCACGCTCCTTAATCGTCAAGCTAAGGCGATTGTCAGGCTAAGACCGTTTCAAGTTGTCTTCTTGCTTTCTCTAGTTCGACAGAACGGTTTTCCCTGCTGTGGTGGCTCAGAGCAGGGATTTTTTTATGCTCATATTTTGCAGCAGTACATTTGACTCATGTTTTGAACTCAACTAGTTGACGGTCTAGTCCAACAGTTCGGAGAAGTAAACGGAAAGGTTGACACCTAACCCAAAGTAGGCAAACAATGCTTGAGCGTAGACAAGCAAAATGTTTACCGTTGTTGTAAAACTCTCATGACATAACGCCCTTTATCTGGGTGTATGTCACCTTTGCCCTCACTCCAACTCTCTCTCGCCGACTTCCCTATGAATGAGGGCGGGGGGTTGGGGAGAGGGATTTTGAGCTAGCTTGACCGCCCCGCTCCTAGGTTGGGAACAGGGGAGGGGGGATGAGGGCCTGTAAAGGTGCTATGTTCTCCTTCATTTCATAAATGGAGCACCTAGGAAAAGTGATTCACATGCACTGGTGCAAGATATTAGACTATCTACTTACAGTTCTAAACCGAGAAAGATCGGGTTGTTTGCCCAAAGCTGGCACTGGCATCCTTGATTGTGAAGTAAAAGGTTGTGCCAATGCCCGGTTGAGAATCAACCCAAATTTTTCCACCGTGATTTTCAACGATTTTTCGACAAGTGGCCAATCCAACACCACTTCCAGGATAATCTTTAGCCGCCTTGGTTCGTTGAAAAATCTCAAAAATTTGCTCCAGATTGTGGGCTTCAATTCCAATGCCATTATCTTGCACCTCAAATAACCAGTACTCAGCCTGCTTTGTGGCTGCAATTTTAATCTGTGGAGTTGTATTAGGCGCAACAAACTTGATGGCATTCGCAATCAAATTCTGTAGTAGTTGGAGCAGTTGAGTTTCATTGCCCAGCACACATGGAAGATGCTCGTAGGTTAAGATTGCCTGCTTCTCTATAATCGCAGCTTGTAAGTCATTGATCACTTGATGAAGCACTTGATTACAGTCAACTTCCTGAAATTCCAACGCTTCACCACCAACCCTAGAGTAGATGAGTAAATCTTGAATCAGGCGTTGCATCCGACTACCGGAATCAAGAATTCGATCCAGATAATTCAAAATTGTTTCATCTGGGTAATCTTGATACTTTAGCTGGATTAACTGGGCAAATCCTGTAATACTCTGAAGTGGTTGTTGTAAATCATGGGAAACAACATGGGCAAATCGCTCTAATTCTCGGTTAGAACGTACCAATTCTTGATTTTGTTCAACCAGTTGTCGCTGTAATTTTTGAATGCGCAATTGATGTTCAATTCGAGCCAGAACTTCAATTTCCTGAAAGGGTTTTGTCACATAATCAACGCCCCCGACAGAGAACGCTTTAACTTTATCCAAGGCATCATCTAATGCACTAATAAAAATAATCGGAACTTCGCGGGTCTCAGGGTCAGCTTTTAAGCGCTGGCAAACGGTATAACCATCCATCTCAGGCATTTTAATATCTAGCAAAATCAAATCGGGTGAGGCTGTCTTAACAGAAGCGATCGCCCGTTCTCCATTCAGCGCCTTACGGACTTCAAACCCCTGATTCGTAAGCATTGCAGACAGAACCCGCAAATTATCGGGGGTATCATCTACGAGCAAAATATCGCCCTGTGATACAAATACATTCGTCCGCCGTTGCGTCATGCTCTGCTTCTCTCTGGGATTATAATCAACACTCAACATATTTTTGTTTTCAGAACAAATTTGAAAGGTAGAATCTTATTTAGTCAGAGGAGTTATCACCTTGCCATTGTTGAATTAAATTAGCTACCTGATCAAATTGAAAATCACTGACCCAGACCCGGAGCTGCACTGCTAGAGGGGTCAATTCGACCGGTATCTGGTTTGCCAGCTCAAGAATCGTTTGGTCAAACCCTACCACCGCCGCTCGATGAAGTTGTGCAATCCATTCCGGGGGCATTTGCTGCAGAGCTGCAACAAGATTTTGATCAGTGGGTGCTTCTGTGATCAGCGGTTGGGTTATTGATTTTAGCCTTAATTCGTGATCAAATCGATGACTCACTAAATCAGCCTGATCTACGCCAATCTTAGCGATTTCTAGTAGGTCATTAATCAAAGCCAGTAAATGATTACCATTGCGATAGGTAATTTTTAAGCGCTCCCGATGTTCTGCTGGAAGTGAGGTGTCGTTTTGTAAAACTTGAGCCACGCCAAGAATGGCATTCAAGGGCGTTCGCAATTCGTGGCTCATCGCTTGCAAAAACTCACTCTTAGCCCGGCTGGCAGCTTCCGCGGCGTTTTTTGCCTCCGCTAGTTCAACAGTCCGTTGAGCCACGCGCTCTTCTAATTCAGAAAAGGATACTTTCAGTTGGGCGGCCATCTGATTAAAAGCCTGAGACAATTCTTTTAATTCTCTGATGATTTGCACGTCAGAGGCTTGATCAAGATCACCGCTGGCAATGTCTTGGCTTACTTTGATTAAATGATGAATCTGTTGACTAATCCATCGAGAGGTAACTAAGCCGGATAACATAGCAATGGCTAAGGCCAGCAAACATAAGAGGATAGTGGTGCGAGTGTTGGCGTTGATTTGCTCCATAAAGTCGGATTCTGGCATTACCACCACCACTAGCCAATCCAATCCATAGGTATCTTTCCAGGGAGTAATCTGGACAAAGTGGCGATCGCCCCCTAACAAAAAACTCAGTTGATGGGTCGTTTGAATCTGCGTATATTGACCGAAGTGGCTAGAGAGATACTGGGCAGTCGCCTTAATCAGTGGATTAGAACTTTGAACGGCATTCATTCGTTGAGCTTCACCCATGACTACCAGAAATGGCAGTTCTGATGCGGAACTAGCAACCAACAACCCATCCCGTTCAATAATAAAAATTTCTCCAGACGGACTAAATCTTAATTGTTTTAAGAAAAGACTAAACTTCGACAAAATCAGATCGACACCAATCACGCCCAGTAATTGTTTTTGGCGATCGTAAACTGGGTAACTTGCTGAAATAGATAGCACCGCTGGTTTATCAGCCCACTGATAAATCGAAGTCCATAATGGTTTTTGCGCTTTAACCGCATCAGCATACCAGCCCTCTTCTTGAACTGGAGGCTCGTCCACAATTACTTTTTTTAACTTCAGGCGATTTCCCTGATCATCGGGCTGATAAATCGACATTCTAGACAGGAAGGGTTTACGGGTTTCATTAATCACAATAGTTTTATCAGCGAGTTGCTCAACGCCAATAAACTCCCCCTGGGGATTGGCAAAATTGATATAGCCAACATCAAACGCTTTCATTTGCTGATAAAACACCTGCCCTAACTGCTCAAAGTTCTGCAAATCCAGCACTCCAACATGAATTGCATGTGCATTTAACTGATTGATTGAGTGGGGAAACCGTAATTGACTCTCCAGATAATTGGTGACTCGGGAGCTGGCTTCAGTGCGCAATTCCGTTGCCAGATCATGAACCGCCTTCTGACCATTCCGAAGCGATACCCAACCTGTTAATCCGACAGCTCCAGAAATTTGCAAGACAAATGGCACCACCAGAACTAGACGGAGTGATATTCCACGCAAAGCTTGAGCACATCGTGATTGGAGATGAGGTAAATGCATACTCAAGAAAGGGGATAAATCAACATTACAAGGTCATTTCCAAAAAGCGATGCCTTGAATAGAGTCCTTCATCAACTTAACAACGATAAATGAACAATAATGAAGGAATGAACAATAAGGAAGATATAGCTCAGCACTCTGGAGACCCAAAGCTGAATCTACAAGCAAAGTTGAATCCACAAGTAGGTGTTCTAAAACCTTGATCGATGGGCTAAGAAACTGTCTTTTATTCGCGCTATATTTTGACAGAAGTATTCATTAGATTTAATTAGATTTCTAGTAAAGTAAGTCTTTTACTTACTTGTCATGGGCAAAATCACAGATTGGTTTATCTTGATATGTACAAACTTATCTGTTTTTACAACAACTTAGGCAATTTTCTGAGCGCCGAACTGCTCTCATCTACCAAATACAAGGCTTATCAGGTAGAGTCATTAAGGATTTTGGTTTTTGTTTCTAGCCTGCGCTCATGAATGGCCTATCCTGAAAATCTGTAATCCGAGTTCTGTAAGAGAGCCTGACTCATCGGAAAGCAAAGGCGAGAGGAGAGTAGGGAGACAGAGTAGCCATGGCACCTCGCTATTTTTCTCCTATCGATTTGGTTAATTCTATAATCTCCTCAAAGCGAAAATTGCTAACCCACTCCCTTAATGTTTGCGCCCATGGTAAATCTGACTCGGAGAGTTGATCAATTAATTGCAACATTTGGCGATCTTTCCCTAAGATCGCTGCCTGATGGAACTGGCGAACCCAGTCGGTTGGGAGTTTATGAAAGGCTATTGCATCTAAGGCTAAGTCTGCTTCTAGAGGGGCTGAAGGAGAAACGTGAAAAGCCGTGGTCTTTGCCCCACGCATAGGGGGTTGCTCGGTAGTGTCGCAGAGATAACGGGCACCCAGATGGTAGGCCAGCTTGGCGAAGATCTCCTCTTGCCGAAATGGCTTACGAATGAAGTCATCGCATCCAATTGCTAATATGGTGGAGCGTTCTTCATCAAAGGCACTACTAGTGACGGCAAGAATTTTTGTCGTGGGCCTTTCCTGATCAGATGGGTGTGGTTGATGCGCCTCTTTTGCTCGAATCTGTTGGGTGACTTCGTACCCATCCATGATCGGCATGCGCATGTCGAGGAGAATTGCATGGGGATGCCAGCATTCCCACCAGAGCATCCCTTCTTGTCCGTCGCTGGCGGTACGCACCTCGAAGCCCACGGGTTTGAGGAGTTTGACTAAAACCTGTTGGTTTTCCCAGTGGTCTTCTATTATTAATATGCGGTAAGAGGGTTGGTCAGGTGCTAGCTGTATCACCCGTTGTGCCGATAGAACCTGAGGTGGTTCTGCCGTCTTAGCCAGAGCAGCTTGAATCCAAAACCGAAAAAGGCTACCCTGGCCGACACTACTTTCGACTGTAATTTTTCCTCCCATTAACTGGACAAACTTTTGACTGATGGCTAATCCCAGCCCAGTTCCCTCAGAGGGTTGCTGCCCGGTGCGGATCTGCATAAAAGGCGTAAACAGTTGGGGCAAATTTTCAGGGGGAATGCCGCAACCCGTGTCTTCTACCTCAAACCAGAGGGTTTTCAACAACTGGGCGGCGGCGGGGTTGGAGGAGGTTTGCGGTTCTGATTCTATGCTCTCGCTGATTTCATTAGCTTGCGAGGAGTGCATCATGACCCGCAGAGTTACCGTACCGCTACGAGTAAATTTAATGGCGTTATCTAGCAGATTGAGTAAAACCTGACGTAGTTTTCCTTCATCAGTGGAGAGGTATTGAGGGACATCGGGGTGTCGCTCAACGGTAAGGACTAGCTGCTTTGCTCTTGCCTTAAGCTGGAGCATTTCGTATATGGTGTCCAGCATATGATAAAAATCAAAGTCTGTAAGCTGGAGCCTCAGCCGACCTGCCTCAATCTTAGACATCTCAAGAACATCGTTAATCAGCTTTAGCAGATGTTGCCCACTACGGTTGATGATGTTGACGTATTCTTGATTTTCGCTGCTGAGGTGGGGGTCTCGGCTCATTACCTGAGTGAAGCCCAAGATGGCATTTAACGGTGTGCGAAGCTCGTGACTCATGTTTGCCAGAAACTCGCTCTTGGCTCGACTGGCTGCTTCGGCGGCATCTTTGGCTTTCTCTAAAGCAAGGGATTGTTCTTGGGTTTGCACCAGGAGCTTGGCGATCGCGGCCTCGGCCTGTTTGCTCTCTTTATGTAAAGATAGCGCTGCCGCCGCGGCGCTTAGAAGGCTCACTTCCAGCGCATCCCAAGCCTGGGCTGCGACGCAATTATCGAAACCGATAAATCCACAAAACTGCCTGCTTACGATGATGGGCAGGATCAAAATCGCTAGGATGCCCTGGGGCGCTAGCACTGCCTGCTCTGAAGGGGGAAAGTCTGACACCATGCCGTTAATAATTTCTCCCTGGGATAAGGCGGTTGCCCACCGTGGGAAAAACTCCTGATAGGAGAGGTTTTGTAGAAGGGGATTGTCAATTTCTGGGCAGACACCTGGAGCACACCACTCTGCCCGCTGATTCATGAACAAGTTGCCGTCAGCATCCTGGCGATTTTCAAATAAATAAACTCTAGATGCACCAGAAGCGACCCCCAATTGCTGGAGGATTTTTGTGTAGTCGGTCTGGTTGGTTTTGGTAGCTAGTAGGCGACGTTGAATTTCGACTAATGCGGTCAGGTAGCGTTCTCTTTTGGCCAGGGCTGCTTCTGCTTGTTTGCGATCGCTAATATCTGTCGCGACTCCCAGTACTAAAATCGACTGACCATCAATTGCTTCGATGGGTTTCTTAATCGTTTGAAAAGTGCGCGTTTCACCCTTTGCAGAGGTCACCGTTTCATCCAACAATTTGGGTTGCCTGGTTTGGATCACTTCCCGATCGGCCTGTAGAAACTGTTCGACCTCTGCCAGATTTGGGTTAAAGTCGGCGTCGGTTTTGCCAATTAGATTTTCAACGGTTGTGCCATAAATCTCTGCCGTCGCTTGATTGGCTAATACAAAGCGACCGTTCCAATCTTTGGCAAAAATCAGATTGGGGGGAATATCAATGACACCGCGCAGAAAATCTTGCTGCCTTTGCAATGCGGTCTCGGCCTGTTTACGGCCTGTGACATCGCGTTGAACGCCAAAATGGCCCGTAATTCTGCCTTGCTCGTCATAGAGGCAAATGTAGTCTCCCTCAATCCAAATTGGGGTGCCATCCAACTGCTGTTCTTGGGTTTCAATATGCAACTTGCCCTGGTCAAACAACTGTCGCCAGACCCGTTGCCCCTGCAATCGATCGTGGGCAAATAAGTCATTGGGTGTCAGGCCAAGAAAACTCTCGCGGTTAGTGCCATACTGTCTTAACATGGCATCATTCACTTTAGTAATACGCTGGTGGGCAAAGACATACTCTAACACCTGGTCTTTGTCCGTTCTATCGTCCCATTGAGTTGGCTGATCCAGCATCATGAAGAAGAAGCCATCTAGGGATTGCGTGAAAAAGAGTTCCAAGCGCTCTTCAGCCTGTTGCAGGCTAAGGAGGGTAGCTTGGCGCGCCTGCATTTCTTGCTGTAGCCGTTGATTTTGCTGTTCGAGCGTGGCTCGCTGTTGTTTTTCCTGTTCTAATAAGCTAATTTGGGCTAGGGCGATTCCCAACTGAGCGGCGATCACTTCCAGGATCTGCATTTCACGAGTCGTCCAGGGCCGAAAGCGATCGCACTCTAGCACCAGTAGCAGGCCGTTGACCTTTTCTTGGTAAGACGTACGAATGGCCAGCATTGACTTTAACTCAATTTGCTGGCAATAAGACTCAATCGATTGTAGGAGTGGCTCGGCATAGACGTTTGCGATTGCCACCGCTTGATTCGGCCGCAGAGCTTGGGGGTGGGCGACCTCAGCCGAAAGAAAAATTTCACCTAGCTGACGCAAGATCTCAGCGTGGGCCGCCTCAATCGTTAAATCTTCAGTGGCAACCGGTTGTTGAGTGGCGGTTGCAGGGAGATTGGCCAACAGATGACAATAACGCACCCCGAATAGTTGCCCAACTTGGGCTGTCGTGACCTTCAGCAAATTCTCAAGCTCTTGCTGGGCGTGAATGGCCTGGGTAAGATCTTGCAGTAAAAGAGCTTGTTTTAGTTGTCGCTGGAGATGACTATCTCCCTTGGAGGGCTGGGGAGAGACATCCGAGCGATCACCCCGATTTTGGAACCAATCTCTTTCTCTAGACTTTAGAGCCTGCAATAAGCCGTTTGCCGTAATCACTCCCACAAGCTGACCGAGATCATTCACAATCGGCAACATCTGTCGTTGATGCTGGTCAAAGAACGTCCATACCGCATCAATACTCTGACAATCCGATTCCTTGAGCAGACAAACGGGTGGAACCATCACAGCCGCAACGCATGAGTTCGCAGAGGCTGCGTCTAGGGCAACTAACAGCGCTAATTCTCGATGGGTCAACCAACCAATGAGTTGACTATCAGAGGGGGAGAGCACAAAGAGATAGGGATACTCTGTTTGCCTGAATATTGCGATCGCCTCCGGCACCAGCGCGTTTGCAGCGATAGTCGGGGGAGACCAATCAATTGCATGAACAAGGCGAATATCCATGCATCCAATCACAAAGCTTGTTCCAGCACTTGTTGAGTTACTGCAACAATCCGATCAAATTGAAATTCTCGATTCCAATCTGCGAGGAGTGTAGCAAATGGGGCATGACTTGCTGGAATCTGCCCAATCAGTTGGGAGACCCGTTGATCAAAGCCTTGAATCGCCGCCTGTTGCAGTTGAGTAAACCAATTCATAGACATTTCTGCGCGCAGAGCTTTTAACATTACTGCTGTTGTAGCATGAGATGACTGGCCTAGTTGTCTGGGCGATTGAGAAGCGCTACCCTGATCAGCGATCGGTTCACAAAGTTGACCCACTTGAGAATCGAGTTGCACCCAATGCACCGGCACATAAAACCGAACACAGGTTCCCTGAGCCAGCTTGCTTGAGAGGGTAATTGTTCCGCCCATCAACTGCACAAACTGGCGACTGATAAACAATCCCAGGCCAGTGCCCCGCTGCGACTGTTGCCCTGCCTCTGCTTGGAAAAACGCCTCAAACAAATGGTCAATCTCATGGGCTGCAACACCACAGCCCGTGTCTTCAACCTCAAAAAAAAGAAGAAGAGGCAAGGCCTGGAAATCCAGAGAATTTAGAGAATCAACGGAAGATAAGTCGACGAAACCTCGATCGCCTC
This sequence comes from uncultured Leptolyngbyaceae cyanobacterium, assembly GCA_938023035.1. Lineage (GTDB taxonomy): Bacteria > Cyanobacteriota > Cyanobacteriia > Leptolyngbyales > Leptolyngbyaceae > DSRU01. The sequence continues at coordinate 87,456 of CALIDI010000029.1, read as the reverse complement.
CGTATTGACAGGACTTTGCTAGCCCAATTGCTGACACTCCCATTTGAGGTTCGACTAGTTGAGACTCCAAGTGCTGAGATTCCCCTTTCACTCGTAAGATCACTTGGCCCTGTTGGGTAAATTGAATTGCGTTTTCTATCAAACTAACCAAAACCTGCCGGAGTTTAACGTTATCTGCGTAAATGCACCGAGGCAGACTAGAGTCCCATTCTACCCTGAGATTTAACCCCTTAGCATCAGCTTGTGCTTGCCAAGTTGAGGCAATCTCATTCACCAATTGGAATAAATCAAAAGCCTGCCTATTGAGCGAGAGGTGATGAGACTCCGCGCGCACAACCGTCAGAATATGGTTAATCGATTTCAGTAAATATTCTCCGCTTTTGCGGATGCTATCCACATAATCTTGGTATTCCGGCAAAAGGGATGGATCATCTTGCATCAAGGCTGTATAGCCAAGAATCGCATTGAGGGGAGTGCGTAACTCATGGCTAATTTTTGCAATAAATTGGCTCTTAGCATAATTGGCAGCTTCCGCCGCTGCTTTTGCATCTTGCAGGGCCGCCTCTGTTTTTTTATGTTGCTCAATCTCTTGCTGCAAGCGGTGGTTCCGCTCAGCCAATTGATTTTGTAGGTTTTGAATGGCAAGTTGGTTTGCAATTCGTGCCAACACTTCCTTTGTTTGAAAGGGCTTTGTAATATAATCCACTCCCCCCATTTCAAAGGCTTTGACCTTATCGGCTACATCATCAGCAGCACTAAGAAAAATGATGGGAATTCTTTGGGTCATAGGGTTTGCCTTTAACTGACGGCAAACTTCATAGCCATCCATTGATGGCATACGAACATCAAGCAAAATCAGCTCTGGTGGAAGGTTGTGGATGCTGACTAAGGCCATTTCCCCATTCGTAACACAGCGCACCCGGTAGCCCTGCTGAGATAGTGTCATCGACAAAATCCGCAAGTTATCCGGCGAATCATCCACAATTAAAATATTGGCCTTAGGGATTTCGTCTGGTTTGAAGCTCATTGGGACGAGTCGGAAAACATCAGGTAGCTAGACAAGTTGCAAATGATGAACCCAGCAAATTAGGGTGATTTTGGGAAAGGGAGAAGGCTTTGACTTGAGCATCAGTGCTGAACAACTAAACTAAGCATGCCAGAGGGGGATGGCTAGCATTGAGATTCAAGCGTTCAAACCTTTTATCCGGGGGCATTGCTCCTATTCCACCCTGCTCATGCTCCTCGCAAGGCAAGTTTTAACTTAGGACTGATATCTTTTGATGTCTTTGGAATGATGTCTTTGGAAACATCTGGCTTAGCTCGCCTTTGGAAAGCGCTAAACCTACCCTTTATCTTGACAGGCCACAAACAAGAAGACCTCACTCTACCTATTTATACTGGGCGGTGCATCTCTACTACGTTCTATCGTAATACAAATTAGGGTTAGGAGGGGGTGCAGGGGTTCCCCCCTTTGGCTGGGGGTATCGCTCCCCATTCCCCTGATGACAATCCATAGCGCTGACCGACGGTTTAATACCAATCAATGATGAAGCATGATGGCTAGCGACTCCGCCCAATCATTGTGGGGAAAGGCTTTCAAGCTTTAGATGATGCTCATGCTCATTTGTGATTAGCATAACAGCTTGGTTGAAAGGCTTGAATCAGCTCAGTAACCGCCTGTGCGTTGAGCGGCTTAGAGAAGAGATAGCCTTGCATCTTATTACAGCCAATCGCCTGCAATGCAGCTAAATCTTCATTTGTTTCAACCCCCTCTGCAATCACATCTAGTCCTAACTTAGCTGCCAGCAAAACAATAGTTTCGCTAATATCCCATTGCTTACGCTGGACAAATGAGCGATCAATCTTCAAGGCATTAATAGGTAACTCTTGCAGTCGCCTCAGAGAAGAGTAGCCTGAACCAAAATCATCTACATAAAGTTGGATACCCATTGCTTTTAATTGACCAAGAATTCGAATGGCCACTTGTTGATTTTCGATGAGAGCACTTTCAGTAACTTCCAGCTTTAAGCTACTAGGGATAACGTCACTTTCCTCTAGAATTTTTTGAATCTCTTGAATTAAATTAGGTTGTAAAAGTTGTAAAGTTGAGAGATTAACACTCATCGTTAATAGGGGCTTAACTGGAAACTGTTGCTGCCATACTTTAAGCTGACAGCAGGCTTGCCGCAAAATTTCTAGACCTAATTGATGAATAAAACCTATTTTTTCAGCAATAGGTATAAAAATATCAGGAGAAATTAAGCCTTTTTGTAGGTGTTGCCACCGGGCCAAAGCCTCAAACCCAATAATTTGATGATTTTCTGTAGCGATAATTGGCTGATAAACTAGGTAGAATTCTTGTCGTTTAAGAGCAGTGTAGAGGTCATTTTCAAGGTGTAATCGCGCAACTGCCTCTTCTGAGAGCACAACCATTGGTGAAATAGGCCTACTTTCAATTGCATCAGCTAATCGGGTTAACCGATTGGTGTTTTCAATCGCGATCTCTAGTACACGTTCCCCTTCCTTGGATAGGTAGCCAAAATGCCCAGAATACAAAAGCCCTAATGCTCCTCGAATCGAGGTTAGCGGTGTGCGCAACTCATGGCATATTCGCAACTTCTCATTTTTTAAAAGGTTTTCTGACCTGAACTCAAGACTATCATTTTCTTCAGAACTACATTGATCCATATCTTCAATCATAAAACTATGGTCTTACTTGTGAGAATTTTTGATTCAATCATCCCGGTTAATGCTATTTTCTGACCACGATAGAACTATTTTCTTGCTGCTGATCGTAGAAATAAAAATCATCCAAAGAAAAATTAGGGGGTAATTAGCTTTCCTTAAAGTTGAGTTTAATCTTATTAAGATTGCTTGAATTTATGCCCTTTAAAGCTTTGGAAAAGCTGTAAAAGTCAGCAATCTGAAACTAAGAGAAACCGAAAGATAGTTTTAGAACTGTATGCGCAGTATCATTATCATTCCTAACTCAGCTTAGGCATAAGCAATATTATCGGTTTTGAAGCATTCCTGAGATACATCAATCTGAAAGTACAGCTTTAATCGCCTAGGAAAAAAGACTGTCAGTCAATCAGTCAGGGGACTGGAAACACGATGGCAATAAAATCTCAGTATTTCACGAAACCTGATTATAATGAAGCCACTAAAAAGACAAGTTTTAGGCAGCATTAATTCGCCCTGCCAGTTCTGGTGGATTCGGAGTAACTTGTTTGGGCTGCACGGGGATTTCAATCACAAATCGGGTGCCATTTCCGGGTGTAGAGTCACACCATAGTTTGCCGTTATGTTTTTCGGTCACAATCTGGTAGCTGATGGATAGCCCCATGCCGGTACCTTTACCAACGGGCTTGGTGGTGAAGAATGGATCAAAGATGCGGTTTTGAATAGCTTGAGTCATTCCTGAACCATTATCAGCAATTTCGATCTGCACTGATTGGTTGTTAATCAGCCTAGTTCGAAGGATGATTTGAGCTGGGCGATCGCCCATTGTTTGACACTCTTTCTTTTCGGTTTTGTCTTCTAGAGCATCAATGGCATTCGTAAGAATGCTCATAAATACTTGATTTAATGCTCCGGCATAGCACTCGACCAGGGGAAGTACACTATATTCCCGAATGATTTGAATTTCGGGGCGATCGGATTGCGACCTAAGACGATGTTGCAAAATCATCAACGTGCTCTCAAGCCCTTCATGAATATCCACGGGCTTAATTTCGGCTTCATCGAGCCGAGAGAAATTGCGGAGCGATCGCACAATTTCACGAATGCGACGACTGCCAACCTGCATGGAAGTCAGAATTTTCACTAGATCACTATAGATAAACTCTAGATCAAGCTCTGCCATTGCCGCTTGAATTTCAACCCCCGGCTTCGGGTAGCAAACTTGATACGCCCGCACAATTCTTAGCAAGTCTTGCGCATATTCTTGGACATAGGTAAGGTTGCCATGAATAAAGTTAATGGGGTTGTTAATCTCATGGGCAATACCTGCCACCAATTGGCCCAGGGCCGACATCTTTTCACTTTGAATCATTTGAAATTGGGCTTTGCGCAATTCAGCCAGCGTATTCTCTAGTTTACGCGCTTGCTGTCGATACAGGCCCTCTGATTGTTGAATTTGCTGACACTGCCTTCTGAGTAAAGTGTCTGCTCGCCGGATAAAGAGAAAAAGGGCACTGTAAAGAGTGAATAGAATTACCAAGCTCCCTAGGACAATCACCTGCTGAGTCTGCTGAATGTAGAGCATGCTAGAGGTCACATCTGCATAAATCTCGAATACACCGACAATTTTGCCCGTTGAGCCGTGATCGCGAATCGGAATGTAGCTAGAGAGCAGATGGATATCTTGCAGGGTACCTTGTAATGTCTGGTAGCTATCCCAATACTCAACTTTGCTGACGGTCTTACCTGAACGCGTCATAATAAAGCCCGGTGATTGACTTTTATCCTCTCCGATTTGAGAAAGATGGGTCGAGAAAACTGTGCGTCCGCCTAGGTCAAAGATTTTGACTTTAATCACAGAAGAACCTTTGATATGGGTCAGGATGCTTTCGTGGAGTTGATAAATGTGGGAATCTTGAGCTAGTTCTTTATCGTCAAGCGCCTGGGTAGAAAAGAAAAACGACCGATAGGATGGCTGGAGTAATTCATTGGCTAGAATTTTTGTTAAGGTGACATTATTATCTTCCTGCAAGCGCACCAAATCATGCACGGCTTGCTGTCGATAAAAGCCCGCTAGCAAAATTGTTGCGATTATAAAGGTGCCGAGGCTGATAATTGAAAAGTTCCGGAGAAGTTGAAAGCGCTGAGGTGCATTGGGGCGATCGCCGAATTGGAGCATTTGAGGCCAAGTACTGGGCATTTGCTGTTTAAGTGTTGGCAAAGGTCTTTGGACGAAAGTGACAGAAGATGTCAAGAGTGACTTGATCATAGAAGGTAGTGCTCCCGGCGCAGCTCTAAAACAATTTTGAGAGACTAGCTGATAAAAGGCTCACCCTTCAACTCCTCAAAGTATTCCCTGGCAAAAACCATTCAAAACAACCTGAGAAAGGGCTAAAACCTTAAAGTTTACAGTTTTAGACAGCCATCCCATCTCTCTTAAAATAAGGACAAAATGTGGCATCGTTGTGACAAAGGCCTGAGGGTCTGAATGTCACAGGCCTGTCATGTTTTTGGGATATCCTTAAGAAGAATTACAAGGATGAGTTGGGGGGCATGTTACTTTTGTCCTACCCTAAATCTTTCTCCCACTTTGGGAGAGAAGCTTTGAATGGCTCGGATCCCCTTCTCCCAACTTGGGAGAAGGGGCTAGGGGATGAGGGCCTGCAAAGGTAACGTGCTCTCGGCTCTGATAGCTTGCTAGTAGAGAATTAAAGGGATAAGTTCTGTTCTGAAAGTATGGATAGATCATTGCCTGATTCGCTAACAAGATGACTGGAAGTTCTGCGACTCTGTCCTTTAAGCGGGCAACTAAAGTTACGCCTAAGCAATCGAAGTTCATTTCCGCAGACTCAGTATATCGATATATCAAGGTTGTTCATAACTCACGAAGGCAGGTTTCAACCACCTCGAAAAAAGGGTTAGTCAGTCCACCAGAATAATTGCCCCCGCTCCCAAGCTTTTCTTTATGTTTTTATTTCTGAGGGTTTGGATGCACCAGTGATTGATTTCAGTGTTCTTCATAAATCAGTTGTCGATGGTGGTGGTTTGATTCCACTTTCTCTAGTTCTCAGCGTTTCGATAGACTTGCCAGGAGAACGAACCGCCATTTTGGCGGTGCCTGAGCTAGCGAACCTTCTCGTTTGTGTGTGTGCAGGTTTAATCAGTGGGTTTATCGTCTTAGTTGCTCAAATGCGCCGGCGTGTTGCTATGTTGGTTGCCACCAACGTGGATTTGCGGCGACAGATAGCCGAGCAGCAAGCCAATGAAGTTGCTTTAAGGCAAGTGCAAACGACCTTAAGTGAGCGGGCTGAGGAGTTACGCTGCCACAACCAAGTGTTGATTCAGCTTTCTAAGCACTATGCGATTCGCTATGGAGACTTGCTAGCCGCCGTACAAGCGGCGATCGCGGCAACGGCCAAAACAATTCACGCAGATCGCGTGAGTGTTTGGTTGTACGGTGAAGGGCGCGTAACCTTAGATTGCATTAGCTTGTATGAGCACTCTTCAGAGCACTATCAACAGGGGATGACCCTAAATGTGGCAGACTATCCAGCTTATTTTCAGGCACTGGCAACTGAAGATTTGATTACGGCCTATGATGCTTCTAGTGATCCAAGAATCTCAGAATTCTCAGAAGCCTATATCCAGCCCCTCAACATTTGCTCGATGTTACATGTCCCGATTCGCTTGATGACTGAAGCGATAGGAGTTTTGTGCATTGAGCAGGTGGGCTGGCAACGGCAGTGGAAACCCGAGGATGAAAACTTTGCACGGGCGATCGCCGATTTAGTTTCTTTGGCAATTGAGGCCCGCAATCGCCATCTGACAGAGTGGCAAATCAAACAACAAGCGAAGGATTTAGAGGAAACCTTGCAAGAGTTGAGACAAACGCAGGCTCAGATAATTCAAAGTGAGAAGATGTCAAGCTTGGGGCAAATGGTGGCTGGTATTGCCCACGAAGTGAACAACCCCATTAACTTTGTTCACGGTAATCTTAGTTATATTAGCCAATACACAGGTGATCTGCTTAATTTATTAAACCTTTATCAGCAAAGTTATCCAGAGCCATCACAGACTATCCGGGATGTAATAGAGTCGATTGATCTTGAGTTCTTAACAGAAGACTTACACAAAGTCATCCAATCAATGTCTCTGGGCACAGAGCGCATTCGCCAAATTGTATTATCTCTGCGCAATTTTTCTCGTCTAGATGAAGCAGAAATGAAAGCCGTCGATATTCATGAAGGTATCGATAGCACCTTAGTGATTTTGGGGAATCGTTTAAAGGCAGCGGCTAATCGCCCTGAAGTGCAAATCATCAGAGACTACGACCACTTACCTAAGGTAGAGTGTTACGCGGGTCAGCTCAACCAAGTGTTTATGAACATTTTAGCCAATGCTTTAGATGCCTTAGAAGAAGCCAGTGCTCAGCGTAGTTTTGACTCGCTGTTGGCAAACCCCAATCAGGTTACCATCCGTACCGCCAACATGAATGGGGATTGGGTGCAAATTGCGATCGCGGATAATGGGCCTGGTATTCTTCCCCAGGTTCAAGAACGGCTGTTTGATCCCTTTTTTACGACAAAGCCTGTCGGCAAGGGAACCGGTATCGGACTATCGCTCAGCTACCAGATTATTACCGAAAAGCACAGGGGCAAACTGTACTGCCGTTCTACGCCAGGCAAAGGCTCAGAATTTGTCATTGAACTGCCAGTAAGCCATGCCCCGATCAAAGATTAGCGTGCCAGTTAAGGGCTTCAGCAATTTGGTTGCCCAATACACCAGGGTCAAAGGGTTTGGTGAGAATCGCATGGGCACCTAACTCGGCGTATTGCTGTTGAGTCACAATACTACCAGTGGCCGTTAACATAACCACAGGAATTAATTGAGTAAGAGGATTGCTTTTGAGTGCTTTAAGGGTTAAAAGCCCATCCATCTCAGGCATGAGGACATCTAACAAAATTGCATCGGGCTGAGTTTGAGCCGCGATCTCCACACCATCTTCGCCCGATGCCGCTGTCAAAACCTGCCACTGCTTAGTGATTTGCAGACTCATTTTGGCAATTTCACGAATATCAGTCTCATCATCAATTACTAAAATTTGTTTCATATTTACTTCGAGCTTGCTCCTGGTTAAACCTGATTTAGGATTCAGACCGGAAGTTTTTCTACAACAAGAACTTTAGTCTTTACGCTATCTGCGGTTCAACAACTACAGATCTTTTCCCTATGGTTTTTTATTATACAGTAACTACTAATTCCCTAAATTTTCCTCACGGTAGGTTTAATCGGGTATAGAAGATATGCATTTAGGGAGGAATTTTTTTCGCCAGAATACTGAGATCGCAGGGATCCATGCTAATTTTATAGAGTTTGTAAAGATGGCTATTTTACGGATCTCAGAAGCAAAATAGAAATGGAATGGTTCATGGCCTCGTGTCATTGAAACAGCTTAACTAAGGCAGTGGTTTTTTCCATGTGCGTGATTGCCGATGCCGCTCTAATCGATTGAAGATACGAGTCACTAATTCCCGTTCAGTAAAAGGCTTAGCCATATAATCATCGGCCCCGGCACTGTAAAGTTGCAGAATCATGTCGGAATCACGGTGAGCGGTTAGAAACAAAATTGGCAGTCCGTTCCAATCCTTTTCTTTGCGGATAGCTTGGCACAACTTAATCCCATTAATCTGCGGCATATCCACATCCAGAATCAGCAGATCAGGTCTTTCACTGGCTAGGCCATCCCACAGTTGCGTGGGGTCACTTAGGGCTGAGACTTGGATGCCCCATTGGGGCAGAGATTGTTGTAAAGCCCCCAGCAATAGGCGATCATCATCCACAACTAACACTTTAATGAGGGAAAAGGGGTTGAGTTGTGAGGATTGCTCGATCCTGGCTCCAGGATCTAATTCAGGATCTAGAGGTGTCAATGGCGGTATTTCTGCCGGAGACTCATTCTCTGTTTCGCTTAAGCTAGTGAGTAGGTCATTGTCTGATAGCTGAGGGAGCTTTTCTAACTCTTGTTGCAACGCCGTAACTAGGGCCTGTAAAGGGTCAACTTCTGCTGGCTCTACGTTTGTCTGTAACCATTGCTCAATTGCTTGGGCTAACCGAGAGCCTTCTGGGAAGCCAAACATTCCTAGAGAGCCGATGAGTTTGTGCGCGTTGCTGATTGCCGTCTGGCGCAACTCTTCAGAAAAGGTGCCGAGTTTGAGCAGTGCAACAGCCTGTTGGAGACTAAGTAGGCGCTCTAAGATGGGGGGTTTAAATTGTTCCCAAAGGGCGATCGCGGCAGTCCTTGCCTGGTTGGCTGTTGAGACTTGAACTTGGTCTTCAAGCTGGGTAGAGTTTGCCGCATCATTCGCTGGTTTGAGGCGATAGCCAACGCCATAGACTGTATCAATTACATCGGTGGCTCCACCAGATTTGAGTTTTTGCCGCAAGCGCTTAATCAGCGTTCGTACTGTTTCTTCTCCAGGGGCATCAAACCCCCAAAGGTTTTCGAGAATGCTATGAGTGCTAAAGACCCGTTGAGGATGGCGCAGAAATAGCTCGAGGAGTGCGTATTCCTTAGGAGAGAGGGCTAAAAGCTGGCCGTTATAGGTCACTTCACAACTTGATGGATCGAGGGATAAATTGCCCCATTTCAGTTGGGGCGTTGCTGTTGTGTTTTGACGGCGGAGTAAGGCGCGAATGCGGGCAGAGAGTTCTTCCTTGGTGCAGGGTTTCACTAGGTAATCGTCGGCTCCTGCATCTAGTCCAATGACTTTGTCTGCACTTTGCCCTCGCGCCGTCAGCAATAGAATCGGGCTGGTACACTGGCTTTGTCTCAGTTTTTGGCAGAGACGGACGCCATTTAACTTTGGCAGATTGATATCTAATACAATCAGATCGTAGGTCACCATTTGGGCATAATCCCATCCTGCTTCACCGTCCCTTGCGACATCAACGACATAGTTTTGGGAGGTTAAAAAATGGGCCAAGGTCTGGGTCAGTAGCTCATCATCGTCCACTAGTAGGATTCGCATAAATCGGTTGTTTAAGTTCCTGATTGAAAAAAGCGTAGGGACTTGCCGGAAAGTAACATGCTGTCTGAGCAGGTTTTCTCCAATCAAGAGGCTCCTGCGCGTTCATGTTGCTTTACGATACGACTGTGCTCAGCCCGCAATCGCCCTACAGCGCATTATTCACTTGCAGTCCCTTTAGGGGCCTGCCGGTTATAGAGTGGTTGCCCCATTCTATCTCTCTACACTTAGTATAAAAGAACTGATAACGACGCTTTAAGCCTGCCAGAAGGGCTTTGCACCGGATTATCTAGCAGTAGATAGGGGATTGGAAACAGATCCAAAAGGACGGCGTGACAGAGGTTTATGGGTGTGAAGGTGTCCTAATCTGCATGGCGAGGGCTATGTCGCAGTACAAACCAAGGTTAAGAATGGGGTGCAGAGATGAAAGCCTTGGCTGGGGGTGGCATCTCCACACCGCCTCAAACCCCTGATAGTCTTTTCAGACCTAGCGATCGCGATACGTCTGCTCCGGAGTCTCCCACTGCTTTTAGTGATTCTTTCTATTTCGAGCAGGAGCGCTGGATTTGCCATTGGGGCGATCGCGCATTCCGTGATGCATAGGACTCTACCCGAAATGTGGCAAAGCCAGTATCGCCGACTTGGGTGCCCCAGGCATCGGTCAAAGTGTATATTCTAGAGGTTCTATTGTAATGCGGTAAGTAAAAGCGATAGGCCCAGTCTGCGCCCGTATTGCTGCGATCGCCCTCGGCCACATGGGCCAGCAAGAAGTCTTGATTCCAGCCACCCCGGTACTCAAAGCTGTAGGAGGAGCCATACTGCCGCAGCGTGACGCGATATTCACCACATTGGTAGGTCTTTGACCAGCGGGGGGCGGGCATTGCTTCTAGCTGCAAAAAATCCGCTCGCACCCAGCCGAGGGCACCGCTGCGCAAAAAGCGAACATAGTGCCACCCTTCTTCGCTAATACCCTCGCTCTCTCGACCCGGAAGCGAATACAGCACCTCAACCTGATCGCCAGGAAGACCATAGTGTAAAATCTGACTGTTTAAGTCAGGAGCCTGGCGTACATTGATTTCAGCGTCTGCATCCTTGGCGGTTAATCAGGCTGGACGGGCGGAAGCGATCAGGGCCGATGAAGCCATCAGGGCTAGGGCGATCGTAGTCACACTAAAAATCAATTTCAATTTCATAGAGACTCATCCATCAACGATTTAGAAAAGAAGCTAAACCAAATGCAACTCGAAACGGGTCGTTTTCTCACAGACAAACAGGCAAACTTTTAGGTCTGAACTAGGCACAGGGCTGAATCTATTCATCGACTACTTATCCAAGTCTGCAAATTTCGCGTCCTTAATTTTGAAGTTTGGGTCAAGACCTCGTGTTCTGATTGGCTGACAAAAGGGTGCATGTCACTTTTGCCCTCACCCTTTTCTGGTATGCCCGCAGGGCTTTAATCCCTCTCCCAATTTGGGAGAGGGACTTTGAGATAGCTCGGCCCCCCTTCTCCCAACCTGAGAGAAGAAACTGGGGGATGAGGATCTGAAAAGGTGACATGCTCTCGGACAAAACAACTAAAGCTTCTGATATTCTGTCTGCTAATCAGATGACTAAGGTTGTGCAGACAACCACCTAGGAGAAACCGTTGGCCAGTTAACCAGCCTGGTGTTTTGCACCTGGCAAAGTCTTTACTCTACCTTGGCAGCAATCAGCCAACGATTTATGTAGCTTGAAATTACTGATGGGCCAAGCCTTTTTCACCTGGCGTTGCTTAACGAAGGGATAAATTGCCCGCATCCCCTTTCTTGAATGCCTGTCAGCGCTATACTCTTCTTCCATTGAGGGCAGAGAGCAAGAGATCCGGATTTTCTGTCCCTTTGGAAGAGGGCTAGGGTGAGGGCGAATGGGGTGATTCCTGTCCAGATATAGTAATGTCTTTTGCTTTACCTTTTGAGTTCTGCGTATTGAATTCTACGTAGCGATGCGATCGCTCGGGTCAGAACACTGAGGACAAAATCCAGTGCTTAACCAGTGCCCAATCGCCAATGCTGGGTAGGATGTCTAACTCGCTGTCGCTATGAGAAACAGGGGGATAGGGGTAGCATCAAATAGATATGCTGTTTTTACGGTCATTCCTGTGGCACTTCCCTGGCATCCTCCTTTGAGAGTTCTGACATTTCTACTGAGTGGCGTTTCTTGGTTCTTAACCGCCTGGATTGTGGTGCCGGCTCCAACACTGACCCTTTTACCACTAGGGGTCGGTGCACCAGAGATTAGCCCATGGTTAATGGCAACCAATGCGATCGCCCTTTGTCTCATTTGGTATAGTTTCCGGCTCCAGGGGTGGCTGTGGCTCTTTTGGGGGATTGGCTTGGCCAGTCTGGTTATCAGCAGTTTGCCTTTGAGTCAGTTTGCCGCTACCCAGCACCGGGCTGAGCAGAGCATGCAAGCAGCGCTGGGGAAAGATTATCTCAACCAAATTGCGCCCGCTCAACAGGCGACCTTGCGGCCCCAACCCCTGATACTGGCTGATAGCTGGAGGGGAATTGCTCCCACAAACCCGGTGCAGGTGGAATCTGGTATTGCCTTTGCCCAACCCGCCGGAGTGCCATTAACGCTGACGGTCTATCGCCCCATGATGCAAGGGCCGCATCCAACCCTGGTGATGATCTATGGAGGAGCCTGGCAACGGGGTAGCCCCAACGATGATGCGCCCTTTAACCGCTACCTGGCTGGTCAGGGGTATACGGTGGTGGCGATCGCCTATCGTCATGCCCCCCAGCATTGCTTTCCTGCCCAAATTGAGGATGTCCGCATGGCGCTAACCTATATTCAACAGCAGGCCCATTTCCTGGGGGTTGACTGGGAGCGTCTTGCCATCATGGGTCGCTCGGCAGGGGCACATCTGGCCATGCTAGCCGCCTATCAAACCAATGATTTTCCGATTCGTGCGGTGATTGACTACTACGGCCCGGTCGATCTGACCCGTGGCTACAATGACCCACCCCAACCTGACCCCATCGATAGCCGTGCCGTCTTGCGGGCTTTCTTAGGGGGGAGCCCGACTGATGTGCCTGATCTTTACCGGCAGGCTTCTCCTTACGAGTATGTTAACCGGCCTCTTCCTCCATCCCTGCTGGTTTATGGAGGACGCGATCATGTTGTAGAGGCAAAGTTTGGGCGAGTGCTGTATACAAAACTGCAGGCAACTGGAACCCAAACGGTTTGGCTAGAAATTCCCTGGGCGGAACATGCTTTTGACCAAGTGTTTGGGGGGGTCAGTAATCAACTGGCGCTCTACTACACCGAACGTTTTCTGGCTTGGGCCTTGAGGTGATTGGGTCGGAGAAAGGGTGAATTTTGAATTTCATTGGGCATGGCCCTCGTCGCTGGGGATTTTGTCTGTGTGCCCGCGCCCACGTTTGCGCCTCCACCCAACTGCTGTCACCTTCCTCTCAGCTAGGAGCAATGACTTTACTTTTCACATGCCCGGTTTAAGAGGACGCGATCGCCGCGATAAACCCTCAGGTAAGCACCTCCGTCTGGGTATTCTGCATTGGCCCAGGCATCCATTAGCTCGTAGGTGGTATCACCATTGCTGAAGGTGTACAGCCAGGCGTAGCCAGTATTTTGCCGCGTCCCGTTTTGCAGGAACAGGTTGCCCGAAGTGCCAGAGGCCCGGTATGTAAAGCGCTCACTGCACCCGACTTGGCTCAGGGTGACGGTATAGTCACGACAGTTGTAGGTTTTGCTCCAGTTAGCTGGTGGGGTCGGGCGTCCCCCAACTTGGATGAAGTCGCCACGAATCCAGCCGCGCACCCGTGAGCGGTTGAATTCAACGTAGTACCAGGTAAAGCCATCGGAGCCACTGACTTCGCGTAAAATCTCGACGCGATCGCCGGGAATCCCGTAGCTGGGTGAACTGGAATTAACTGTGGGGGCGGTGCGCACATTAATTCGAGCGTCAGGGTTATTGGCCCGTAAAACAGCCGGCCGTGCAAGTGTGATCGTCGCCACCAAGGGAATCGTTGCCAGTGCATTTAGCCCAGCAATAAAAAACTGCTTAAGCTTCATATTATTTTGGATTCTGATTTTGAATTCTGGATGTGTGATGAGCTTGTCGAAGGATTGGCAATTTTAGCAAGCAGAAGCCCCACAGCACCAAGCGTTCAATTGGGCATCTACCGCATGCTTGGTTCAAATTCATATCATATCAACGGAATCTAGCTGAACCTAGGCTTTGTTTGAGTAACTTCAAATCAAGCCTAACCCCCTCCCAGAACCATCAAGCTCTGTTAAACCCAGTTTTGCAGTGTTGCATCTTGTAACAAGATGTTCCCCAAATAGCCATTTTGGTTGAAATTTAGGAACGGTAACCCCTGATGCTAAGGAGTTTTAACACAATGTCTGATACTCAAGTTTTTGTTGCTCTGGTGATTGCCTTAGTTCCTGGCATTCTGGCCTTTCGTCTGGCCACCGCTCTCTACAAGTAAGTAGACGAGTCAGCAAACATCCAGCGTTTGAGCCAACCTTCCCCGCAGGGAAGCACTTTTAATCCTTTGACGAAGGGAGTCGGTGTTACTGCTCCCTTTATTTTTTCGACTCAATCCCTGACAAAATACCAGAGTTTTGCCTCAGACACGCCACTAAAATCGTTCAATATCCTCAAATTGGCCAGCATTCAAAGACCGAGCGGCTTCACCGCAAGTTTGCGGGGTCGGTAAAAGCTTTGTTGGGTTAGCTATGCGTAAGGGGTCAAATACCTGGCGCACCCACTGCATCGTTTCTAAATCGGTAGCGCTAAACATCTCTGGCATATAGCAACGCTTGTCGGCTCCAATGCCGTGCTCTCCTGAAATGCTGCCGCCCACACGCACACACAGCTTCAGAATTTCTCCCCCAAGGGCTTCCACTTGCTCTAGGGCACCCGGCTGGGCGTTGTCGTAGAGAATGAGGGGATGCAGGTTTCCATCCCCGGCATGGAAAACGTTTGCCACATAGTAGCCGTATTTTTCGCCTAGGGCCGCGATTTCTCCCAGCACATATTCCAATCGAGTGCGGGGAATCACCCCATCCTGCACATAGTAATCGGGCGACATTCTACCCATTGCCGCAAAGGCTGCTTTGCGACCTTTCCACAAGGTCAGACGTTCTTCTGGGTCAGTTGCTATTTGCACAGAACGTGCTCCATTTTTATAACATAGCGCCTTGACTCGGTGGGCGTTTTCTTGGGCTTCTACGGCTAACCCATCGACCTCAACCAACAAAATTGCCGCGGCATCGCGGGGGTAACAGCCCGTTTGCACCACATCTTCGACGGCATTGATGCTGAGGTTGTCCATCATTTCCATGCCGCCGGGAATAATGCCTGCCCCGATAATGTCGGCAACGGTTGCTCCTGCCGCTTCCACACTGGTAAAGTCCGCCAGCAATACCTGAATCGACTCTGCCGTTTTGAGAATTTTCAGCGTAATTTCTGTGGCAATTCCCAGGGTGCCTTCCGAACCTACGAATAACCCCGTCAGGTCATACCCGGGCATTTCAGGTACGGCTCCTCCCACTTCCACAATTTCACCCGTGGGTAATACCAGCTTTAATCCGAGGACATGGTTGGTGGTCACTCCATATTTGAGACAATGCACGCCGCCAGAATTTTCGGCCACATTGCCACCAATAGAGCAAATAATTTGACTGGAAGGGTCAGGAGCATAGTAAAACCCGGCACCGCTCACCGCCTGAGTGACCCAGTTGTTAATCACCCCTGGTTGCACGACAACCCGCTGGCTATCCAGATCGACTTCTAGAATTCGGTTCATGCGGGCTGTTACAATTAATACACAATTCTCTTCTGGTAAGGCTCCACCCGATAAGCCAGTGCCTGCCCCCCTAGCGACAAACGCTACCCGATGACGGGCGCATACCTGGATCACTTGGGACACTTCTTCCGTCGTGCGGGGAAAGACGACTACTGCTGGACGTTTGCGGTAACTGGTGAGGCCGTCACATTCATAAACCAGTAATTCTTCTTTACGGCGCACGACCCCCTTCTCACCCAGAATTGCCATCAAGTCTTGTATGATCGGTTGCCAGTCAGCAGGGGGGGAGAGGGTTTCTGAGGCGAGCATAGTTCAATTCGATTTTTTCGACTCTTCATTTCTAGGATAAGGGTTTATCTGACTATCTTTGTTTCGGTTGCACTCCCAGATAGGGCATCTAAAAAAGTTCATTTGTATGAGAGAAGGGTTTATGCGATCGTTTTTGTTTCAGTCGCGACCTCTGGAAGGTTGCCTGTCAGGCGCTCGAGGCTGAGGCGTAGGGCTGAAAGCAATAGAATTGCCAGAAACATGACTAAACCAATGGTGCAAGCGTAGCTGTAGCGCAGTTCATCAAAGGCTTGCTCATAGAGGTAGTACACAATTGTCTTAGAGGCGTTGCGGGGACCGCCTTGGGTCATGATGTAGACTTCTTCAAAGACTTTGGTAGCCGCGATCGCTGAGATAACAGCCACTAGCAGCAGGTAGGGCCGCATCAGAGGAAGCGTAATATCCCAGTGTTTGCACCAACCATCAGAACCATCGATGGCAGCCGCTTCGTAGAGTTCTGGCGGAATCGCTTGCAACCCTGCTAGATAGATCACCATGTAGTAGCCTAAGCCCTTCCAGATAGTCACCGCCATGACGCTGAACAGTGCTAGGTTTGGGTCGGTCAACCAGCCAACGGCAGGAAGACCCACTAGGCTCAGGATCTGATTCAGCAAGCCCTTGCCTTCATAGAGCCACTTCCAGGAAATACCAGCCACTACCATGGAAATAACTACTGGTACATAGTAAGCCGCGCGAAACCATTGAATACCGCGCAGCTTTTGATTGACTAAAATTGCTAGGGCGAGGGGCAGCACCACCATAATCGGCACCACACAGATGAGATACAGCAGGGTGTTGCGCACAGTTTGCAAAAATACATCGCCCCGCTGGATCTCACCCCATAGCTGCTGAAAGTTTTCTAATCCCGACCATTGGGGAGGACGGGTCAGATTAAATTCAAATTGGGTGAAGCTCAGGTAAAACGCCTGGAGGGCAGGGTAAAAGACTGTTAGACTGAGCACTAACAAGGCTGGTAGCAAAAACAGGTAGGGGGTGAGAGGGTGCCCGAGCCTTCCTCTAGGAGTCAACCATCGTTTTGCGATCGCAGCGATCATCCCATTTGTTCTCCTGCTTTCACTTGTTCTCCTGCTTTCACCTTGGCTTCTAGAGCGTAGACCCGAAATCGTTCTAAATCAGCCATGAGCGTAGACTCTACCACGCGCCCGACGAATAAGTGATCGAACCATTGCCCCCAGAAGCCCGGTAGAGAATAGGCAATAGTAAGCTTGACAATGCTGCCCGCCATGCCGCGATCGTAAAACCGCACGGCAGCTCGATTGGGCAACCCATCTACTGACTCGCACTGAATCAGTTGATGGGGGAGCAACTTGATCAGGCGCGATCGCCAGTTAAATTCAAACCCGCCCGCTGCTGATAGCTTCCAGCGTGAGATATCCGGTTGGTCAGCCAGTACCTGTACCGAATCGATCCACTTCATCCACTGGGGCATTTGCTCTAAATCTGACCAGAGGCTCCAGACCAAATCAATCGGGGCATCCACTTCTATCTGTGCCGTATGTTCGAGCCAGTCTACCATAGGGTTGCTCCCGATTACTCTCTCACCTTGGCCTGAAGAGCGTAATCACGAAACCGCTCTAAGTCAGCTTTGAGCGTTGATTCCACGATGCGCCCGATAATCAGCTGATCGAGAATTTGGCCCAAAAAGCCAGGAATCGCATAAGCCACTGACAGTTTCACAATACTGCCAGCACTCCCCCGGTCATAGAAGCGAATCGCACCCCGATTTGGTAAGCCATCAACCGATTCCCACTGGATGATTTGATGTTGAATCAATTTAAGAATGCGAGACAGCCAACTAAATTCAAACCCGCCCGTTGCCAAACGCCAGCGTGACAGGTCTGGGCTGTCCTCCAGCACCTGTACCGAATCAATCCATTTCATCCATTTTGGCATTTGCTCTAAATCAGACCAAAGATTCCACACCAAATCAATCGGGGCATCAACTTCAATTTGGGCCGTATGTTCTAGCCAGTTTGCCATAGCAGTGTACCCGATTTAGGAGAGAAGCGGATTATTGGCACTATAGCAAAGTGTCTGGAAGTCTATGGGCAACATTGAGCATTTCCAGGTTTTTTTGCCGGTCACGGGCGGTCGCCCCGCAAGGCCGTCAGCACCCCAAAGCGGATCAGTCCGCTGCGATAGCCCTGCCGCATCAAATTCACTGCCAGAGCGGCTTGGATAGTTTTCCAGCCAGTCCGCAGCAACCCTGCGATCGCCCGCCACTCCCAGATGGAGTCCACGACCTGATCCCAAAAGGGAGCAACCGCTGGTGACCAATCCTCAGTGCGAACGCTCTGGAAACCCAGGGTTTGGGCGATCGCCTCATACTCTGGCAACGAAATCACGTAGGGCAGGCAATAAACCCGATACAGTTTTGCCAGATGGTGCTGCTCCGCCGTCGTCAGGGGCCGATCTGCCAGCGGGCGGTGACACCAAGTCACCAATAGTAAACGTCCACCGGGTTTCAACACCCGATAGCACTCCTGCAAAAATTGCGACTTATCGGGCATGTGCTCGCCACTCTCCAGAGACCAGAGTAGATCAAAACTTGCATCTGCAAAGGGAAGATCTAGAGCATTTGCCACGAGAAACCGGGCAGCGGGTTGACCAATGGTCAGCCCCGCCTGTGCTGCCCGTTGGCTGGCTCGCCTAGCCTGTACCGGACTCAGGGTCACCCCCATCGCGATCGCCCCATACCGCTCTGCCAGGTAAAGCGTACTGCCCCCAATGCCGCAGCCCACATCCAGAATTTGTTGGGGGTGTTGCACCTCGGCCCATCGCAACAACTCATCAATCAGATCGACCTGGGCCTGTCGTCGATCTTTCTGCGCCGTTCCATCGGCTCCATAAAAGCCGTGATGCATATGCTCTCCCCAAACCTGCTCCCACAGGTCAGACGACTCATCATAAAACTGTTGAATCTGCTGATAAATGCTGAGGGTCTCAGTGGCCATGGGGCGCTCCATCTTAAACGCTGCCCCTGTTATACCGCAGCAAATGGCCTGGAACCAATCTTCTAATTAACCTGATCAGAGGATTTGAAAGGCCCACCTCCCAGCCGCCCTAAGAACGCAAGTCATGGCTATCCGGAGAAAACCTGCCAACGCCGGCTACTGAAAACCTGAATTTGATTGAGTTCGCGCCAGTGGACTTTGTTGGTGTCGTCGCGATTTTAACCGCCAGACACTGTTCAAACGCCCACTGAAGCGTTAGTCAGAACAAAAAGAGGTCTAGGGAGTTCCAAATCAAAGTAGGATGATAAAGGTATATTTTGACTTTCTTAGAAATCATCCATTGAGAAACGATCTGCCATGAAGCGCCAACTAGCTCGTCTGCTCTCGCTCGCTCTCATCCTCTGTGTTTGGCTAATGGGTTCCTCGACAGCCGTTGCGGACAGTCTATCGGGTAATTACAAGCAAGATACCCTGAATGTGATTGAGCAACTGCGAGAGGCAATTGATTTGCCCGATGGCACCGCTGAAAAAGCCGCTGCTCAAACAGAAGCCCGCAAGCTAATTAATGACTTTACTGCCCGCTATCGTCGGGATACATCTTTGACCCGCTTAAGCTCTTTCACCACAATGCGGACAGCGCTGAACTCTTTGGCAGGACACTACAGCTCTTACCCCAATCGGCCTGTGCCCCAGAAAATGAAAGATCGCCTTGAGCAAGAATTTAAGCAGGTCGAGTTAGCAATCAATCGGGGTAACTAAACGTTTTATTGATGTGATGGGCCAATATCCCTTGAAGGATGTCAGCGAGTCACGTAGCTGACCTTTTGTTGTCAAATACCAACCGAGGCGATTGACGGCCTTTGTAGGGGGCGTTGCTGAATGTAAGTCACCCACTAATTCGCCCGCTCCCTACTCTCGCTAACGAGAGAGGAAACAGGAGCTTTTGCACTCTTCTCTTAGTAATAGAAGGGTGGAAGATACGAGCAGTTTATCCCTCCGTTAAGCAACGCCTTGTGGGGGTGATCGCCTCACCCAAGCACGGCAGTATTATTTTGGATGCGCGATTTTGGCTAGCAAAAGTCCCGCAGCTTCAACCCTTTGGTTAGTTATCCGTCGTATCCTCTGTTATTTAATTTCGGTATAATCCATAACCATGGCCAGAAAGCTGAAAGCAAAGCCAAGCGCTCAGCCATCATGCCAAGTAAACCTTCCCAATTAACATTGCTGTGGGCAACATGGCAGCGGCTATTCTACACTAAGTTGCAATAGCGTACTAAAGCCTTCGGCTAATCTTAAAGCATTGTCAATACAAATTTTCACTACCTCTTCTTAACCTAAATGTCTACTGAGTTCCAGTATTCTGAACAGGTGTAACTCCTGATTTGTACCTGGGGTCAGTATGCCTTGACTCTAGGTCTGACAGAGAGTGCTTGAGCAGGTAAGGCTGGTAACAGTCGATACTCAGGATCTACCTAATTCTCATGCTCAGTGGTGATGAGCCTTGGAAAAAGGCAGGGAATTCCTGAGGTTTTCTCTTTCACCAATTGCCGCCTCTCGTAGGACGGGAAGTTGACTTCAGCTCTAAGCTGAGCCAAAGGAGATCGTAACCATTGAGCGATTGCAGAAGATCTGTGGAGCATCCATAGTAGGGCGATCGCACCGAAAGCAGGGCGATCGCATCTAACCGGTAACTTTAACATTAGCTCCTGCCCCCTCTGATTCGCCTGTTCATTTCACTTCTAAATCGAGGCTGGTATGTCTAACTTGTTTGATTTGATCCAAAAGGGCGGCCCCGTCATGTACCCAATTGTGGGTTTGTCGATTGCAACCCTTGCTTGCGCTCTGGAACGCGGTGTTTTCTGGTATCAACTGATGAGCAGCGAGGGTAAAATTGCCCGCGATATTCTCGCTACGGCTCGCTACAGCCTAGATGATGCCCGCGAATTGGCCGATAAGGTCAGGCACACGCCGATTGGCCGCTTTTTGCTGGCCCCTCTGAGCTTAAACGATCCTACCCCAGAAACTTTTCGTCTAGCCTTAGAAGCCTCGGCAGACCGCGAGTTTGTGCAAATGCGCAAAGGCGACAAACTTCTGGAAACGATTGTGGCTCTGGCTCCACTCCTTGGTTTGTTGGGAACCGTGACCGGTCTGATTGCCACCTTCAGTAACATCAATATTGGTGGCGGCGGCACTGGCGAGTCAGCAACGAAAGCCGCTGCGGGGATTGGGGAAGCCCTGATTACCACTGCCGCTGGAATGATTGTGGCAATTCTAGCGCTCGTCGTCTTTCGGATTTTTGTTACCCTCCAAGCCCGCCAAGTCGATTACTTCTCCGATGTCGGCAGCGAAATGGAACTGATTTACCGCCAAGTTTGGTACGAGCCAGCCCTTGAGGAAAACAGCCCTGCCCTGCCCGCTTCTGTTGCTCCCCAGGATCTGACACGAGAAGCCTACTAGGGTTAACCCAGTGACAAGGGGTTAACCCAGTGACAGGCCGGGCAAGGCTGACCGGAGTGATTGTTCCGTGTTAAATGCTCCTAAACAGCGCAGTAGGCCAATGCTCGTCTAGCGATGATTTTAGGGTGAAGCTCTGGCTCGTAGTCGTTGCTTCAGTGCTGAAACACGAATGAGATTAACGGATCACCAAGAACGTGCAGAAAACAGTAATGAATAGAGGATAAGTCAATGCACCGCGATCAAGTCGGCTACGGCAAAATTCCTGAAATCAACTTGATCCCCATGCTCAATGTAATGATGGGGGTTCTGGCTTTTTTCGTTATTATTGCAGCCACTTTGAGTGCCGAGAAGGGGGTTGACATCGCCCTCACGGGTGGCAAAAACCAGCCTTCCCCCCCGGCGAATGAGGTTTTGCCTGAGCCTCTTTTGGTGGAAATTAAGCCTCCCGATCAGATTTTAGTGAATACAAAATCAGCCAATCAAGAACAGGTGCTGGCCACGATTAAAAGTTATCTACAGGCAAACCCCAAGGGTGTGGTTTTACTAAAAGCAGATCGGAAGATGCAGTATGATCGCGTTGTCAATTTGCTTGGAGATATGCAAGCCGCTGGGGGAGAGCGCGTTTCTTTAGCGCTAGAGGAAGATGAAGTAGGCGGGGTTGCTCCGGCATCCGTTCCTTCTACTGGCGAGTCAACCGCCTTACCAGTGGGCGAGACCTCTACTGGAGGCGAAACCAGCTCTGATGCATCGCCATCTAGCCAAGCTGGAGAAGTGAGTATACCGCCTCCGGGGGTTGTGATTCCAGACGTGCCGGATGACTATGACTCATAGGCAAGTTTTCAGCCAAATGTAGGTTGAAAAGTATTGAATTGGAGTAAAAGTAATGCGGGCAAAACGTCGTAGGGGCGATTCGGGTGTGCCTGAGGTCAACCTAGTGCCGATGATGGATGTGATGATGAGTGTGTTGACCTTTTTCATCATTATTTCAATGTCGATGTCAGGTCTCAATATTGTCAATGTTAAAGTTCCTCTCCTGGGTGACGGAGCAGCGGTTGTAGAAAGAAAAGAACCCAAAAAGCTGATATTTGGTCTGACTCAGCAAGGGAAGCTACTCTTAGAAAACAAAGAACTATCGACTGATCAGATGGCCCAGGCAATGGTCAAGTTTTTAGATGAGAATACTGATGGTGTTGTGATTCTTAAGGCGGATAGCAAATTGACCTTCGATAAGGTCGAAGACTTGCTTAAACTGATGCGAGATGTGGGTGGCGATCGCGTTTCCCTCTCAGTGGAGCGGCAAAGTCGTTGATTTCGACGTTACTCAAGGCAAGCCGCTTCAGACAACATGAGTTACTCAAGACAAGCCACTTAGACTCGGTGAGCCAAGCTTGGATCTTAACTGCTTGAATCTTAACTAAAGAATCTTCTGAAGAGACTCATTGATGGTTTATTGCCATACCACTTAGGCTGTCAAAAAAGCTACCGACAAAAGGAGCGAGACTATAGCAGTAGATGGGGATAGGTGACGGGAAACAGGGGCAAAAGAAAGACGTGACAGAGGCTTGTGGATGCGAAGATGTCCTAACCTACATGGCGAGGGCTATGCATTTTCGATGGTGCTGAATCTAGATAGAAGTCGCCCAGCTACCTCTTACCTGTTTCCTTGCTTTTTGGGCGAGAGAATAACCGCTAGATACTTTTCAAACGCCCTCTAAGCTCCCCATCCTCTCTTTTACCCAAACCTTTTAATATGTTTGACTAGTGCTGTACACCACAGACCCAGTAAAAAACGGGCGATCGCGGCTCATCCATCACAGGGAGTGCTGCGTAACTTGGATAGAAACCCTTCAATGGAGAATCCACCGATGCGCCCTCAGTTCGTTGTGCTGGGTCTTATGACTCTCTTGGTTATGATTGAAGGGGCGATTGCAGAACAGTCACCCCTTCCTGCGATTCAAGCAATCTCTGCCTTCGCTGCGATCAAGTTAGCTCAAACCAAGCAAAGTAAACCGGTCTCTCCGCGGTCGGGTCAATTTGTCTCCGCAGAACATCCTACCCAAGGCATGGCTCGCATCATCAACCGCGACGGCAAGCAAATTTTAGAATTTGATGGGGCATTTAAAACCGATGCTCGGCCAGATCTGGTCGTTGCGCTACACCGTTCCTCTAATGTGTTAGCGGGTACAGTTCCCCCAGCATATCCCCTTAAAGAGGGGGAGTACGTGGTGATCGCGCCTCTCAAAAAAACCAGCGGCACCCAGATTTACACCCTACCCAGCAACCTGAAATTAGAGAATTACAAATCAGTTGTTGTCTGGTGTCGGCGCTTTAATGCCACCTTTGGGGTAGCGACCTTGGCACAATGATGCCTGCAATTTCGGATTCTACAGAAGGCCCAATGGCTTTCTTACCAGAACATTAGTGCCCAGCATAGTAAGTAACAGACGGGATCGACACGCGCTCTTGGTGATACCAGCGGAACCAATGCACAAACTTAGCTAACCCAGTGTCAATCGTTGTTGTTGGCTGAAAACCTGTATCCCGCATTAAATCACTCACATCCGCATAGGTTGTGAGCACATCTCCCGGTTGCATCGGTAGAAAATTAATCACAGCCGACCGACCCAACGCCCGTTCTAATGCTTGAATAAACTGCATTAACTCAACGGGTTGGCTATTGCCAATATTATAGAGTCGGTAACGGGCATGGCTGTTTAGGGGGTGAGCTGAGTGGGCGCTGATCTCAGATAAAGACTGCTGGGGTGGGCGCAGCATTACTCGTACCACACCTTCAACGATATCATCAATGTAGGTAAAGTCCCGTTGCATTTTACCGCCGTTGTAGACATCAATCGGTTGTCCCGATTCAATCGCTCGAGCAAACTTGTAGTAAGCCATGTCGGGGCGACCCCAGGGACCGTAGACCGTAAAAAACCGTAAACCAGTTGTTGGTAGCCCATGCAGGTGACTATAGGTATGGGCTATTAATTCATTGGCTTTTTTACTGGCGGCATAGAGGGAAATAGGATGATCGACACTATCACTTACCGCAAAGGGAACCTTTGTATTCGCTCCATACACTGAACTGGAGGAGGCAAAGACCAGGTGTTGAACCGGGTTAAGGCAACATCCCTCTAGTAGATTAATAAAACCGGTGATGTTGCTATCAACGTAAGCCCAGGGATTTTGTAGAGAGTAACGGACTCCAGCCTGAGCCGCTAAATGGACCACATAATCAAAGCTTTGTTCTTGCAAGAGTTGCAGCATGGGGTCGCGATCGCCCATATCTAAGTGCTGAAAGGTAAACCCCAATTTGGGTTGAAGCTGGGCCAAACGTGACTGCTTAAGCTGCACATCGTAGTAATCATTTAAGTTGTCAATGCCATAGACGGTGAAACCGTCCTCAAGTAGCCGATTTGCCAGGTGAAACCCAATAAAACCAGCCACTCCGGTAATGAGAACTTTCATCATCTTTTTTACTCCAATTGACAACTCAACTTAGCAACCAGCTCCCGCATTAAGAGAACTGGCCAAATCCCTCAAGAGACATACGGTAACGAGCCTAGGCCATAGTGACAAAAAACGGGGAGTGAAGATTTACGGAGGATACAAGTCAGGTCACTTGCCTCGAGTGATTTCTCAAGTAGAAGTACTTAAGCGCAAGTAAATCTACCTATTATAGCCATGACCGCCTGATTGACGACAGGATTCAGGAGGAGAACCCCCATTAGTCTCGGCAACCTAGCAATCCCCCTATCTGAGGGTTTTGGTGGAATGACAAGGGTGCCAGGGAGGGGATCACTTTGAGGATGTTTTTTTCTGGCCATAATGCACCAAGCCTTTCCGTTTCGCCCATTTTGGGAAAAGGGGATGGGGGATATAGCACTTTGCTCTTCCCACGAGGTGGGGCAACTTGCAAAAGTGAGATGCACCTGTTGTCACCCGACAGCTATTGACTGAGCCAGGTGATCGCCGCTCGAATCCAGGCCTCAGCATCGGCATTTTTTGCCAGGGCAGTGTTTTTTCCCACAGCGGTCAGGGCCTTCGCAATTTCACTATTGGTATACCCGAGAGCCACCAGGGTCATTTCTACATCTTCTTGAATGGTGCTAATCGGGCTAGCAGCAGGCAGAGTCACAATTCCAGCCTGCTCTCGCCACTCCGCCAACTTGGTTTTGAGTTCTAGGGCAATGCGCTCAGCAGTTTTCGCCCCTATACCAGGAGCTTTTGCCAATAGGCGCGTATTGCCGACGACGATCGCTTGCACTAGATCCTCCAAGCCCAGCGTATCCAGCAATGCCATTGCCACCTGCGGCCCAACCCCGCTCACACTCGTTAGTTGACGAAACAAATCTCGCTCAGCCGCCGAAGCAAACCCAAAGAGAGTCAGTTGATCGTCACGTAGCTGGAGATGAGTAAAGACCTGTACAGAATCTCCAGAACTGGGCAGTTGCTGCAACAGACGGGGCACCACTTGCAGGTCATAACCCACCTGGTGTACATCCAGTGTCAGAATGGTTCGGTTGCCATTTTTTTGGATAGCGGCAACGATGCCCTTAAGATAGCCAATCATAAAATATCGCAGTAAAAACTAACGTTAAGACAAGGTGCAGAGTGAAACCCCCTAGTTGGAGAGCAGCGCCCCCACCCACCTTAAACCTTCAATGGACTCAGCAACCTGGCGAGCGCTCTATCTAGCCATATCTATATGTATCGTTATCGTGAGTGCCATTGGGACGGGGCACCAGAAAGCACTCTTCGCCGCCGCTCATGACTGATTCCTTGGCTGGAGCCAGTCTGCCTCCCGGAGAGGCTAAAGTTTCATAGCGCTCTGCAAAACGACAACAACTTAGCCCAACGGCAGCTCCGACTCTTTCTCCCTTCTGAAACCACCTTGAGAATGCTGCCTGCCACTACCAAGTTAGTGAGCAGCCCATAAGGGTTAGGTAGCAAGGAAGGCCCAGTAATTAGCACCACTTCACCAGGAGAACAGCCCATGGGGGCTAGGTGGCAGGGTTTGAAGGAGGTTTGTTACTTAGATCTACCAAAATTAAGCTGTTTGGCAATCTGTGGCATATCTAACTCAAGGAAATGATCGATCGCCAAATATACCCAGGCATAGGATCGTTGCTTATCATGAGAAACCTCTTGAAAGCCCAGTTTTAACTTCAGTTCCTCGTAGGCCGGGTGAATAAACGCTGAATACATGTCGCAAATATTTGGAAAATCCTGCCGCATTACCCGTAGGGTTTGTTGGGAATCTTCCAGCATCAGAGCGATCGCCTCCCTAGAAAGATAGGGAATATCAATCGTCCATGCCCTCACATAAATGGCTGAGCAATGGGGGTCACCGGGTGCAGCCGCCTGGAAGGGGTCAACCTCAACATCTGCCGTCAGGTAGACCCCCTTATTAAAGGGCTGAAAGAACAACGACTCTGACTCAGCGGCAACTGGGTATAAAACACTAATCGCCACGGGGTTGCGGTTATCTTGTCGGCGCAATACTCGCATCCCCTGGGGATACTGCTGGGCCCAGCTACGCAATACCCGCACAATCTTGTGGGAAGCAGCTAGAGGGTCTTTCAAGCTACGATTCGACTGAATCAGCTCAGCATAGCTACGAGCAATCAAATTGGCCGTAGGCACTGCATCGGTACGGGGGTTAAACGCATCCACAACTAGGGCAATCGGTGCGGTCACCTGAGGGGGGGCAATTTGCAACTCTGGCATATTACGGATTTGCAGACAAAGGCTTTGACCGTCAAACCATTTTTCTAGCAGCCCCAGAGAAACAAACCGGTCAATCATCATGCCCGCCGCGCGATTGCTGCCCCGTTCCTTATGGGTATAAAACAGTTCTGCGGCTTCCCGATGAGTGCAGGCGATGGCCTTCTCCAGGGGAGAAAGTTGGGTCAAAACTGATAGGGGGCTGCCTGCTTCAGCTTGCTGCTTGAGTTGCAGGTAGGCCCACAAGCGTACAAAATACTCAGCTCGGCGGCGGGTGATTCCCCCCCGTTGCATCAGGGCAGCCGCATAACGATGCTGCTGTTCTTTAGAAAAGAAGTTTTCCAGATTTTCTGGGCGAAGCGTCTGGGAACTATCTGAACGGGCATTCAATGAGCTCATTAACTTCACAGGACAGAGGGAACAAACCGATGAAAACATGACCCTGCTTCACAAGCACCCAAAAGGGTGACGCAGGCCAGCTAAATTAAACCGAGAATAATGGCTGAAAGTAGAGAGTAAACAGACTTTCCGGATAAATCCTAGTTCTAAGAAAGAAATGGCAGGGGCTTTAGCCCTGTCAAGCTCAATGGGGTGAACATTCCTGAACGTAGGATGCAATGGCAACTCCTTCTACACGACTTCTCTACGGGTTATGGGGCAAGGCATTGGGTTGACATGGCAGAGACGGGGCTGTCTACACCAGTATGAACCATGAGACCCAGTGTGGAACATGGGAGTCACTGTTCCCAAACTGTTTTAGATAAGTTTTTGAATCAATCGCGTGAACCGGGAAGTCAAAGCCATCAAAACTAGCGCTGGCGATCGCAGAAGGTCAACCGCCAGCCTCAAAATGTGAGAGTAAATTCTCTAGTTGCAGTTTGATTCTTTCCTTTCCTCGTTAAGCTAGTCTACTACGCTGTCTCCGCTACTCTTGGGAACGCGGCCTCTCGATAAAACTTCACCCTGCTACACCCTGGTTCGGTCTTCTTCTCTTTCTATAGCCTCACTTCGCGGGGTTTGAGCCTGCTTCGAGCTACTCATTGCGGCTTGATAAGGCCGTTGGGCAGAATGGCTTCAAACACCTGAGGATGCTGAAATGGAAGCTCGATTGGCTGATATTTTTCGAGAACCGACCGTTGAAAAAAAATTGGCGGGTTCACGCCCCCATTTTTACTCAAGCAATGCTCCTGGCCATCTGAGAGAGAACTCAGTAGAAAGGGGCACGCAGGGTGTAAACTCCTGTCGTGTTGTGCCTTCTTCTGTCTCTGCTCTACCTTCAGAGCAAGCGCGGCTCAGGGCATTGCAAGGTCTACCTATACTGGAAATCACAGCGCTTTGGGGGCGGTTATTAGAGTCGCTCAACCAAGGGGTTGTGATTCTAGGTCGAGATTTAACCCCCCTTTATTGGAACCATCAGGCTGGTAACTTATGCTACGCAGGCGGTCGTGGGCCAAATAATTTGCCAAAGCTCTCGATCGCGATCGCAGATATAGGAAACTACTGCATCCGGAGTGGGAAGGAAACCCACAAAACCGTGATGATGGAATGTGAAATTTCTCATCACCATATTGTGCGGCTGCGTGCCCGTTGGCTGAATGCCTCTGGTCTATTTGAAGCACAAAAGGCTGTCGTCGAAACGGACTCAGCCCAAACGCAGGATTACATTTTGGTGACTCTAGAAGACTGCTATGAGACCTTGCGTCAGGAATTACACTTCGACCAGAAGAAATATGATTTAACAGAGCGCGAAACAGAAGTCTGGATGCTGCTGCGGCAAGAATATAGTTACCAAGAAATCGCCAAGCTCCTACAAATTAGTTTGAATACAGTCAAGACCCATGTCAAAAATGTTTATGCGAAGCGGCGCAGTAATGTAAGCAGCCCTAACTTTTGGTGTCAGGTTAACTCTGGTGCTATCGCTTGACCCGCCAATAGGTAAGCATAGGGCTGCCTGCAAATCTTAATCTTTCTAGGAGTGCTTTCTACCCTGCTAGTACCGCTACGCGAACTTCAAAAGCTTCTCAATGGGAACCCACAGCCTGCTTGTAGGCCTCATCTAGTACTTCTGACAATGTCGGATGGGTATGGACCAGAAACGCTAGCTCGTGCACCGATTGCCGCTGAGAAATGGCATTGGCGGCTTCACCAATGAGATCCGACGCATGAGGGCCAAAGATATGTACCCCTAGCACTTCACCCGTATCTTGTCGGAAGATGACCTTGGCCACACCCTCCGTTTCATTTTCAGCGATCGCCTTTGCATTTCCCTTAAAGTAAGTGCGAACAGCCCCCACGGTGAAACCCTCCGCTTCTCCCTGTTCCTTAGCGGCAGGTTCTGTCATACCTACAAACCCAATCTCTGGATGGGTAAAGGCCGCTGCTGGAATGCTGTGATAATCGACAGGGCGGGGACGGCCACAGATTGCCTCTACCGCGGCCACTCCCTGGGCTGAAGCGGTATGAGCCAGCATCATTTTGCCCGTTGCATCACCAATCGCATAGAGATGGGGCACAGCCTCACCCCTCGCTAACACAGCCAGGTGATCATTCACAGGAATAAATCCGCGCCGATCTAACTCGATGCCGACCGTTTCAAACCCTAAATCTTTCGTCGCAGGAATCCGCCCTGTTGCGACCAGACACGCATCTAGTTCTAGAGTCTCAACCGGTTCCTTCGTTTTTGCATCGACCAATTCAATCACTACCGGTGAACCGGGCACCACTTTCTGCGCTAGGACACCGACTTTAGTTTCAATATCTCGGGGAGTAATCAATACCCGCTGAGCTAGTTTGGCAATATCGGGATCAAACCCGGGCATCAACTGATCCAGGGCCTCAATCAGGGTGATTTCACATCCCAGAGCTGAGTAAACGTCAGCAAACTCTAGGCCAATATAACCGCTCCCAATAATGGCAATCCAATCTGGGAGGGACTCTAGCCGTACCGCATCATCGCTGGTAAACACGGTTTTGCCGTCGATTTCAATACCAGGCGGGACAAAAGGCACCGACCCAGGTGCCAGGATGATGTCTTTAGCCGTGATGATTTTTTCGCCAGCATCGGTCGTGACGCTAACGGTTTGGGGGCCTGCTAGCCGTGCCCAGCCTAGAATGATGTCAATGCCAAGGCGCTGCAAACTTTTGGTCAGGGCTTCCCGTTGTTTGGTCACAATGTTGTTGGCGTGATCGGCGATCGCCTGGCGATCAAACTGCACGCCCTCTACTTGAATCCCCAGGGTGTGCCAATGGTGGGTATCGCGTAGCTCTCGCACCTTACCGGATGCAGCCAATAACGCCTTCGACGGAATGCAACCTCGGTTCACACAGGTGCCACCCATGACACCTGCTTCAACGACAGCCGTCTTTAGGCCGCAACTGACTGCATGCAGGGCCGCACCGTGACCACCAACCCCTGCACCGATAATGACCAAATCGTAATCAAATGCTTGACTCACCGTTTTCTCCTGGAGGGTTCGTTTCTATTCTCAATGGTGCAGCCGTTTGAAACAACTTTTTGCTGCATGAAAATCATTGACTGAAAGTTGGGTACTTTAAGGCACAAGGCTCTTGGGTAGACCTTGGGAACTAAAGAAGATTGTAAACTTGGCCAGATGAGGTCTTTATTGCCTGAGCGATCGCGTTCAGCCATCTGTCCTCTCAACGTTACTGAATATGAATTACCCAACTTACTCTATTCCCATGGGAGAAAGCACAGGATCTCTCAATCCCTTATTCCCCATGGAAGAAGGGGTGAGGATGAGGACAATTCATCCCTTCGTTCAGCAACGCCATCCTCTTTACCCACAACTCATCATTCATACATACCTCGTGTCACCGCATCAACGGTCTCCTCTAAATCCAATCAAACCAGATTCGCGCGTCGCTGAGTGATGCGCCCTGATCCTCAATAAGCAACAAATAAAAACCTTTATCGTTTGGCTAGCAAAAAAAGAGGCACACTTTTATCGCTTGACTCAAGAGAAACATCCTAGATTTACTGAAATACCGATGCGTTGCACAAATTTTCAATGGGGAGCGAGCAGAATGGAGCAAAGGCAGCAAGACCCTCGCCAAGAAGCCGCAAGAGCCTTTCATGAGTCGCTCGACCAACTGCATGAAGCCTTGCATGCAGAACCCTCACCTAATCCACCCCCCGAAGCGCGTTCCCCCTCTCAGGTAAGTGCTTCCTCGGCAAACCAGCCCACTAGCTTTGACCTAGATAGTTTCGCCCAAGCGGTTGCAGATATTGAGCAGTTTTTAGAGCAGCAGTCTCACGCTCAAACAGACGCCAAGCCTGAGTAGGCAGAATCAAAACTACGGGAGTTGGAGCAATGGGGGGATGGGGTGAAAGGCGGGTTTGGCCTTGCATTCGCCCCAACTATCCAAGCTCACTGAGGAATGAAGCCCCATCACAGCGCTACGCAAGGATATTAGAATATTCAGATCAAGGGGGGACATTGCACGATAGTTAGAGATGTTACTCCCCACGCTGGCCTTAGCTTAAACTTGTAGAATTTGAAACCTTAGCTTGTAGAACTTGAATCGGCTCTTAACGCGGGGTGCAAGTTCTTTGGCGCTGAGCTTCATAGAGCATTAAAGCAGCCGCGATCGCCACATTTAGAGATTCCACCGCTGCTTGCAAGGGAATTTTTACAGTCACATCTGCTGTGTCTGCTAATTCTCGACTTAAACCCGCGCCTTCATTTCCTAACAAAATCAGAGTGGGTTGGCAAAAATCGACCTCCCAGTAGGTCTGGGTTGCAGTCGGAGCCGTTGCAACAATCTGCATCCCTTGATGTCGGTAGGCCTGGATCGTGTCCGATAGGGTGGAGCTAACCCCTATCGGTAACTGAAACCATTGCCCAACAGAAGCCCGTAGCACCTTGGGGTGATCGGGGTCGACACTGTCTGCACTTAACAATAACCCATCGGCTCCTACCGCAGCACCGGTGCGAATGATGGTACCCAGGTTACCCGGATCCTGTAAATTTTCTAGAACAATGCCCAGGCTGTGAAAATGGAATTGGGTTCGATCAGGACGGGGTAGCGTGGCAACGACGCCATCAGGATGCACGGTCGTTGCGATCGCGGCTAAAACTTCTGGGCTGACGGCTTCGACGCGCTTAGCCACCTGAGTTAAGGCTTGCCACAGCCGCGGATGTTTGGCTTGCCACTCTGGGGTATAACAGAGAGTCTCCAGCGATCGCCCAGCCCGATAGGCCGCCTCAACTAAATTTGTCCCCTCTAGCAGTAGGATGCCCTGCTGTTCTCGGTCTTTGGCTCGGTGCAGTTTGCGTAACTGTTTGATCAGAGAATTTTGTAAACTAGTCAGCATTTACCTAGGTTTGGTCTCGTGTTCGGTTAGAAAAATTCTGAGAGTCGCAGCCCTAAGCATTTAACCCTAATTTACGTTCTGGCCCTTGGTGATGCGCCTGAGATAACCGGACAAGCCACCCGATTCAACAAGGGCGATCGTTGCCCAAAGATTGGAATTTGGTTTCAAAAATCATATTTTTGATAAAAAATTTTAAATCGAACTAACAGAAAAAGTGGATCGAGAATTCAAAAATGGAACGTTCGTGCGATCGCCCGGTTGCTGAACCAACTGGGAACTCTACCCCTGCACCCCTTTTCAATCAGGTAGCAACGGCTACGAAAGAGACAGGAATTGACCAGACGTAGCGCCAAATGCCAGCCCTACTAGAATCAATAAAATAACCAATCTTCCCTAAAAATGCGGAACCCGGGACTTGAACCCGGAAGGTATTGCTACCACTAGAACCTGAATCTAGCGCGTCTGCCAATTCCGCCAGTTCCGCATGAGTAAGCTGAGCAGCGATTTATAATCATCGGCTAATTCGGCTATAGTGTCAACCGTTGTTTCAGACAAGTTCCTGAAGTCATCGAACAATCTGCGACAAAGACTCGCCCCTGCCCATAGACAATCGCACGTCTTTGGGTAGAATACAGGCAGCTTTTGCCCTCGCTGCCCAAGCTGGCTTCTAACTTTAAATTCTGGGAGGATAGAACCATTTCTCTTGCACCTAGCCCTTCAAACTTTTCTTCTGATGATGAGCCTGTTCTCGAAATCTGGGGCCAGCATCCGCTGAGTGGGTTCGTCCCTGTGAGTGGCGCTAAGAACTCAGCTCTGGTCATCTTAGCAGGAGCCATCCTTTGTCCAGATGATTGCCGCATTCGTAATGTGCCCTACTTAGCCGATGTGGAGCGTATGGTACAAATCTTGATAGCTTTGGGCGTCAAGGTGCGAAGGAATAAAGACGCTCTGGAAATCAATGCCGCTCACGTGGAGCATTCCAAAGCCCCCTATGAACTCGTTAGTCAGCTACGGGCGAGTTTTTTTGCCATTGGCCCCATTCTGGCACGGCTAGGGGTGGCTCGCATCCCTCTACCGGGTGGATGCGCTATTGGAGCACGCCCGGTCGATTTACACGTGCGCGGGTTGCAAGCAATGGGGGCTGACATTCAGATTGATCATGGCATGGTGAATGCAACGACCCGTCGAGGTCGGCGCTTGCAGGGAGCCAAAATTTACCTTGACTACCCCAGTGTGGGGGCGACAGAAACGTTAATGATGGCAGCAACCCTGGCAGAAGGGGAAACAGTACTTGAAAATGCTGCCCAAGAGCCAGAGGTGGTAGATTTGGCCAATTTTTGTCGAGCGATGGGGGCAAAAATTCGTGGAGCGGGTAGTAACACGATTGTGATCTCCGGAGTTCCTTCCCTGCACTCAACTGATTACAGCATTATTCCTGACCGGATTGAAGCAGGGACATTTTTGGTTGCAGGTGCAATTACCCGCTCGGAGATTGTGGTGGGGCCAGTTGTACCCGATCATCTGACACCGTTGATTGCAAAATTGCAAGCGATCGGGGTGCAGATTGTGCCTGACGGCCCCAACCGACTGCGGGTGCTGCCAAGGGCAGAGGTCTATTCTGCCACGGATGTGGAAACGCTTCCCTACCCTGGATTTCCCACGGATATGCAGGCTCAACTGATGGCGCTTTTAACCCTCTGCGAAGGGGATAGCGTTGTGAGTGAAACCGTGTTTGAGAACCGACTGCGCCATGTGGCAGAGCTGAATCGGATGGGGGCAGATATTCGGGTGAAGGGGAATAATGCCCTGGTAAGGGGGGTACCCTTTTTATCTGGGGCACCCGTATTAGCCACGGATTTGCGAGCATCTGCTGCCTTGGTATTGGCGGGCTTGGCTGCACGGGGCAAGACGAGCATTAGTGGCTTGCATCATCTTGACCGAGGCTATGAAAAGCTAGAGCAGAAGCTGAGCCAGTTGGGGGCAAAACTGCAACGTGTTTATCCCGATGGCAGAGTGGTGGAAGCTCGCAGGCCTGTGGTCAGCGAGTCGTGATGCTTGTCTTCAGAATAAAGCCAAGACGGCTGATGGCGATTTGGGTTAGTTGGTTAAAGAACTGTCGGGTCGATTTAGCGTCGCGGGCCTCCTCGCATTCTGCTACGCAAATGTGTTAAGAGGCTTAGGTGAAGGGGAGGATAGGAGGTTTTAGCGAGTCAACGATTCTACACCGATACCTCCTTCTACCCTTGGGTTGTGCCGCCATTGATGATTAGACGAAGTTCCAGGTGCATGTCACTTTTGCCCTCACCCTCACTCCTTCTCCCAACTTGGGAGAGGAACTTTGAGATAGCTCGGCTCCCCTCCTCCCAGCCTAGGAGAAGGGGCCGGGGGATGGGAGTCTGCAAAGGTGATAGGCTCCCAAGGTTCCTTTGATGACTCGCTGGTTTCCCAGAGGTTGAGGTGGATGCGATGCGTGGAGTAGCGTGTGGCTGTGCTGAGATAAGCTGAGATAAACCGTGGAGCGATTCGGTTCATCGGGGCTTTTGAGCCTTAATCGGGTTGGTCAGGGGAAGGTGGGGGCTTGACAGCGTCATGGGTCAGTTCAAGGATGGAGTCAAACCGAAAGTTATCAATCAGATTCAGCAATTGTTGGCGCAGGGTTGCCTCTGTTGGGGGAATCTGCTGAGTCAACTGTAGGCACTGACTGCTGCTTAGCCGGGATGCGGCCTTGTGAAGGTCACGAAGCCAGGACGGTGGCATGCGGTTTAGGGCTGCTGCATCCAGCAGCGGAGGTGTTTGAGTGGTATCGCGTGGATCTACGGGGCTGATTTCTAAGCTATTTTCTGGAGCAGCATCAAGCTGGCTATTCTCATAGGCATAATGAAGATTGAGATGCTCGGCCAGTTTTTCTAGTATGGTTATTCTCTGGAAGGGTTTTGAAATGAAGTCATTGCAACCTGCTGCCAGCGCTGCCTGACGTTGGCTTTCAAGCGCGCTTGCTGTTAGAGCAATGATCTTTGTTGTTGGATCAGCGATGGGCTGTCTAGAACGTGACTGTTCTTGTTCTCGAATCCAGCGGGTGGCTTCGTAGCCATCCATAATTGGCATTTGCATATCCATCCAAATCAAGTGGGGATGCCAACTTTCCCATAGAGCGATCGCTGCTTGTCCATTGACCGCTTCTTTGACTTCAAAACCGAGGGGAGAAAGAATATGGGTTAAGATTTTACGCGTATCCGAGGAATCATCCACGATTAAAATGCGGTAAGTCGGCTGATCAGGTGCTAGACCAACAATCGATGGCAGTGAATGTAACCCCTGAGCCAACCCATCACTGGGCCGTTGGTACAGGTGGAGTTCGCTTTGCGGTAGTCGTAAGGGCATCGTCAACGTAAATATCGATCCCTGACCAGGTTGGCTCTGCACCGTAATCTCGCCCCCCATCAACTGGGCAAACTGGCGACTAATGGTCAGCCCCAAACCCACTCCTTCGCCGCTTCTGCGCCCTGTTTCTGTTTGAGTAAAGGCATTGAATAGGTGAGCCAATTCCTCAGGGGCGATACCGGCTCCTGTATCCATCACTCGAAAGTGGAGCACAGTTGCAGGATGGGTTCTGGTTTCCTCACTTCTCACTGGGCTAGAGGCCAGAGCTGCGGTCTGGTCTGTTGGGTTTCCAGGCGTTTCCCTGTGGGTGCAGGTGACTTGCAGAGTGACCCTTCCCTGCGATGTAAATTTAATGGCATTGTCGAGCAGATTGATTAAAATTTGCCGCAGCTTATTTTCATCGGCTTGGATATATTGGGGAACATTATCAGCTCGCTCTAGGGTAAGGGTGAGGTGCTTAGAAACAGCCTTGATGTGCAGTAATTGTTCAACGGTGAGGAGGAGATGGTGTAAGTCAAAACTGGTTTCATCAAGACTGAGTCCACCGGCTTCGATCTTAGCGATTTGTAAAACGTCGTTGATCAGACTGAGGAGGTGGGTTCCACTGCGGCGAATGATATCTAGATTTTCTCGTTGTTCTGGTCTTAATTGAGCATCGCTTGCCAGGACTTCGGCAAAACCCAGAATCGCCGTCAACGGTGTCCGCAATTCATGGCTCATGCGGGAGAGAAACTCGCTTTTGGCACGGTTAGCGGCTTCTGCGGCTTCCTTGGCCTGACGCAGTTCAATTTCGACCCAACGGCGAGCTGCTTCTAGTTGTTTGCGATCGCTAATGTCAGTGGCTGTTCCCATAATTTGTTGCACTTCTCCGGTTTCTGCGCGCTTGAAAACCGTATCTCGGCTGATGATCCAGCGCCATCCCCCATTTTTGTGCCAGACGCGATACTCGATTTCTAACACAACTCCATCTTCGAGAGTGGCGAACTGCTGATAGCTGCTGGCAACAGTGGCCCAGTCATCCGGGTGAATAAGCTGTTTTAAAGACCGCTTGCCAGCAGCCTGAATATCTTCCAGAGAGTAACCCAGAACCTGCGCTAGGCGATGGTTAGCATAGATGTGCCGTTGTTCGACAAGATCGTAGACATACAAAATGCTTGGGGTAGCATCGGCAATGCTTTGAATAAAGCGTTGGCTCTCTTGCAAGGCGGCTTCGGCCTGTTTGCGAGCAGTAATGTCTGTAGCGGTTCCCACAATTTGTTGAGGGATGCCATCCGCCGTTCGTTTAAACACGGTATCGCGGCTCAGTAGCCAGCGCCATTCCCCATTTTTATGGCGCATGCGATATTCAATTTCGAAGACTTCCCCATCCTGGGCTGTTTGGAACCGCTGGTGATTTGTGAAGACGCGGTCTTGATCCTCTGGATGAATCAAGTTCTGTAGTAAGGGAGAGCCAAGGTCCTCCACATCCTCTGTGGAATAGCCCAAAATAGTTGTCAGCTCAGAATTTGCATAAATGTTACGTTGCTCAATCAGGTCATAGACGTACAGCAGATTGGGGGTGGCATCGGCAATGCTTTGAATAAACCGCTGATTCTCTAGCAGGGCTGCCTCTGCCTGTTTGCGATCGCTGATATCTTTCAAAAAGCAGTGATGCCCTGTAAATTGCTGATTTTGGTCATAGGCGGCTACCATCGTCACTTCTTTGTAGAAACAAGACCCATCCTTACGCAGGCCGCGCAACTCCACCTTTGCCTTTCCTAGCTGGCGCATTTCCTGATGGGCGGCGATCGCGCGGTCAATATCCTCTGGATGGACGGTCAATTGCCATCCCTTCCCGATCATTTCTGCCGGAGTGTAGCCCCCCACCTCTGCATAGGCTCGATTAACGCTGATATAGCGTCCCTGGGAATCGAGTCGAGCAATGCCCTCAACGGTATTACTAAGCGCGGTACTGATTTCCTCAAGCTCTAATTCGGCTTGCTTACTATCGCTGACATCAATTTGAATGCCATTAATCCGCAATAGATTGCCTTCAGTGTCGTAGGTGACTTCACCAATATCTTCAATCCACCGGATACTCCCATCGGGGAGTAATGCCCGGTAAGTCAGCTTAAATTCATGGCTGGTTCTGTCTAAGTTTTGCCCTAGGTTTTCTAGGGTGTAGGCTACCACGTGCTCCCGATCTTCAGGATGCACCCGCTCTAGCCAGGCAGCTTGGGAGGGGATGCATTCGCCCACCGCATACCCCAGCAAGCGGTAGTTTTGATCAGACCAGTAATAACGATTGGTGAGGGCATCCCACTCCCAAAGGCCAGCATTGGCTCCAGAAAGGGTGCGCAGAAGGCGGCTTTCGCTGGTGCGGAGCGCCTCTTCTACCTGCTTTTGCTTGGTAATGTCGATCACGATACCTACCATCCGCTGAGGCTGGCCAGCCGTGTCGTAGGTTGCTCTGCCCCGACCAAAAACCCAGTGAATTGAGCCGTCATCCCAAACAATACGACATTCGATTTCGTAGGGTAGTTGTTGTTCGAGAGCCATTTGAAGGCGCTGCTGAACCAGGGGGACATCATCGGGATAGACTCGCTCAAACCATGCGGCACTTTGTACTTGATAATCGCCGGCAGGTAGACCTAAGATACAGGCCGTGTTGGCACGCCAGTGCAGTTGATCAGTGGCAACTTCCCAATCCCACAGTCCTACTTGGGAGAACTCAAGGGCTAGGCGCAATTGTTCTTCTTTCTCTTGAAGCGCCGTTTCTGCCTGCTGATGCTCAAGTTCAAGTTGTTTGCGATCGCTGATGTCACTTTGCACGGCAACGTACACCATGCCATATTCGGGATGCTCAAATCGGCTGGTGGTGGCGCGACTCCAGAAGGGTGTTCCATCCTTTTTGAGGTTGCGAATCTCATAGGTATACTCCCCAAAGGTATCTAGGTGATTGACAATCGTATTGTGTACCTCGGTAGCATCAACCTCTGCATCGGTGTAGTTAAGTGTTGAGGCGTGTTTGCCGACGAGTTCACCGGTCTCGTAGCCAAAAGTTTGCTCAAATTTAGGGTTCGCGTAGACGATCACGCCATCGACGGCTCTGACCATGCAAATCCCTTCGGCTATATTTTGGACGATAATGCTGTGGAGTTCTCGTTCTTTTTCAGCCTGGACGCGATCGCTAATATCCCAACACAGCCCCTGCACCTCAACAATCTCACCCATGGCATTGCGTACAGGCACTTTGATCGACTGCACATAGATTGGTTTATCATCGCCACACAACTGCACCGATTCCAGCACATTGCCTGACTCAAACACTTGCTGGTCGTCTGCTTGAAAGCACGCTGCCAATTGGGGTGGTGCTAAGTCATAGTCTGTTTTACCCCGTAGCTCTTCCAGGGTTAGCCCCGTCATTTCTAAAAAAGATTGGTTGGCAAAGGTATAGCGACCAGCCCGATCTTTGCGAAACAAATTCATCGGCAGGGAATCAGCCAGGGATTTGTAGAGGGCCTGGCTCTCTTGCAGGGCAACTTCTGCTTGCTTGCGCTCGGTGATATCGATCGCCACAATCGTTACCACCCAACTGTGGATAGTGACGTCATGGCGCGAGGTGAGCGTGGCCAGATGCCAGCGGAGGGAACCATCTTTGCGACAAAAGCGGTATTCGTAAGTGAGCGTTCCTGATTTGAAGATCTGCTCATAAATCAGTGGCACGATGGCATCACGATCTTCGGGAACAATGCGAGACATCCAGAGCATTTTATCGGCGAGTAGCTCCTCTGGAGAGTAACCATAGAGAGCCTGACTGCCAGCGGAGTAGTAGTCGTACACCCAATCCCCGTTGCTAAAGACCCGAAAGCTACAGAAAGCCGCCAGGGCATTGGTCAAAACATCTTGAAGGTGGGCTTTGGATGCTTGTAATTGCTGCTGTGACGCCTCTAGTACTGCTTGAGTCTGCTGATACTTGGCTTCGAGTTGTTTGCGCTCGGTAATGTCGGTGAGCGTGCCCACATAACCGACGAGACTGCCCTGGGCATCGGTTTTGGGAACCACTTGTACAAGCACCCAGGTGACTACTGTATGGGTGGTGTTTTGCAGCCGGTATTCTGTCGTGTAGGGCTGTTGTTGGGCCACTGCCTGATACCACTCGGCGAGGACGCGATCGCGATCGTCTGAGTGCAGCGCATTCGCCCATCCCAACCCCATCGCCTCCTCGGGCGTCATCTCAGCCCAGTGGCACCAGCGCTGATTGACATACCGACACCGACCCGCTGCATCTGTATAAAACAGCCCAACAGGGGCAATTTGGAGCAGGCTTTCAACATGCAAAGTAGAGTAGGAAGGCTCTAGGTCTGGAGCTGGCCGTTGGGCATCATCCGCCATAGTCACAGGGTTAATCACAGAGATTTTCTTAATTTTCTTCCTTTATCTCAATCTAGAGGCAATTGATGGTCTCAGGATAATTTAAGGAGCATTAAACGGTGTTTTTGGCTGAGCACTGTTAACCCCCTGGATTTGAGGTTTCCAGTTGATAAAGCGGCGCAGTTCATCGCGCACTTGAAGGTATTCTTGGGGGTCTTCGCCCTTCAGCCCAATTAAGGCATAGAGAGAAATGTTGGCTCCGTGGCC
This sequence comes from uncultured Leptolyngbyaceae cyanobacterium, assembly GCA_938023035.1. Classification (GTDB taxonomy): domain Bacteria; phylum Cyanobacteriota; class Cyanobacteriia; order Leptolyngbyales; family Leptolyngbyaceae; genus DSRU01. The sequence continues at coordinate 47,111 of CALIDI010000029.1, read as the reverse complement.
CTTAACAGCGTGTTCACCCAGGTAAGAAGCATTGACTTCATCTTTGACTAAATCGTAAAGACTTTTCGTAATCAGAATGTCAGTTCCCCATTCTTTGGTGGCTCCTTCGACGCGACTGGCTACGTTGACGGTATCACCAATGACGGTATATTCCAAACGGCGCTCAGAGCCGATATTGCCTGCAATCAGTTCGCCGTAGTTGATGCCAATGCCATTAAAAAAGAGCACCCGATTTTCTTGTTGCCACTGGCGGCGCAACTGAATGAGTGCTTTGCGCATATTCAGGGCGGCCCGCACGGCATTCATGGCATCCGCCTTTTCACCCTGGGAAATGGGGGAACCAAATTCGGCCATGACAGCATCCCCGATAAATTTATCAATCGTGCCATCGGCATCGGTAATGGCTTGCACCATTCGATCAAGGTAAATATTGAGCTGCTCTACCAGGGACTCGGTTTGATGATTGGCGGCCATGCTTTCTGAGATGGTGGTGAAACTGCGAATATCGGAGAATAAGACAGCGGCTTTAACTCTACGCCCCTTCATCAGACTGTGATAATCTTCCGGCTGTTTGAGAATTTCCTGCACAATCACAGGAGCCACGTAGCGTTCTAGGGTGCGGCGCAGCCGGAGCTTCTCTGATTGCTCGGTAATGGTGCCTGTGATGAAGTAAGTCAGGCTATTCAGGGCGATCGCCCCGACGGGGACGACGATTGGCAAAATTATACGCCCGTAGATAAAGCTGGCGTAGCTAATTCCTAGCCAGAGGGCGGCAACCCCTAACCCTAGCCCCAGCCGCCGCCAGCTTTGGGATGGGATGCGGGTTAATGCGGCGGCACTGCCGACTAACAGCAAGACAAATAGCCCCCGTAACCAGTAGGTTGGTAAACCTTCGGCGATCGCCCGGTCTTCTAGGAGCGTTGCTAACGCATTGGCATGAATTTCTACCCCTGGCATGCGGGTGGGGTAGAGAAAGGAACCGGCAAAGGGGGCCGGGGCAAAGTCTTGAAAGGATTCTGCTGTGGCCCCCACCAAAACAATCTTGTTAGCAAACACTCCGGCTTGTTGCAGACGTTGCCACTCCTGGGGGTCGAGCACATCCCAGTAAGAAATCGTCTTGAAAGTATGACCAGCAGGGCCATAGAAATGAATGCGATCGCCTCGGGGTGGAGTTGGACGCAGGCCAGCGGTGGCCAGAATCGCTTCGCTAAAGGCTGGGATAGTGGTCAGACCTAGCGGTTCGAGTACCCGTTGCCGGTAATGACTTGGTAAATGATGCACGCGGCCATCGGCGGCAGGTAAGGCATTGACATAGCCGATGGTGACGGGTGGCTGAGTTTCTAGGGTTGGGCTTGGCTTGAGGAGCTGAATCTCAAACCCCTGGCTAGTATCTTCGCTGTATTCAGCGGCTAGCACGACGCGATCGCGATACCGCTGCAAGACCTGCTGTAACTGATGGTCATCGGCTTCCCCATACCCACTGGCACTGAGAAACAAGATATCAACACCAACCACCGTTGCCCCACTGGTCAATAACCGCTCTAACACCACCGCATGGGCCTGCCGCTGCCAGGGAGTTTTGACCAACCATGCAACAAAGTTGGGCGGCTGGGCATCGCTCTGAAAATAGCGAGCCTGACTATCGGTGCGCTCATCCATTGCCAGAATGACGATTTCTTCTGGTGCCGGTACTGGCCCCCGGAGCTCAAAAAAATGGGCCTGGGTGCGTTGATTCCAGACCTGGATCAGGGGCAAATCAAGCCATGTTGCGATCGCCCCCAACCCTGTCCATAGCCCGATTAGCCCATAGCCAATCGCAGCCGGCGAAAATCGGCGTTTCCAGAATTTGAACAGTTGCAGACGCATGAACAGAGCGGTGAAGATAGATTGGTTGAGCGGCTAGCCACTCAGAGGGGTAAGCGAATGGGCAGAGAAGGTCTGGGAATGCGGGGAGTTGGGAAAGGTACCCCTGGATAGAGTCCTTGAAAGGCGCTGCGCACCTTGTTAATCCCCGGGATTTGTTGGCTGAAGCCATTTAATAATTCCCCTAGCAGCAAGCGCTCAAACTCCTGTTGCGAGAGGGGAATCACCCTACCCAAAACGCCCCGGGGGGTGATAGCAACCCGTTGCCCAGCCGTAAGTACCACTTCTTCTTCAGCGCTTGACTGTGGCAGGGGTTGAGGCTTTGGTACAGAATCCATATCCGTCTTCTCTATTTCAGTGGGCGTTGCAGCGGTAACAACCACTTCTCCCTCTAATACAGTGACTTGGGTTTGCTCCTCCTCATCCACCTCAACCAAGTAGGTTGTGCCCCGCACACTCAGCCGCCGGGATTTTGTGCAGCCATCCACAGCACCATTTACTAAAATCTGGCCGCGCTGCACCTGAAAGCATTGGCTACCGACAATGATCTGAGAATTTTTGCCCAGGCGTCCAATCGCGCCGTTATCAAACTGTAACTCGGTACGCGAGGCTCCCGTGCGAATTTGCTGCTGTCGCCGGGCCACATCCTGCTTTTTGGCCGGGCGATCTTGAATGTAGACCTGGTTGCCATCCAAAATTTCCATGACAGTTGCCTGACTGACGGCTGCTGTCGCAGGTTTCCATGGGATGGTGGCGATCGCGCTGCTCAGCAAAAGGCCTGATAAAAACCATGCCAGTAGGTGGATCCATCTAAAGCGAAAGGTTAGAGAGATTGATGAATGAGACATAGATACTACATGAATGCGTCGATAGCTGCGTTGATAGCTCAACACCAAAATAGCGCTTCAATCAAGCCCAGCTCAAAACCGGTTGTCTCCCGACAGACAAAACGGGTGGTATAGATTGGGACAAGGTTTCATGGCCCTCTGGTGGTGTAGGCAGCACCCTGCTGATATCGCTGCGTAGCGTTCTTACCCCATTTTGGAAAGAATCCTGGAAAAGACTGAAGTATTTTCCGTAGCTTTGCGGAGTCTTAATAATCCAGGGGGAATTAAGGATTGACCCTGGGCTGCATCTATTGGGCAAGTGCAACCCTCTCAACGCTGAGAGCAAGCCAGCCCCCGCTGCACTCAGCTTATCTACGAGTAGCAGGCCATCGCCAAAAACCAGGAAATCTTCCTGACAGGATCTATTCGCCAAAACATCTTTGGCGACCGTTTCGCTTTACAATGCTTGGCAATGCTTTCACTGCTTCTGCGATCGCTAATTCCGCTAACTGTAAATTCCTATGAGTATCGGATACCTTGCCCTGGTTTTGCACGCCCATCTACCCTTTGTTCGCCATCCAGAGAGTGATTATGTGCTGGAGGAAGAGTGGCTATTTGAGGCAATTACCGAAACCTATATCCCCTTGATCCAGATCTTTGAAGGACTGCGGCAGGATGGAGTTGATTTTAAGCTCACCATGAGCTTGACCCCTCCCTTGGTCTCCATGCTGCTCGATCCGTTACTACAGGAACGCTACGACAAACATCTCAGGCAATTGCAAATCTTGGCAGAGCGAGAGGTTGAGCGCAATATCCTGAATGGGCATGTCAAGTATTTGGCAGAGTATTATGTTAAAGAGTTTGGCCAAGTGCGCCAAACCTGGGAAAAATATCGGGGTAACCTGGTTAAAGCATTTAAGCAATTTGCAGACTCCAACAATCTCGAAATTATCACCTGCGGTGCGACTCATGGCTATCTACCCCTGATGAAGATGTACCCCCAGGCGGTATGGGCACAGATTCGGGTGGCTTGTGAGCACTATGAAGAGGTATTTGGGCGATCGCCCAACGGCATCTGGTTACCAGAGTGTGCTTACTACGATGGGCTAGAGCGGATGTTAGCCGATGCAGGGCTACGCTACTTTTTGATCGATGGGCACGGTATTCTCTACGCCCGTCCCCGTCCCCGCTTTGGCACCTATGCCCCGATTTTTACCCCCACAGGGGTCGCCGCCTTTGGTCGAGATCACGAGTCCTCGCAGCAGGTCTGGTCTTCAGAGGTGGGTTACCCTGGCTCACCCGAATATCGAGAATTTTATCGCGATCTGGGCTGGGATGCAGAGTACGAATACATCAAGCCCTTTATCATGCCCAATGGCCAGCGTAAGAATGTAGGCATCAAGTACCACAAAATTACTGGTCGAGGCTTAAGCTTGGGTGATAAACAGCTCTATGACCCCTATTGGGCGCGGCAAAAAGTGGCAGAACATGCCGGTAATTTTATGTACAACCGGGAGCGTCAGGTCGATCATCTCTATGGCATCATGCAGCGCAAGCCCATCATTGTTTCTCCCTACGATGCCGAGTTGTTTGGGCATTGGTGGTATGAAGGCCCCTGGTTTATTGACTATCTCTTCCGCAAAACCTGGTTTGATCAAACTACCTATGAAATGACCCACATGGCTGACTATCTGCGACAGCATACGACCCATCAGGTCTGCTATCCGGCCCAGTCGAGCTGGGGGTATAAGGGGTTTCATGAGTATTGGCTAAACGAAACCAATTCCTGGATTTATCCCCACCTTCATAAGGCCGCCGAGCGGATGGTGGAGTTATCCAAGCAAGAAGCCGAAGATGAGTTGACTTGCCGCGCCCTCAACCAAGCAGCGCGGGAACTGTTATTGGCTCAATCTTCTGATTGGGCATTTATCATGCGCACGGGCACAATGGTGCCCTACGCAGTGCGGCGGACGCAATCGCATCTGATGCGGTTTCATAAACTCTATAATGAGCTAACCCAGGGCAAGGTAGATTCTGGCTGGTTAGAAAAAGTCGAAGCGATTGATAACATCTTTCCTAACCTTAACTATCGGGTCTATCGCCCCCTTTGAGGCCCACTCTGGTCAAACCTCTATCCTTTTTCCTGATTCTCCATGCGGCGCGTGATTGGTTTAATGAGCGGCACCTCGGTTGATGGTATTGACGCTGCCCTGGTTGAAATTTCAGGTTCTGGGTATGACGTGAGGGTGACGCTACAGGCAGGCATGACGGTTCCCTATCCAGCGGAGCTGCGCCAGACCATTCTGGCCGTTTGTGGCGGTGCGGCTCTGTCGATGGCCGAATTGGCTGAATTGGACGATGCGATCGCCCAGGCTTTTGCCCAAGCGGCGCTTCAGATTCAAGCGGGGCAACCTCCCGCCGATTGGATTGGCTCCCATGGGCAAACAGTGTTTCATCGGCCTCCCAACTTGAAATCGCCGCTTTCCTTTGATCGAGTGAGGGCAAGCTCAGTCCCCACTGGCAGGCTGGCTCCTTTGGGGTATACCCTACAGCTCGGACGGGGAGATTTAATTGCTTATCTGACGGGCATTCCCACCGTGAGCAATTTTCGCACAGCCGATATTGCGGCTGGCGGCCATGGAGCACCCCTGGTTCCCCCGGTGGATCTGGCCTTACTAAGCCACCCAACGAAAACGCGCTGCGTCCATAATATTGGTGGCATTAGCAATCTGGCTTACCTTCCCCCCAGAGCAGCGGGAACCACCATCGCTGAGACGGTACTGGGTTGGGATACTGGCCCCGGCAATTTGTTGATCGATCTGGCCGTGCATCAGTTCTCTGCCGGTCGCCTGACCTATGATTCTGAGGGGGCCTGGGCGGCTCAAGGGAGGCCTTGCGAAAAGCTGGTTCAGGCCTGGTTAAAGCAACCTTTTTTTCATCAACCGCCGCCAAAGTCAACGGGGCGAGAGCACTTTGGGCCTGCCTATTTGCAGGAATGTTTGGCTGATGCTATTCCTTACCACTTAACTGAGGCTGACTTTCTGGCAACCTTGACTGATTTGACGGCAGCTTCCATTGCCCTGAGTTATCGGCAGTTTCTTCCTCGATTACCAGATCAGATGTTAATCTGCGGTGGAGGGTGTAAAAATCGCTACCTACGGCAACGCTTACAGCACTATCTACCAGAGGTTGAGGTTTTACGCACCGACGATGTTGGGGTCAGTTCTGATTATAAGGAAGCGATCGCCTTCGCCGTGTTAGCCTATTGGCGTCTCGAAGGAACTCCGGGTAACTTGCCAGGGGTGACGGGGGCAAAGATGCCGGTGCTCCTGGGAGAAGTTCATGGGTGATTCAGGTTTAACCCGTGATAGCATTAATTACCGATGATTTATACGAGTGTTCTGGAAACCCTAACCAGAGGCGCAAAGCAGGGCAAATCCTCGGTTTCTCGCTTGCCCAGAGATCTGACCGGGTAAAGCCAGGATACTTGGCTGCTGGTTTCGGGTAATCTGATGGTCTTTCTTAACTGAACGGTATTTCAGCGCAAGGGATTTTGGCAGTGACTCATACGTTTCTGATGGAGGCAGGGCGCTGGACCCTTCAGGGCAATTGGCTAGAACGCAATAGTCTGCCGATTGTAGTGAAAGGGAAAACGCTGGTGGGTTGGAGCCGTGATAACTGGTTCACAATGGTGACCAAGCTTGTTTTTCCTGGATCTGAAACAGAGGAAGTATCTCTGCAATACCGGGGGCGGCTGGCCCTAGGAGATCGTCAATATACCTTTGTGCTCCAGCATAGCCAGTTGGGGCGAGTTGAGGGTGAGGGCTGGGTTGCCCAAGATTCGATTGTGCAACGCTATTGGGTTTTGGGCGATCGCCAACAACGTCGCAGTGGGTTTGAGACCCTCTATCGAGTTAATGAAAACACCTACCATCTGACGAGCGGTATGATGGCCGGGCATTTTCTCATTAGCACCATGGAAGCCGTGTTAGAACGCCAACCTGACTAGGGTATGTTAAGAATACATCAAGTTCTGTCCATCACGACTACGCATCATCAGGGGAAAAGCGGAGAAAGTTAGAGTGGGTCTGGTCGCTTGCCAAACCCTCTCCGTAGAATGCACGAAGCGAATAATAAAATTCAGTCAGCGCTTACTCGTTAAAATAACGAGTAAGCAGGGTGTTAATGGTGCAAGGCTAAAGTACTGCCAACGACAGTAGACCGTCTACAGGCGTTGCTTACCTGATTCCAATGGGTCGGTTAGGTTGGTTTTCCTCGGTCCTAGAAGGAAGGTTTGCCGCTAGTTGAGTGAACCGACACGCACAAAAGTTCAGTTCCCATAATTGTTGACTAGGCTTGCGGCTTGGTGGTTGGGGATATGTTCCCCTGATTCATTACTGACTCCACTCTTCTGCCGTTTATCGGCTTGTTTCTCGAATGCAGCTATGACCTCAACAGAACCGAAAGACGCAAATATTGGCCAGCTCTTGGCCAATCGCTATAAGCTCATCGAGCTGGTTGGCAAAGGCGCGATGGGCCGGGTCTATCGGGCAGAGGATGTGTTGTTAGGGGGGGTGATTGCTGTCAAGTTTTTGGCACAAACCTTGCTGAACTCAAAAATGCGCGATCGCTTCAAGACCGAAGCCCGCACCTGTGCCCAACTAGGGCAAAAAAGTATTCACATTGTGCGCGTCACCGATTACGGCGTAAACAATGACGATATTCCCTTCTATGTAATGGAGTATCTCCAAGGGCAGGGGTTAAGCGAGATCATTGGTAGTCAACAATTGCTTCTGCCCCGGTTTTTGAACCTGACGCGTCAGATTTGTTTAGGGCTGCAATGTGCTCATCGAGGGATTACGGTTGATGGCAACAGTTGCCCCATTATTCACCGTGACATTAAGCCCAACAACATCCTGGTTTGTAAGGATGCAAGTTTGGGTGAATTAGTCAAAATTCTTGATTTCGGCATCTCTAAGGTTTTGCAGGCCGATGGAAATCAAACAAGCTCTTACATGGGCACCCTGGCCTATTCTTCCCCCGAACAAATGGAAGGGCGGGAGCTAGATGCCCGCTCCGATATTTATAGCCTCGGAGTCATGATGTTTGAGATGCTGACAGGCAAGATGCCCCTGACCCCTCAAACCCACTCCTTCGGTGGTTGGTACAAAGCCCATCATGACCAACCCCCCCGCTCAATTGCGGTGGCAAGCCCTGGGCTAAAGATTCCGCGGCCGCTGGAAGAACTAGTGATGAGCTGTTTGGCTAAGTCTCCGAGCGATCGCCCTCAAACCATTGAGGATATCCTGCGAGCCTTAGAGCCTTTAGATCAGCGCTATAGCGGCAACCAGGAAATTAGTCGGCGGATTGGGGAAATGCTGGTTAAAAAAACACCAGCAATTGTGAACCCACCGATTGGCTCGTTGACCGGGGTTTCAACCCTTGATCGCGCCTGCCAGCTAGCAACTTGGCCCAGTAACAAGCCCGTTGCCCAAATTGTTTTTTCCCAACCCCTGACAGTTTCCCGTGAGACCCTTGCGACTCTCTGGGTGATGCTGCCGGAAGAGGTGATTCGGCACTTGCAAATCCATCGCCTTTATAACCGGATCTACAAGAATTTCCTTTGCTCTATGTCTCCTCACCCGGTGATTCTTTGGGTGACTGCTATCCATAATAGCTACCGCAAAACTGAGGATCAAAAGACTACGGACTCCGGCGAAAAAAATACCCGCTGGCTGCGCTGCTATCTTGATCTAAAAACGGCGCAAGGGCAAGACATGACTCGCCTTTTAGGGAGCCGCAAGGAGTATCAGATTCTCATGTTTGCGCTGGAAAACCCCACCAATTGTGCTCATACTATTACCGTCCCAATTCATCCTTCTCAGTGTTCCCAATTGCAGCACTGGGCGATTACCAGCCAGCCAATGCACTCTATTGGTGATCCGACGACCAGCAAAAAACTGTTACAAAACGAGTTTGAAAAACTGAAGCCGCGGGTAGAAGCTGAAATGGAAACAGCAGGAAGTGGTCTTTCATTTCAGCCCAGAGATGCGGCGGAGAACCGTGATCAATCCTGAGTATTAATCCGATGTTGATCTCCCAAATAAAAGCTTTGGTCAGAACACTGATGCCAAACCTCGGTGCTCGATCAGCCAGTGTGGGGCAGGCTCTCTGACTCGCCGTTGCCATAAAAACATGGCGATGGCTATTGATTTGAGGGGTTAAAAGAGCGCTAGAAAGGCCATTGTCAACGGGTGCGTCTCACTTTTGCCCTCACCCTAAATCTCGTTCTCAAATTGGGAGAGAGACTTTGAAATGGCTCGGCTCCCCCGTTCCTAGGTTGGGAGCAGGGGTTGGGGGATGAGGGCCTGCCAAGGTAGTATGCTCTCATTTTCAACTAGGGTAATTGCCATAGCTACTGGATTTGGGTCGGAGTGTAACCCCTGGCTGGGGGCAGTGCCCCCCTTAATCCCAAATAGACGAAGCAACCTGGCGATCGCGATCAATTTCGAGAGCTGCAACCGTCAAAATTTTCCTAACGGAGGACTTTGCTGTAACAGGTACTCAGCCGCCGCTAGACCCGAATAATAGGCGCTCTCAACCTTTTTACCCAGGCACCAATCCCCAGCACAAACCAGGGGGAAGGTGCTCGGTGCCGCTAGAAAACCCTGATGCAGTGGTGCTTTAGCAAAAGCATAGCGCCAACGATGGATCTGAAACCAGATTGGTTGGGCAAACCAGGGCTGTAATGTTTGGGCAACGGCTGCAAGGATGGTCTGGGCTGCTGGCTGCAAGTCCTCTCGCTCTAGCATTTGCTCAGCAAAGGTGACACTACTTTGAATCACGAATACTGGAAACTCAGGGTTCTGCCGTTTGCTACTATCCAACCCGAGCCACCCCAGGGTTGGGTGACTGGTGAACGTTAGGGCCTTCACCCCCGGAAATTGTTGCTGCCAATGACTGAGAACCTCTGGGCCATAGCCCGCCATTACACTCAGGCAGGGGAAAAAGTGCACAGCCGCAATTTGCTCGATATAGGAGGTAGAAAGTTCTGCGTGGAGCGGTTCCAGTAAAGGCACGACCTGCGGAGCCGGAATTGCCAGCACCAGAGAGGGTGCAGAAAATTGAGCAATGCCTCCTGAGTTGCTTCCCATCGTGGCCGCATTCACCTGCCAGCCAGTGGGTGTCGCCTGAATAGTATCGACTCGATGCTGATAACGAATATCTAACCCAGGGGTCAAGACTTTGGCGATCGCAGTCATGCCATCGGGTGCCACCCAACGGGGGTAGCAGTCCTCTGGGGCGGGAGCCTGTAGTTGGCCCTCTAGGCCCATTTCATAGACCTGATCGGTCCAGGAGAAGATGACACCCGCTTCTGCCAGGTCATATAGAAACCGTTGAAACACCTCTCCCTGGGGAGAAAGGTAGCAAGTGCCATGGTCGGCCCAGGTACCCTCTAGGCGGCGAGTAGCCACGCGCCCCCCCACCCCTCGAGATTTATCCAAAACTACTACTTGGTAGCCCGCATCTACTAGGCTCCGGGCGCAACGCAGACCGGCCATCCCGGCACCAACTACAATGACATCGACTACTAGGGGGGGCTGACTCATTCGAACTCCTGAGAAAGGTGCTGCTAACACCATAAACCAAGAGAATTTCTGCGTCATTCCTGCCATTCACGAGTATTCTAAACCAAGTCCAGCTTGAACCCTGTTCGTTTTCCTGTAGGCAGACCTTTCGGTCTCGGCGTGGACAACGTTTAGAAGACTCCTATTTTTACGCCCAAAAGCTGTCTTTAGCATGTCTCAGTCTGTCGATGTGTTATTCCGTGCCAGACAAGGCGACCCTGTGGCGATCGCTCGGCTGATTAACACCTGCTTGTACCCCCAGGATATTTCAGCCACGGTTGAGCAAATTGGCGATCGTTTGCTGATTATTTACCACTCCTCCCATAATCTGCCTGCACCATCTCTAGTGCGCTTTAGCCAAAATGGGGTTCAAGGTCTAGGGTTGCAAGCCATTCACACCGTTCAGGTTATGGGCCATAGAACGGGTTGCAATCAGCCCCTTTGGCAAACCGAATTTCAACTCCCTCGCTGTTCTTCTGGTCATGCAGCTGCATCCCATTTTCAGCCCAGCCCACTGCTGACCCAAATTTTTGAGCCACCCCTCCCCCCCGCCTCGCATCAACCCCTGGCAACAAACAATTCCCTGCCACAATCATCCTGCCGACCACCGGCCTGGCGAACCCAGCCCATCAACCTGAGTCGGCCGCGCTATTTCTTGCCCACCAGTGGTATGATTTTGACCGGCTTTTTATTCGGGGGAGTGGCGGCCCTGCTGACCAATCTTTCAACAGCTAATACGGCTATGGTGAGCCAGCCAATATCCTCGCCAATGGAGTCAGTACTCCCTCTTTCTGCTGACCAGCGATGGCGACAACAGCAGGCAATGACCTGCTACTTGCGCCGGATGAATGCAGCGCAGCAAGAGTTTTATCAGCAAAATGGGCGCTTTGCCCTCAACCTGGAAGAACTAGAGCGCTTTGCATCTGTGATTTTCCATACCCAGGGCTATACCATCAAACTGATCTCCCAAAGTCCTCAACAGGCGCTCATCACGGCAACGGCTAAGGTAGAGGGGCTGAAGAGCTACACGGCAATCGCCCATCGATTCGCTCTCCCAAGTTCCTCGAGTTGGCACATCAAAGTATGTGAAACTCAACAACCTGCCAGGGTAGCCCCCGAGATCGCCAAAGATTCTCTACATTGCCCAGTCAATACCACCTGGCGGCCGTTTTCGCCCACAGATCAGAAGAAAGGCCCTTAACTCTCAGGAATGACTGAGCGCAGAGCCTCAATATTTTGCTCCCAGTTGGCTCCGTTAAAAGGTTCAATGCGCAGAGGCGGCAACTCGTCCCCATCCAAACAGCGGATATTCACATCAATCGCTTCTGGGTGCGATCGGAGCCGATAAAAGGGATGCATCCCACAGATGCGACAGAATCGATGTTTGGCAACGCCCGTGTTAAAGGTATAGGTTGTCCGTGATTCCTCCCCAGCTAGTAACTCAAACTGTTCCTGAGGAATAATCAGATGCAAAAAGCCCTTCTTACGGCAAATTGAACAATTGCATTCAGCAACAACCTGCTCCCCAGGCGCAAGCCAGAAACGAAACTGCACTGCCCCGCAATGGCAACTTCCGTGATACATAGAACCATGGGTCATCGGGTTCACTGAGTCATCCTCCTTTAGCAAGAGACAAGATCACCCCCAATTAAGGTAGAAATATCGAGGGTTTGGGCATATTAGTCTTAGTGAAATCCTTGCAATGACTGCAACTTATTTATCGCCATCGCCTGATCGCAGTGCAATAGACCTATCATCCATACCTTGTTTAAGGGAATAGAGTGCCCATTATTAAGCACTTTGGATGGTTTGAGCACTGTTGTGAGTGCTCTTTCTGACTGATATTTCCAGGTTCAGAATCAGGCTCTTACCATTGGGCGATTCTCCTCAGGTCACCTGTTTGAGTCAAGCAGAGTTTTAGAACTCGAAGTAAACTTAGCAGGTTAGGCAAGGAACCCTTCACGTTTAGCTGAATTTAACCTTTTGCACCTTAACACTGTGGGGATTGGCTTGTGCAGGCAACCAAACAGCAGCAAATTATTGGCTATTTCATTGAAGAAGCAAAAGAACACCTGGACACGATTGAGCGAGGTTTGCTCAACCTCCAGGCGACGATAGCAGACAAGGAAAGTTTGAATGAATTGTTTCGGGCGGCCCACTCCGTTAAAGGTGGGGCAGCGATGCTGGGCTTTACCTCCGTGCAGAAAGTCGCCCATCACCTGGAGGACTGCTTTAAGCTTCTGACAGAAAATCGGATTGATGTGGATCGGCGACTGGAAGACCTGTTCCTCAAAGGCTCTGATGTGCTCAAGGATCTGATCGATGAGCTTCAGTCTCCCTATGGAGTGCAGGGGAGTGGGGGAGAACAGGTGATGCAACGGGCAGAACCCCTGCTGCAAGAGTTAAGCACCTACCTGAAGAGCAAGCTTGGCGGGGGGGCTGCTGCCACCGGTACCGCACCAGCGAATCGAGCCGATTTGATTAACGCCGCTCTTAAAAAGATGCTGCAACTGTTTAAGCAGGGAGATAGCCCCAAAACCCGCCAACAACTTCAGGCTTTGTGTCAGCGGATGGCTCAAATGCATTCCGGTCAGGAGTGGCAGACTTTAATGCAAACCACGCAAGCCGCGATCGCCCATTCTCAGTATCCCTTTCAAACCATGGCGGCTGTCATCATCAAAGACCTAAAACAAGCGGGTGATTTGTTGATGGCCCAACGCACAAAAGAAATTGCGCCTAGCAAAAATCTCCTGCAATTGGCTAAAGCTCCAGCTCCAACTCCAGAGACTCCTAGGACGCCCATGCCTGCGATCGCGCTCAAGGGCCGCCAGCCTATAACGCTACCGACAGACCCCAAAGCCGCTGCCAAAATTTTGGTCGATGTGTTTGATAAGCAACAGTTAATTCAAATTGCCGACTTCATTATGAAGACGATCCAGTAGAGTGACTAAATGTGGGGAAGCGTTTTAAGTTTGGGGGGCTGAGCTTTCAGTGAAGGAGCCACGGCCAGGGGAGAACGCCTAGGAAAGCTAGGAAAATTCGGATGACTCGAACATCCCATCATCGACGCTTCCATTGGCGATCGCCCCTTGAAACCTCGCAATCCTCCCAAGAGGGTGCTCTGGTGTCTAGACCGGCGTAAAAGCACCGCCGACCTTATGTACAAAGCCATGGCTTATCCATAGCAGTAGCCAGGAAACAGGGTCAAAAGCAGCACGTGACACCAGTTTGTGAACACTAAGGTGCCCTAACCTGCATAGCGAGTGCAGCTTTGGGCAAAAAGCTCAAGACAAACCCGATGCCTAGCCAGCATGGGCGGTTAGACTTTCCAACTCGTCCCTACCACATTTCCCATGCCAACAGCTACAGCACGACGCAAAGATGCCAAGACATCCGAAAGAATGGCCGATAGGAGGGCTTCTTCTGAGCCAAATTCCACCCTTTCACCCCGACCTAACTAGATACCGGCTGAACAAAAAGTGCAGCAGATACCCGACTGCTCGCTTTGCGCTTAGGGCTTCTGCGATCCAACATCGCCAGTCCAAAATGGCCCCAGGTCATACAGCAATCAAAAACAATAGTGCCCTTATGTAAAGCAACAGTCCAGACACTTTTGCGCTGACCCGCTCTTATCCCCCAAATTCTGCTCCCAAGCTTGTGAGTAGCGGAGCTAGCCTCTTTGCTCTTTTCTCTCTGCTCCTTCCTAACTTCGGGAAAGAGCCAAAGCGGACGGCATAACAGGGGCTTTCAGCATTCTCACAAAAACTGTCCGAAGTAGTGGTAATCGACAGAGAAAAATAATCGAACTGGCAGACGCTTGCCGAAAAGAAGCTGGAAACGCCTTACTCTACATTTTTTAAGAAACAGGATGCCATCAAAGGCAACATCTCCTTGAAATAAAGCAGAAATAAAGCAGAATCCTATTCCCCATCTGCAACCCTGCTATTCATAGACTGCAGTCATAGATTGCAGCCCGTAAAGCGGCCCAACTACTTCAGCTTTTGCTTCACAAAGGCCAGAATTTGAGAAACCTGCTTCTTCAACCCATCAATTTCAGCCTGCATTTTGGCGATCTTATCGTGCAAAGCCTGGATATCGCCCCCTTCTGCCGTAGACACCGGTGCCGGAACCGCTGTAGGCGCAACCACGGGGCGGCGTTTGGCCTTTGCCATCGCCGCCTTAATCGCCTCAATCAACTCCTTCTGGTCAAAGGGCTTTTGCACAAACTCAAAATATTCAAACGGCTCCTGCAATTTCTCTGTTACTTCTTCCTTACGCCCCGACATCAGCACCAGAGGAATACTGACAAGCTCGGGACTAGCTTGAATATTCTGAAAGACTTCATACCCACTAAGCTTAGGTAGCAAAAAGTCAAGCATAATCAGGGTCGGGCGCTCTTGCCGAATCAAGTTAAGCCCCTGCATTCCATCTTTGGCTTCTAGCACCTCAAAGTTACCCTTCGGCAACATCTCACGCACCATGTTCCGAATAACATTACTGTCATCAATTACCAGGATCTTGTGAGTTGCCACGATTAAGCTCCTCTAGCGATAAATGCAAAGCAGTGAATCAATCTTGTGCAAGCCCAGAACCAGAAATTTGCCTGTAAAAAACAAGTCTCAAGTTGGATCTCGCTTAATAAACGGAGTGGGCCACCTTCAGGGATCAATACCTTTTCAGGAAACCCCCTACTAGCTGAGTATCAAGCCATCCAATTTTTAACTTGGGCGTCGCACTCGCTAGAAAGCCGGCTGAACAATACCAGTCAAAATAGGGGCCGTCTGATCTCAACAGATAATGGAACTACATCTAGTTTTACCCTACACTGGCAGATTTGTTAGAACGAAACCAGATTTTTTTGATTGTAGGTGGTTGGAGGCATCTCTCGCTAATCTTCTACAATTCATAGACAGGGGAAAGCGCAATGGTAAAACCTGGTTAGAGTATTCCCTATGTGAATTGGCGAATCAACTGCGCTTCGTAATTTTAGCTTGCTGATCTTGAGAACGTTTACCTATGCCTGTCTCAGTCAACCGTTTAGATGTTCCTCTGCCTGACTGGCTGCGCCGTCCTTTAGGGCGAGCCAGTGAGCTATCGACTGTTCAGCGCGTGATCAAGCACCGGCAGATTCATACCATTTGCGAAGAGGGACGTTGCCCTAATCGAGGAGAGTGCTATGCCCAGGGAACGGCCAGTTTCTTACTGATGGGGCCAACCTGCACCCGCGCCTGTGCTTTTTGCCAAGTGGATAAAGGGCACGCCCCGATGCCCCTTGACCCGGCTGAGCCGCAGAAAGTTGCTGAGGCGGTGCAGATATTGGGGTTGCGTTATGTGGTGCTGACTTCTGTAGCGCGAGATGATTTACCCGATCAGGGGGCAGGCTGGTTTGTGTTGGTGATGCAGGCGATTCGAACTCGGTGCCCAGATACGCAGATTGAGGTGTTGACGCCGGATTTTTGGGGCGGCAAGGAGGTGGGGGAAACACTGGAACAACAGCAATACCAGCGAGTGGCCCAGGTGGTTGCGGCGCAACCTGCCTGCTATAACCACAATATTGAAACGGTGGAACGGCTTCAAGGCGTTGTCCGCAGGGGTGCTCGGTATGGGCGATCGCTGCGGGTGTTGCAATGGGTCAAACAGCTTGAGCCAAACCTGCCCACCAAGTCGGGCCTGATGTTAGGGCATGGTGAAACCGAGGCTGAGGTGATCACGACGTTGCGAGATTTACGCCAGGTCGGCTGCGATCGCCTGACGCTAGGACAATACCTGCGCCCTTCCTTGGCCCATTTGCCGGTGCAAAAATATTGGACTCCGGCAGAATTTGATCGCCTAGGAGCGATCGCCCAAGAGTTGGGCTTTACCCATGTCCGATCAGGGCCATTGGTGCGCAGTTCCTATCATGCCGGAGCCGCGCTATCTTAATTGAAGATTGCAAGACATTAAGTTTCATCTGATAACGCTGCAAAGTGTACAGATTCTCTGGTATTTCTAGGGACGATTAACTGATTGGAGTAAATTCTATGGCTGTTCAACCAAAGAAACCAACCTATACATTCCGTGCGGCTTGGGCAATTTTATTACTGGCCATTAACATCTTTGTGGGTGCGCTGTACGCAGGTTTTATCAAGGTCTGATTCTTAACCTTTTTGGGGTAGAGGCCCCTCTTTGCCTAGTAGGCTAAGGCGTCAGTCTAGCTGCCCTCACCCCTTTCTTGAATCCTGTTAGGGCTATACCCCTCTCCCAGCGTGGGAGAGGAGTTTTAATCTAGCTGCTCTTCTCCCTTGATGGGAAAAAGGGCCTACCTTTGACGCGCATTTACGCGCATTTAAGAGACGTGCATTTAAGAATAGCTCTGACGCACATGCAAGAAAGGGGGCTAAGGCTGGTCTAGAAATTTCTGCCCTGCTGTACTCGTGCGAGAAGCGGGGTTTTTCTGGAAGCGTTAAAAGCAAAAAGCCTAGTGTTTCACCAGTGTTTTACCACAGAGGCGCAGAAGGAGCAAAAGGCCCAGAGCCATTCCTTCTTGGTTGTTGCGATGGTTATCGTGCGCCTGTGGTAACAAGCATTCCTGGTTTGAGGGGTGGCTCAACCGGCGGTAAGATTACCTCATCATTGGGTTGAAGACCGTGAGTAATTTCAACGGTGAGCAGTCCTTCTAGCCCAATCGTAACGGGTTGCTGCTGTGCGCGACCGTCACGATCGCGCACCCACACAAAGGGCTGTTTAGCCTCCCGCTGAATCGCCTCAGTACTCAGAGTTATGACGTTTGGCCGTTGTTCCAAGATGACCTCTACATTCACTTGGGACCCCGGTAGCAAGCTGCCGCTAGGGCGATCAAGGCGAACAGTCGCTGGCACATAAACTTGTTGCGATGGGCGATTTCCCCGCTCATTTGGGTCGGGTTCTAAGGCCTGGGGGTAGAGTGCCTGTACCCGCCCCCAAAATACCTTTGCATCCGGCCCAATCATGCTCACACGGGCGGACTGGCTCACTTTAATGCGAGCCGCATCCAGGGTTGAAAGGCGCATCCGGATAAATTCCTGACGCGGGTCGCCCAGAGTGAGTAGATCGGTGCGATATTGGACGCCATCGTTATCGCGCACTCTGACATCGAGGATCACCCCATCAATCGGCGAACTTACGATACTATCTTGCACCTGCTGTTGGATGCGCTGACGTTCTAGCGTTAGCCGTTCTAGCTCCACCATGGCTTTACCCACAGCGGCTTCACTATCGCGCAGGGCAGCAAGGGCATCGCGGATGCGACTCTCTTGATCTAGCAAGCGTTGCTTCTCAATCGCCCCCTCGCGCACTAGGCTCAACAGATCCTGCCGTTTTTGCTGCTCAACGGCTAGCCGTTCGCGTGCTTCCTGAACCCTTTGACGCTCGCGTTCTAGCAGGATGCGCTGCTGTTGAATCTGCAACTCCTGGTTGGCCAAAGCGGTTTGTCGTTCGGGGTAGCGTAACGTTAACAACGTTTGCCCCACGGTCGTGCGGCTGCCGGGTTGCACAAATACCCGCTCAACGGCTCCTTCGGTCGGCGATTTTAGAGTTACCTGCCCCCGCAGTTCGACTGTACCGCTCTGATTGACCGTGCTCTCAATATTCCCTCGACTGACCCGAATAACACTGACAGGGACGGCAGATGTCGGGCGATTCAGTAGAAACAGATAAGCCAGTGTACCGATAAGGCTGAGGAGAGCCAGACCACCAGACCAGGCTATCCAGGGATTGCCCAAACCGAATCCTCTTGATGCTGCCTTTTGCATAGGAAATGTCTGATTGCTGCTCGCAGTATACCCAGAAAGTCTCAAGTGTATTTTGAATTGGCAATTGATCGCCCTGTGCGCCATTCTAGATTCGCCCTTCTAGCAAGAAAATAGGTCACGATGATCGGGCTGTGGCGACTGTGGTAAATTGTTCGCTCATCCCCTCTGGGGCGCACTATGATGGGCGAAAAGCGAGTTGCTGGGAGAAATCTTTAGGATGCAAACTCAGACTTGGCAATGGAAGTTAGCCCTCTGCCTGGTAGTTGGCAACACCCTCTGGGGCGGAGGTGGTACGGCAATGGCCAATCCGATTCCGACCTATCCGGCGACGACTCCTCCGGCATTGCCAGCAACACCCCCTCAATCTCTGGAAGATTATCGGGTGGGTGCGCTCCAGGCTGATCCCCAGGGCAATCTTTGGGTCGGATCCTGGCAAGGGCTGGCCCAAATTGATGCTAAAACTGGCCAATTGCGGGGACAAATACTGCTTTCGAGCCGTACGGTTGGGGCGATTGTGCTAGACCGGGCGGGTTCAATTTGGGTGGGTACCTATGATGGACTGAACCGCATTAATCCGCGCACCCAAACCGTTACTGCTCAGAATTTTCGGCTGCCTTCAAATCGTGTTTTGTCTCTTTTGGTGGATCGGCGTGGTTTTCTTTGGGTGGGAAGTGACAGTGGCTTATCCCTCGTAGATCCCGGCTCAGGGGCGGTTAAAACCACCTTCAAGGACTTACCAGGGGTTAGCGCCAATGCTCTTACCCTCGATTTTCAAGGCAATCTTTGGGTTGCTACGCTAGAGGGGTTAGTCCAGATTGATACGGCGAGTTCTTTGCAAATGCAGCGATTGGGTAATTTGCCGGGAACTGTTGTGCAGGCGATCGCCACCAGCCCTACCCACTCCTCCTGGCTAGGTATTCCAAAACCGACCTTGTGGGTAGGCACTACCAATAGTCTGCTACAAATTGATCCAGACACGGGCCAGGTGCTGCAAGCCCCAGCGGCTCTAAAGGGACGAAGCATCACTACCCTGCGGTTTGACAAGGCCGGGAGCCTTTGGGTCGGCACCGCTGAGGGGCTGTTGCGACTGAACCCCTTTACCGGCAAAGTGATTGGCGAAATCGCTGCCAACTTACCTTCCCGGCGCATTTATGCCTTAGCACCAGATACGGGCGGTAAGCTCTGGGTTGGCACCAGCGAAGGCCTGGCCTGGGTGAGCCAGACGACGTTTAAAGCCGGGGTTGTGCCCCGGTTTAGCCGCGATCAAGCGGCTGGTTCTTCTAAAAAATAGGATCGAGATGCAATCATGCCAGTGACGCCGTCGCAACTGATGCAATGGAAACAAACGGGACGGCCGATCGCCGCTTTAACCGCATGGGATTATACCTTTGCCCGTCTGCTAGATGCCGCCGGGGTTGATGTGATCCTAGTAGGGGACTCTCTGGCGATGGTGGCCCTAGGGCACCTCAACACCCTACCCCTGACTTTAGATGAAGTGTTGCACCACGCCAGGGCGGTGGGGCGAGGGGTGCGGCAATCGCTACTGGTGTGTGATTTACCATTTATGACTTACCAGGAAAGCGCCGAGCAGGCATTGCGATCAGCAGGCCGGGTGCTCAAAGAAACCCCAATGCAGGCCGTTAAGTTGGAGGGAGGGCATCCGGCGGCAATTGGTGCAGTTGCCAAAATGGTGCAGGCAGGCATTCCGGTGATGGGGCATGTCGGGTTAACACCGCAGTCTGTGCATCGTTTAGGCTATCGCCAGCAGGGCCGAAAACCAGTTGATGCTGATCGTATTTTGCAAGAAGCGATCGCTCTAGAAGAGGCCGGCGCTTTTAGCATTGTGTTGGAGCACATTCCCGCAGAACTGGCGGAGCAAATTAGTCGAAAACTCTCAATCCCCACAATTGGGATTGGGGCCGGCCCCCACTGTGACGGCCAAGTATTGGTCACGGCTGACTTACTGGGGCTTTCAGAACGGCATCCTCCCTTTTCTCGGCAATATGCTAATCTCCAGGAGATTGTCACCCAGGCGGTTCAAGCCTATTGCACAGACGTCCGGATAGGAAAATTTCCTTAGTTGGTACATAATGATAGCGCCAGGGCCGATAGGCTCGCACCAAGTGCTCCCTGAAATCTATCGAAGACGTTGAATGTGATTCAAACCACGTGCTCTTGTAGAGTGATGGGGAGTGCATCCCAGTTTCGTCACCCACCCTGCAGGAAGCGAGCGACACCCCAAATCCTTCTCCTAGGAAGGAAGAGGGACTTTGAATCTGAGATTCCCCTTTGCCCATTTTTGGAAAAAGGGTATAGCCCTAATGGGCATTCAAGCAAGGGGGATGTACACGCAGGGTGATGGGGCAGTATGAGCAAGGGTTACGATAGATTTGCCCTGAATGTGGGCATCGAGGCTCTCCAACTCTTGAGAATGCGTTCTTACCAGATGTTGAGAGTCTTCCGTCTGTTTCAAGACCACGATCAGCAGGCACTGTATGAACAAGCATGAACAAGCATGAACGAGCCTTATTGGTTAAAAATGAAACGGTTTTGATGGCGCGATCGCGGCAACTCTCTGAGGATTTGGAGCACTTATTATTGGAGCACCTATGACAGTCGGATAACTGCGATTTGCCTTACCACATTGATCAAGATTGGGATACACCCAGTCTGCGGCAGCCCACCGAAGACCTGCACTGAGAGACTGGCTGGAAAATACCCAACCCGGATCACCTGTTAAGCCGACACAGTCTTGATTTTCATCTCTAAGCATTGAGCAAAAACTCTTCGATCGCGGCAGCGGCTCCATTGGCTTCAACTGTGGGAGCAACCCAGTCGGCGATCGCCTGTACCCCTGCGGGAGCATTCCCCATAGCAACTCCAATCCCAGCGTATTTAATCATTTCCACATCATTAAAATTGTCCCCAATCACCATCACGTTTTCTGGCTGGAGTTGCAGTACCTCCTCGGCCAAATAGCGCACAGCGGTGCCCTTATTCACGAGGGGATGGGTTGCCTCAAAAAAGGTGGCAACAGAGGTGGTGAGGTAGAGTTGGTCGGGACGAAAGCGATCGCGCATCGTTTGCAGCAGGATTTGGATCGTCTCCCCATCCTCTGCCATTGCCAGTAATTTGGTCGGTTCTTGATCAAGGAGGGTGCGTAAATCACCAACAGGCTTCACCTCTACTCCAGTGCGGTCAGCATAGTCAAGGGAGTCTGCGGTTAACTCGCGCACATAGAGTTGATCGTTCAGATAGAAGTGGACTGAGAATTGCGATCGCTGTTCAGGTTCTTCAAAATAGTTTAATAGCTCTGTTGCATAGGCCTGGGGTACTGTGAGATGACGGTGGATATGGCCAGTGGCTGGATCTTTGATGAATGCCCCCTGGTAAGAAATGAGGGGAAGTGTTGAGCCAACAGCTTGATGAAACCGCAGGGCAGATTGATACATGCGCCCCGTGGCGATCGCCACCTGAACACCCCTTGCCTGGGCCGCTTGCACAGCCTGTCGCACCGTTTGGTTGACCTCGTTGTCAGCCCCCGCGATGGTACCGTCAATATCCAACACCAATAGTTCGACAGCGTTTGTATCGATTGGCTGACCCATAGAAATTCTTCCTCAATCCTCCGAAGTAGGTTCATCCGGCAATTCTAAATAATGTTCCCAGTCAATATCAGGCATCCGCTCAAAAGCCTGATTCAGCGAAATTTCCCAAAGCGTGCGGATCTTTCTGAGATAAGGTGCACCAATCTTTAACTTCAGCTCATACCGTACCTTGAAACTGTCGATTTCATACATCACCAGATGGATAGGTGGCCCTACCGAAATATTGGACTTCATCGTCGAATCAATCGATAGCAGAGCGCACTTGGCTGCCGCCTGCAATGGCGTGTCAAAGCTCAAGATGCGATCAAGAATCGGCTTGCCATACTTGGTCTCCCCAATCTGTAAAAAAGGTGTTTCTTTAGAAGCCTGAATAAAATTACCCTGGCTGTAGATGAGATACAGACCTGGCTCCTCTCCAGAAATTTGCCCCCCCAGTAAAATATTGCAGGTATAGTCAATCTTGTCTTTTTCCAGCCATTCTCGATCTTCCAACTGCAAAGCCCGCAGCTTGCTGCCAATATAACGCGCCACGTCATATAAATTGGTCAGACTGTGGAGATTAGGTTCGGCGGCAGTTTTGATATCACGTGTCATCAGGGTAACAGCCGCCTGCGTCACCGCCAGGTTGCCAGAAGTGCAGAGAAACAAAACACGTTCACCCGCAATTGAGAAATCAAACAACTTTTTGTAGCTTGAAATGTAGTCAACTCCGGCATTGGTGCGCGAGTCGGCTGCCATCACTAGGCCAGTGCTGGTGATGATTCCAAGGCAATAGGTCATAGCTAAGACAGCAAGAAACGCCCAAAAGTAACCCTAATGATTGTACGTTGTGTGCTTCTGAATCGCGGTAGTTTGAAGAAAAAGAATTCGCGGAGTCTGTTGGGAAATGGCGATCGCCCACTGTGTTTTAGAGATTGAAACCAAAGCTGCAATTTACATTTGCAATATCACGAACCAGTTACAGGCCTTGCTAAGTACCACAGGCATTCAAAACGGGCAGATGCTCGTATTTTCCAGGCATACCACTATGGCCCTAACGGTGAACGAAGATGAAATCCGCCTGCTAGCCGATCTTGAAACCTGGTTAAAAAGGCTGGCTCCCCCCACCGACTCCTATCTCCATAACGACCTGCATTTACGCGAGAAGATTCCTCCCGATGAGCCAAAGAATGCCCACGCCCACCTGATGGCAATGCTGCTAAGCTACAGCGAGGTGATTCCAGTCATGGATGGCCATCTGGGCCTGGGCACCTACCAATCGGTTTTACTAGTGGAGTTAGACGGGCCACGGAGGCGCACGGTTGGGTGTCAGATCATGGGGGAATAGGGCAAACGCGATCGCGACACGCTCCCTGAGAGGACGTTTGAAACGTGTCTGGTCGTTAAAACCGCGACGATAGGAGTCTAGATTCGTCGCAGCGGACTTGCCCCAACCAGAGCCTGCCATCACCTGCGGAGGCAGGGTTTTGCTGGGTCGTCACGACTTGAGTCGTCAATACTACGAGAGAGCCTGCCACCTTTGTAGGCCCTTCATCCCCCTGCTCCTTCTCCCAACCTGAGAGAAGGGGAGCTGAGCCATCTCAAAGTCCCCTGCCTCACCCCCTTAGCCCCCTGCCAACGGGGTGCAAGAGGAATTTAAGGTGAGGGCAAAAGTGACAGGCACCCGGCTACGAGGAGATCGGCTTTTCAAGCATTCTCTTGACTTAAATGGATCCGATAGCCAGCGGCACCTGATTGAAAACCGGCCCGGGGTAAAATCCCCAATTCCTTAACCCCCAATTGACTTAGCAACCTGGCAATCACTCTATCTGGCAACGCTATATGTTGAAAAATATTACACTGTAGCAAGAGAGGTTGTTGCAGCCCGTAGGAGTTTGTTAAATCTGGGGTAGATTTATCTGCCAACCCATGATTGTCGAAAGCTTTGCCGGACTCGCTGCCCTCGCCAGTCTCAAAACCCTCATTAGTATTCTGCTAGCGATTTGTTTGAGTGCGGCCACGGGCTTTCGGGTGTCGGTTCCCTTTTTGCTGATTAGTCTGGTGTCTGATTTGGGGCACCTCAATCTGCCAGACAATACCGAATGGTTGGCTTCTGACCAAGCGGTGGTTCTGTTTGCCGTCACGGCAGTGCTAGAGGTGGTGGGCTACTACATTCCCTGGTTTGACCATGCCCTTGACTTCGTCTCAACTCCCCTGGCGATGCTGGCTGGTACAGTGATTACGGCGGCTGTTGCGCCAGATATGAACCCCTTGATTCAGTGGACCCTAGCGATCGCGATGGGGGGTGGCACAGCGGGCCTTACCAAAAGCTTGTTAAACATCTTTCGCGTGGGTTCTACGGTGATTTCTGGTGGGTTAACGAACCCAGTGTTAGCGACGGTCGAACTGATTGGGGCAATGATGTTAACCCTGCTGGCGATTACCGTGCCTGTGGCAGGGGGAATCCTGGTTTTACTGTTGTTACCCTATGCCTTCTACCGCATTTGGAGTTTTCTGTTCAGCAGCAAGCTTCAACTAGAAATCGAAACAAAACTCCAGGCTTCCTGATATTACCTGATATCATATCAATAGTCCGGATGCTTGAGAGCCTGTCACCTTTGCAGGCCCTCATCCCCCCGCCCCTTATCCCACCTGAGAGAAGGGGAGCCGAGCCATCTCAAAGTCCCTCTTCTAAGTTGGGAGAGGGATTGAGGGTGAGGGCAAAAGTGATAGGTACCCGGATGCTTTTATGCCGAGGGATTTAGGGTGAAGGCTAGAGCTGGCGTGGCAAAGGTTTTCAGCATTTTTACAAAAATTGTCCGAAGTGTTCTAACATCCAAAGCTTTCTAATACCCATAGGCAGATAGCAATCTTTCAGAATGCGAGGAACATAGCCCCGCAGAGGTTTTATCGCCGTTGCCAGGTTCTGATCGCAATAGGGATAGCAGCGTCAACTCATTTGCATATCTCATGGCCAAATCTGGAAACAATGCCTTTGCACCTTTCCTAGACCTTCTGAATCAACTGCCGCCCCATCAGACCTCTGGGCCGAATCACCAGCACTAAAAAGAGCAAGCCAAAGGCCACTGCATCCTTAAAGGCCGAGTATTCCCCCGGAACAAAGGCCTCAAACAGGCCCAGCACCAACCCACCAACCACTGCACCTGGAATGCTACCCAACCCCCCCAACACAATCACAGCCAGACCTTTTAGCCCATAGTTAATGCCAAAGTAGGGGTTGCTGATGCCAACGCTAGAGGCAACCAGGGTACCGGCGATCGCGCCGACAAAGCTACTGACAAAAAAGGTCAGCACCACAAAACGGTCAGGGTTAATCCCCAATAGGCTCGCCGTGGTGGGGTCTTCTGCTACAGCGCGCATGGCTTTGCCATACTTCGTGGCGTTAATCAAATAGGTGAGAATCGCTAGAATCAGCATCGACACTCCAAAGATCACCAATTGCACCGTGCGAATGGGAATAGGATTAGCCGCCGAGCCAAAATTCACACGTTCGGGCAAGTTGCCATAAATATCACTGGGAAAAGTATAAGGTTCGGCTCCCACCAGGTACTGAATCACATTCACCACAACCAGCGCCACTCCCAGGCTAGAAACCACCGTTAGCAAGGGATCGGCTCCTCGTTGACGTAAGGGACGAAAGGCAAACCGCTCAATCGCGACCCCCACAAAGCCCGCTAACACAGCACCTAGCACCATTGCTGGCACAAAGGAGAGCTGAATCGGTAGCTGGGCATTGGCAAGCAACCCATTAAAGCCAAAGCGCCGACCCATTAGGGCATAGGTGAGGTAGGCTCCCAGGGTAAAAAGGGCACCATGGGCAAAGTTAATGATGCCCAAAATCGAGAAGATCAGGGTGTAACCCAGGGCAAAGATGGCGTAGACACTGCCGATAGAGAGGCCATTCAGAATGTTCTGCAAGATCAGGGCAAACCCAGAGGTGGAGCTTGTATCCGCCGCGATCGCCTGACTCAGCCCTGTGGCCGTCAATTTAGAAAAGACGAACTGCCCGGTCTCGCCATCGGCACTCATCTTAATCTGCGCGACATAGAAGTTTTTCTGAATAATTTCCCCCTCTGGGGTAAAGGAGATTTCTCCCAGGGGCGTGTCGTATTGCCCCGCCAGCAGTTGTTGGTTCAGCGCTATGCGAAGATCCTCCAGGGAAAACTGTTCCAGTTTTTGGCGCCGATCAATCTGGCGCAGCGCCTCGACAAAGACCTGAATGCCTGTAAAGGCCTGGGCGCTAAATTGGGGCGGTTGTTTCTGAAACTGCTCCAAATAGGCTTCTCGAAAGGCCTGGTTAGTGGCACTGGGGTGCTCTGGGCTATAGGCCTGGGCAATCAGTACCCCATCACAGAGGGCCTTACAGACCGGAAACAGATTGGAGGTGTTTAGCCCATTACCGCCGATAATCAAGCCACGATAGCCTAGCTCCCGCAGTTGCCGTACCAGGTTGCCACCATCAGCGGCCAACCCTGAAATGATCACTAGGTCAGGCTTTAGGCTAAGGGCCGTGGTCGCCTGGGTCTGAAAGTCGGTATCTGTTGTCTGAAAGCGCTGCACGGTAACAACTTCCAGCCCTTGCTGCTGCACGACCTTTTGAAAAATTTCGGTCTCTGACTTACTAAAGGCGTCATTTTGGGCAAAAAATACGGCAACCCGCTTGATTTGAGGATTTAAGGTCAGTGCCGCCTGCACCGAGTTGGGGGCTACCACAACCACTGGAGCAGAAACTCGTGAGATATATTCCCCAATTTGAGGAATCCCTTTAGCTGTATTAGAGGGGGCAATGACTGGCACTTTGGCGCGATCGGCAATAGGGTCGGCGCTAAAGGCTTGCTGAGAGAGGGTCGGCCCCACAATCCCGACGACGCGATCGCGGTTAATCAGCGTTTGAAAGGCATTAATCGTACCAGCTTCGTCGCCACCGGTATCTTGCAGCACAACCCGAATCGGCCTGCCATTGATACCGCCTTGGCGATTGAAATAGGCTTCGGCAATTTTGCCTCCGGCTACCTGTTC
Source organism: uncultured Leptolyngbyaceae cyanobacterium (assembly GCA_938023035.1). Classification (GTDB taxonomy): domain Bacteria; phylum Cyanobacteriota; class Cyanobacteriia; order Leptolyngbyales; family Leptolyngbyaceae; genus DSRU01. The sequence continues at coordinate 20,397 of CALIDI010000029.1, read as the reverse complement.
TTGCCCCAGTAGGGCAACATTGCTGGTTTGAGCAACCCCCAACCCGATGGGAATGGGTTGACTCTGTTGGGCGATCGCCCCCCATCCCTGCAACCCCAACACCAGGAACAGCGCAACGAAACCCAATGCCCAATTGCGAAACAGTTTGCCCACAGTTGCCCTACTTTTTTGCTCAACATCGATGGATGGTCATCCCCTTATTTGAGCATATTGATGGTCTAGCTAGAGGGGCGATCGTAATACCCTAACGATGAGTCTCCATCGCTAGCAGAAATAATCTGGCTGTTTAGGAAACTTGAAACGCAGCCGTGCTGAGAATTTTGCACTTTGCACGTTGCGTGCACTGAGAGGGCGTTTGACAAGCGTCTAGTGTTTAGAACCACCACAACATATGTCAAATTCGCCGACGTGGACTAAAACTAACTAGTAGACTAAGGCATCAGTCTAGCTACACTTACCCCTTTCTTGAATGTCCGTTAGGGCTATACCCCGCTCCCTTCTTGGGAAAGGGCTTTAGGGTAAGGGTTACGAAACTGAAATGCTCTCAAGGCCTGTGGCTTCTGCAAACCTGTTTGGGCGCAAACTACCCAGTGTAAGCCTACTCCGTTTCTCAGTTCTGTTTCTCACTGAAACTCGATCCCTATCGTTAACTTAACTCTCGCTTGAGGTTTTTATGGCAACCGTCGCAATTGTTTATTTCTCTGGCTCTGGTCATACACACCTAATGGCGACAGCCATTGCCGCAGGGGCGAGCAACATTGCTGGGACAACGGCAACCCTACTGCGTATTACGAGCGACCAAATTACAAATGGGCGCTGGCAGGATGCCGCTATTTTAGAAACCTTAGCCCAGTCTGATGCAATTGTATTTGGCTCTCCAACTTATATGGGAGGTGTCGCGGCCCAGTTTAAAGCCTTTATTGATGCAGCCAGCGAAGCTTGGTTTAGTCAGGCATGGAAGGACAAAATCGCTGGTGGATTTACTCATTCCAGCTCTCCTAGTGGTGACAAGCAAAGTACTCTCCTTTATCTGGCGATTAATGCGGCTCAACACAGCATGATTTGGGTGGGAGCGGCGGATCTACCCAGCATGTACTTTGGTAAAGACGATGGCGTTAACCGATTAGGTTCTTTTTTAGGGGTCATGGGGCAGAGTGCCATGACCATGGGCAAAGCCCCCGCGAGCCTGGATGAGGGCGATCGCCTGACCGCCGAAAAGTATGGTCAACGCATTGCCGAAGCAGCCCAGCGCTGGAGAAAAGGGGGCGGTATCTAGCTCACTCAAAATTCTCCTAACGGAACCGAGTGCCCTTGTAAATCGATCGCTTTAATGAACTGTAAGCAGAGTGGAGCAGAGGCTGCACCCTCCGACAGGGGGTTCTAGCCCTCCACTCCCGAAATCATCGGCAATTGAATTGCGTCCAGCTACTTGCACCACGGAAAAAATAACTTGCCGATTGAGAAATAACTTGCCGATTCAGTCATTTGGCAATGCGGAGACACTGAACCTTTTTCACCTTTAATTTTGTGAATTTTGTCGTGTTGAATTCTGCGTAGCGGCACTCGTACAGTACGACAGAAACTTCTGGACTCGTCTCAATCACTCTCATTTCCTATTTCCTTCTCTCATCAAGAGAGAAGGGAAGCCAGCTCGAAGCCCCTTTCCCACTCTGGGGGAGGGGCTAGGGTGAGGGTCGCTAGACTTGCCCTAATCTACTAGTTCTGGCTTTGCTCGCCATGGTTCTAGCACTGCTCAAAACAGAGTTTGCGACCGATATCCGATTAAACGCTTGGTTTTGTAGTGCTAGAGAGTTGCTGCTACCCAAAATCATCTATCGTTCGACAAGCTCACCCCAAGTCTAGAGTCCAAAATGGCATTACCGATCTGACAAATGCGTCAGCAGCCCTCTTCGCTTTTCACCCAGTGGAGAGATTAAGCCAATTGGCGGGCTTTTTCCCTGGATGAGTTGCTAAGAGGGCTACACTAAGCGTTTTGGTTCAACTTTAGAACGCTTAATCTTAGGAGGCTAGTACAGGCGCTCCTACGTTGCTGTTTTGCAGCAATTGGGCAATTGCCACTTTATCCAGCAATCCAATCAAGCTTCCATTTGTCCGCACGACTGACAGGGCCGTCAGTTGACGTTCTTCTAGCAACTGCATTACTTCTACAAGGGGGCGATCGCCCTCTACGGTTAATGCAGGCTCTATTGGTGTGGTCAGAGCTTGTACAACTGTGTGCCCCCACTGATCTGTTGGAATGGTCTTTAAGTCATCGACGCCGATTGTGCCAAGTAGCTGACCTTCAGCGTCAGTCACCAGAAATTTGCGCCAGTTACGACTGTCCAAAATTCGCTGATCGGCGAACTCACGTAGTGTGAGCGAATCTACCACAATGGGGCTTTCATCAATCACAGCATCGGCAGCCGTCAGGCCAGACAGTCGATCCTGAACGGTCGCATATTGAGCGGCTCGCCCGGCATTTTGCAGCAAAAACCAGCCAATTAAGACATTCCAGAAGTTTATCCCTGCACCATACAAGATGAGGGGTAACAGACCCGATGCGATCGCCACCCAACCAAATACCTGGCCAACGCGCCCAGCAAATTGGATACCTTTGTAGGGGTTACCAGTCACCTTCCAAACTAGGGCTTTCAAAATGTTGCCGCCATCCAAGGGTAACCCTGGAATCAGGTTAAACAGCGCAAGGGCCAAGTTGACAGAGGCTAGCACCCCTAGAACCGCTGCTAGGGGGCCTGAGATCCCTGTAATCGCAGCTACCAGGGTAACACTCACGGCAATGAGTAAACTCACCAATGGCCCCGCGATCGCGACCCAAAAAGCATCGGCCGGGGTTTCTGACTCCTTTTCTAAGCTGGCTAATCCACCAAACAAAAACAGCGTGATGGAATTGACCCCAATGCCTTGCTTCAAAGCCACAACACTATGCCCCAACTCATGGGCCAACACCGAACCAAACAAAAGCAGAGCAGTAATCAAACCGAGGCTCCAGGCAATGCCCGTTGGCAGGGTAGGAAATTGGGCCGCTAACCCTGAACCGTAACTTAACGTCACCAATCCTAAAACTAAGAACCAGGATGGGTTGACATAAAATGGAATTCCAAACAAACGACCGACACGAATGTTATTCATATCGGGTACCTCCGAAGTAGCGGACGATTGCATCGCCCTAAGTCTTGATGTTTCTAATGTAACGAACTGTAAAGCGTGTTTAATCTTTCCTACGTCGTAATTACCGGCTTCGGTCGGAGCGGTTCGGAGCCAATCGAGTGTTAGGAACCGCCAGATAGAGCCAGTTCGGCCTGCAAAAAGTCAACAAACTGCCGGGCTGATCGCCCAGAGCGACCGTTATGCTGGGTGGCCCACTGCCGGGCGCGAAACGCTAGCTCATCCTGGGCAAGGGCAATCCCTGCCTGGGCTGCCAGATGCTGCACGATTTCAAGATAGGTGGGTTGATCGGCTGGTTCAAAGGTGAGGGTCAGGCCAAAGCGATCGCGAAAGGAAAGCTTTTCTTGGACGGTATCCCAGGTGTGAATTTCATCGGCATCCTGGGGGCGGGGGCGATCATCAAAAAACTCTCGAACCAGGTGGCGACGATTGGAGGTAGCGTAAACCACCCCATTGGCAGAGCGGGCGGTGACACTGCCTTCCAGCACAACCTTGAGGGCTTTGTAGGCGTCGTCATCGGCTTCAAAGGAGAGATCATCCACAAAGAGGATAAATTTAAGCCGACTGTCGTAGATCTGCTCCATAATCGTGGGCAGGGCGGCCAGTTCTGCCTTGGGCACCTCTACCAGGCGCAGACCGCGATCGCCAAACTCGTTCAGTAAAGCCTTCACCAGAGAGGATTTGCCAGAACCACGACTGCCGTAAAGCAGCACATGCAAAGCGGGATAGCCATTGAGCAAAAATTCTGTATTTTTCACCAGGGTCGCTTTCTGTGCCTCATAGCCCGCCAGATGGGCTAACCGAATCGGGTCGGGATGGGCAATACCCACCAGTTGCCCCTGCTGCCAGCGCAACGCTCTAAATTGGGCGAAGGCCCCAGTCCCCTGACGACGATAGCAGTCTACCCAGACCTCCAGGGCCTGTGACCAATCATCGAAGTGTTGCAGGCGTGCCCGTAGATCGGCGAGCTTGGGGTGGTTGATCGGGTTCCAGCGAATGAGGGGTGGCAACTGGGGAGCCAACTCGGTTACCCAGGCCGCAATGCGATCGCCATCGCAGTCATATAGCCGTTGCAAAATCCGCAGGTCATGGCGGGCAGCAGCCACCAATGCTGGGGGCAGATCCGTTAACTCTTGACGTTGCACCTGCTGCGTAAAGGGGTTTTGGGCCTGGAGGCTGCGGGTTAGGAGATAGTCGGGCCAGCTCTGCTGTTGGGTCGCCATAGCCCGAAACCAAGCTGCATAAGCCTTGAGCAGCCGCGCTCCTGGCTGTTGGGTCTGCGCTTCTGCCTGTAACTCCTGGAGCAATTCCAAGTAGGCGTTGGCTGGAGCTGCCGCCATCACCTCCTGATAAATCAGTAGGGAGGCCGCTTGCAGCAGCAGCGCTTCAATCTCAGTCAAGGTCGGATGTTTCATGAAATCCCTAGCTTACAGTCTGCGCCTGGCCTTGAGTAAGAAGTTCTCGCGCACTTCTTCGCGATCGCGACCGACCACATCCACCTGATACCGCTCTGGAGCCACTAACGCCTGAATTTGTTTTTGCTCACATAACCAGGAGAGATATTCCAGTGCTGTTTGCCGTTTTGTCTGTAATTGCATCATCTGCCGCTGATCCAGTGAAGGCACGCTTTGGGGAGACAGGCCCATCGGTAGCCCAATCGACGTGTTGACTTGCTGGGCTTGGGCAATCCGCTCTTTTAAGTCAGGGGGCAGGGGGGGCGTCACCGCGAGGGATTCGGGCGGGGTAAATAGGAGGGAGTCAAGAAACCCCCGAAACCCCAAAAAGGCAAGCCGGTACATCAAGATCTGGCTGAATTTGCCCCAAAAGTAGCCACCGTGAACATCTCGGCCCTTTTTAGGAAAGTGCTTGGGCGAAAAGGTGGCATAAGCCTTAAACAACCGCGCATAGTCAAACAGACCAAGGGGAGATTTTTGCCCATCTAGAATCATGATGTAAGCATCTTGCTGTTGGGCCGTGGGGTTGTAATCAGCGCGATCTTTATACTCGGTGCAATCAAAGTAGGTGAAGAGATCGGCGATCGCCTCCCGATCAATTTCATCCGGCGCAATAGTTTCATCCGCAACCTGGCTCCGTTGCAGGTTTTGCTTCTGCACCGCCGGGTCCAAGTTTTCATGTGCTCCCCGGTTTAGCACACTCAGAGTCAGGTATTTTAGCAAGTGTTCGCTGGCAATATAGCTGGGCCGACCCGGCGATTGCTCCAAATTCACCACACCATAGCGCTCCGTTCGGCGGCGACGGCGACGCTGACTATCAAACCAGGGTCGAATCGAAACGTTCCCCAAACGGTAGCCATGGTAACGACTGCGGGCTGGGAAGGAGAAGTAATTTGCGGCAGTTGAGGCTAACCGGAGCGCGAGATCACCTTCACTACTGAATAGGTAGGCTTCCTCAAACCGACGCAGGGCCGATCGCAAAAAATTTGCTCGCCCCGACTGAATGGCTAACGTTGGAATATCGGGAGACACTAGGATCAACCGCCCCAGACCAAACACACGCCCCACCCGGGCTGAGGGCAGCTTTTCGACAGCAGGCCCGCTGACCGCACCCACAGAACTAGGATCAAACACATCCGACAAAATCCGAATCACTTGGGTGGTGACATGGCCACCCATACTGTGACCAATGAACGACAATTTGATGATATTTTTACGCCAGAACTGTTCGGCCCTGTCATATTCCAGACCTTGCAAAATCACCAGCCGCTGGATGACCTCGGTCAGCACTTCGGTCGATAGATCTGAGGGCACATCACAATCCATTTTGAGCCGGGTGAGGAAGCGCTTAAATTTAGGATCATTGGCCTCCAGCAATAGGTCTTGCCGACGGCTTAACTCCCGCCGCACGCAGGTGATGAATCGGGTAAAGGTATCTAAATCATAAGCTTGAGTACCCTCGACCTTTTGGCCAATGCGTTCATAGAAAAAGGCATCGGTCATCGTTTCTTGCATTTTGCGATCAATTAAACCCTGGTCAAGTTTGCGGATGACTTCGACCAGATCAGTAACCCCAAAATTTGTGGCGCGATAGTTATCACGAAAGTAAACCGTAATGCGCAACAGATAGAGGCTCAGCACAATAGAAGCCCCCATTACCCCCAGAATCGTTAGGAAGACCAGCGCTGGTTTTTGCAAGAAGAACAGCAACAGTAGGGAAAGGAGGACTAAACCAACCCCCACCCAGAACAGAATTCGCAGTAAAAACGGGGTGGCGCTGAAGGCGTCTTTGCGGATGTTATCTTGGCTGATGCTTTCTGAGGGCCAGCGATAACCAATAAACGTGGCGTTTTGATGCTTGCAAATGGCAGGGTCGCTACTGGCAAAGTGGCATAGGGGCCGATACCAGCCCTCTAGGATGCTATCTTTAGGGGTGCCGACAGGGCCAGTGTTATAGCCGTGGATGGCAATCACCAAGCTCGGATCGGGGCGACCCGATAGTACGCTTTGATAGAGGGACTCCACAACGTCTTTAATCGTGGGCAGGTCACGATCAAACCGATCCACCAAATCTTCCACGTTGGCAGGGGCCGTACTGCGAATGAAGTACCCCGGAATGAGGCGATCGCCCTGATTTGAAAACAGCTTTTCGACTAAAACATCCATCTAGTCAGCAGGCTCCCTATCCCATACACCCTTTGCTGGCAATGCTAGTGATCACCATAAGGGCTATGGTGTCGATCCATCCGGCTGTTCAAAAAAATTCATACAGAACCCTTTCTGGCTTTTCCTGGCAATGGCGCGATCGCCGATCAGAGAAGGCCCCTACTTTAACCCTTTTAGGCGAAATAAAAGAAACTGGGTGACCTGCTCAGAGCGAAAGTTATCATCACTGACCAAGACTAGGCTAGGGCTACCATCAGGGAGTTGGGGCCCCAGGGTCATGCCTTCTAAATTATCCAGGCGGATACCCAATGTTGCTAAATCGAGCAGCAATTGCTTCCGAATGGGGGCAACTCCGCGCAGTTCTCCCTGGAGCGATGGGCGATCACGAATATCACTGGCCCCACCCGTTGCCAGTTGAAATAGGCGCACGGTAAAGCCATCGACCCCAAAGGAGCGCTCTAGCCCTAAAAAATGCCCTCCCTGATCCAGGGCGAGGAGAGCGGTCAGGCCGTGGGCAATTGTTTGGGCTGGCGGTGGAGCCAAGGGATAAAGGTGTTCTGAAACAACCAGGGTGGAAGGGGTGCGCCTCAGGGGAGAAGTGATTTGCCCCGCATCAATCATATAGTGCAAGAGACGATTGCGGGTCTCGCCGGCAGTTGCGTCTAAATCTTGAGCAAGAGCCGCCTCCGTCGCAACAAACAGACGAAACGGCTCTAACCCGATGGTGCCGTAACTGCCAGGATTGATGGTCAAAGCCTCAAACCCCAGGTTGTCGCGGATGCCACGCACCTGCTGACTCTCTTCTCTAAGAGGTTGATAATGTTCGGGAATGGGTAAATCACGAAGAGCTTGGCCTGTTTGTAAATCAAACTCCTTGATAAAAGCAGGGATATTCGCTCGTGTTACCCCTTCGCTAGAAATCCACAGCGATCGTACCGGGGAAAGCGCCATCCCCTCGGGGTCTACCGTGCCGCGGGCAAAGGTTTGTCCGGTTTCATCCTTGAGTAAGGTGACCGACTCGATCGCTATCTGTTGAATTTCGGGACGTTCGGAATCACGTTGATTGAGCTGCAACTGCAAAGTATAGAAACGAGCAGGTGCAAACTCGCTGCGGTCGTCCGACAGGGCATAAAAGCGATCGCGCTGGCGGTCGTAGGCGAGGGCAGACAGCCCCCCAACGCGGGTTTGCTCAAACTCCTGGGTTGGCAGTTCATAGGCGCCGAGAAACTCCAGGGAGAGGGGCAAAAATAAGCGTTGCTCTGCCGTTATTCTGGGCAAGGCCAGGGCTGGTAAGGAGCAAACAGCGATCAAACCCCCCGCGATCGCAATCATCCCCAGACTAAGCAAGGCTCCTCTGAGCCAGTGATTGATAGATTGGAGCCAATTGCCCACGGGTCTTTTCTCCCTTTTAGCGCGTGGTTTGTTAAATAAGGGCTGCGGGGAAATGGCTGAGCGCAGTCGTTGGTTGAAGTAGCCTGCGGTTTAAGCCGCATGTCACTGTGGTAAGGGGGAGTGTTACGGTCTACTCTTAGTCTAAATCGTTGCGGATGACCGCTGCGATCGCATCCTTAGCATTTGCCCGAAATTCCTGGACATCGACCCGACTGAGCAACCCTACGGCTGCTACCATCCCTAGAGCCTGAGTGGCAAACACCAGACCATAGGCCAGCACCGGCAGAGAAAATAGCCATTCTCCCACATCCAGCAGGGCACCTCCCAATACCGTTGCCATTGCCCGCGCCATCGCCTGGGCTAACCCCCAGGCCCCAATAAACGTACCCGCCGTTTCTGCAGCGGTTAGATCGAGCATTAAGGTAATCGCCCCGGTGGTGGTGACCCCAGAGGCCAGGCCAAACAGCATAACGCCCCACTGTAAAAACTTGGGATGGGCTGTAAACCCGGCAGCAATTACTAGTAGCAGCGCCCCAGTCACCATCAAACAACCCAGACGGGCCGTATTCTTCTTGCCAATCCGAGGCACAACGGCAAACCCTGTAACGGCAATTCCCACCAGAGTGCCCGTACCCGAAAAGGCATTGAGTTTGGTGGTATCTCCAACGCACATGCCAAACACCTTACCACCATAAGACTCCAGCACCGGATCCTGCATAAACAGGCTAAGCGTCATAAACAGTAAAAACGTGAAGAACAAACCCGTTTGCCGAGAGGCGGTGAGCACCCTCCAGGCCCGCTGAAAGGTAATCTGATCCTCCCGTTCTACCGTGGTAGAGCGAAAACGGAAACGAGAATACTTTTTCTCGATACCCAAAATCGAGAAAAGCGCCAGACCCAAAACAATTCCCGGCGCGACGAGAAAGAGCCGGTTGACTGCTCCGCGCAACAGGTTTAGATCGGAGGTGCCGAGGGCATCACAGGTGCTATTGACGGGTTGGGGTAACAGGCGCGAGCTTAGAATGGCCCCGATGACAATGCCAACCATCAGCATGGACCAGACTACACTCACCAGTTTGGAGCGATCGTCTTCGTCAGAAATATCCACCAGTAGGGCCGCAAAGGGGGTAGACCCAGCACTAAGGGCCAGGCCATAGAAGGCAAAAACCAAACCCAGTAGCCCGATCCAACCGTAGGTTGCGCCACTCCAGCCGCTGGCTTGCAGGCTATCCCCCAGCTGCCACATGACCTGCACCGCTAAAAAGGCAGCCAGCACAAACAAGGCTGTGCCCACCCAGACATAGCCGGTGCGATGCTGTCCGCCTAGAGGGCGAGCATCAGACATTTGGCCGAACCAGAGGCGAGCTGGAGAGACGAACTGGTGCATAGCGATCGCCCCTGCTGTAATCAAGGCAGGAATCGCCAGCTCATTAATCATGACCCGGTTAAGAACACCTAGAGTCAGCACTGACATAATACCCAGGCCCATCTGATAAAGGCCAATCTGAAACATTCGATAGATTTTCAGTTTGGGGATGACGGGGTGGGGTTGATGAGGCGTGAGGTCGGAAGGATCGCTGATAGCCATAGCGGTTTCGTCAACGGTTTGGTGAATCTAGTAGACAAAGGCATCAGTCTGTCTGCCCTTAGCCTCACCCCCCTCAAAAGCAGGAAAGGGGCTTCGATTTTCCCTGCTCTTTCAATGGGAGCAAAGGCTAGGGGATGCGGGTGACTTAGACAAGCCCAGAAATTTCCGCCTTGCTGTAGGAACCTGCAAGTACGACTTCCAGGGAGAGATGTGGCCCAACCACTGGCGAGGAAAAGCAAAAAGCAGCCGGAAGGCCGCATTGCTTAACCCTATTAGTTTTTACTATAGGCTTGATCTAGGTCAACCCGTCAGCTGTCCTACGATAACCGTTGCGATGTTTCTGATCACGAGAGCACGTCACCTTTGCCGGCCCTTATCCTCCAGCCCCTGCTCCCAGGTTAGGAGCAGGGGAGCCGAGCCGTCTCAAAGTCCTGATCCCTTCCCCCTTAGCCCCTCGCAAATGCTCTGATAGCAGGGGACAGGTGCTTCACCCATTATGGAACGACTCCACTGGCTTGAAGTTGTTGCTCTAGTTGCTCTGGGCTGGTGGCAGGTTCCTGACAACTGAGACCCTGGCAGACCAAGGCGATTACTCCCGTTGGCAGGCTAGGCTCCAGGGTGATGACGGTGGTAGGCAGATAGCGCGAAACCAGCGATCGCGCGACTGCTGGCGTCGTGCGAATCAACGTTGGGTGATCAAACCAATCGAACCCCACCAGTAAACTGGGGCAGAGTTGGGGGGCTTGCTCTATTGCCGCAGCAAATGCTTTCAGCGTCTGTTCGGCCCGATCAAGATAGGTCAGATCTTCGGTCAGCAGGGCCAGACGCACCAGGTTTGTAACAGCGACCCCATTCGCTGAGGGGGTGGCGTTGTCAGTATAGCTGCGTTCGCGCAGCAGCAAATCGGGCCGGTCATCGGTGTTAAAATAGCCGCCTGCCACTCCATCCCAAAGATAGGTGTCAAGCTCGGCTTGGACTCGCACCGCCTGCTCTAACCAGTTTATGGCGCTGGGTCTCGAGAGCGTAAACCCAAGGCAAGCCTGGTGAATATCTAGCAGGGCCTTGATGAAAAACGCATAGTCCTCAGATTGGGCGATGACTTTGGGTATGCCTGCGTAGTTGACCCGATGTAGGCGATCGCCCGGCCACTGATGCTGAAAGATAAAATCGGCGGCGGCAATCGCCCGCTCCAAATAGGTAGGCTGCCCCAACACCAGCGCCGCCCGTGCCAGCCCCGACATCATCAAACTATTCCAGGCCACAATCATTTTGGTATCCGTTACTGGGGGAATCCGCCCAGCCCAGGTCAATGACCTGGCAGCGTGATTGTCACAGGCTGGGGGATACTGGCCAATGGCTGCACGAGGTGCCCCATAGCGGGCCTCAAATAACCGATCTAAGGCGGCTTCTACCGAGTCGGGTAATACCCCTGGCTGACGGCGTTGCAAGACTGTGGTTCCTTCAAAATTGCCCGGTTCACTGAGATCAAAATGCTGGGCTAGCTCACCCAGTTGGTCTGCACTCAGATACCGACTGAGTTCAGCGTAGGGCCAGACATAAAAGGCTCCCTCCTCAGGTTCTGCACTGGTGGCACTCACAAAGCTGTCGGCATCTTGGGCGGCGTAAAAGTAGCCTTCCGGAGCCGTCATTTCGCGCTGAAGCCACTCAACGGTACGGGCGATCGCCCGTTCAAAGGCAGGCTCCTGTTGGCCATTCGCCCAGAGATTGGCCAAATACTCCACAATTTGGCCATTATCGTAGAGCATTTTTTCAAAATGGGGCACCGTCCAAGTAGGGTCTACCGTATAGCGGTGAAAGCCCCCCGCAACCTGGTCAAAAATACCGCCTAGGGCCAAATGCATGCCTCGTTGAGCGGAGGCTTCCCTGGCAGCCTGCCGGTGAAACCGTATTCCATGGAGCACAGCATCCCCGTAGGGAATCATCGGGAACCGGGTACCTGGGCCTGGCCTGGCCAGAATCTCAACACTAGCAGCCAGCCCCTTTTGCAAGAGATCTGGGCTAAGGCTATCCGTACTGGGAAGATAGGTCGATTGCTGGAGATTCTGAAGAATCTCGGCTTGAATAGCCTGCAATTTTTCCTTTTGATGGTCGTAATAGTTGCGAACCGCCTGCAACACTTGCAAAAAGCCCGGCTGCCCGTAGCGTGGCGTTACAGGAAAGTAGGTACCACCATAAAAAGGCACCCGATCGTCTGGGGTGAGAAAAACATTGAGGGGCCAGCCACCTTGCCCAACCATCATTTGCAGTGCTTGCATGTAGATGCTATCTATATCCGGATATTCTTCTCGATCGACTTTAATCGGCAAGAAGTGGGCATTCATGTACTCGGCGATCGCCTGGTCGGAGAAGGCTTCGCCCTCCATCACTGTGCACCAGTGACAACTGGAGTAACCAATCGAGAGAAAAATCGGTTTGTTTTGTTCCTTGGCGGTGGCCAACGCTGCGTCGCACCAAGGCCACCAGTCAATAGGGTTGTCGGCATGTTTACGCAGGTAGAGGCTATTGGTTTGGGCAAGGCGGTTGGGCATAGCTAGGCGACTAGATAGGGGAGTACATGATACAGGTCGAGGATCGCAAAACAAAACGATCTTCCTAAGCAGAGCTAGAGGTCTAGCAAGCCCTCGGGGGGTGTAATCTCAATGCGGCGCTGGGCCAGATCAACCACGGGTACGATCGCCATCACAAAGGGTACCAGCAGGGGCTTTGGTGTTGGGCTATCGGGGGCAGATACCGGCTCAATTTCTAGTAAATCATTGCCAGCAGGCACAACGCGCTTAACTGTGCCAATCAGGGCTTGTGTTGCCTGATCGTAAACCGGCAGCCCTAGCAAATCTCCTACATGAAATTCACCATCTTCTAAAGCGGGGCGATCGCTCTCTGGCACTAAAATTTCGGCATTGCGGCAGGCCTCTGCCTGGGTGCGATCGCGAATCTCCGCGAACTGCATCACATAGAGACCCTTACCTCCCAAAAAACGCCCCTTGACTAACTCCATCGGCTGAGGTTCAGTTGCGCCTGGCGGCAAAATCCAGCGCGTTCCCGGTTCTAAAAAACGCTCCGGAAAGTCGGACTCTGGGTAAACCCTTACTTCTCCCTTAATACCCTGAGCCGCAACAATTCGACCGACTTGGAGATAACCTGTTAGCAATAGCCTCACCTCTAAAAATATTGATGCATCAGCTAGAATCCTGGCTGCCCAGGTTACACTGCTAGACACCCTAAATAGCATAAATCAAACAATAAAGGGGAGGCTTGATTGAGCGTAATCATCGCCAGTGCATGGCAGGATGTGGTATCAAACTGAATCACGGAATTGCGGATCTTCCCCTTCGTTTAGCACTATGGAAACCAGGCAGCATGAAGTTGAGGCCTATGGGAAAACTCGTGATGTAGCCGCTGTCACGGGGCTGCTTGTGTCGGCGATTGGTGCGCTTCAGACCAATGCCGATCCGCCAGACGAAAACTTATGCAGCTTCTGGCACAGAATATAGTAGTGGTTGTGTCGCCGAGTCAAAATGAGAAGCTCAGCGTTTGGATTCGAGGCTGTAGCTGCTGGCCGTCCTCATTATTTGACAAGCTCACCAGACGCCCAAAATCCAAACACGTCTACCCTCCAACAGGGGCCCGTTCCTCACAATCTGGCCTGCCAATCGCGAGGGGTTGCCCTAGTGAGAGCGGGGCGATGCTGAAAACCCGGGGCACTCCGCAGAATACCCCAGGTTCAGCGTGTGATTTGATTGCCAGGTGCTGCGATTCATCCCTAAAGTCAGCAACGCCGGTCGCCCTATTGGGTGGTGAGCACTTCCGAAGGCAGTCGCTTAAAGGAAAGTCGCTCATGTTCCACATCCACAAAGACGGTATCGCCATCGTGGATTTCGCCACGTAGGATAGCCTTGGCGATCGCTGTTTCTAGTTCGCGCTGAATCGCCCGCTTGAGTGGCCGCGCCCCATAGACAGGGTCGTAACCCACCTCGGCAAGAAAGTCGAGGGCGGCATCCGAGAGCCTGAGGGTGATCTTGCGATCAACAAGTCGGTTGGCCAGACGCAGGGTTTGCAGTTTGACGATTTCGCGCAGTTCGCTCTTTTGCAGGCCGTGGAAGATGATGAATTCATCCACCCGGTTGAGAAACTCAGGCCGGAATTGCGATCGCATGGCCTCAATTACCCGTCCCCGCATTTCGTCATAGCGGCTGTCGTCTCCTGCCACATCCAGAATGAACTGGGAACCAATGTTGCTGGTCATGATGATAATGGTGTTCTTGAAATCGACCGTGTGCCCCTGGGCATCGGTGACACGCCCATCATCAAGAATTTGCAACATTACGTTAAACACATCGGGATGAGCTTTCTCGATTTCGTCAAACAGCACCACGGCATAGGGCCGCCGCCGAATCGCTTCGGTCAGTTGGCCGCCTTCGTCGTAACCGACATAGCCTGGAGGTGCCCCAATCAGGCGAGAGACCGCGTGTTTCTCCATATATTCCGACATGTCGATGCGCACCATGGCGTCCTCGGTGTCAAACAGGTAAGCGGCCAAGGCTTTTGCCAGTTCCGTTTTACCGACGCCGGTTGGGCCTAAAAAGATAAAGCTGGCAATGGGCCGGTTTGGGTCGGCTAACCCTGCCCGCGATCGCAAAATGGCATCGGCGACCGCAGCTACTGCCTCAGATTGCCCAACTACGCGTTTGTGCAATTCCTGCTCGAGATGCAGGAGTTTTTGCATCTCCGACTCTACAAGCTTACTGATGGGGATGCCCGTCCACTTTGAGATAATTTCGGCAATATCGGCCTCGGTCACTTCTTCTCGCAGCAGGGTTTGACCACTAGTTTGGGTCTGGGCTAGCTTAGCTTCGGCCTCCTGTAGCTGGCGGTTGAGGCTGGCCAGCTTGCCATATTTCAACTCGGCAGCCCGGTTCAGGTCATAGTCGCGCTCTGCCTGTTGTACCTCAACATTGACGGCTTCAATTTCTTCCTTTAGCTTCTGGATGTTGCTAATCACATCCTTTTCGGCTTGCCATTGAGCATTGAGACGGCTTTGCTCCTCTTTTAGATCGGCCAGTTCTTTTTCGAGTTTTTCCAGGCGATCGCGAGAGGCCGTATCTGTTTCCTTCTGGAGGGAGAGTTTCTCCATCTCCAGTTGTAGAATCTTGCGATCTACCTCATCCAGTTCCTCAGGTTTGGAGGTGATTTCCATCTTGAGTTTGGCCGCGGCTTCATCTACCAGGTCGATGGCTTTGTCGGGTAAGAAGCGATCGGAGATGTAGCGATTTGACAGCATTGCCGCCGCTACCAGCGCCGCATCGGCAATTTTTACCCCATGGTGTACTTCGTAGCGCTCTCGTAAACCCCGCAGAATCGAGATCGTATCTTCAACACTGGGCTGATCCACATACACCTGTTGGAAACGGCGCTCCAATGCGGCATCTTTTTCAATGTATTTGCGGTATTCATCCAGGGTTGTGGCCCCGATGCAGCGCAGCTCACCCCGGGCCAGCATTGGCTTCAGCAGGTTGCCTGCATCCATGGCGCCCTGAGTAGCCCCAGCTCCCACAACCGTGTGGATTTCATCAATAAATAGGATGATGTTGCCACCAGATTCTGTGACCTCCTTCAGTACCGCCTTCAGTCGTTCCTCAAATTCACCCCGGTATTTGGCACCAGCAATCAGCGCCCCCAAATCTAGAGCAATCAGCTTGCGATCCTTGAGTGATTCGGGCACGTCGCCTTTGATAATGCGTTGGGCCAGCCCTTCGGCGATCGCCGTTTTACCTACCCCCGGCTCCCCAATCAGCACGGGGTTGTTCTTAGTACGCCGCGATAAAATCTGCACCGTACGGCGAATTTCATCATCCCGTCCAATCACGGGGTCAAGCTTGCCTTGTCGGGCCATCTCCGTTAAGTCGCGCCCGTATTTATCCAGCGATTCGTACTTCCCTTCGGGATTTTGGTCGGTCACCTTTTGACTTCCTCTTACCTGTTGAATGGCTTGTTTTAGTGCCGCTTCCGTTAACTTAAATTCTGTAAACAGAGCTTTGCCGATGCGGTCATCTCCGGCATAGCCCAAAAGCATGTGCTCTACGGAAATATATTCATCACCATACTGCTTTCGTTGCGCTTCGGCCCGATCCAGCAGGGTATCAAGGCTGCGCCCTACATAGGCGTTGGCATTGCTCCCTGTTACTTTGGGCTGACGCCGAATGAAGTCATCAACGCGATCGCGCACCTGGGCTACATTCACCCCCAGCTTGTGCAAAATACTGGTCGCCAAACCATCTTGCTCTAACAGTGCCTTAAGCAGGTGCTCTGACTCAACATATTGGCTCTGTGCCTGACGGGCAATATCCACCGAGTTGGCGATCGCCTGATAAGCCTTTTCGGTAAATTGATTGGGGTTAGTCGGTTGCATTGTGCGTTCCCCCCGCAATAGACGAATGTTTACTCTTTCACCCCTATTTTAGAGAGACCGGAGTCCTCCGCGAGATCGGTCTACCCAACCCCTCGCAGGGGTATTGCCGCCACCAACCAGAACCCTGTCATCAGAACCCTAACAGCAACCAGAATTAGTAAATTAGTACTATTTCAATGATAAAAATCCAGAGCCAAGACCCCTAGAGCAAGCTCCAACGAGCATTCCGCTTTGAAAAGCGAGAAATCAACCCGCAAGGGTTTGCACCTTACTAGGACTCGCTCTTCTCCTAAACCTGTTCATGCAGTCACGCAGAGGTCAGAAGCAATGGAAAATAACCCCAGTATTCTTTCCCACATCTCACTCGGAACGAACAACTTTGAGCAGGCAGTGGCTTTTTACGATCACGTTCTACCAACTTTGGGCTGTCAACGCTTAATGTCTTACCCCAATGCCGTTGCCTATGGCAAACAATATCCAGAATTTTGGGTACAGGCTCCCTTTGATGGTCAAGCCGCCTCCGTAGGGCATAGAACTCACATCGCTTTTATTGCCTCTACGAAAGCAGCAGTTCACGCTTTCTATGCAGCCGCTTTAGCTGCTGGGGGCAAAGATGAAGGTGCTCCTGGCAAACGACCGGATTACAGTGAAGCTTATTATGGTTGCTTTATTCGGGATCTCGATGGCCATAAGATTGAAGCTTCTTACTGGGATTCAGAAATAGCCCATCATCACTAAGACAGCAAAACGGAAGTTTTGTAAGGGGCAAAGGGGTAGACCCCTCCTTGAGAGCTGCGCCAGCAGAAGCAAAGCTTTTGGCTTAGAAGACTGGCTTAAATCCATTTCCTCTATGTGGTAGAAAGAGTTGAGAAATAAAGGAATCTAGAAGCAAGGAAAAAGAACAATGAGTCAACCACATCATCATCAGTCAAGTCAGGCCGAAGCCAGAAATCACATGCCTACTTACGAGGGTAGAAGCCCCTGCCCATTCTGGGATTCATCCTAACCCCTGTGCCTTACGGCGTTAGTTAACCTGCCACCAGCCAAAGGCTGGCCCCACAAAGCGTACCACTAGCCAAAAAATAATTAATAAGACAATACCCCCCCAAGCTCCCCGTGTCGTCCACTGCACAAACTGATTTGCTTGAGTTTTGGTTATGGGCAACCAGGGAAAAATCGGTGGCTCTTTACCGTACTTTTCGCCCAGTTGCTCCTTTCGACGCTTTGACTCACCCATGATATCAATAGGAATCTCGCAATCACTACACCCCTAGATTGTAGTTCAAAGCGGTTTCGGATTATCTTTTCGCTGCTTAAAATTTTGACAGGAGGCAGAACCCGAATAGAGCTTACCGACTTGCGTCATTGTACCTGGTTGGAGCTTCACTGTTTTGTCCTCGATTCGCACGGTTCGCCATAAGCGGGCTGAAAAACGAGTTGGGCAGCCCCGACCTTTTAACGGTGTACTCTTAGCAAGAACCGTATGGCTGCCGACTAAGTCGATCGCTGATATCAGGCAACCTAACAAGATTAAAACTGATAGACCAATCTTTCGCTTTGACATGGCTACGCTACCATCGTAGAACGCTCTAAGGAAACGGGCGCCAGTTGCACTCATGCTCCCATAGCAGTCTTCAGACCTCGTTCTAAAGTTCCCGATTCTTTATCGATTCTTTATATTTGTTCGACCCAGACAATTTGAAGGACGAGTATAAGGTCTCTGTGCGGAGCTAGTTAACATAAATTAGGGCAACTGCAATGACCCGTTTGGCTTAGTTTTGGATTAGTTAAGAGGCATCTGTGTCCGCCACAAACCAAGCTGTGCCAGTGCCTTCGTAAATCCCAGCGAATGTAGCCCCCGAAGGACGGTGAGCGTCCACGGTGAGTTTGCCCTTGAGGCTATAGGCAGTTTCTTCGTAGCCAGCTGTGGTCATCCGCAGATTAACGTCATAGTAGTTAATATCCGGTGTTTCCCTCATAATGCAGCCAGGAGTGTTAGGGTAAAGGAACAAAACTGCGGAGCCATGCACCCATTCTAGGTGGATGGGCTTTCCTGCCTCGGTGTCCCATTCAATGGTCAGCCTCTCTGGTGGGCTAGGGAAACTAGCGTAATAGGCTTCGTCAGTTGTGAACTTGGCAATCATATTTATCCTCCACTGTGTCCTCTATGGAAATTGAGCAACGTGCGGCAGCCGATGGGTACGGGCCTTGTCAGGTCGCAAGCGATTTGCAGGGTTGACGCAGAGGGGGTTCTCCTCTATTTATTAAAGTGATGGCATCCTCAGCTTCCTCACTCACAGGCCACCACCCTTCCACATGGGTCTTGTCGCTCTGAGCAAGGAGTTGAAGTTTTGGCAAGGCTTCCTCGATTTTGAGCCGACCTACCGCAAAGCAGGCCCAAAACCTAATGACCGTTTCCGAATCGTCTAGTGCTTGCAGAATCGCGCTCACTGTTTCCTGATATTGAGATGACGAAGCTGACAACTCCTGAGAAAACAACTCCTGCGAAAGTTGATTCCCAAGTCCCTCCAAGGCTTGGGCGCGAACAGAGGGGGCCTCAACCCGATTAGTTGCAATGTCAGTCAATACCCGAATTACGTGCGAGGTGATTTGGCTGTCTAGTTGAAAAGAAAGAGCATACACAACACTTTCTCGCTGTGCTGGATCGGAACTGGTTTCAAGAATCGAGAGCAGGGAGCTTAAATGCCTCTGAGTCATGATCGAACTCAGGGATGCCGCTGCCTGCATCCATAATTCGCTGCGTTGACCTGCTAACAGATTGACGAGCACATCTGCATCTTGATCGTCCCCTATCTTTCTAAGTAACCAACAAGCGGTCATTGCCTTGTCTAAGTCGAGATTATTGATCCAACTAGGTTGGCGAGTTGTAAACCCCAAGTTTTCAAGAGCTTCGATTTCGCTGGCTGACTCTGGAAATTGTTGTTTGATGGCTTTAAGATTCATCGATCATATGTGAGTTGATTCGCTGGTGACTGATAGAGGATTGTCAGGGGCGAGGGGGCAGTTCATTGGTGACTGTAACGCCTGTGGTTTGAGCGCTAGTTGGTGCGATCGCCCAATCAGTGCAGACCAAAACCTTACCCCCTCAACTCCCGCCATCAGTCACACCTCAATCACGCGATGTTCCTAACGCGGTACGGGGTATACGCGAGCATCTACTCCCCAGGAATGTAGGCGCCCAGTATTACAACCCCCAAACCAGCCTTCTGCTCCAATCAGGACACTTTGGGAACCACGGGCATAGTTACTGCCCAAGAAAACATAACTAGATTCCCCTGCATTCAAAAAAGTAGTGCGACCCAACAAGCGGCGGTTGCCATCATTGGAATAAACCAGGTATCTCACGGCTGAACAGTGGGTTCGTGGGGCCTTAAGCGTAACGGCATACTCTATCCATGGCCCGTCCGAGTTAAAGTTTAGTGTCGCTGTCCGGTTGCAAAGTTGGCTAGTAGAGGTGCATTCGACCGTGAAGGTTTCCGCAGAGGCAGCGGTAGTAAATCCCAAAACGCTAATAGCACAGAGAGCAAGTGTTAC
Source organism: uncultured Leptolyngbyaceae cyanobacterium (assembly GCA_938023035.1). Taxonomy (GTDB): domain Bacteria; phylum Cyanobacteriota; class Cyanobacteriia; order Leptolyngbyales; family Leptolyngbyaceae; genus DSRU01. The sequence continues at coordinate 629 of CALIDI010000029.1, read as the reverse complement.
AACACGTTTCATAAGAGTTACCTCAAGGATCGAAAGAAAAAAGGTGAAATTGAGAAAACTAGAGACACTCCAAAACAAGAGCTGATTGATCAACCAACCCTTGAGAAGACTGAATGCTTGGATTGAACTAACCTCTAGATTTTGAAGGTTCAACAAACATTTGCCTTCATCGGTTACTGAATCTATACACGGGCACCAAGCAAATTTCCAGAAAAACACCAGTGCTTTTAGAAGCGAAAAGAATAGCAGTTGGTATTACCGGCAAAAGTACTTTTCCTTTATCTCGAAAACTGAGCTACCACCGGATAAATTACGGTCATAGCGTAATGAAAACGTCGATCCTAATTACCTACCAACTGGTCACGGCTGCTTCCTTGCCAGGCAGCCAAATGCACCCTACATCTGCTTAATCCACCTGATTAGCACAACTTGCCGGCGCTGGTCTGTGTCCAGTGACCGCGCTGCAGTAAGCTCTTTAAGGTGCACCTCATTGTCTAGACAGTTCTTATAAAACTTTAAGATAGAATCCCTATTTAGTTCATTTGTCCTTCTTCTGTTTGATTTAATTCATTTTAATCACCTCACTTACTGAAATGCACTGCTGCGGGCACTTGATAATTTAATGTCTG